>NZ_JAKSYD010000180.1 GCF_022829605.1 Methylobacterium sp. E-065 | reverse complement strand
GCGACTTTCGCGTCGGGGGCGTGACGCGGCAGGAGTCCCCGCTGACGGCGCGACAACACGTCGACCCGGCCCTGGCCGCCTGTCTCCAGGCGCTTCCGCACCCGGTCCTCGATTGGCATGTCCCAGTCGTAGTCGTACTCGCCGGTCTGGAGCACCGCGCGGGCGGCCGAGACCGCGTCGCCGCCGACCTTAATCTCGATCGTGGCGAAATACGGCCGGGTCGGCAGGTGGTAATCCGGAGTGCGCTCGCCGCGGACGATGTCGCCGGGCCGGAACTCCACGAACCGGTACGGGCCGGTGCCCACCGGGGCGAGGTTCTGCGGCGCGTCGCGGGATTTGGCGCCGCTATAGGGGCCGAACAGGTGCTGCGGCAGCACCATCCCGACGATGCCCACGAAGGCGTCGCACCAGTAGGGCGTCGGCTTGTCGAACACGACCCGGACGCTGAGGTCGTCGACCTTCTCGACCTTGCAATCCTTGTAGGACCCGGCCGTCACCGCCGCGGTGGCGGGATCGCGGGCATACGCCCAGGTGAACACGAGGTCGTCGGCGGTGAGCGGCTTGCCGTCGTGCCACTTCACCCCGGGCTTGAGCGTCCA
>NZ_JAKSYD010000179.1 GCF_022829605.1 Methylobacterium sp. E-065 | reverse complement strand
GCCCTCGCCGGCTTCGTGCAGTCGCAAGGCCTGACGACGGCGGACCTCGTCGGTAGTTCGGTGGGAGGCCGGCTGGTGCTGGAGCTGGCGCGGCGGGGCGTCGGTCGGCACTGCGGGGCGCTCGATCGAGGCGGTTTGTGGTGCGGATGGGAATCGCGCTGGTTACCCTGGTCGCGAGCGGCATCGATACACCTGGTGCGATTGCGGCGGCCCTGCCATCCCGGCCTGTCACGCCACGCCGGCACCCGTACGCTGCGGCTAAACCAACTGTCGGCCCGTCCGTGGGTGCTGCCACCGCAGCTTGTCGTAG
>NZ_JAKSYD010000177.1 GCF_022829605.1 Methylobacterium sp. E-065 | reverse complement strand
GCCCTCGCGGTTGCCGAACAGCAGCCTGTCGAGGGTGCGGCCGGCCATCACGTCGAGTAGGCGAACTCGCTGTCCCGTGCGCAGCCAATCCTTCTTGATCCGCCAAGCCCGGGTGTCGAAGCCAGTCAGCACCTGATCGCGTGAGACCGTCCGCAAGTAGGCGGTACGGTAGACCTTTTGCGGGGCCTTCAGGGCGTAAACAAACTTGCGCATGATATCGTCGTCAGGCACCGTCTGAATGTGCACCGAGGTGACGCCCTCCTTGATGCTGCTATGCCGCTCGCGAAGCGGCCGAAGGATCCCGTTGAGCTCCTCTTCTGTAGCCCCCCAGGCGAGCAGGTGGCAGTGCCAGGACACCGAGTCGAACACGGCCCAGCCCGATGACGACCAACTCGGGAAAAGCGCGACCTCGACCATGCCGATGAACGGCAGGTCGCCGAACGCCTGCCGGGTCACTTGCTGCAGCTGGTGGATCTTGAAGTGCGCGGCCTCGCCCAGGCTCCGCATCACGGAACGGCCTTGCGGAGAGAACATACCGCGGTCGCCAAGAGAGAAGGCGAAACGCGCGGGGGTGACCGTCACGAAGCAGCGCGGGCCGTAAACGATGCCCGGCTCAGCGGCGATGTGCTTCAGGGCGATTTCGGCGAAGGCGATCCGGGAATAGGCGTTGTTTGCGTAGAGTGCATTCGCTTTGCACCGCTGAAGCTCGTCGACCGCGTCGCGGCAGGCGACCTGCTTGTAGTTCTTGCGCGGGTATTCGAGGTAGTCCTTGATCCTATCGTCAGCGCGCAGGTGAACCTCGGCGAGGGTGTTCAAATCCACAATGGTGGGCAGGGGCGAACGAGGGTCATAGGGTCTGGGGGGTCGAAGTTCGAAAAGGTGCTTAGGTGGTCTGTAAGAGCGGGAAGGCGATAGAAAATGGGCATATTTGGGCATGAGTAGCCTGCATTAATGAGGTGGTAGGTGCTATAAGGTGTGTGTGTAGTGTGGATCTCAAAGCATTCTGCCGAACAGTTTGCCCTTTCAAATCTTGTTTTGTCCTGATATCTAATCCATGTCCGGCTAGTGAGGGACGAATGTTCATCACTAGCCGGCCAGCCTTTACGGCTTGGGGTGTACTGCAGTTGCGATGATACGAACGAAGCCTGAGGAAGTCTCTTCGCGCTCGTAGTCAATTGAGCCGCATTTGTAGGCAAGATCATTGATTACGCGAAGCGATATCTGATCCGTCGACACTAATCGTAGATCGCTCAATTTAATTTCACGCTTGGAGGTAGTGTTGCCTCGCGTTTCATTATTTTTGGATACGGGATCAGACTCTGATGATTCCGCGGATTGTTCCTCATCGTCGTATTTTTCTTCTTCATAATACGTTGGATTGCCTTTATTTGTACTAGTGTCATCTCCTTGATCGCCAGTAGAATGATCTGGTTCGGCATTCTCATGTCCTTTTCTTTCGGCCTTAGCTTCCTGTTCAAGTTCATCTAGACTCTTTTCTGAAAGAGCTTCTGCGACCTCGTCTTTGCTTGCTTGACGCATGAAGAATGGTCGAATCGCACGTTCGTAGCTCAGCGCCTGCCCGTAGTTGCTTCCTTCGAGGCTTCCGAATATGTAGCACATAGTCATACGAAGCAGATTCGAATCATCCAATTTGTACTTTCTTTTTAAAAAGAAGTCTTGGCTATAGAATTTTTTGATCACCTTCTCGCTTTTCTTCAGTTTTAGGGCACAAGCGTAAGCATGCACGATAGTGTGTTTTACGCGCTTGTGATGTCCCTTCAGCGACTGACGATGAAAGCAACGAAGTAAGTTGACAGCTTTGATCGGACTTTCATCGATCATGGGCCTAATCTCGTCGAAGAATTCCGTGTCGTCGTTCCAATTCTGACTAATTATTGACTTCCCGCGCAGTTTTGACATGAGTTTTCCTTCGCCGCGTCTGGCGGCAATTTTTGGGATTCCGAATTTTTTGAGACCTGCCGAAGCTCACAAGAGCTTCGGCAGGTGGGATGATTGGCTGATTATGATGCTTTAGGCATCAGGTCTGCCGTGGAAGAGATTTTGAATCTCCTCGGCACGCCAGCAGGTGACTCGTCGTGACAGTTTTATCGGGGCCGGATAGATCCCGACTTTCACGCCCGCCCAGAAGGCCGAGCGGCTGACAGGGATAGGCCCTATTGGTGCCAAGATCTGTCGAAGTCTTACTAAGCCTGTTTTTGGAAGAACTGCTGATCTTCCACTTTAGATGATTTACTTTTACGTTTCATGTGCTCACCGTATCTCTCGAACCACTGTTGGTTCGATGAAGGACATGATGAGGCTTCTCAGCACATTCTTGGACGCGAGAGCTTTCCGCGGAAGGATGCCAAGCTAAGTGCCTGATTTTGCCTTGAAAAAATCCGTACCGACCCTTTTCAGTTTTGCCGTCTCGGCGGCATCAAAGGGCTCCGTTGGCAGTGCGATCGACGCGAGCCCATCAGGAAAATTCGGAAATCGGATGTGCTTTAGCGTTCGAGGGTGAAGTCGGGAGCGAAGCGTCTCGGTCGCCCAACGGCAATGCGCTAAATAGCGCTTAACGTGCGCCACATTCTCAAAAATATCGTCAAATTCTTGATGAAATTCAGGCGATTGAGGCTCAAAATTCCAATCAACTTTGTATTCGGGTTTGTTGTGTCTTTCCACAAATAAAAACGGAAATGTTGCTGCTCGTTTTGCCCAAATATATTCGAATGTCCGTTTAGACATCACCCAAGTAGGGCCAAAAACTTCGTTTTGAATTAAATAATGCACTTCGGCGAGTTGAATATATTTATTTGATGAGCCGCGCACCGCTAGCGGTGAAAGCATATATTTCGTGACGGCTCCAAAAAAATCTAGATCCGAATATCGAGCCTTGCCATGTGACTGGATGTTAAAGAAATCGAAATATGGGGCATTCGGCGTCGCAATTGAGCCGAGAAAATCCAGGTCGACGTATTTGTACAGAAATTTTCGCTCGTTTTCATCCAGTTTGTGTAGGTTTGGGGACGGGCAATGCTGTCTTAGATAATTGCAAATGCATGTTATCAACATTGCCCTTTGTATGTGCGGCTCCGTGGGCCATCTTATCCAAATTGCAATACGGAATAGAGCATCTCTGAGAGTCCAGCGGTCGGCGATGTCGTGCCTATGAACTATATTGAATGCGTCCTCAATATCGATACCAAAATTTTTAAATACGTCAAGCTGTACGATATCTTGATTTTGCTCCCTTTTCCAACGGTATATTGACGCTTTCGATACACCGTGTTTTTCCGCGATCTCCTCAACCGTCAAATCGGCGAGAAAATCATCTAAGAAACGTCGATTGAACTCTTGTTTTTCCTCTGGGGTATAACGCTTAGTCATCATTTCCTCAGCCGCGAGTGATTTGGGATGATTGCGTCACATATATTGTGCGGATAATCGTGTGCATTCGGCGGCAATTCCAGAGTTATTATCTTGTAGCATAATGGGTGATTTTGGCCTGACCGACTGGCTTTGGACCGGACTGATTGAGAGAATCAGCCCGGACCGGAGGAGTTGGGGATGAAGCGAGACAGAGGCCGAGCGCGGAACAGGTGGTGCTGATGCTGCGCCAGATCGATGGAAGACGGCGCAAGGCAAAAGCATGGCAGTCGCCTGGTAATTACCCACGCCTGTGATGGCCGGGTTCAGGCGCCCACGGTTTTGAGGATGGCGCCAAATGGATTGGCGCCGCTCAGGCGGGCGGTGTCGGCGACGGTGCGGATGGCGGCCTCGCCCTCAACCGCCCACATGGCGCGGTAGCCGTTGGTAACCTTCCGCTGCACGACAGCCGGACGAAGCAGCCGCTCGGAGCCGTTGTTGGTCGGCTCGACTTTTCCAGGATAGGCGAGGAAGACTAGGAGCTGATCGCGGGCGCGGCTGATCTTGGCCTGCAGGTCGCGTGTCAGGTCACAGCGGCTCGGCGTGGCCAGGATGGCGCCAAGTTGTCGATCCAGGCTCCGGCGCTTGGCCGAGAGCTTCGAGGCGGCCAAGTCGGTGACGCGTTCGGCCAGGGCGAAGACGCTTCCCAGCCAGAGCTGCAGGCGCCAGGGCACGGGATCGTCGCTGACTTCGACAACGAAGGCAACGTCGCGCGCCAGATGCGCCAGGCAGGTCTGGTGCTCATCCGCGTGGCCTTGTTGGGCCGTGTAGCGATCTGAGATCCACACCGCGGGCCGGTGCCCGTCCATCATCTCGCGCACCACAACAGCGCCGCGCGTCAGAGACGGCGTGTGCACCACCGCGTCGGCCGAGTGGAACAGCCAATGATAGGCGTTCGAGCCCTCGATGCGCACGCCGGTCTCGTCGCAGGCGACGACCTCAGCCTTGCGCAGGGTCGCGATGGCCGCGTCACGGCCGGCACGGAAGCGGCCCTGCGCGCGCCGGAGCAGATACATCAGCCCGCCCTGGCTGAGGGTGAGGCCGAACAGGTCGGAGAGCGCCGCCTGCAGCCGCTCATACGAGAGCGCTTGGAAGGTTTTGAGGTACGTCGCCACCGCGTGCAGCCGCGGACCGAACGGCGTACCTCGCACTGCCTCGGGTGCCGGCGCGATCACGCGCGTCCCGCAGCGCGGACAACGAACGGCAAGGCGCCGGTGCTGCGTTACGACCGGCGCCACCGCAGGCAGCTCGATCCGCTCAGAGACGCTGGCGATCTCGGCGCACAGGTCTCTAGTGCAATGACGCCGACAAAACGTACACACGGCAAGGCTATTTTACAAGCTGAATCAATATTTTAGCAGGCAAGCACGTGGTGCGTTCGTCAGCGTCTGTGCACTAGGCAGAAGGCCGCCGCAGCACGCGCACGCCTCGGGACGATGATCGACGACAGCGTCAGGATCATCGCTGACGACGCGGCTATGGCCCTCGTGACCGAGCTTGGCGCCGCCGGGCTTGGAGTGCTCCCGCTGCTCCTTGCGGTCCGTCGCGGGCGGCTTGGACGAGGTGCGCGAGGTCTTCTCTGGCCGCTGCAGCCGCAGCACCAGCTCGATCAGCTCTTCGCGGCTCAGCCGTTCCAGTTCGCTGCGGCCCATCTCACGAGGGAATCAGCGAAATCCGACCCGCGCAAGAGGCAAGCTCGTCCCGGCAAGCCGCCCAGCGGTGGGCGTTCAGCCGCCGACCGATCCACCCCGTGAGTAATTACGGCATCCTCGCAGCTTCCAAGGAGACGCAGCACCTCCGCGGGCGTGAAGTGAACCTCGCGTGCCCGGCCGACCTGTTGAAAAGGGCGGACAAGCCGCCAAGCGCTATCGTCGGTGAGTCCATTCGTCGGATCGCCCACCGCGTGATTAAGCATCGCCTTGACGATACTGAGCACCCGGTTTGCGGTGCCCTGGCTGCGGCGATGCTGCTCAGCATCGCCGTCGACCCGCACCAAGCTATCACGCCACGCTTCGAGCCGTCGGCACGTAAGCTCCTCAATGCGATTCAAGCCAACGCTGAGCAGAACGAGGCGATTCGAGCGAAAGCCCGTTCCGTCGCCTCTTACAAAACCTCGATGTTCAACGTTTATGCATCCAGGAGTCGCTGCAGCTCGCGGATCTGCTACCCAATTCCGCTAGGCTTGAAGGCTGGTACCGGCTTTCCCATAGGCTTTGACACCTAGCGCATCTATTACAGTTCCCCAACTTTTCATAAAAGGCTGGATCTGCAGGTGTTTTGTAGCGAAGCTATTGCTGAACCCTGGCGTAACTACAAATCTACGATTATAATGCGAGTAGAGGCTTGGGTGTGAAATAATGCAGGGTAAGCTCACTGCTCTCGGCGTTGCTCGGCTGAAAATACCGGGCATGTATGGCGACGGCCACGGTCTTTGGCTTCAAGTCACCGGCAGTGGCGCCAAAAGCTGGATTTTTCGGTTCACCCTTCGTGGCAAGTCACGCGAGATGGGGTTGGGTTCGGCTGCTACCTTCAGCCTCGCCGAAGCACGGGATCGCGCTCGGGATTGCCGTAAGCTAACGGCCGACGGAATCGACCCCATTGAGGTCCGTAGGGCGAAATTTCAGGAGGCGGAGCTAGAAGCCGCGAAGGCTGTCACGTTCAAGCAATGCGCTGAGATTTACATTGAAGCGCACAAAGCAAGTTGGCGCAGTAATCGACACGCAAAACAGTGGCCATCTACACTGAAATACTATGCATATCCGTTGTTCGGTGATCTTCCGGTCCAAATTATCGACACCGGCCTAGTTATGAAGGCGTTAGAGCCGATCTGGAGCACGAAGCCCGAGACTGCCACGCGGGTACGGGGACGAATCGAGGCTATCCTAGATTGGGCGACGACCCGCGGCTATCGCCGCGGCGAGAATCCGGCGCGGTGGAAGGGTCACCTTGCCAACCTGTTGCCGCGGCGATCCAAGGTAAAGAAGGTTGCACATCACCCTGCCCTGCCCTTCCGGCAGGTGCCAGTATTCATGGCCGAGCTTCGCGGCCAGGACACGATTCCAGCGAGGGCATTGGAGTTCACAATCCTCACGGCAGTTCGATCTGGCGAAGCGTTGGGCGCACGCTGGGTCGAGATCGACATGGATCGTGCCATTTGGACCATACCGGCCGAGCGGATGAAAGCCGGGATTGAGCACCGGGTGCCGCTGTCGGAACCGGCGGTGGCCCTGTTGGCGCAGATGCGCGGCTTCAACGACATCTTCGTGTTTCCAGGCCGCCGAAGCGGGGAGCCACTCAATGATAAGATGACCCGTGACGTACTTGCGAAGTTGGATCGCACCGGCATCACGGTCCACGGCTTCCGCTCGTCGTTCCGAGATTGGGCTGGTGAGTACACTGCGTTCCCGCGTGACTTAGCTGAGATGGCGTTGGCACACACAGTAGGTGACGCGACTGAACGGGCCTACCGGCGCTCTGATCTGTTCGAGAAGCGACGTGAGCTGATGAATGCCTGGGCTAAAATATGTTCTATTGATAAATTATTCGTATTTAATTAGGTTGAGCAATGAATTATAGAATTGCATGGAAAATCAAAAAATATAGCTCCGGGCGTCTGCTGTAAATCATTTTCTGGATCTAACCATTGATCGTTCGGTCGATGAGTTTTCATGATTGGGGGGTGTGCCCGTTGAAGCCTCTGGCTATGAGCAGGGCGGTCGCCACGCCACTTCTCATAAATGCCGTTCGCGTATCTGGCTAAAGAAAACGTCCGCAATAGTGCCAGACCGTGTTGGACAATCCGTTTTTAGGATGTGGGATTGGACGTGGGTAGCTTAGATGAGCTCAGAGCTAAGAACCTGTTTAAAATGATGAATTACCGGCGCGTTCGCGGATGATGCTGCTGCGCCGCTCCGCCCCGGAGATCGCCCGGTGGATGGTCGGGATCTGGGCGTACTGGACCGCGAAGATCAGCATCGCCATCAGGATGCCGGTCAGGAAGCCCATTGTGGCCCCGAACAGGGCGGTCGCCGCGCACACGCAGGCCGCCACCGCGACCTCCCAGGGCAGCAGGGTCCTGTGGGCGCGGGAGAGGTTGAACAGGTGCCCCAGCGCGATGGCGATCAGGGCGCCGCCGGCCAGCGGGCGCGGCAGCAGGCCCAGGCTGCTCGCGCCGAACAGCAGCAGGGCCGCCGTGATGGCGAGCGTCAGCCACCGCCCGAGCCACTGCCCGCCGCCGATATTGTGCAGGTACAGCGTCGAGGTCCGGTCGAAACCCATCACCGGGCTGCCGAACAGGCTGCCGAGGACGTTCGTGAAGCCCGAGGCGACGAAGAGCCGGTCGATGCCGAATTCGCGCCGCAGATCCAGTTCGACGCTGACGACGTAGAGGATCTGGATGATGACCGCGACCAGGATCTCGGTGGCGATCTTCGGCAGGACCGGCAGGAGCAGGGCGGGGTCGAAGCCCGGGAGGCTGGCGATCGCCGGGGCCCGCAGCAGCGGGCCCGGCGGCAGCGGGTCGATCAGCCAGCCGGCCGCCTGCGCGGCGGCGGTGTCGAGGCCCTGCATCGACACGCCGAGATGCACCAGCGCGAAGCTGGCGATGACGATGGCGGGGAAGGTGCTCCAGTGCGGGACGCGCCGGGGGAGATAGAAGGCGCAGAAGCCGATGCCGAGCGTCAGGGCGATGCGCCCGAGCGTGCCGGGATCGCGCAGGCTGGGCGTTGCCGGATCGAACAGGCCCAGCAGGGACGCGACCGCGTCGTCGATATGGGCGCCGATCTGCACGCCGCTGCGCAGCAGCAGCAGGCCGACGCCGGCGAGGAAGCCGGTCAGGATCGGGTAGGGCAGCAGCTGCATCACCAGCGAGGCCCGCAGGGTGCCGAGCGCCACGAAGACGAGGCCGGTCAGCAGGGTCGCCGCGCCGCAGGCGAGCAGGACGATCTGGCCGACCGCATCCGGATCGGTCACGCCCGCCGCGTGCAGCTGCTCCGCGACCCTGGCGGCGATCGCCGCCTGCACGATTGCGGCCGCTCCGAAGAACGACAGGGAAACCACCACGTCCCGCTTGAGCACCGCGAAGACGAGTCCGCCCAGGACGTAGGCCGAGAGCATCGCCGCCACGCCGGCGGTGCGGCTCTCGGCGAGCGGGCCGGAGAAGATGAGCTGCGAATACACGATGAGATCGAGCACGATCATCATGGTGGCGACGCACCCACCCAGGATCGTCCGCGACACACGCGCCGACGCCGCGCGCATCGCGCGTCCGGCGGGGATCCTGTCGGGTGTGGTCATCGGTACGGGATCCGGATCTCAGAAGCTCCGACGGGGCCGGGACACAGGCCCCGCGCCGCCGCGCGATCCACGCGGGATCGTTGGAATCAGGCTAGCCTGAAGTAGCGCCTCGTCATCGCGGCCGCACGCTTAAAATTTCGTGTTGAGCGCGGGAGTGGCCCAGAGATTCCGGCCGCGCCATCTGGACGACATCTGGCGGTGCGGCGGTGTAGCCTGCCCTGGGCTCCGGACGGCGCATCACGGCCGCCGCCAACACTTCGCGATGACCTGTCGGCGGATGGCGGGACCGTGCGGTCTTCAGGGCGCGCGCTCGACATGCGCCTTCGGCCGTTCCGGCGACGCCGGGTCGAGGTCCCGGCGGGCTGGCCCGTCAGCGCAGGCGCGCGGGTCCCCGGGATCGGCAGACGTCCGTTCGAGGATGCGGGCGCGCGGCCCCCGTCCCTCCGCATGGGCAGAGGGAGAGACGGGGGCCGCGCGCCTGTTGTTCGACGGGGAGCTAGGGGATCCGAGGACCCGCCGCTCAGCGCGCCTCGCTGACCCGCTTGGTCGCCCGCTGCTCCTTCTTGTAGGCGGTGATCGCCGCCGAGCAGCCGGGGGAGAGGTTCTTGAGGTTGGTCTTGAAGCAGGCCTCGACCTCCGGGCCACCCGGCGCGTAGGCGCTGCAGTAATCCATGTAATCGCCGGTGCAGTGCTGCTTGAGGGCTTCCCGGCCGGGGGAAGACTCGGCGAAGGCCGCGGCGGAGCCGAAGCACAGGGCGATGGCCAACAGGGCCGTCTTGGTCGAAGTCATGGACATCCTTCACGCGTCCTGACGCGCGAACGCGTCGCGCGACGATGGACAGGGCGGATGGACGCCAAGAATGGCCTCACCGTGACGTTCCGGTGACGCGAATGCAGATCAGCCATGCCCGATACTGAAGGGCATGGCTGATTTTCCGGGTCAATGCGCCCCGACGCGCCGGGCCGGCACGAGGTCGTTGGCGATGATCTCGCCGAACGGGCCGTCGTTGCGGGCGTTGGTGGCCGGGCGCCCGGTGGTGGCGCGCAGCGGCAGCTTCGGGAAGACCAGCTCGGCGAAGCGGTAGGCCTCCTCCAGGTGCGGGTAGCCCGAGAGGATGAAGCGGTCGATCCCGAGATCGATATACTCCTTCATCCGGTCGGCCACCTGATCGGCCGAGCCGACCAGGGCCGTTCCGGCGCCGCCGCGCACGAGGCCGACACCGGCCCAGAGGTTCGGCGAGACCACGAGCTTGTCGCGGCTGCCGCCGTGGAGCGCCATCATCCGGCTCTGGCCGACGGAATCCTGCCGCTTCAGGGTCTCCTGCGCCTTGGCGATGGTGGCGTCGTCGAGCTTCGAGATCAGCGTCTCGGCGGCCTCCCAGGCCTCGCCCTCCGTCTCCCGGGCGATCACGTGCAGGCGGATGCCGTACGAGAAGGTCTTGCCCTTCGCCTCGGCGGCCTGCCGTGCGGCGGCAATCTTCTCCGCGACCTGCGCCGGGGGCTCGCCCCAGGTGAGGTAGACGTCGCAATGCTCGGCCGCCACCGCGATGCCGGGCGCCGACGAACCGCCGAAATAGAGCGGCGGGTAGGGCTTCTGCACCGGCGGGTAGATCAGCCGGCCGTTCTCGGCGCGCAGGTGCTGGCCCTGGAAGGTCACGGTCTCGCCCGAAAGCAGGCCGCGCCAGATCGTCAGGAACTCGTCGGTGACGGCGTAGCGCTCGTCGTGGGACAGGAACACGCCGTCACCCGCGAGCTCCACCGGATCGCCGCCGGTGACGACGTTGATCAGGAGGCGCCCGTCCGAGATCCGGTCGAGCGTCGAGGTCATGCGGGCCGCAGCAGACGGCTCCATCAGGCCCGGCCGGACCGCCACGAGGAAGCGCAGCTGCTTGGTCAGCGGGGCGAGCGCCGAGGCGACGATCCAGGAATCCTCGCAGGAACGCCCGGTCGGCAGCAGCACGCCGTAATAGCCGAGGTCGTCCGCGCCCTGCGCGATCTGCCGGAGATAGCTGAGCGAGACCTCCCGGGCCCCCTCCTGGGCGCCGAGATACCGCCCGTCGCCGTGGGTCGGCAGGAACCAGAGGACGTCTGCGCGCCCGTCTTGCCGCCCGTCTTGCGATGCAGTCATCGAGATCTTCCTTGCGGATCAGAATTCAGGTTTCAAAAGGTCTACGACCTTTTGCGGGTGCAGGGCAGCGCCCTGCTGGGTTGGGGCGAAGCCCGATGCCCCGCCAAAGGGCTCGCCCTTTGGAAACCTGGTCATGCGGGCGTTTCGGAGCCGCCGAGCAGGTGATCGAGGATGCGGCCTTCGAGGCGCGCGAGATCCGGATCCCCGCGCCGGCGCGGGCGCGGCACGTCGACCCACAGGTCGAGGGCGATGCGCCCGTCGTCGACCACGAGGATCCGGTCGGCCAGAGCCACCGCCTCGGCGACGTCGTGCGTCACGAGCAGCGCCGTGAAGCCCTGCGCCAGCCAGATCCGCTCGATCAGGTCCTGCATGCCGATGCGGGTCAACGCGTCCAGCGCCCCGAGCGGCTCGTCGAGGGCGAGCAGGCCCGGCCGGCTCACCAGCGCCCGGGCGAGCGCCACGCGCTGGCGCTGGCCGCCCGACAGGGTCGCGGGCCATTGCCCCGCCTTCTCGGCGAGGCCCACCTCGACGAGTGCGGCCTGCGCCCGCTCCCGGCGCTCGGCCCGGGTGCCGTGGCCGGAGAGACCGACCGCGACGTTGTCGACGACCCGCGCCCAGGGCAGGAGCCGCGGCTCCTGGAACATGATCCGCTTCGGCGGCTCGGAGCGGCGGGGGCTGCCGGCCGTCCCGTCCAGGTCGATCCGGCCGCCGGTCGGCGTCTCCAGCCCGAGGATCAGGCGCAGCAGGGTGCTCTTGCCGCAACCGGACCGGCCGACCACCGCGGTGAAGCCGCCGGCCGGCAGGAACAGGTTCAGGCCTTCGATGACCGTATGGCCGTCGAAGCTCTTGTGCAGGTCGCGCACGGTGACGGCGATCCCGCGCTGGCCCGGCTCGGCGGGCGCACGCGGGATCGCCGCCGCTCCCGCGTGCCGGGACTCGGTGCGCGGGTCGGACAAAACCTCGCGGTGGACGGCGTCGAGCAGCATCAGGCGCTCCTGTAGGCGGGGTTCCAGGCGAGGCAGGCGCGCTCGAGCTGGCGGGTCAGGGCGTCGGCGAGCTTGCCCAGGCCCGCGTAGATCAGGATCGCCAGCACCACGACGTCGACCAGCATGAACTCGCGCGCCTGCATGGCCATGTAGCCGAGCCCCGAGGAGGCCGAGATCGTCTCGGCGACGATCAGGGTCAGCCACATGATGCCGAGCGCGTAGCGCAGGCCCACGAAGATCGATGGCAGGGCGCCGGGCAGCACCACCCGGGTGAACAGCTCCGTGCGGGACATGCCGTAGACCCGGCCCATCTCGACGAGGCCCGGATCCACCGAGCGGATCCCGTGCAGGGTGTTGGCGTAGATCGGGAAGATCACGCCCAGCGCCACGAGGAACAGCTTGGCCTCCTCGCCGATGCCGAACCACAGGATCACCAGCGGGATCAGCGACAGGTGGGGCACGTTGCGCACCATCTGCACCGAGGTGTCGGTCAGCCGCTCCGACAGGCGCGACAGGCCGTTGGCGAGGCCGAGCGCGAAGCCGATCCCGCCGCCGACCACGAAGCCCGCCAGCGCCCGCAGGGTGCTGACCCCGAGATTGGTCCAAAGCTCCCCGGTCCGCCCGGCCTCCCAGCCGGCCCGGGCCACGTCGAGGGGCGCCGGCATGAACCGGTTGGAGACGAGCCCGACCGAGACCGCGGCCTGCCAGCCGAGGAGGATGGCGGCCGGCAGCAGCCAGGGGATCGCGGCATCGCGCAGGCGTTCGTACTTGGATGCGGGCATCAGCGGGCCTCCGCTTGGGTTCCGGCCTTGCCCCCGGGCGGCGTCCAGACCGCGTCGGCGACCCGGATCGGCTTCGGCAGGAGGCCGAGGCCATGGAAGGCGTCCGCGACCTTCTGCTGGTCGGCGATCGTCGCCGCGTCGAGGGGCGCGACGCCGTAAGACAGGCGGCCGAGCGCGACGCTCAGGACCGGGGCGGGGATGCCCACCGAGGGGGCGAGTTCCGCCGCCACGGACTCGGCATGGCCCTCGGCCCAAGCCTCGATCTCGCCGAGCGCCTTGAGCACGGCCGACACGATCTCGGCATTCGAATCCGTGAAGCCGCGCCGGGACAGGTAGAATTGCCGGTTGGGGGCAATACCCTTGCCGTCGGCCCCCCGGCCGTCGACCAGGACCTGGGCGCCGGTGGCGCGTTCGGCGGCGGCCTGGAACGGGTCCCAGATCACCCAGGCATCGACCGAGCCGCGCACGAAGGCGGCGTTGGCGTCGGCCGGGGCCAGGAAGGCGAGCTTCACCGCGTCGTAGGGCACGCCCGCCTGCTCCAGGGCGCGCACCAGCAGGAAGTGGACGTTCGAGCCCTTGTTGAGCGCGATGGTCTTGCCGCGCAGGTCGGCCACGGTTTTCACCGGGCTGTCCTTCGGCACGAGGATCGCCTCGCCCCTTGGGGCGGGCGGCTCGGCGGCGACGTAGCGCAACTCCGGGCTGGCGGCCTGCGCGAAGATCGGCGGGGCCTCCCCGGCCGAGCCGAAATCGATCGCCCCGGCATTCAGCGCTTCCAAGAGCGGCGGCCCGGACGGGAATTCCGACCACGACACCGTGGTGCCCAGCGGCTGAAGCGCTTTCTCCAGGGTGCCGCGGCCCTTCAGCAGCACGAGGGAGCCGTATTTCTGATAGCCGATCCGGATGCTGCCGGCGGCGCGCGCGGGGCGCAGCACCGCGGCCGCCGCGAGGCCGAGCCCGGCCGAGAGGAGCAGGCGGCGGCTCGGGGCGAGGCCGGCGGGGTGCGGCAGAGGCAGGGTACGGGACGGGCGGTCGGTCATGGATCTCAGCCGTTGCGGGCGGGGGCGGCCCAGACCGCGTCGGCGATCCGGATCGGTTTCGGGATCAGCTTCAGGGCATGGAAGCGGTCGGCCACCTGCTGCTGCGCGGCGATCACGCGCTCGGTCATCGGCCCGATCATGTAGTCGGTCCGGTCCACCGCCCGGCGGGTCGCGGCGAGCGGCACGCCGGTGCCCTGCGACAGGAGCTCAGCGACGGCGCCGCGATTCTGCGTGCACCAGGTCGCCACCTCGGCGAGGGCGTCGATGGTGGCGGCGAGCACGGGCCCACGGCTCTCGGCGAAGGGCCGGCTCGCCAGGAAGAAGTTGTTCTGCAGGGCGATGTCGGCGGCGCGGGTCAGCACGCGCACCCCCTCCCCCGCCTCGGCGATGGCGAAATACGGGTCCCAGATCGTCCAGGCGTCGATGCTGCCCCGGGCGAAGGCCGCCGCCGCGTCCGCGGGGGCCAGGGTCACAGGCTCGATGTCGGCATAGGTCAACCCGGCCTTCTCCAGGGCCGCGATGGTCAGGTTGTGGGCGCTCGACGCCTTGGCGAAGGCGACGCGCTTGCCCTTGAGATCGGCGAGGCCGCGGATGCCCGAGCCCTTCGGCAGCAGGATCCCGATGCCGGAGCTGCCGGATTCCTGGGCGGCCGCGTAGACGAGGTTGGACCGCGCGGCCTGCGCGAAGATCGGCGGCGCATCGCCGGTCTGCCCGAAATCGATCCCGTCCAGCGACAGGGCCTCGAGCAGCGGCGGACCGAACGAGAACTCGACCCAGCGCACCGTGTGGCCGAGGGGCGCCAAACGGCGCTCGATGATGCCCTGCTGCTTGGCGACCACCAGGATGCCGTTCTTCTGGTAGCCGATCCGGAGCACGCCCGGCTCGGCCGCGCGGGCGCTCCGGGCTGCGAAGCCCACCGGAAGGGCCGCCGGAAGAGCCATCAAGCCGGTGAGCAGAGTGCGGCGGTCGAGCATCGCAGACCTCACTCGGCGGCCGCGAGGGTGAGCGGGGCCGTCGCGTTCCGGTGGACGAGGAGCGCGGCGAGCTGGGCGCCGGCTTCCGCCGCCCGGGCCTGCACTCCGGCCTCGGTGAGCAGGCCCGCGTGGAAATCCGCGTCCGAGGCGTAGACCGCGGTGGGGATCTGGAGCGCGCCGAAGAAGCCGAACAGCGGCCGGAAGGCGTGCTCGACCACGAGGGCGTGGCGCGCGCCGCCGCCCGTGGCCACGATGGCCACCGGCTTGCCGGCCAGCGCCCCCGGATCGACGAGGTCGAACAGGTGCTTGAACAGGCCGGTATAGGCGCCCTTGTAGACCGGCGAGCCAACGACGAGGCCGTCCGCCGCCTCGATCGCATCGAGCACCGACCGGGCGGCCGGCGGAAGCTGATCGCGGGTCCAGGCCGCCCCCAGGCCGGGGCCGGCATCGACGAAGTCCAGGATACGGACGTCGAGGTCGGCCTGTGCGCTGGCCTCGCCCAGCACCGCATCGACCAGCGCGCGGGTCTTGGACGGCCGCTGCACGTTCGCGCTCAGCCCGACGAGTCTCGGTCGTGTCATGCTCTGGTGCCTTGCTCAGGTGCCCTCGGGCGGGCCGGTGCGACGGTCCGGTCGGGACGCGACGGCGCCGCCGCCGGGCATCCGGACGGAGCGCTAGAATTGATGGCCGGCCTGTCGCAGGTCAATGAAACGCTTTTCCCTATTCATCGGGTGGAGAAAAACATTCTCCCTGTAATCCGGGCGCGGTGGTGAAATTCTATCTCGCGATCGACCGGAGTTTTTCGCGGTGGATCGGGCGATGACACCCGGTCAGGACCCTGGGCGCCGGTCAGATCTACCGATCGCCGGGAGAGGAGTTCGATTTTATCGTCCGAGGCGGCCCACGGAGAAGGTTCTCGTTTGGATGCGCGCCGTCCGCGCCGGGCGCCCGGCCACGCCGGAATCGGGCTGGCCCCACCGCCGGATCGGCCGGCCCGTCGAGCCCCAGACCCGTCGCGTCAGACTCCGCGCGCCAGACCATTCCGACCGACGGCCAGGGGCCCGGATCTGGTCCTCACCCTTGACTTCCAGATTATAGTTGTTCTAATTCGCAACAGAGCGGCGCGGAGCCGATCCTCATCGGGAGATACGGAACATGGCCAACGCCCATTGCGAGAGCTGCAAGTTCTTCGACGAGCACACCGGCAACGGCCCGGCACCCCAGGCCGATGCCGGCCTGTGCCGGTTCAATCCGCCGGTTAGCCAGCCGGAGCCGGAGTCCAAGGGCCTGTGGCCGGTGGTGTCCACGAACGACTGGTGCGGCCACTTCACCGCCGAGATGACCGCGGCCGAGTGAGGCCTGCGGAACCCTCCGCGTCGCAGCGGAGGTCGGACGATCGGGGTCAGCCATCGCGGCTGGCCCTTTTTCGTGCACGGCTCCAGCCGACTGGAAACGAGAACGGCCGCGCGGAGGACCCGCGCGGCCGTGTCGTTCGCTGATCCGCGGGCCGGCCGGGGCCGGCCCGCGGGGGCGGTGCCTCAGAGGCTGCCGGGGCCCTTGGCGAAGCCCGCCAGGGTGAACAGGTCCACCGAGATCTTCGCGCCGACCACGAAGGCATCGGGGACGCGCTTGGGCTGAGCGAAGTAGCGCTCCTGCAGCTGCGGGGTGATGACGTATTGCAGGTTCGGCATCAGGCGGATCGCCGGGGTCAGCTGGATGCCGTAGTTCACCTCCAGGATGGTCTGCGACGAGGAGACACCGCCGTAGCCCAGGCCGACCTTGGCGCGGGCCGCCCTGAGATTGGCGGTACCCAGCGGCGAGAAGTGCTCCCACGAGAAGCCGAAGCCGATCGTGTCGTAGGGCCGGCCCGCGAAGGTGCCGGTGAGGACGGCGCCGCCGTTCAGGAAGTAATCCTCGAACTGCCGCCCGCCGGTCCCGGCGAGGAAGGCCCCGAACAGGGTCAGGCCCTGGACGCCGGTCGGATCCGGACGCCAGACCATCTGGTCGAACCGGGCGTAGATCGCCGACCGGCCGAACCGGGTCAGCGGATCGAGGCCGCTGAGCAGGTACGAGCCCCGGCGGACGTCCTGAACCGGATCCTTGTAGTCCGACTGGTCGATGATCGCGCCGAGGCCGTAGTTGCGCGGCAGCGGGTCGTTGCCGAAATTGGTCGAGTAGCCGACCTCCACCGGCACCACGACGCCGGTGGCGCCGCGGGTCGACCAGTCGATCCCGTTCTGGTTGTCCTGCTGATCGCGTGGATTCACCTCGTAGACGCCGGCATGCACGAACACCTTGTCGGTGACCCAGGCCTTGGCGTGAGCACCCCAGGTGGCGATCGGCCACCACGTGATGTTCGTCATCTTGAACGCGCCCTTCGGCGCGCCGCAGATGCCGTTGTTCTGGAAGTTGCAGTAGAACGGCGAGGCCAGGAAGTTCGGGTTGGCCAGGACGCGGCCGAACTCGATGTCGAGGCGGTTGTCGAACAGCTTCTGCTCGTACGACAGGGCGGTGAGATGCGCGGTCTGGCCGCCGCCCTGGATCTCCTGCACGCTGGTGGTGTTGCCGATGAAGTCGTTCGATATGCTGCGCCCGTGGCGCTCGGTCACGATGGCATGCACCGAGCCGCCCTCGACCCCGGCGAGGCGGCCGAGATCGGCGTCGAGGCCGAAGAACACCTGGCCGGCATAGTCCGAGCCCTGGCGCCGGCCGCCGGACGGGTTGGTGGCGAACTCGCCCGTGTAGTTCAGGATCGCGGTGACCCCGTGCCCGAGGTCGACGGTGCCGGGCGGCAGCGACGGTGGGGCCGCGGTGGCGCCCTGCGCGATGCTCGAGGCTGCCGCGCTGCTCGCGCCCGCGAAGCTCCGACCCTCACGGATCACCCGCCGCCGGGCGCGGTTCGCCCGGTACTGCGCCTTGCGCGCCGGGCTGGCCTTCGGGCCCGGATTGACCAGGGTCGGCCCCCCGTCCGGCGCCGTGGCCGCGACCTGGGCCTCGGCCGCGCTGACGCCAGCCGTCATCGTTGCGGCGCACAGCGCGAACGCTGCCCACCGTGTCTGCTTCCTTACCATAATGACTCCCCCTTAACCGCGCGGCCTTCTGGGCTCTGTCGCGTTCGTGTCCCGCAGGGGCCCTCCCCGGTCAGTCCGTGAAGGTCTCCACGCTGCGGCGCTCGCCGCGCAGAAAAGCGTCGGCGGCGTGGATCAGTGGATTGAGGTCGACGTCGCTGGCGCCGGAGCGGATCAGGGCGGCGAATCGGTCGTAGAGGCCGCGATACTCGGCCTCGGGCGGCAGCGCCTGGTCGCGACCGTCGAGGGTCAGGGCCGCGCCGCCCCGCAACAGGACCAGGGTGCCGTCCTCGGTCTCGACGCGGATGTCCCAGGTCTGCGGACCGGTCTGGCGCCAGTCGAACGTGGCGTGGATCGGGGTGCCGGCGGCGTCGGTGAAGCGCAGGTCGGCGGCGATCGGCGCCTGCCGGTTCTCGGGAACCTCAAGGATCGCGCCGGTGAGGAAGAACGGCGGCAGGATGTGGGTGGCGATCGACAGGGCGTTGATCCCCGGATCGAACACGCCCATCCCGCCGGCGTCCCAGATCCAGTCCTGGCCCGGATGCCAGTGCCGCACGTCCTCCATCCAGGCGATCGACACCGACCGGATCCGGCGCGTCGCCAGCCAGTTGCGCGCGGGCTCGACCCCGGGCGCGAACCGCGAATGCCAGCTCGCGAACAGGCTCACCCCCCGCCGGCGCGCGGCCTCGGCGAGGAGCCCGACCTCGGCCAGGGTCGCCCCCGGTGGCTTTTCCAGGAAGACGTGCAGCCCCGCCTCGATCGCCGCCAGGGCGGCCTCGAACCGCGCCTGCGGCGGCTGGCACAGGGCGACGGCCTGGAGGTCGCCCTGCCCCGCCAGCATCTCGGCCAGCGTCCGGTAATTGGGCACGCCCGCGTATTCGCCGTGGCGGCTCGCCACTGCCACCAGCGTGTAATCCGGCGCGGCGCCGATCACCGGCAGATGCTGGTCCCGGGCGATCTTGCCGACGCCCACCAGCCCGATGCGGATCGGATTCGTCATCTCACAGCACACGCATGGGGATGTCGGCGGCCGGGGCGACCGCCAGGGGATTGCGCAGGGGGAGCGTGAACGGCGCTGCCGCGATCTCGAACACGTCGCCCGGCCGGGTCGCGATCCCGTCGCTGAACGACAGGGTGGCGGTCCCGAAGAAATGCACGTGCACGTCGCCGGGCCGGCGGAACAGCGCGTACTTGAAGTGGTGCCGCTCCAGGTTGGCGATGCTGTGGGACATGTTCGCCTCCCCGGAGAGGAACGGCTTCTCCCAGAGCACGGCGCCGTCGCGCAGGACGCGGCTGGTGCCGCGCACGTCCGGCGGCAGCGCGCCGAGCCAGAGTTCCGGACCGAGCGCCGCCGGGCGGAGCTTCGAATGCGCGAGCCACAGGTAGTTGCCGCGCTCGGTCACATGGTCGGAGAACTCGTTGGCCAGGGCGAAGCCGAGGCGCACCGGGGTCCCGTCGGCGTCGATCAGGTAGATCCCGGCGATCTCCGGCTCCTCGCCGCCGTCCAGCGCGAAGGCGGGGGAGACCAGCGGCTCGCCGGTCCCTACGATGGCGCTGCCATCGCCCTTGTAGAACCATTCGGGCTGTACGCCGGTCGCGCCGGGCGCCGGGCGCCGGCTTGCCGCCCTCGACGCCCATCCGGAACATCCGCATCGAGTCGGTCGGCGCCGGATCGGCCGCGGCGGCGCGATGCATCTTGTCGCGGCCCTCGGCCGAGCCGAGATGGGTCAGCCCGGTGCCGCTGAGCAGCAGGTGTGCGGGATCCGCGCGGTCCACCGGCGGCAGAAGCCGAACGGACGCCAGATCAAGGACTTCGGACAGCCCGGACCGCTCCGCCGTGGCGGCCAGATCGTCCCCCGCCGCGAGGGCCTTCCGCGCCAGCTCCAGCACGGTCCGGACACCGAGCACCGGCCGCGCCACGCCGTTCGCCAGCAGGGCGATGCCCCGCTGCCCATCCGCAGACTCGAATTGTAGGAGTGATCGTCCCATCGAAAGTCCCCCCCGGGGCGTCCGTTTTTCGGCGGCCTCTGCGGACCGTCCCGATGCGCGGCCGAGGCGGACCGCGCCGCGGCCCGTCAGTGGCCCGATTGCGGTTCGAAGATGCCGTCGATCCGGCGCGCGAGATGCCAGGGATTGTCCGGGCGCAGGGATGGTGGAAGCAGCGCCTCGGGCAGGTCCTGGTAGCAGACCGGGCGCAGGAACCGCTCGATCGCCAGGGTGCCGACCGAGGTGGTGCGGCCGTCCGAGGTTGCCGGGAACGGGCCGCCATGCACCATCGCGTGGCAGACCTCCACGCCGGTCGGCCAGCCATTGGCGAGGACACGCCCGGCCTTGCGCGCCAGCAGCGGCACCAGTTCCGCGGCCAGCGGCTCGTCCGCCGGGTCGAGGTGCAGCGTCGCGGTGAGCTGCCCCCCGAGGGCTTCGATCACCCGGGCGATCTCCGCCGCGTCGGCGGCCGCCACCAGGATCCCCGCCGGGCCGAACATCTCCTCGGTCAGCGACGGGTCCGCCAGCAGGTGGCGCGCCTCCGTGCGCAGCAGCGCGGCGGGTGCCCCCCCCGGTCCCGCCTTCTCACCGCGGGCGGCCACCGTCACCCCCGGGCGTTCGGCCATCGCGGCGACGGCACCCTCGAACCGGGCGCGGATATCGGCCGTCAGCATCGTGTGCGGCGCGCTCGCGCGGATCGCCGCACCGGCGGCCTCCGCGAACGCGTCGAGCTCGGGGCCGGCGATCCCGATTAGCAGGCCCGGATTGGTGCAGAACTGCCCCGCCCCCAGGGTGAGCGACTGCACGAAGCCCGTGGCCAGGGCCGCGCCCCGGACCCGCAGGGCTGCGGGCAGGAGCAGGACGGGATTGACTGCGCTCATCTCGGCATAGACCGGGATCGGCTCCGGCCGGCCGGCCGCCACCCGCATCAGCGCCAGCCCGCCCCCGCGCGAGCCGGTGAAGCCCACGGCCTTGATCCGCGGATCCGCCACCAGGGCGGTGCCCAGCGCGTTCGACGGCCCCGGCAGGTAGGAGAACACGCCCGCATGCAGGCCGCTCGCCGCCACCGCGGAGCGCAGGGCCCGGGCGACCAGCTCCCCGGTCCCCGGATGGGCCGGGTGACCCTTCACCACCACCGGGCAGCCCGCCGCGAGCGCCGAGGCCGTGTCGCCCCCCGCCACCGAGAAGGCCAGCGGGAAGTTCGAGGCCCCGAACACCGCCACCGGCCCGAGGGCGACGTGGCGCCGGCGCAGGTCCGGCCGGGGCAGCGGCTGGCGCTTGTGCTGCGCCGGGTCGATCGTCGCCTCCACCCAGTCGCCCGAGCGGACGAGGTTCGCGAACAGGCGCAGCTGCCCGATCGTGCGGCCGCGCTCACCCTCCAGGCGCGCCTGGGGCAGCCCGGTCTCGGCCATCGCGCGCTCGATCAGGGCTGGGCCGAGATCGGCGATCGCCGCGGCGGCCGCTTCGAGGAAGTCCGCCCGCGTCCCGGGATCGGTCTCCGAGAAGCTCGGGAACGCGGCCTCCGCCAGCGCGCAGGCAGCCGCGACCTCTCCGGCGCCCGCGGATGCGAAGACCGGATCCAGGACCGCGCCGGTCGCCGCATCGACGGCCCGGAACGTTTCCGGGGTGGTCACGTCCGCTTCGCCGATCAGGGCGGTGCCGCGGATTGCCGCATTGCCTTCAGGTTGTTTACTCATACAAATAGGTTAGATCTTTTCGATCTGAGCCGCAAGCGCCTCATCTATATCGCTTATGGGTGTTGGCGCTTGCGATCCTACAACTTCCGGGTACGATCTTCAGATCCTGGCCCGTCCCGTGGCTCGGACTGGAGGTCGTGGGTGAGACAGGTTCGCGGACACGAGGATATCAGGCTCCCGCTTGCGTCAGGCTCGCGTCGCATTCACGGCTCGGTGGCGCGCGATCTCGGGGTGGCGATCCTGAGTGGGCGTTACACGCCGGGCGACGTGCTGCCCGGGGAGATCGAATTCTCGGAGCAACTCAAGGTTTCCAGAACCGCCTATCGCGAGGCGATTCGGATCCTGAGCGCCAAGGGGCTCGTGGAGAGCCGCCCGCGCACCGGGACGCGGGTGAGCCAGCGCAGCCGCTGGAACCTACTCGATCCGGACATCCTGGCCTGGACCTTCGAATCCGAGCCGAGCGAGACGTTCATCCGCGATCTGTTCGAGCTGCGGATGATCGTGGAGCCGGCCGCGGCGGCGCTCGCGGCCGAGCGGCGCTCGGGCCTCGACCTCGCCCGGATGGGCCATTCCCTGGAGGAGATGGGCCGCCACGGCCTCAGCACGGACGATGGCCGGGCCGCCGATCAGGCCTTCCACACCGCGATCCTGGAGGCCGCCCGCAACGGGCCGCTGATCGCCCTGTCGAGTTCCATCGCGGCGGCGGTCACATGGACGACGATCTTCAAGCACCGCCGCCAGAGCATGCCCCGGGACCCGATGCCCGATCACCGCGCCCTGTACGAGGCGATCGTGGCGGGCGACCCGGAGGCTGCGCGCCGGACCATGACCGAGCTGGTTCGCCTCGCCCTCTCCGACACCGAATTGGCGCTGCGGCCGTGAGATCCGGGGCTCCCAAAGGGCGAGCCCTTTGGCGGGGTATCGGGGCAGAGCCCCGATATCGGGCTTTGCCCGAACCCAGCGGGCTCCGCCCTGCCCCCGCGAAAGGTCCCGGACCTTTCGAATCCGATCAGTGGTTGTCGCGCGGCAGGCCGCTGGTCTGGGCGATGCGCTGGAACCGCTCGGCGCCCTCCAGGATCGCGCCGGTGTGCATCTGCCCGACGGTGGCGCGCTGCATCGCCTGCCAGGGCGTCTGCGAGGCCGGGTAGGCGTAGCCGCCCGCCGCCTCCAGGGCCTTCCGGCGGCGCTCCAGCTCGTCGGCATCCACCAGCATGTCGGCGGTGCCCCGGCGCAGGTCGACCCGCACCCGGTCGCCGGTCTGCAGCAGCGCGAGGCCGCCCCCGGCCGCCGCCTCCGGCGAGGCGTTGAGGATCGAGGGCGAGGCCGAGGTGCCGGACTGGCGCCCGTCGCCGAGACAGGGCAGCGCGTGCACGCCGGCCCGGATCAGGTCCGCGGGCGGGCGCATGTTCACCACCTCGGCCGCGCCGGGATAGCCCACCGGCCCGGCGCCCCGCATCACCAGCAGGGTCTCGTCGGTGATGCCGAGGCTCGGGTCGTCGATCCGGTGGTGGTAATCCTCCGGTCCGTCGAACACCACGACCGGCCCCTCGAACGCGTCCGGATCCTCGGGGTTCGACAGGTAGCGGTTGCGGAATTCCTCGCCGATCACGCTGGTCTTCATCACCGCGGCGTCGAACAGGTTGCCGCGCAGCACGAGGAAGCCGGCCGCCTCCCTGAGGGGCTGGTCGATCGGCCGGATCACGTCCGCGTCCTCGATCGTCGCGCCGCGGCAATTGTCGCCGATCGTGCGTCCGTTGACCGTCAGCGCGCCCTCGCGGATCAGGCCGCGGCTCATGAGCTGGGCCACCACCGCCGGCAGGCTGCCGGCGCGGTAGTAATCCTCGCCGAGATAGGCGCCGGCCGGCTGCAGGTTGACCAGCAGCGGCACGTCGAGCCCGTAGGTCTGCCAGTCGGTGATGTCGAGTTCGACGCCCATGTGGCGGGCGATCGCCGCGAGGTGGATCGGCGCGTTGGTCGAGCCGCCGATCGCCGAATTGACCACGATGGCGTTGAGGAAGGCGTCGCGGGTCAGGATCTCGGAGGGCTTCAGATCCTCCGCCACCATGGCGACGATGCGCTTGCCGGTCAGGTAGGCGACCTCCTGCCGGTCGCGGTAGGGGGCGGGGATCGCCGCCGAGCCCGGCAGCATCATGCCCAGGGCCTCGGCCAGCGTGTTCATCGTGGTCGCCGTGCCCATCGTGTTGCAGAAGCCGGTCGAGGGCGCCGACGAGGTCACGAGCTTGATGAAGCCGTCATGGTCGATCTCGCCCGCCGCCAGCATCTCGCGGGCCTTCCAGACGATGGTGCCGGAGCCGGTGCGCTGACCCTTGAACCAGCCGTTCAGCATCGGTCCGACCGAGAGCGCGATGGCCGGGATGTTCACGGTGGCGGCCGCCATCAGGCAGGCCGGGGTGGTCTTGTCGCAGCCCGTGGTCAGCACCACGCCGTCGAGCGGGTAGCCGTAGAGCAGCTCCACGAGGCCCAGATAGGCGAGGTTGCGGTCGAGCCCCGCGGTCGGCCGCTTGCCGGTCTCCTGGATCGGGTGGACCGGGAATTCCAGCACGATGCCGCCGGCCTCCCGGATGCCCTCGCGGATCCGCTCGGCCAGGACGAGGTGGTGGCGGTTGCACGGCGACAGGTCGGAGCCGGTCTGGGCGATGCCGATGATCGGCTTGCCCGAGCGCAGCTCCTCCAGGCTGAGGCCGAAGTTCAGGTAGCGCTCCAGATAGAGCGCCGTCATGTCGATATTGTCGGGGTTGTCGAACCACGCGCGGGAGCGCAGCGGGCGGGCGGTCTTGGGCCGGGCGGTCTTGGGATCGGTCATTTGTGGGTCCGATGGGCGGGGCTGGTCGAGAAGCGGTAGGTGATCACGTTCCGGTAGGTCTGGCCGGGATCGAGCCGGGCCGAGCCGAAGGCCGGCTGGTTCGGCGTGTCGGGAAAGAGCTCCGGCTCCAGCGCGAAGGCGTCCGACTGCCGGTAGGCGAGGCCGGATTTGCCCACCGCGGTCGCGTCGAGGAAGTTGCCGGCATAGAACTGCACCCCCGGCTGGTTGCTGGCAATCTCCAGTATTCGGCCCGTTTCCGGGTCCTCGACCCGCGCCATTGGGTGCGGCTCGGCCGTGGGCGCGTCGGTCACGACCCAGTTGTGGTCGTAGCCGCGCCCGCGCACGATCTGGATGTCCCGTCCGTCGCGGATGCGCGCGCCGATCACCATGGGTTTGCGGAAGTCGAAGGGCGTACCCGCCACCGGAAGGTGCACGCCGGTCGGGATCAGGGTGGCGTCCACCGGCGTGTAGCGCTCGGCCGGGATGGTCAGGACGTGATCGAGGATCGAGCGGCCCGAGCCCT
Source organism: Methylobacterium sp. E-065 (assembly GCF_022829605.1). Classification (GTDB taxonomy): domain Bacteria; phylum Pseudomonadota; class Alphaproteobacteria; order Rhizobiales; family Beijerinckiaceae; genus Methylobacterium. The sequence goes on along the minus strand of NZ_JAKSYD010000177.1, from coordinate 12,843 downwards.
CGCCCGCGAGGTTGAAGAAGCTGTGATTGGTCAGGTTGACGATGGTCGGCCGGTCGGTGGTCGCCTCGTAGGTGACCGTGAGCGTGTCGATGTCGTCCAGCCGGTAGGTGGCGGTCGCCGTCAGCGTGCCGGGATAGCCCTCCTCGCCGTCCGGGCTGACATAGCGCAGGCTCACCGCGGGGGCCGCGCCGCCGGTCACGGCGGTGATCGTCCAGCGCCGCCTGTCGAAGCCGGCCGCGCCGCCGTGCAGGGCGTTCGGGCCGTCATTGGTGGCGAGCCGGTAGCTCTGCCCGTCGAGGGTGAAGCGGCCCGCCCGGATGCGGTTGGCGTAGCGGCCGACGCTCACGCCGAAGTAATTGGGCTTGGCGAGGTAGCCCGCGAGGTCGTCGTAGCCGAGCACCACGTCGGCCGGCTTGCCGGTCCGGTCCGGCACCTCGAGCGTCCGCAGGAGCGCCCCCCAGGACAGGATCCGCGCCGTGATGCCGTGGCCGTTGGTCAGCGTCACCTCCTCGACCGTGCGGCCGTCCGGGAGGGTGCCGAACACGGTCCTGGTCGGCTCAGCCGCCTGGGCCAGGGCCGGAATCATCGCACCGGCGCAGAGCGTTACAGGTCCCACGCCGCGCATCGTTCCCTCCCCGGATGGATCCCCCTACGCACAGATCATACGCTGGCGCACGCGGGTGGGCGCGGTTGACCTCCGCGAATCCCGTATATACTCAGACAAATGTAACGAGCAACACGGTGCACCGAACCGGTGGCCTACAGGAAGAGGAAACGCGGGATGGCGGCACCGATCGCGAGCGTCGGACCGGCGGCGGCCCGGACGGCCGCGGCCGGCGCGCAGGAGCTGGGGGCCTACCGCCCGGCCCTGTCGCTGCTCGCCAGCCTGTTCTTCATGTGGGGCTTCATCACGGTGATCAACAACACGCTGCTGCCGCACCTGCGCAGCGTGTTCGACCTCGACTATACCCAGACCACGCTGATCGAGTCGGTCTGGTTCATCGCGTATTTCGTGGCCTCGATCCCGGCGGCGAAGCTGATCGCGCGGGTCGGCTACCAGCGCGCCCTGGTGATCGGCCTCGGCATCATGGCGGCCGGCACCTTCGGGATGGTGCTGGCCTCCCGTGAGGTCTCCTACGCGATCACGCTGACCGCCCTGTTCGTGATCGCGAGCGGCATCACCCTGCTGCAGGTCGCCGCCAACCCCTACGTGGCGGTGGTCGGCCCGGCCGAGAGCGCCTCGGCGCGGCTCAACCTCGTGCAAGCGTTCAACTCCCTGGGCACCACCCTGGCGCCGCTGTTCGGCGGCTACCTGATCCTCGGCCGCTCCACCTCGGGCAACGCCGCGGCCGGTACCGTCCTGACCCCGGCCGAGCGGCTGGCCGACGCGCAGTCGGTGCAGCTGCCCTACCTGATCGTGGCGGCTTTGCTGATCGTGCTCGCCGTGGTGATCGCCCGGTTCCCGCTGCCGGCCATCGGCGGCGCGGCGCCCGTCAAGGCCGGGCGCGTGAGCGGGTCGCTCTGGCGCCACCGCAACCTCGTCTTCGGCGTTCCGGCGATCTTCATCTACCTGATCGCCGAGATCGGCGTGTCGAACCTGTTCATCAGCTTCGTGGCGCAGCCCGAGATCGGCGACCTGACCCACGCCCAGGCCGCGCGCTACCTGTTCCTGCTCTGGGGCGGGATGATGATCGGCCGCTTCGTCGGCAGCTACCTGATGCAGAGCCGGCCGGCCGAACGGGTGCTCGCCGGGGCGGCGGTCGGCGCCTGTGCGGTGATGCTGGTGGCGGCCTTCGCGACGGGGCAGGTGGCGATGTGGGCGCTGATCGCGGTGGGGCTGTTCCACGCGATCATGTTCCCGACGATCTTCACCCTCGGCATCCGCGGCCTCGGGCCGCTCACCGAGAAGGGGGCGGGGCTGCTGATCATGGCGATCGCGGGCGGCTCCCTGGTGGTGGTGCAGGGCTGGGCGGCGGACCGGTTCGGGCTGCAGAACTCCTTCCTGATCACCGCGGCTTGCGAACTCTACGTGCTGTTCTACGCCGCCTGGGGCTGCCGGACCCCGCGCGCGGCCTGACCGAAAGGCGAAGCCATGGAATCAGGGATCCGCATCGTCGCCCGTTCCGGAGGCCAGATCGGGCGCGACCGGCTCGGCGAGGGCCCGATCTGGGTGCCGGAGCGGGGCACGCTGTTCTGGGTCGACATCGAGGCCCCGGCCCTGAACTGGCTCGATCTCGCCAACGACGAGACCGGCCGTCGGCCCTTCCCGGAGCCGTTGGGCTGGATCATCCCCCGCGCCGGCCGGCGGGATTTCGTCGTCGGGCTGAAGAGCGGCTTCGCGACCTACGATTTCGAGGCCGACCGCATCGTGCCGGTCGGCGATCCGGAGCCGGACTATCCCGACAACCGCCTGAACGACGCCAAGGTGGATTTCGCCGGCCGGATCTGGGCGGGCAGCATGCACCAGGCCGAGACCGCGGTCTCGGGCTCCCTGCACCGGCTCGACCCCGACCTGACCTGGCAGCGGATGGACGGCGAATACGGGGTCGCCAACGGGCCGACCTTCAGCCTCGACGGCCGGATCATCTATCACAGCGACAGTGCCGCCCGGACGGTCTACGCCTTCGACCTCGCGGCGGACGGGACGCTCTCGGGCAAGCGGGCGTTCCTGCGCTTCCTCGACGATTGGGGCTGGCCCGACGGGATGACCACGGATGCCGAAGGCTGCCTCTGGATCGCCCATTGGGGCGGCGGCCGGATCAGCCGGGTGGATCCGGACGGACGCCTGATCCGGGCGGTCGCGCTGCCCGCCCCCAACATCACGAGCTGCGCCTTCGCGGGCGACGGGCTCGACCGCCTGTTCGTCACCTCGGCGTCGCGGGGGGCCGAGGGCGTGCCGGAGGCCGGGGCCCTGTTCGAGGTCGATGTCGGCGTGGTCGGGCTGCCGCCCCGCGCCTTCGGGGGCTGACGGCGACCGGAGCGACGGTCCGGCCGGCCTCCCCCGGATGGGGGATGCGGCGCCGCCCCGCGAGCCCTAGGGTCCCGCTGACTCCGAGACACGAGACCACCTTCAGCCCACCCGGCCCCGGCCGCGGCGGGCTTCTTGTCGATAGGGGCGGGACGATACCGGTTTCCGATCCGGGCGGACTTAAAGAGTTTCTGTATCCGATCAATCGCTTGCGTATCCGCGCGGCTTTATCTCGGATCCGGCCGGTCTTAGACTGGATCGGGACGGCCGATTGCGTTCCCTTCGGGAGCGACGTCCCGGCCGGCCGGAGGTGACGATGGGCCAGACGACGATCAAGGACGTCGCGCGGCGGGCCGGCTTCAGCTTCCAGACGGTGTCGCTGGTCCTGAACCATCCGGAGAAGGTCGCCCGGACCACCCGCGCGACCATCGAGGCGGCCATGCGCGACCTCGACTTCGTGCCGAGCCTCGCGGCGCGCGCGCTGCGCAAGAAGCCGAGCCGCAGCATCGCCTGCGTGTCCTGCTTAGAGCCGTGCCCGATCGCGTTGCAATCGGGCACGGCTCTAAGCCTCTGTTTTGACGCGCTCTCTTGCGCCGAACCGGTATCCACTTCGGCGGAGAGCGCTCTAGGCGCCGAGGCCACCGACGATGGGTCGGACCCGTTGCCGGAGACCGACACGGGCCTCGTCCTGCAGGCCTTCGCGCAGGTCACCGACCAGCACGGCTACACGCTGATCCACCGGCGCTGCCGCAGCGACGACCCGGGCAGCCCGGCCCGGATCGCGAGCCTCGTGAGCGAGGCCCGGGTCGATGGCCTCGTGGTCTTCGCCGAGCGGCGGGACGATCCGCTGATCGCCCTGCTGCAGGCCAAACGGTTTCCGTTCGTGGTGTTCGGCCTCGACGTGCCGGGTGCGCATTGCGCCGTGCGGGCCGACCGCGACGCCGTCCACGAGGCGGTCGCCTACCTGGCGCGGACCGGCAGCCGCGCGATCGGCTTCCTCAAGGGGGACGGTCGGCGGCTGCACACCGCGAGCGAGCGGTTCCGGGGCTATCGCGACGCCCTGGCGGAGGCGGGCCTGCCCCCGCGCGACGACCTCGTGGTGCCGTGCGACTGGACCTCCGGAGGCGGCTACCGGGCGACGCTCGAGCTGTTCGACCGCTCCGCGCGCCCGGACGCGATCGTGGCGGCCGACGACCGGGTGGCGTTCGGGGTGCTGAAGGCGCTGCACGACCGGGGCGTGGCGGTGCCGGGGGCGGTCCGCGTCGTCGGCTTCGACAACCTCGCCCAGGGGGCCTACACGATCCCGAGCCTGACCTCGATCGCGGTGCCGACCCTCGCCATGGTGCGGTTCGCCTTCGCCACGCTGGCGGCGGTGATCGCGGGGACGCGGGCCCCGGACGACCTCGCCCGGGCACTGTTCCCCACCCGCCTGGTCCTGCGCGACTCCACGGCAACCCGGGCGCCGTAGGGCGGGACGCGCCCTACTCCGCGGCCTGCACCGGATCGGCCCCGAACTGGGCCGCGTGCAGGCGGCCATAGGCGCCCCCGGCTTCCAGCAAAGCCGCGTGGCGGCCCGTCTCGACCACGCCGCCCGCCCCCAGCACCACGATCCGGTCGGCGTCGCGGATGGTGGCGAGGCGGTGGGCGATCACCAGGGTCGTGCGCCCGCGGGCGAGGTCGGCCAGCGCCCGCTGGATCTCCCGCTCGGTCTCGGTGTCGAGTGCCGAGGTGGCCTCGTCGAGGATCAGGATCGGCGGATTCTTGAGGAAGACCCGCGCGATGGCGATGCGCTGCTTCTGCCCGCCCGACAGGCGCACCCCGCGCTCGCCCACCACCGTGGCGAGGCCCTCGGGCAGGGTGTCGATCAGCTCGCCGAGGCGGGCGCGCCGGGCGGCCGCGTCGATCTCGGCCTCGGTGGCGTCGAGGCGGCCATAGGCGATGTTCTCGCGGATCGTCCCGGCGAACAGGAACACGTCCTGCTGCACGATGCCGATCTGGCGCCGCAGGGAGGCCAGCGTGATGGCGCGGATGTCGATCCCGTCGACGGTGATGCGCCCCGCCGCGACCTCGTAGAAGCGCGGCAGCAGGGCGCACAGCGTGGTCTTGCCGACCCCCGAGGGACCGACGAACGCCACGGTCTCGCCCGCCGCCACCGCGAGGTCGAGGCCGGAAAAGACCGGGCGGCCGGCGCCGTAGCCGAAGCCCACGCCCTCGAAGCGGATATCGCCGCGTAGGGCGCCGACCGTGCGGGCGCCCGGCCCATCGGTGATGTCGGGCTCGGTGGCGAGCAATTCCTGGTAGCGGCGGAAGCCCGCGACCCCCTTGGGATAGGTCTCCACCACGGCGCCGATCTTTTCCAGCGGCCGGTAGAACACGCCGACCAGCAGCAGGAAGCCGACGAACCCCCCGGGCGTCAGGTCGCCCCGGACCACGTAGGCGGCGCCGCCGAGCAGCACCGCGATCTGGACGAGGCGCAGGCCGAGATAGTTGATCGACAGCCCCGCCGCCATCAACCGGTAGGCTTCGAGCTTGGTGTCACGGTAGCGGGCGTTGTCCAGGGCGAACAGGGCGCGCTCGTGCGGCTCGTTGGCGAAGGCCTGGACGACCCGCATGCCGCCGACATTCTCCTCGATCCGGGCGTTGAACGCCCCGACCCTTCCGTACTGCGTCTGCCAGTTGCGGGTCATCCGGCCGCCGTAGCGGATCGACACGAAGGCGATCAGCGGCAGGATCGCCCCGGTGATCAGCGCCAGGGGCGCGTGCACCGTGACCATCAGCGCGAAGGCGCCCAGCAGCGTCATGATGGCGATGAACAGGTCTTCGGGCCCGTGATGGGCGACCTCGCCGATCTCCTCCAGATCCTTGGTCACCCGGGCGACGAGGTGGCCGGTCTTCTGGCCGTCGTAGAAGCGGAAGGAGAGCTTCTGCAGGTGGTCGAAGGCCCGGGCCCGCATCGTGGTCTCGATGTTGATGCCGAGCACGTGGCCCCAATAGGTCACCACCACCATCAGCCCGGCATTGGCGACATAGACCAGCGCCAGACCGGCGGCGGCGAGCACGATCAGGCCCCAATCCTGCCGGGGCAGCAGGGAATCGATGAAGCTCTTCACGGCGATGGGGAAGCCGAGCTCCAGCAGACCCGACAGCACCGCGCAGCCGAAATCCACCAGGAACAGGGTCCGGTACGGCCGGTAATAGGCGAGGAAGGCCTTCAGCATCGCGGCTCGGATCGATTCTGAGCGGCGCACGCGACGGGGCAGAGCGCGCCGCAGGACGGCACTCCCGGCAGGCGGTGGCGCAGGCAGCAGACCCGCCGCCGCCGGCAGCCCGACGCCCCCGGGCAGAGCGCCTGCGCCAGCGGGCTCTTAGAACAGGCCGGGCCGGCGCGCCATCCGAGGCAGGCCGCGACGTCGTCACAGGCCGCCTCCGCTCCGTCGCCGCGTGAGCCTTCAAGTTCCCGCGCGACGTAATCGAGGATCACCGCGGCGTTGCCCCAGAGGATCCGCGGGGCGATCCCGCACCGTTCGTGGCACAGCTCTACGAACGGGCGCAGATGCGCCTCCACCAGCCCGGCGAGGCCGGGGGCCGCGCAGGATCCGCACCCCTCCGCGGGCAGGCGGAAGCGGCAGGGCCGGCCGGCGGCGTCGCGTTCGAGACTCAGCGCGTCGAAGGCGAGCGGCAGGGGGCGGCCGAGGCGCACCAGGGCGGTCAGCGCGGGGGTGGCGAGGGCCGCGAGGTAGAACTGGCTCCAATACGAGACCAGGATGCGCCGGTCGCACGGGGCGCAGCCCGCCGCCGGGCCGAGCCCCGCCGCGGGGCCGAGCCCCGCCGCGAAGGCGTCGAGCGTCGCGTCGAACACGCGCGGGTCGCGCAGCGCCTGGAGCGGCATCGTCCCCGGGCCGCCGGGGCCATCGGCGACGCCGTCCCGGTAGGCGGCGAGGGAATCGGGAACCTGTGCGGCGACCTCTTCGGCGATCATCGCGTGCCCGCCCGGTCGGTCCGCAGGGTCCGGTCCACCGCGACGGCGAGCCACGCCACCGCGGCGGCGTAGGGCAGTAGGGTGGCGGCGAAGTAGCCCGGCCAGCCGATCCAGCCGGCGAGCGCCGGGGCGGCGACCCGCAGGGGCATCGCGGCGAAGAAGGCCGCCCCGAACAGCAGCGCGTAGTCGGTGGCGGGGCTCGGTCCCTGCGCCCAGCGGTAGATCATGTTGAACACCGGCACGCCGAGGAATCCGCCCGCGACGAAGCTCAGCACCGCGGCGAAGAGGGCGAGATCGGCCATCCGGCCCGCGCAGGCTCCGGCCATCAGGGCCCCGGAGGCGAGGACGCCGACGGCGCCGAACCCGATCAGCCGGACCGTGCCGAACCGGGCGGCGAGCCCGCCCGCCGCCAGCGCCATGACGAGGTTGACCGCCGGCAGGACGGTGCCGGTCAGGAACCCGACCTGCCCGAGGGGCACGCCGAGATCGAGCAGCGCCAGAGTGTTGGGACCGGAGAGCAGGTAGGCGGCGGCGAAGTAGGCCCCGAGCGCCAGCACCCGCCCGCCCAGAACGCGCAGGCGCGCGAGCGACCCCGTCCAAAGCTCCGGCCGGCCCCCGGCCCCGCGGCGGCGCTCCTCCGGATAGAACAGGATCGGCACGAGGCAGAGGGCGTCCAAAGCCGCGCAGGCCAGGACCGCCCTGTGCCAGCCGAACCGGTCGTAGGAGCCGACCAGCACGCCGACGCCCAGGATCCCGCCGAGCGAGGCCCCGCACAGCTTGGCCGAGGCCACGAAGGCGCGCTGGTCCCCCGGCACGGTCTCGACCACCAGGGCTTCGAGGGCGATGTCCATGGTGGCCACGCAGGCGCAGGCCGCCACCGCCAGGACGAGGAGCGCCGCGAGCGGCCACTGCGCACCGAGGCTGAGGAGGACGAGGAGCAGCACCGTCGCCGCCTGCGCGGCCGCGATCCAGCCGATGCGGTGCGGGAGCACCGGCAGGTGCAGGCGGTCGAGGAGCGGCGCCCACAGGAAGGTGAGCCCAACCGGCAGGTTGATGAGCTGCAGGAGCCCGACCTCGGCCAGCTCGACACCCCGCGCCCGCAGGATCAGCGGCGCCCCGCCCGACAGGAAGCCGAGCGTCGCCCCGAAGGTCACGTACAGGCAGAAGAACGGTGCCAGCGGGCGCAAGGCCGCCAGGGTATCGGTCACACGGACGCCGATGGCCTGTCCTGCCGCCATGGGCTACGCCCGGGGTCCGGCATCGGGATAACTCGCGGCCCGACGGCTGCAGTTTATAATCACACTAATCTATTGATGAACCTCGGTTTTTGCTGACTATAGGGGTTGGTGTCGGGGATCAAGCTGGGGGCTATGGTGCCGCTGCGCGGCTCTTTGCTCTGCCGAAACGCCGCACCCGACTGGCCTGCCGCGCAGGGCCCGGAGAGCCCTGCGTTAACGCTTCATCAACCATAGTTCGGGCAGATTTTCCCATCGCGAGCCGAGCTTGGAGGGACGATCCGTGACGCGACACCGGGATTTCGACGCGCTGAGCGAGGCGCAGATCGCCGCGGGACGCACGCAGAAGCGCTGGGTCGCGCCGAAGGCCGATTTCCGGCCTATCGGACCGTTGGCGGTGGCCGACCTGCTCGACACGATCCAGCACGTCGCCGAGGCGGCCACGGGCGAGCGCAGCTTCCTGCATCTGCGCCCCAAAGCCACCGGCACACGGGGACGCTGAGAGCCGGCGTCAGGCTCCGGTCCCGGCCACGTCCCGGACGGTCCGCTTCGCCTGACGCCACGTCCGCCAGGGTTCGAGGTTCGCGAGCGCCATCCGGCGTGTGCCGAGCCAGCCGAGCCAAAGCGCCATGGCCAGGAAGGGCGCGGCGACGATCAGCGCCGCCGTCGCCTCCGAGCCCAGCGGCAGCGCCAGCAGCTTCACCACCCCGTCGAGGCCCAGGAAGAAGGTCACGATCAGGAGGATCGGGATCGTCCCCACGATGGCGACCAGCGAGACGATCGCCCGGATGTTGCCGTCGACCTCGGTTCGCGCGAGCGTGAGCAGCGCCTCGACATGGGCCGTGCCCTCGCGCAGGGCTGCGATCAGCAGGGCCAAGGTGCCGTCAGGGGTGTTTCCGTCAGGGGGTTGGCGCATGGTGCCGGATCTTCCGTGAACAGCCCCCGGCCAACGGGCCCGCCGGCCGATCCGTTCCGCCTCCCCTTCACAACAGCAGCAGCACGGCCCCGAGGACGAGCAGCGTCGCGAGGCCCGCCAGGGCGACGGCCCGGTTGACCCCCGCCCCGTCGTCCGGATCCGCCTGCGGCGGCGATGCCGGCCGCGATCCGGACTCCGTCGTTGAGGCCGCGGCGTCCGCGCTCTGCGCCGCCCGGACCAGCGGGACGGGGCCGGGATCCCGCGGCGGGAGGGTCAGGGCGGTGGTGAGCGGCTTTTCGGTGGGCGGCCCGAAGGCTTCGGGCTCGACGCTGATGCCGGCGGCCTCCAGTTCGAGCATCACCAGGACGAGGGCATCGACATCCAGGTGCTCCACCGGCAGCGCGGCCCGCAGGTCGTCCGCCGAGAGTTCTCCGCGGTCCCGGCCGAGGGCGATGAGCCGGTCGAGGGTCCCGCGATCGATGGTCTGGGACATGTCCGGCCCCCTGCCCTGCTGGCTCGTCGCCAACGCGCGAGTGCTGGAGCGGTTACCGGATCTCCTCCCCACCGCGCGTTCCAATGTTTACGCCTCTGCACCGACGCGCTCTCCTCCCCACAAGGGGGAGGGAAATGCGCTTTGTTTTGAAAGGGCTTGGTCTCGGGGAGCGACGCGCGATGCGGCAGGCTTAGCGACTGAGAATGGCCAGTGCGTCGCTGGGCTCCGGCTCAGTCGAGCCCCGCGGGCGCCGGAGCATCGGCCGCTCCACGCAATACCAGCTCAGGATCCCGAGGGGCAGCGCGGCCGCCAGCGTCAGGGCTGCCCCCGTCCAGGGGGAGAGCCCGGGCACCCAGGCGATCAGCAGGTTCTGGATCGGCCACGCGTAGAGATAGAGCCCGTAGGAGGGATCGACCTGCGCGGTGGCGCGGCTCAGGGCGAGGGGCCGGACCGCGAAGGCGAACCAGAAGATCAGGTAGCCGCCGAGCAGCGCGAAGGCCGGCTCGGCGAGCGGCGGGCTGAACAGCAGCGGCATGAGCAGCAGGGCGGCGCAGGCCGCGCCCCGGCCGGTATAGGCGATCCGGTCTGCGAAGAGCTGGAAGGCGCCGCCGCAGGCGAACACGAAGCCGAGCCGGATCATCTCCGACAGGGAACCCAGCCCGTCGCCCGGATGCCCGATCGGCAGGTACAGCCACCGCAGCACGAGCAGGCCGCTCAAGCCCGCCAGCATGGCGAGGTAGCGGCCCCGCCGCCGGAGCGCCCGGGCGGTGCCGACGAGGCCGAGCAGCAGGTAGCAGCCGAACTCGCAGGGGATCGTCCACATCGCGCCGTCGAGCAGCGGATAGGGCAGGTCCGCGAAGGCGCCCGGGACCACCGGCATGAGCAGCAGCGCCAGCCGCACCAGGGTCTCGGGGAGCGAGACCGCCGCGAGGTCGCCCCCGGCCAGGGGCGCGACGACCGCGATGCACAGGAGCGACGCCGCCACGAAGCCCGGATAGATCCGCCGCACCCGCCGCATCAGGTAGTCGGCGAAGGAGCGTTTGGCCCGGTAGCTCGCGGTGATCAGGTAGCCGCTCACGAGGAAGAAGCCGTCGACCGCCACCTCGCCGAACGACAGGGTGCCGAACACCCGGGTGAGCAGCTCGCGCGACCGGTCCCCGTCCACCAGCTCGGGGGCGTGGGCGAGGATCACCAGGGCCGCGAACAGCAGGCGCAGCGTCCCGAAATTGTTCGCCCGGCCGCCCAGTGCCACCCCTGCCCGCTCCGTCCCGCCTCCGACCCGCCCAGGGGCCGGGAAACCCGGAGGCCCTACAAGGGCGAAGCGGCAACACCGGGGCGGGATCTGCGGCCACGCGTCCGGGCTACGACCCTACCATCGCCGCGCTCAGGTCGGCCTTGAACGCGCTGATCATCGCCTCGCGCCGACGCGCCCCGACGAGGCGCAGGAGCTCAAGCTCGCGCGTCATCCGGTGGAAGCGCGGCGTCAGGCCGAGCCGCGCGCGCTTCGAGGCCGCCTTCAACCAGGGATCGGCGCTGACCGGGGCCGCGGAGGCGTCGCGGCCGTGCCAGTAAGGCCAGCGCGTGAGGGCGAGGGCCGCCAGATCGTCGAGGAGCCGGTCGATCAGCGCCGCGGCGCCGGACCGATCCGCGTCCGCGACCAGCAGGGCGCCGCGGTCGGTGCTCTCCGACACGAGGGTGCCGATGGCTGCGCGGCCGACACCCAGGACGGCGAGGCGCTCGCCCGGCCCCAGACCGGCGATGCGCCGAGCCAGATCGTCTGCCGTGATCCGCGGCCGCGCCGCCGAGTTGGGGGAACACAAGCAAACCGAGACCGCGCTGCCGACCTGCCGACGACGCCTTGCGCCCTGCGGCCCTGCGTCGGACCCATACAGCACAGCGTCGCGCGTCTGGCTACGCCATCTACATCTTCAGGTTGTCGCAGCGTCGGGCTTCTGCCACCGCCCTGCTCTGAGCCGCCGGGTGTCCGGTCGCCGTTGCGCTGACGGTGCGGTTGGGCTAGGGAATGGCTACGGCCTGCACCCGTAGCTCAGCTGGATAGAGCGTTGCCCTCCGAAGGCAAAGGTCACACGTTCGAATCGTGTCGGGTGCGCCAATCTTCTTCATATCTATCAGTGGCTTGAGCGCATCGCTCATCCGGTAATCTGGCTCAGTTGTGAGGCGGTGTGCCAGGGGTGTGCCAAAGCTGTGGCGAATCGGCCGGGCACCGAGAGGTTCGACCACTTCAGAAATTTGACACCGTCAGATCGATTCGTCGCCGTGCGAGAGTTGGTGCGCGCCGATGTGAGATTGATTTGACGCGCTGACCCGGTCAGGTTGTGACCGGGAGATCTGCATGGCTAGGTTGTGGGCTGCATTCATCGCGTCGCTCCTCCTCGCTATGGCGCCGCTGGCCACCCGCGCGGGTGGCCTCGCTCTCTCCGGCACTGCCCGTTGGGTCGTCCTCGCCAGCCGACCGGACCTCGACTCCGCCATCGGTGTCGCCCGCCACCACCGCTGGCAGTTCGCGAACGTGCGTGTCGTACGCGCGGCCAACGGTTGGTTCGCAGTCGTCGTTGGGCCTGAGAACGCTGTCGATCCGCGCGCCCTGCGCCAGCGCCTCACGCGTGCAGGCGGCTTGCCGAGCGACTTCATCTTCTCGCGGGGCGACAGCTATGTCGAGCAGGTCTGGGTGCCCCCGCCCCTAATGGGTGGGCCGATCGCCAAATACGACGGCAAGCGTGACAGCGTTCTGCGCGTCGGCGCCCTATCAGTCGTCCTCACAAGCGTGAGGGGAAAGGACAACGACCGCTATCCGGTCGCGGCGGGTCGCGAGGAGGGCCAAGCGGCGTTCACGCTGTCTCTCGATCAGTCCACCCGTGGGACAGACGATGATTCGAACACGGATTTTGCCGAGTTGGCCGCCGTACGCCTGGACCCGGCATCGCCGCGCCCCAGCCTCGTGTTCTCGTCGTTCTGGGGTGGCGCGCATTGCTGCACGGTAACAAAGATCGCCACGCAGGACCCGCGCACTGGCCGCTGGTTCGTCACGGACGGCGAGACGCTGGACGGCGGAGGTGGCTACACGTTCGAGGATCTCGACGGTGACGGCACCTACGAACTGCTCAGCAGCGACAACAGCTTCCTGTACGCTTTCGGCCCCTATGCCTCAGCCAACCCGCCCGCTCAGATCCACTGGCTGCGCGCCGGTCGCCTGGAGGACGTGACGCGTCACGCCAATTTCGCTGGCTACCA
>NZ_JAKSYD010000162.1 GCF_022829605.1 Methylobacterium sp. E-065 | reverse complement strand
TTCAGGTGGTGCCGGAGCACCTTCCGGTATCGTGAGTTGCTGCAACTCGGTGTCTTTACCGTAGCCCCATGGGCTAACTTCCGCGATGCTAGGGTCTGTCGTCGCCTGAACCATCTGGCGTAGCACGCGTTTTGTGCCTCTGATCTGGGAGGGACGATGCTAGGCGACACGCAATGGGCTGTTTTGGAGCCGCTGGTTGAGGCTTGTCGGCC
>NZ_JAKSYD010000159.1 GCF_022829605.1 Methylobacterium sp. E-065 | reverse complement strand
GTGGCGCTTGCCCCGCGGAAACGTCTCGACCAGCAGGTCGCGCTCGCCCGGCAGGACCGAGCGGCGGCGCTGCTGCTGCAGGTACGCGCCGATCTGCTCCGGGAGCCGGTCCCCTTCGAACGGATCGGCGCTCAGCGCCCGGACCCGGGCAGCGAGGAAGGTCGAGAGCGGGAATTTCGAGCCGGCAGAGGACGGGATCGCCGGGTCTGTATCGGGCGGTGCTGGGGGGACGAAGCGGCTCCTCAGCTTTAGCCGCGCCGACGATCTGCAGGCCCGGGCCGCGGACCTGGACGCGCTGCTCAACCTGTGCATCAACGCCCGGGACGCAATGCCCGAGGGCGGTGCAATTACAGTGGCGACCCGGCGGCTCGACATCA
>NZ_JAKSYD010000153.1 GCF_022829605.1 Methylobacterium sp. E-065 | reverse complement strand
GCCACCGGCTCGGCGCCGAGGAGCGGCAGCACCGCGTCGCGCACGCACCAATGCGATGTGGCGCGATACCCCCGCAGCAGGCCGGCGGCGCCGAGGATCAGCGATCCGGTGCAGACGCTCGTCACCCAAGCGGCCCGTTCGGCACGATCCCGCAGTAAGGCGAGCAGCCGGGCGTCGCGCATCTGCGCGGGCGTTCCGTCGCCGCCCGGCACGAACAGGACGTCGAGGTCCCGCGGGCAGGTCTCGAAGGTGTGGGTCGCCAACAGCGACAGGCCGGTATCGCTCGCCACCGGACCGGCGGCCTCGGCGACGAAGTGCAGGCTGCCGGGCGCCAACCCCGCGAGCAGCTCCTGCGGGCCGACGAGATCGAGCGCGGTGAGGCCCGGGAACAGCAGCATCGCGATCCGGACCGGCCGATCGTCCGGGATCGGCGCCGGAGCGTCGTCGGCCCGGGTTAGGAGCGGCCAAGCCCTCCAGCCAGCCGCGCGATCCCTGGAGGGCTCCTTCGAGGCCTCCGCTGCGCTCCGGCACCTCAGGATGAGGGGGAGGGTGGGATGACCGATCGAAGGCTTTCGGTCTTGTGTCGAGTCCCGTGGATCTTGGCGATCCTCGGCTTGTGAAGGACGGTTCGGGAACAGCCACCGCGGTTATGATTTGGGTCGCCGGCGCAGATCGCCACGGAGACCCGCTCGACATGTCCACGCCCCTGATCCGACCCATCCTCGCCGCGGCGCTCAGTGCCGCCCTAGTCCTGCCGGCCACACTTCCGACCACGGCCTTGGCCCGGTCGTCCGGCGCCGAGCGCACGCTGAAGATGGTCGACACCGACAAGGACGGCACCATCGACCTCGCCGAGGCCCAGGCGGCGGCCGGGAAGGTTTTTGACGCCGCCGAGACCGACAAGGATGGCACCGTCGACGCCAAGGAGTTGAAGGGCCGGGTCAGCAAGAAGGATCTGAAGGCGGCCGACCCCGATTCCGACGGCACCCTCGACCGGAAGGAATACCTCGCCCTGGTCGAGCAGCGCTTCAAGGCGGCCGATCCGGACGGCGACGGCAAGCTCGACGCCAAGGAACTCAAGACCCCCGCCGGCCGGAGCCTGCTGCAGCTTCTGAAGTGACGACCGCCTGATCGAAGGCCATTGCACAGTCCCTAGGCAAGTACTATTCCTGTGCAATGGCTTAAGATCCGGGCAGGCATCAATATTTTGCACGATGTTGCGTCATCTGAAAAACCTCCATAGGTTCCCAGTATCCGGACGAACAAGAACCGGGTGAACCACGAGGGAGGAGCGCGATGACACGCGCGAATGACGTCAAGGATCGGTTCCGCGCGCGGCTGCAGGAAGCCGATGCCCGGAGCAACGCGTTTCGCCAGAAGCTGCTGGACGAGGGTAGCCGGGCGCTGCAGCCGGTCGTGGGCGTCCTGAACCTCATGGCCGAAGTGCTCAACGAGGAGGATAACGTCCACGGCAGCATCACGGGCCTCGAGGCCAGGATCGATCAGGACAACTTCATCAGCCTCTGCGCGCAGCTGCGCGGGCTCGAGGCCGAGCAGAAGATCAAGATCAAGTACGGGCCAGAACTCGGCGGCAGCAACTTCATCTCGGTCTCGGGACTGAACCAGCGCTACAACGAGCGCCTCATGCCCGGCGCGGCGCACTGCGCCAGCGGGCGCACGGTGGGCAGCGACATCCAGCTCGACGAGCACCGGGGCGACGAGCTCGCCGAGGTGGTCCGCGAGGTGGTTGAGGATTTCTACGCCGCCCAGATCGCGCAGCGCAGCCACTTCACCTTCGCGCGTTGATCCCCGAACCGGCATGGGGGCCGGGAAACCCGGTTCCCCCCTGCACCGTCCTGCGCTAGATCTGTCGGTGATGGGGATGGAGCTCCCCGACAACCGCCCGGCATCCCCATGCCGGGCTGATGGCTCCTACCGCACGGGCGCGCTTTTCGCGGTCCGCGGTGGGGCCGTGCGCCGAAGCCGCGACGCGTGAGGTCCGCCCGACCGAAACAGGAAGGGTAGGCATGATCAAGACCCTCATCGTCATCCTCGGCGCCGGACTCGGAGGCGGTGCCCGGCACGGCGTCAACGTCGCGGTTGCGCGGCTGCTGCCGGGTCTCGGCTTTCCGCTGGCCACGCTGATCATCAACGTGCTGGGCTCGTTCCTGATGGGCGTGTTGGCCGAGGGTTTCGCCCTGCGGGGCGCGGCCAGTCACCCGGCCCGGCTGTTCCTGACCACCGGAATTCTCGGCGGCTTCACCACCTTCTCGACCTTCTCGCTCGACGCGATCAGCCTGTACGAGCGCGGCGAGACGGCCATGGCCGCCCTCTACGTGCTGGCCTCGGTGGCAACCGGTCTGGTGGGCCTGCTGGCCGGCCTCGCCCTGGTGCGTGCGGTCCTGAGCGGGAGCTGACACGTCGTGGTTTCAAAAGGTCCCTGACCTTTTTCGGGTGCAGGGTAGCGCCCTGCTCTGTCGGGCTTCGCCCGAGCGTCGGGGCGCCGCCCCGACACCCCGCCAAAGGGCTTGCCCTTTGGGAACCCCGGACTCAATCCGCGATGAACTTCAGGCGGTGGTCGCGGTAGAGGTCGACGATCGCGGCCGCGGTCTCCTCGATGGAGCGACGGGTGACGTCGATCGTCGGCCAGCGGTTCTTGACGAACAGCCGGCGCGACATGGTGATCTCGTCGGCCACCGCCGAGCGGTCGACGTAGAGGGACGATTCGTCGGCGTTGAGGCTGGAGAGCCGGTTCTGGCGGATCTGCACGATCCGCTCCGGTGACGCGAACAGGCCCACCACCAGCGGCTTGCGCGCGCGCTCGATCGCAGGCGGCAGCGGCATCCCCGGCACCAGCGGCAGGTTGGTGGTCTTGAGGCCGCGATTGGCGAGGTAGATCGAGGTCGGCGTCTTCGAGGTGCGGCTGACCCCGAGCAGGATCACGTCGGCCTGCTCCAGATCCTCCGGCAGGTTGCCGTCGTCGTGGGCCAACGTGAAGTTCATCGCGTCGATGCGCTTGAAGTACTCCGCGTTCAGCATGTGCTGGGCGCCCGGCCGGGCCGTGGTCTCGGCACCGAGATAGGCGCGCAGCAGGTCGTGGACCGGCCGCAGCACCGACAGGCACGGGGACCCGGTCTCCCGGGCGACCTCCTCCAGCCGCTCACCGAGATCGCCGCCCACCAGGGTGTAGAGCACGAGGCCCGGCGCGGCCCGGATCTCCGAGATGACCCGGTCGAGCTGCGCCGCCGAGCGTACCAGCGGGTAGACGTGCTCGATCGCCGACACCCCCTCGTACTGGGCGGCCGCCGCCCGCCCCACATTGATCAGCGTCTCGCCGGTCGAGTCGGAGACGAGGTGGAGGTGGAAATAGCTGCGGCCCATCTGGTCGCCTTCGTCACGGGGCCCGGGTTATCCACCGCCGGCCGCCAGGGGAGTCGATCAGTGTGGATAGGATGCCCGACCGGGCCGGTCCAGAACAGGACGGTGTTCGGTTATCGACTCCGCCGTTCACAGGCCCGCGATTTGGGCAGGCGGAATCCGGCCCCGTGGGACAATCCGGGACACACGGGGGGTGCGTACACGACTCGGCGTAGCCAAGGCGCTGTCGGACCATCCGGTTCTCGCAATATGGAGCGAATCCTTTAAAGCCTCGTTAACGGCGCGGCGGCGGGGACGGCCTGTGGACCCGATTGCGCGCCCGATCCTCGCCCCCCCAATAGAAAAAACAGAGTCCTAGAATCTCTCTTTTCTTTTCGAAGGGGCCTGTGTGGGGATCGGCGTGCCGCGACTCGACAGGAGGCACGCCGACAGGCATTCCGGATCGGACAAGCGGGGGTGGAGCGCAGATGACGGGGACGCCGCAGGGGGAACGCAAGGTGCTGCGTGTCCTCGAGGGAGAGGCCATCGGGCCGCCCCCCGCCTGGATGATGCGCCAAGCGGGCCGCTATCTGCCGGAATACCGGGCGAGCCGGGCGGAGGCGGGCTCGTTCCTCGACCTCTGCTACAATCCGGATTTCGCCGTCGAGGTTACCCTTCAGCCGATCCGGCGCTTCGGCTTCGACGCCGCGATCCTGTTCTCGGACATCCTCGTCGTCCCGCACGCGCTGGGTCAGGACGTGCGCTTCGTGGAGGGCGAGGGGCCGCGCCTCGACCCCCTCGACGGGCGCGAGGCGTTTTCGCAGCTGCGCGAGGCCGGCGATCCGGCCGTGATGACCCACCTCGCCCCGGTCTTCGAGACGGTGAAGCGGCTGCGTGCCGAACTGCCCCGCGAGACCACGCTGCTCGGCTTCTGCGGCGCCCCCTGGACGGTGGCGAGCTACATGATCGGCGGGCGCGGCACCCCGGACCTCGCCCCGGCGCGGGCGCTGGCCGAGGGCGACACGGCCCTGGTCGACACCCTGATCGACCGCCTCGTGACCGTGCAGACCGACTACCTCGTGCGGCAGCTCGAAGCCGGCGCCGATGCGGTGCAGATCTTCGAATCCCATGCCGGCACCCTGCCGCTGGCGGTTCCCGCCGCGGGCGGCACCGTCGAGCCCGTTGGCGACGTGGCCGAGAGCGCGCTTCCGGACGCGAGCGTGGATGCCCTCACCCGCTGGTCGCTGCGGCCGATCGCCCGGATGATCGCGGGCGTGCGTGCCCGGGTGCCCGGGGCCAAGATCATCGTATTCGCCCGGGGCTCCGGGCTCGACGGCCATGCCCGGGTGGTGCCCGAGACCGCTGCCGACGCCATCGGGGTCGATTGGGGTGTGGACCTGAAGGCCCTGCGCGCCCGGGTCCCGGCCTCCACGGTCACGCAGGGCAACCTGCATCCGGACACGCTGATCGAGGGCGGCGCGGCCCTCGACGCGGCGGTGGACACCGTGCTGGCCGCGACGGCAGGCCTGCCGCACATCTTCAACCTCGGCCACGGCATCACGCCGCAGACGCCGGTCGCCCATGTCGAGCGCATGCTCGCACGGCTGCGGGGCTGAGCCGGCCGTGCTGTACGACTGGATCAAGGTCGGGCACATCGTCAGCCTGATCGCCTGGATGGCGGGCATGCTCTACCTGCCCCGGCTGTTCGTCTATCACGCGAGCCTGCCGCCGGGCTCCGAGGGGCAATCGGCGACCTTCAAGGTCATGGAGCGCCGCCTGCTCAAGGCGATCATGACTCCGGCGCTGATCGCCACCTGGGTGTTCGGGCTGATCCTCGCCTGGATGAGCGGCTACTACGCGGCCCCCTGGCTGCAGGCGAAATTCGTGCTGGTGCTGGCGATGTCGGGCATTCACGGCTGGCTCGCCCGGATGGTCAAGGACTTCGCCGCCGACCGGAACACCCGCGGCCACCGGTTCTACCGGGTGCTCAACGAGGTGCCGACGCTCCTGATGATCGTCATCGTCATCCTGGTGGTGGTCAAGCCGGGCCTCTGATCCGGGGATCCTGTGATCCCGGGCGCGTTTCGCCACGCTGTCGGCGCGCGGGAGCCTTTCCGCCACCGGCTCGTTGGCAGGCCATGTCGAAGCCGCTCGTCCTCGCCCTGCTCCTCGCCGCCCTCGGGGCCAACGCCCCGGCCTACGCGGCGAGCTTCCCCTGCGACAAGGCCACGGCGGCCGACGAGAAGGCGATCTGCGCGCATCTTCCCCTCAACGACCGGGACGTCGAGATGGCGACCCGGTTCGAGATCCTGAAGGCCGTGCTGCCGATGGGTGGCCAAGGGAAGCTGCGCGAGGATCAGGAAGCGTGGCTCGAGGAGCGCCGGACCTGCGGCGCCGACGTAGCTTGCCTGACGGCCGCGTATGACGGGCGGCTCAAGGTGCTGCGCGGCGTGCTTTCGGAGTTCGCCAAGCAGGGGCCGCAATAGCTCGCAGCGATCACGCGTGCAGGCCCGACGAACGCCCTTACAACCGCGCCAGCAACCGCTCCGCCAGCGGGTTCTCGGCCGCGAAGGCGTAGTCCACCCGCCGCACCGTCACGGCCCGCGCCCCGGCCTCGACCAGCGCGCCGGCGAGGTCGAACACCGCGCCCTCCGGACAGCGCAGCACGATCTCACCCTCCGGCCCCCGCGGAGCACCGTAGGGCAGTTCCGCCTCGTGCAGCCCTGCGAGGGTGGCGAGGTCGATCGTGCCGCTCTCCGGCAGGGCGGCGCGCACCTCTCGGGTCGTGCGGGCGCGCTCCTCGGCGGCGATGCGGCCGAGCACGGTGCGGAGCGCCGCCCGCTGGCCCGCGCCCCAGGGCGCCTTGAGCGAGGCCACGAGGTTCGCCTCCGAGCGCAGGATGATCCCGTCCTCCAGCACCTTCAGGGCGTTGGCGCTGAGCGTCGCCCCCGTGGTGGTGATATCGACCACGATCTCGGCCGAGCCGGCGGCGGGTGCCCCCTCGGTGGCACCCAGGCTCTCGACGATCCGGTAATCGGCCACGCCCTTCTCGGCGAAGAACCGGCGGGTCAGGTTCACGTATTTGGTGGCGACCCGCAGGCGCCGGCCGTGGCGGGCGCGCATCCCGGCCGCGACCTCGTCGAGATCCGACATGTCGCGCACGTCGATCCAGGCCTGGGGCACGGCCACCACCACGGTGGCGTTGCCGAAGCCGAGCGGCGTCAGCAATTCCACCTGGCCGCGCACGTCCGGCAGGGTCTCGCGGATCAGGTCCTCGCCGGTCACCCCGAGATGGGCTGCGCCGGAGGCGAGCTGCGCGGCGATCTCGGAAGCCGAGAGGTAGCGCACCTCGACGTCGGGCACGCCGAGAAGCTTGCCCCGGTAATCGCGGGCGCCCGCGCCTTGCGCGAGCTTGAGACCCGCGCGGCCGAAGAACGCGCTGGCATTCTCCTGCAGGCGTCCCTTGGACGGGACCGCCAGGATGAGGGGCTCGAAGCTGAGGGGCTCGGAAGCGCTCATTGTCCGGCTCCCGCCACGCGCTCGATCCAGAAGGTGCAGCCTACCGCGGGCAGCGGCACCGGGCTGCCGAGATGCCCGAGCAGCCCGTCGTAGCGGCCGCCCCCGACCAGGATCGGGCCGTCGCGCTCGGTCACCTCGAAGATGAAGCCGGTATAATAGTCGAGGTTGCGGGCGAAGCCGCCCTGGAAGCGGAAGCGTTCGATCGGCAGGCCCCGGGCCGCGATGAAGCCGGTGCGCTCCTCGAACAGGTCGAGGGCGGCCGAGAGGGCGTCGTGGCGCAAGTTCGCGTCGGCGACCAGCGCTCGCAGATCACGCGCTGCCGCGTCCGGATGGCCGGCGATCGCCCGGTAGCGGTCGAGGATCGCGCGGTTCTCGGTGTTGAGCCCGGCCCCGCCATGGGCCTGCGCGGAGGCTTTGGCGAGGAAGCGTTCGGCGATCTCGCCCGCGCTGCGCCCGCCCACCGCCGAGATCCCGGCGATCGCCAGCACGTCCTCCACGAAGGCGCGCACGCCCCGCGGGTCCTGGCCCTGGATCGCCGCCAGCAGGCCGGCATGCGGATCCTCGGGCCGCGCCCCGGCGCCATTGGTCACGGCGTCGAGCGAGCGCCCGGCGGCGAGCGCTCGGAGGGTCCGCCGCTTGGCGGCGGGCGGAACCGCGAGCCCGTCGAGAAGCGCAACGGTCAGGCCCATATCGCCGAGCCGCACCGCCGGATCATGCCGGCCGAACAGCGCGAGACCTTCGAGGGCGAGGCCCAGCACCTCCGCGTCCGCGGCCGGCGTGTCGGTGCGCCCGATCGATTCGATCCCGGCCTGGAAGAACTCGTCGGGCTCGTCGGCCGCCAGCCGGAAGACCGGGCCGCAATAGCTGTAATCGGCCACCCGCCCGTCGGCCTCGGCCCGGTGCAGGCGGCAGACCGGAATGGTGAATTCCGGGCGCAGGCACAGCTCGGCCCCGGCCGCATCCTGGGTCACGAAGATCCGGCGGCGGATATCCTCGCCGGACAGTTCCAGGAACGGCTCCAGCGGCTGCAGCACCGGCGGCGTCACCGGCCGGTAGCCCGCCGCCGTCAGATGGGCGAGCAGACGCGTCCGCGCCGCGTCCCCCGCCCCCGTCTCACCCGCCTCCGGTCGTGTCATCGTGTCCACCTCGCGGGCGCTCTGTAGCAACCACGGCCGGGCTTGGCGACACACCCCGCGCTGGTCCGGCGCGCGGGACTGCGCAGGGGCCGTCCGGCCCGATCGTCACGCCGATCAGGGGATTCCAAAGGGCTCGCCCTTTGGCGGGTCGTCAGGGCAGAGCCCTGACAGATCGGGCGAAGCCCTGGTGCGGGCAGAGGCCGACCATCGGGCACAGCCCGACAGCAGGGCGCTGCCCTGCACCCGCGAACGGTCTCGACCTTTCGAAACCAGAACATTCAATGTGTGAACCGATAAAATGAAGCGTTAGATTGTGGTTTATGGATCATACGAACCAAAAATGAAGTCGATACGATCCGAAATCCAGCAAGTTAAGACTTAGAAAGCGGATGGATTGCTTCTTCGCATGAGCTTGAGCATTGTCGGGTGGTCGGATCATCCGGCGGCGATGTGGAGCAGATCCCGGGATGACTCGGCGCGTCTTTCAGATTCCCGGTCGGCGGCAGGTGGGCCTCGCCGCGGCGCTGAGCCTGATCCTGGCGGCGCAGGCGCCCGCCCGGGCCGAGCCCAAGCTCGAACGGGTGGTGACGGTCACCCGCCACGGCGTACGCGCGCCGACCGCCTCGCCGGCCGCGCTGGAGGCTAAGACCGGCCGGCCCTGGCCCGCCTTCCCGGTCGAGCCGGGCGAGCTGACCCCGCACGGGGCCGAGGCGTTGACGCAGATGGGGACCTACCTGCGGGCGGTCTATGCCGCGGCGGAATTGCTGCCCGCGACCGGCTGCCCGGCGCCGAACGCCGTACAGGTCTGGGCGGACGGCGCCGCGAACCGCACCCGCCGGAGCGGCCAGATCCTGGCCGACGCCGTCCTCCCGGGTTGCGGCCTCGTGGCGCGTCATGGGCCGGTGGGTGCCGTCGATCCGGTCTTCGACAGCGGGCGCATCTGCCCGCTGGAGCCGGTCGTGGCCCTGGCGGCGATCCAGAGCCGGACGGCGGGCGGGATCGCGGTGACCGACAAGCCGTCCGAGAAGGCGATCGCGGCGCTGAAACGGATCCTCGGCCCGCAGGCCTGCGCGGCGGTCCCGGCCGCCTGCCTGGACGGCCCGAGCACGTTAGTCGCCGAGCCGAATGGGCTGAAGATCGCCGGTCCGCTGGCGCTCGCCGCCACGGTGTCGGAAAACCTGCTCTTGGAATACGCGGAGGGCCTGCCGGCCGAACAGGTCGCCTGGGGGCAGGGTTCGACCGAGACCCTGGCGACTCTGCTGCCCGCCCACCGGCGCTCGGCCGACCTCCTGAGGCGGACGCCCGAGATCGCCCAGTTCCGCGCGGCGACGCTGCTGCGGATGCTCGCCGACCTGCTGCAGGGCGAGGCGCCCCGGGGTCTCGGCGTCCCACCGCTCGGGGCGAGCGCGCGCCTCGTCATGCTGGCCGGTCACGACACCACCCTGTCGAACCTGTCGGGCGCCCTGGGGGTCGGCTGGTCGCTCCCGGGTCAGCCGGACCCGACGGCCCCGGACACCACCCTGGCCTTCGAAGTCTGGCGCCATCCCGAGACCGAGGCGCGGACGGTTCGGGTCAAGATCTACGCCCAGACCCTCGATCAACTGCGCACCGCCCGGCCGCTCGGCCCCCGCAACCCACCGGTCTCGCTGCCACTGGCGATCGGGATCTGTCCGGCGCGGGATGGCGGCTGCGACCTCGCGACATTCGCCGCCAAGGTCCGCGCCGCGCTGCCGCCGGTCTGCGTGCGGTAGAGCAACGTCCCGGTTTCGAAAGGTCGAGACCTTTCGCGGGTCCAGGGCAGAGCCCTGGTGCCGGGTTCCACCCGGTGTTGGGCGAAGCCCAAGTCTCAGGGGCTCCGCCCCCGAACCCCCGCCCAAGGGCTCGCCCTTGGGAAACCCGGACTCGCTTGCGGTCTCAGAGCGGGCGGGCGCTGCCGAGGCGGGCACCGCGGGGTCGCCGTGCGGATTTCTTCCGGGTCAGGGAAGCGAGTGCGGGGGCGCCCGCGACGCCGGCGCTGAGGACCGGCGCGCTGCCGGTTCCCGGCGTGGCCGATGCCACGGCGCTGGGCAGTTGACCGGGCACCGGGCGGGCTGCGGAAGCCGGTACTGCGCCGGCAAGGAGCAGCACGGCCGGCAGGATCAGCGTGGGCGTCTTGAAGCGCATCCCCGGATTTCCCTGCCGACAAGGTCGCGGCATCGACCGGGAACAACGCCGCGGAGGCTTGTGCGTTTCAACCCGCGGTCGACGGAAAGTGCCGAGCCAGCACGGCACGGACCTGCGCCACCAGATCGGCCTCCGGACAGGAGAATTGCGCCGGCCGCGCGGCCTTCCACTCGGCGTTGCTGGCGATGGACTCCGCCGCCCGGGCGCCCTCGATCAGGTCCTTGATCTGGACCTCGCCGGCCAAGCGCTCGTTCGAGCCCTGGATGATCGCCACCGGGGCGCGGCGGCGGTCGGCGTATTTCATCTGCGCCTTCATGCCGGCGGCGCCGAGATAGAGTTCGGCCCGGATGCCGTCGGCACGCAGCAGCGCCACGAGGCGCTGGTAATCGGCCATGTTCTCCCGATCGAGGACCAGCACGACCACCGGCCCAGGAGTCTCGGTGCCGGCGAGCAGCGGGCTATTCACGAGCTGCAGGGCCGAGAACAGGCGCGAGACGCCGATCGAGAAGCCGGCCGCCGGCACCGGCTCGGCCCGGAACCGCCCGACCAGCCCGTCGTAGCGCCCGCCGCCCGCCACCGAACCGAAGCGCACCGTCTGCCCGTCCTCGTTGGTCACCGGGAAGGTCAGCTCGGCCTCGTAGACCGGGCCGGTGTAGTATTCGAGCCCGCGCACGACGCTCGGATCGGCCCGGATCACGTCGTGGCCGTAGCCGGCGGCCGCGCAGAGGCGCATGATCGCGTGCAGTTCGGCAATGCCCTCCCGGCCGGTCTCCGAATCGCCGACCGCGTCGTGCCAGCCGGCAAAGAACTTTTCCCAGAACGCCACCTTGTCGGCGCCGTCCGCGGCGCTGGCCTGGAACGACACGTAGGCCAGGATCCGCCCGATCGCCGCCTCGTCGAGGCCCGCGCCCTTGGTGAAGTCGCCGCTCTCGTCCTTGCGGCCGGCGCCCAGGAGCTGGCGCACCCCGTCGACGCCCAGCCGGTCGAGCTTGTCGATCGCCCGGAGCACGGTCAGGCGCTGGCCGGCCCGGTCGTCGCCCGCGAGGCCCGCCGCCTCCATCACGCCGTCGAGCACCTTGCGGTTGTTGACCTTGACCACGTACTGGCCGCCGAGCCCGAGCCGGTTCAGCGTGTCGGCCATCAGCATGCAGATCTCGGCATCGGCCGCGATGCTGCCCGCGCCCACGATGTCGGCGTCGAACTGCATGAACTGGCGGAACCGGCCCGGCCCCGGCTTCTCGTTGCGGAAGACGTAGCCGGCCCGGTAGCTGCGATAGGGTTTGGGCAGGGCGTCGAAATTCTCGGCCACGAACCGGGCGAGCGGCGCCGTCAGGTCGTAGCGCAGCGACAGCCACGCCTCGTCGTCGTCCTGGAACGAGAACACGCCCGCGTTCGGCCGGTCGAGGTCGGGCAGGAACTTGCCCAACGCCTCGGTGTACTCGACGAAGGGGGTCTCCAGCGCCTCGAAGCCGTAGAGTTCGAAGCTCCGCCGGATCGTCTCCAGCATCCGGTGCTGCGCGGCGATCTCACCGGCGCGCCGGTCGACGAAGCCGCGCGGCAGGCGGGGCTTGAGGATGTCGGCCTTCTCGGCCTTGGGAGTATCGGCCTTGGACATGGGGGCGCGTTCGCTTCTCGCGGACCCGGAGCGCGGATCCGGCATCGGATTGAATCGTCCCCGGCAGGCGGGGATCCTGCGGCCGGGCTCTAGAGCATGCGGTGCGAAAGGGGAATTCGGTTTGCGGATGCGACCCTGCGCTCGGCTGAATCCGCCACGCGCCCTCCCTCCCCCGCAGAGGGGGGAGGCAGAGGCGCGTGTTCTGATACCGCTCGCCGTCTCCAACCGTGATCGAGGAATCCGTTAGTCCGGATGAGAACATGCTGCATCCGACGGCGCGTTGTGCCGCGTGCCGCGTGCCGCCGGACGACGTCAGTACGGCGCCGTCAGCTTCAGCCAGAGCAGCACCGCAAGGCTCACCACGGCGATCGGCATCTGGAGCGGACGCAGGCGGGCATGCGCCAGGGGCACCGCACCGGAGCGCGCCGCGATCGGATCGAAGATCCCGACCACGGCGTAGCCGAGGATCAGCATCGCCAGAGCCGGAACGGCTTTGCCCATCACGGCGGAGAACAAGCTGAACAGCCCGAGCGCGTAGATCACCAGCATCGTGACGATCTGCGACAGCCGCGGGCCGCCCTCGGTCCGGAAGCTGACGCCCCGGTGGACGCCGGCGAGGAACAGCAGGATCGAGGCCGCGTACAGCAGGGTGAACAGGGCCACGAGATAGTCGAGCGGCTGCCCGTTCAGCCACCAGGCCGCCGCGGCACCGACCACGATCGGCACCATCGGGCCGAAGCCGAACACGACGTCGAGCCATGGGATCCGGCGCGGCTCGTGGGCGGTGATGGTGCGTCCGGCGGCATCGTCGCGCATGGTGGTCTAATGGGCTTTCGGGTCTGAAACGGATGGCGGATCAAAAACGGGTTGCGGGTCTGAAACAGGTTCACGGTCTGCTGCGCTGCAGCACCGGGACGGGGAACGATCCCGATCGGACCCGGTTCCGAGTCCGTCCGCGGCGTCGCCTGTCTAACCTTGACGCAACCCGTCCGCGAGGGCCTTTAGCGCGCCCTCGCCGTGCCTTCCGTGCAAGGCACTTGAGTGTGGGGGCGAAACGCGTTATCCGTACCGGGCCCTCATCACACGGTCTGCGCCGTAGCGCGCCTGTGAGGGTCCTGCCAGAACGGTTTCGCCACCCTGATCCTCGGGCCCCTCGCCGCAGCGCGGCCCGCCCATCGCCGCCCGTCCCCCGGGTGCGTGGCACAGAACCGGCCCTCCCACCTTCTCCGTCGGTTGCAAGACACCCCATGACGCCACATCCCGACGCCCTCGCCGAGATCGAGACCGAGGAGCCGGCCGATGCGCCGGCCCTCCCCGCCGCCCTTGAAGGTGTCCGCGAGGTCAAGCTCCAGGATCTCAAGGCGAAGACGCCCACCGACCTGACGGCCTTCGCCGAGGAGGTCGAGGTCGAGAACGCCTCGACCATGCGCAAGCAGGAGCTGATGTTCGCGATCCTGAAGCAGCTCGCTGCCAAGGAGATCGAGATCATCGGTTCGGGCACCGTCGAGGTGCTGCAGGATGGCTTCGGCTTCCTGCGCTCCTCGGACTCGAACTACCTGCCCGGCCCCGACGACATCTACATCTCGCCGACCCAGATCCGCCGCTTCGGCCTGCGCACCGGCGACACCGTCGAGGGCCCGATCCGCGGCCCCAAGGACGGCGAGCGCTACTTCGCGCTCCTGAAGGTCAACACGATCAACTTCGAGAACCCGGAGAAGATCAAGCACAAGGTCCACTTCGACAACCTGACGCCGCTGTTCCCGACGAAGCGGTTCAAGCTCGAGCTGGACAACCCGACCAAGAAGGATTTCTCGCCGCGGATCATCGACATCGTGGCGCCGATCGGCAAGGGCCAGCGCGCCCTGATCGTGGCGCCGCCGCGCACGGGTAAGACCGTGCTGATGCAGAACATCGCGCAGTCGATCACCCTCAATCACCCCGAGTGCTACCTGATCGTGCTGCTCATCGACGAGCGGCCCGAGGAGGTCACCGACATGCAGCGCTCGGTGAAGGGCGAGGTCATCGCCTCAACCTTCGACGAGCCGGCCACCCGCCACGTGCAGGTCGCCGAGATGGTGATCGAGAAGGCCAAGCGCCTCGTGGAGCACGGGCGCGACGTCGTGATCCTGCTCGATTCGATCACCCGGCTCGGCCGCGCCTACAACACGGTGGTGCCGTCCTCCGGCAAGGTGCTGACCGGCGGTGTCGATGCCAATGCCCTGCAGCGGCCCAAGCGCTTCTTCGGCGCGGCCCGCAACATCGAGGAGGGCGGCTCGCTCTCGATCATCGCCACCGCGCTGATCGACACCGGCTCGCGCATGGACGAGGTGATCTTCGAGGAGTTCAAGGGCACCGGCAACTCCGAGATCATCCTGGACCGCAAGGTCTCCGACAAGCGCATCTTCCCGGCGATCGACATCACCCGTTCGGGCACCCGCAAGGAGGAGCTGCTGGTCCCGCCGGACGCGCTCAAGAAGACCTACGTGCTGCGCCGCATCCTCAACCCGATGGGCGTCACCGACGCGATCGAGTTCCTCATGGACAAGCTGCGCCAGACCAAGAGCAACGGCGATTTCTTCGACTCGATGAACACCTGAGGCGCACGCCTCCCCGGCGGCGCTGCGATAGTCCCGGAGCCTAGCCCGGGACGCAGTTCCGCCTCGCGTCGATCCTGAACTTTGATTGACGCGCGCGCACCCTCCCCCCTCTGCGGGGGAGGGAGATAAACGGTGCCTGTCCCTTCTCAGCACGGAATGGACAAGTTCCCTGTCCCGGCCGTTGACCTTCCCCTAACCGACCCGTGCCAAGGTCATCTCGGGCGCCAGGTTGCGTAACGGCCCCGCGACAGCCCCGCCCGCCGGTCCATTCCGACGGCGGGGCTCGTCGCAGCCCCCGATACGATCGCCGTCTTGCGCCCTGCGCCGGATCCGTGACACTGGCGCGATGCTCCGCTCGCCCTGGACCGGCTCGGCCCCGCTCCTCCTCGCCTCCACCAGCCCGACCCGACGCCTCCTGCTGGAGAGCGCCGCGCTGCCGGTCGAGACCGCGTCCCCCGAGGTCGACGAGCGCGCCCTGGAGGCGCAGAGCGCCGGCCTGTCCCCGCCCGATCTCGCCCTGCACCTCGCCCGCGCCAAGGCCGAATCGGTGGCGGCCCGGCATCCCGGACGCGTCGTCATCGGCGCCGATCAGGTGCTCGACTGCGACGGCACCGTGTTCCATAAGCCGGCTGATGCCGCGGCGGCCCGGGCGCAGCTCGCCCGCCTCGCCGGCCGGACCCACGCCCTGCATTCCGCCGTGGCGCTGGCCGGATCCGTCCGCGACACCTTCGTGGAGACCGCCCGGCTGACCCTGCGCCCCCTCGATGCTCGGGCGATCGCGGCCTATGTGGACTGCGCGGGCGAAGATCGCGTGCGGGCGAGCGTCGGCGGCTACCAGCTCGAGGGGCCGGGCATCCACCTGTTCGAATCGGTCGCGGGCGATCACAGCACCGTGCTGGGCCTGCCGCTGCTGCCGCTCCTCGCGCGGCTGCGCGCCGCCGGGCTTCTGGCTTTCTGAGGGAGTACCGCCTTGGCGGGACACGACCATTCGCACGGCGGCCACGGGGGGCATTCCCACGGTAGCCATTCCCATGGCGGGCATTCCCATGGAGGCCATGGCGGCCACGCGCATGTCCCGAAAAATTTCGGGCCGGCCTTCGCGATCGGCATCGCGCTCAACACCGTCTTCGTGGTGGTAGAGGCGATCTACGGCTATCTCAGCAACTCCATGTCGCTTGTCGCCGATGCCGGCCACAACCTGTCGGACGTGTTGGGTCTCGCCGCCGCCTGGGTCGCCGCGGTCCTCGTGCGCCGGCAGGCCACCGCGCGCTTCACCTACGGCTATCGCAGTTCCTCGATCCTGGCGGCCCTGTTCAACGCCGTGTTCCTGCTGATCGCCATGGGGGCGGTGATCTGGGAGGCTCTGGTCCGGCTGGCCCATCCCGAGCCCGTGGCCGGCACCACCGTGATGGTGGTGGCCGCCATCGGGATCCTGGTGAACGGCCTGACTGCGTGGCTGTTCGCCAGCGGCGCCAAGGGCGACATCAACGTCCGCGGCGCCTTCCTGCACATGGCGGCCGATGCCGCGGTCTCGGCCGGGGTGGTGATCGCCGGCCTCGTGATCCAGCTCACCGGGCTCGCGTGGCTCGACCCCGCGGTCAGCCTCGTCATCGCCGGCCTGGTGGTCTGGGCGACCTGGGGGCTCCTGCGCGACAGCCTGGCGATGTCGCTCGATGCCGTGCCGCAGGAGATTTCGCCGGAGGCCGTGACCGGCTTCCTGCGCGGGCGACCCGGCGTCGCCGACCTGCACGACCTGCACATCTGGCCGATGAGCACCACCAGCGTCGCCCTGACGGTCCATCTCGTGATGGAAGAAGGCTACCGCCTGTCCGGCAACGGATTCCTGACCGAGACCGCCGAGGGCCTGCGGGCACGCTTCGGCATCGGCCATGCCACGCTACAGATCGAGGAAGCGGGCGGCCCGGCCTGCCGGCTGGCGCAGGATTGCGCGGCGTGAGCAGCCCCGTGCCTCGCGCCTTCGTGGTCGGCCACCCGATCGCCCATTCGCGCTCGCCACTGATTCACGGCCACTGGCTCGCCGAGCACGGGATCTCCGGCTCCTACGAGCGGCTGGACGTGGCCCCGGAGGCCTTTCCGGAGTTCGTCCGGTCGCTGCTGGATTCGGGCTTCCGGGGCGGCAACGTCACGATCCCCCACAAGGAGGCGGCCTGCGCGCTCGCCGACACCCTGACGCCGCGGGCGGAAAAGATCGGGGCCGTGAACACCCTGATGGTCGGGCCCGACGGGCGGATCCGGGGCGACAACACCGATGCGCCGGGCTTCTGCGCCCATCTCGACCACAGCCTGGGGACGGACTGGCCCGCGCGCGGGAACGGTACCGCCGTGGTGCTGGGCGCCGGCGGCGCGGCCCGGGCGATCGTGGTCGGGCTGGCCGAGCGGGGCATGCGGCGCATCCTGGTCGCCAACCGCACCCCGGCCCGGGCCGAGGCGGTGGCGGCCCTCGCCCCCGGCATCGCAGACGCCCTCGCCTGGGACGACCTGCCGGCGGCGCTCGCCGAGACCGGTCTCCTCGTCAACACCACGTCGCTCGGCATGAAGGGCCAGCCGCCCCTCGCCATCGACCTCGCCCGGATGCCGGCCGGGGCCGCTGTGGCCGACATCGTCTACGCGCCGCTCGAAACCGATCTCCTGGCGGCGGCACGCCGCCGAGGGCTGGCCGCCGTGGACGGGCTCGGCATGCTGCTGCACCAGGCGGTGCCCGGCTTCGAGGCCTGGTTCGGCCTTCGCCCCACCGTCACCCCCGCCCTGCGCGACCGGATCGTGGCGGATCTCGCCCGATGAGGCCGAAGGCCGGATCTGAGACAGCGATGTGGCCGAAGGCCGGGTCCGGACCCGTCGTGCTCGGGCTCACCGGCTCGATCGGCATGGGCAAGTCGGCCACCGCGGCGCTGTTTGCCAAGCGCGGTGTCCCGGTCCACGACGCGGATGCGGCCGTCCACGCCCTCTACGGCCCCGGCGGAGCGGCCGCGCTGGCAATCGAGAAGGCCTTTCCGGGCGTGCGCGACGCGGCAGGCGGCGTCGACCGGACGCGTCTGCGCGCGGCGGTGCTCGATGCGCCCGACCGGATGGCGGCACTCGAGCAGATCGTCCATCCGCTGGTCCGGGCGGCCAGCACGGAGTTCCTGGCTCGGCACGCGGACGCCCCGCTCGTCGTCCTCGACATCCCGCTCCTCTACGAGACCGGCGGCGAAGGCCGCTGCGACGCGGTCGCGGTGGTGAGCGCGCCGCCCGAGATCCAGCGCGCCCGGGTGCTGGCCCGCCCCGGCATGGATGAGGCGACCTTCGCGGCGATCCTGGCCAAGCAGATGCCCGATGCCGAGAAGCGCGCCCGGGCCGATTTCGTCATCGACACGAGCCGGGGTTTTCCCGCGGCCGAGGCCGAGGTGGCGCGGATCATCGCCCGGCTGACGGGGGACCGTGCGCCGTCGCACCCAGGCGACGGATGATGCAGTCGTGCAGTTGCACATCTGCGGTGTTCGTTCGCGCGGGAGCGAGCGAACCACGGGGTGGATGTGATGAAGCGGCGTCTCAGACTCTTCGATTCAATCCGGCCCGGCCGCCTTCTCGCTGGGATGGCGGTCGCGCTGCTCTGGGCCGTGCCGGCCGAAGCGCAAGTCGCTGGGGCCTGCCCACCGCCGAAGAAGATCGCGGCCGGTGCCTGCGTCGCCGCTTGCCCGGCGGGATATGAGGACCAGGGACGCGTCTGCGTCTTCCGCAACATGTCGCGGTGAGCAAGCGAGTAGGGCGGGTTAACCGCCCCGGCGTATCGCGTTAGGGTTCGCTCTGTTCACCCCGCCGAGCCGCGAGACCCATGCTGCGCGAGATCGTCCTCGACACCGAGACCACCGGCACGGAAGCGAAGGGTGGTGATCGCCTGATCGAGATCGGCGCGGTGGAACTGCTCAACCACATCCCGACGGGCCGCACCTTCCACCGCTACTGCAACCCACAGCGGGCGGTCTCCGAGGGGGCGTTCAACGTCCACGGCCTGTCGGACGCGTTCCTGGCCGACAAGCCGCGCTTCGCCGAGATCGTCGGCGATCTCCTGGATTTCCTGGTCGACGGGCGGCTCGTGATCCACAACGCGCCCTTCGATGTCGGCTTCCTCAACATGGAATACGCCCGGCTCGGGGACCGCGCCCCGCTGCCGATCCGGCTGGAGGACGTGGTCGATACCCTGCCGATGGCCCGGCGCAAGCACCCGGGGGCGGCCAACAACCTCGACGCCCTGTGCTCCCGTTATGGCATCGACAACACCAAGCGCACCAAGCACGGGGCGCTCCTCGACGCCCAGATCCTGGCCGAGGTCTATGTCGAGCTGCTCGGCGGCAAGCAGACCAGTCTCGGGCTGACGGAGGTGGCGATCGCCGCCCCCATCGCGGGATCGGCCGCCCGTCAGGCGACCGCAGCGGCGCCGCGCCCGTACCGAAGCCGGCTGACGGAGGGCGAACGCATCCGCCATGATGCGTTCCGGGCGAGCCTCGGTGCCGCCGCGATCTGGTCCGAGTATATCGGCACCGACGAGCTGGCCTGATACGCCCGGCAGACCCGCGTCGCCGGGTGTTGCGGCGCAGCACGGCGCGGTTTATTGCAGCGCACAATCCAAGCTCGGCGTATCATCGATCGGATGGTGAGGATGGTCCATGCGGTGGCTTCGTCGCCTCGGTCCCAGCCGCGACAGGAATGCTGAGACAGCGGGGCGCGCACGCATGACCGACGATCTCGGCAGCCGCGATGGAGAGTCGTTGCGCGGGTCCGGCACCTCGCCCTGGGCCGACATGATCGAGGCGACCCGCCTCACCGGCCTTGGCCGCCTGGACGAGGCCACCGCGCTGATCCAGCGCAGCCTCGGCGGTGCCCCGCAGGCCCGCCGTGACGCACCGGCCCCTGATGCGCGTCCCGGCACGGATCGGGATTCGTCCGAATCCGGACCGCGGGTGCGCGAGGTCGTCGGGCAGGTCGTGCGCGGCCTGAAGGGTTTGGGCAAGCCTCTGCGGCAGCCCGCGCCGCCCACTGACCTCTCCGTTCCTCCGGGGGGCCGCTTCGTGGCCCTGAGCCACGCGGAGACCGCCGGCAGCCGCGACTACAAGCTGTTCATCCCGAGCCGTCCGGACGCCCGGGCGCCGCTCGTCGTCATGCTGCACGGCTGCATGCAGAATCCGGACGATTTCGCCGCCGGCACCGGCATGAACACCCTGGCCGAGCGCGCCGGCGTGTTCGTTGCGTACCCGGCGCAGAGCCGGCAGGCCCATGCCCAACGCTGCTGGAACTGGTACGACCCCCGCGATCAGGCCCGCGGCTCGGGCGAGCCGGCGATCATCGCAGGCCTCACCCGCGCGATCATGGCCGAGCACCCGATCGATCCGGCCCGGGTCTACATCGCGGGCCTCTCGGCCGGGGGCGCGGCCGCCCTCAACATCGCCCGGGCCTATCCGGACCTCTACGCCGCCGTGGGGGTGCATTCGGGCCTCGCGGCCGGCTGCGCCCGCGACCTCGGCTCGGCCCTGATGGCCATGCAGGTCGGGGCGCCGGGGCTCGGCACGGCGACGCCGTTCGGGGCGCCCGCCACGGCGACCCGCGTGCCCACGATCGTCTTCCACGGCGAGGATGACGGGACGGTGAGCGTCCGCAACGCCGATCAGGTCCTGGCGCAGGCCGACGTGGCGGGGCTGACCGCCCAGTCCGAAACCATGGAAGGCCGCGGCCATCCCTTCACCCGCACCCGCTACCGGGATTCGTCCGGCCGGGTGGTGGTCGAGGATTGGCGCGTGCGCGGCGCCGGCCACGCGTGGTCGGGCGGCCGCCCGGAGGGCAGCTACACGGACCGCGAGGGCCCCGACGCCTCACGGGCGATGCTCGACTTCTTCGCCGAACATCGGTTAGGCCCGAAACGCCGGTAAGGGGTTCCCGAAGGGCGAGCCCTTTGGCGGGGTATCGGGGCGCAGCTCCGATGTTGGGCTTTGCCCGAGCCCAGCAGGGCTCCGCCCTGCACCCGCAAAAGGTCCCGGACCTTTTGAAACCAGGACTTGTGATGACCGCTATCCCGACCCTGAACGGCCTCGGCGCCATCGCCGACCGGTACGACCTGATCCTCTGCGACGTCTGGGGCGTGCTGCACGACGGTCAGAAGGCCCACGCGCCCGCGGGCGAAGCGCTGATCCGCTTCCGCGGCCTGCCGGGTCCACGGCCGCGCCGGGTGGTGCTGGTCTCGAACGCCCCGCGGCCCGGCGACGGCGTGGGGCGGATTCTCGATCGGTTCGGGGTGCCGCGCGAGGCCTACGACGCGATCCTCACCTCGGGCGACCTCACCCGCGGCCTGATCGCGGCGCGGCCCGGTGCCCGGATCCGCCATATCGGGCCGGAGCGGGACCTCGGCATCTTCCAGGGCCTCGACCTCAGCCTCGTGTCGGAGGCGGAGGCCGACCTCGTGGTCTGCACCGGCCTGTTCGACGACCGCAGCGAAACCGCCGAGGATTACCGGCCGGAGCTGACGCGGCTCGCCGCCCGCGGGCTGACGATGACCTGTGCCAACCCCGACCTCGTGGTGGAGAGCGGCAACCGGCTGATTCCCTGCGCGGGCCTGCTGGCGGCGGCCTATGCGGAGATCGGTGGCGATGTCGTCTATGCCGGCAAGCCGCACCGGCCTGTCTACGAGGCGGCGCTCGCCAAGGGGGGCGACCTCACCGGCGCCCCGGTCGATCCGGCCCGGGTCCTGGCGATCGGCGACGCGATCCGCACCGACATCGCGGGGGCCCACGGCTTCGGCATCGCGAGCCTGCTGGTTGCCCGGGGCATCCACGCGGAGGAACTCGGCGTCACGGCCGAGCACCACCGCCTCGGCGACGTGGCCGACTGGCTCGGTCGGCAGGCGGTGCATCCGGATGCGGTGATCGAGCGGTTGAGCTGGTAGCCGGCGCTGGACCTCGCCTCCGGCATGCCGGATGCTAACCGGGTCATGATAGCCGACCCCGTCCCCGCCGCCACCCACGCCCGGACCATCCTGGCCGCCCACGAGCATCGCCGTTCGATCGCGCCGCTGACCGGCTGGGACCCGACCCTCGACCTGCCGGCCGCCTACCGGGTGGCCGCGGAAATCCGCGATCTGCGGGCGGCCCGCGGCGAGCGGGTGGTCGGCCGCAAGATCGGGTTCACCAACACGACCCTCTGGGACCGGTACGGCGTTCGCGCGCCGATCTGGGGCTACGTCTACGACACGACCCTGCGCGCGCACGTCGTATCGGCCGACCCCGTGGCGCTCGCCGCCTTCGTCGAGCCGCGCATCGAGCCCGAGATCGTGTTCGGGCTCGCCCGCACCCTGGAACCCGGCATGGACGCCGCGGCCCTGATCGGATGCGTCGCCTGGGCGGCCGCCGGATTCGAGATCGTGCAATCCCTCTATCCCGGCTGGCGCTTCACCGCCCCCGACACGGTCGCGGCCTTCGGGCTGCACGGGCTGCTGATGGTGGGCGAGCGCGTGCCGATTGCCGCGGACGAGCGGTCGGCCTGGATCGGCGGGCTCGAACGGTTCTCGGTCGATCTACTGCGGGACGGAACATGCGCTGCCCGGGGCGGCGGCCGGAACGTGATGGGCGCAGGGCCCCTCGCCGCCCTCGGCCATCTTGTCGATGTGCTGGCTAATGATCCGGAAGCACCGCCTCTCGCAGCGCACGAGATCATCACAACCGGCACCCTCACCGATGCGTTGCCGCTCGCGCCCGGCGAGTCCTGGCGCGCCCGGTTCGACGGATTGCCCCTGCCCGATATCGATCTCGCCTTGATCTGAGGCGGAGGGCAGGGATTATCGTCGCGACTCGCGACGCATCCCGCGCCGGCTCCGATGATCAGCGCTTGCAGGCCTTGGCGATGCTTAGCCGACATGCCACATCCCGCAGCATGCCCGGTCGCGTTCGGAGACGCTACAGCACCTTCCTCGTCGCCGTGACGCCGGAGCGCCCCCGCAAGGCGGCGCGCCCGCTGGTCTACGCGGTGATGAAACCCGATGCCGAGGCGGCGCTCGAGGCGGTGCGCGGCCTGGCCGGCCCGCAGGCCGCTGTGTCCCTGGTGGGTGGACTGTCGACCCGGATCGCCAAGGCGCTCAAACTGAAGCCCGACGAGCCCCGCGCAGTGTGATGCACCCGCGGCTCTATCCCGATGGCGTCTGAATCCGATCGGGTCGCGCGTCCGCGGCCCGCTTGCGACCCATGCCGGGCATACCGAAGGGCGCCAGCGGGTCCCGATTGCAGTCCATGGCGAACCGGCATTTCAGATC
The DNA here is from genome assembly GCF_022829605.1 of Methylobacterium sp. E-065. Classification (GTDB taxonomy): domain Bacteria; phylum Pseudomonadota; class Alphaproteobacteria; order Rhizobiales; family Beijerinckiaceae; genus Methylobacterium. Next base: position 61,058 of record NZ_JAKSYD010000153.1, on the reverse strand, counting down.
GTTTTGCGTTGCACTCCGATCCTAGGCGTCCGCCCGGAAGCAGTCGCGTCAGTGCCGTTCCGCGAAAATCAACTGTATAATAGTGCACATAAATTCAGATCTAACTGTAGGTGGTAAAACGAAGATATTCGAAAGATGCTTTTAATGATTCCATTCTACGGTCATCGATCAAACAAAAATACCGCAAGCGATCATATTCGGGCATGATCATAAAATGCTACATCTGGTGCGGATCCATCACTTTAAAGTCCCCACATGCATTAGCCAGCTGACGGAACTGCGGAAGCACATCCCGACTCTTTATGTCCTGCTGTCCGTTAATAGCTGTGCGCTCGCGGTAACGCATTATCCATTGGCGCCAGTCCTCCTGACTCTCGGATTTCCCGGTGTTCTGGTCACCGTTTGCGTGCTGCGCGCGGTCCGGTGGTGGCGTATGCGCGTCGACGAGATGAGCCAGGAGCAGGCTGCCATCCAACTTCGTCAAACGACGGTTCTGACGGCAGTCTTTTCTGTCGCGTTCGTCAGTTGGGCGATGATCTTGAACGGCTACGGCGGCCCTTATGAGCAGGGCCATGTGGCGATCTTCGTGGCGATCACGGTGATCGCCTGCATCTTCTGTCTCACCCACCTGCCGGTCGCGGCCTTTCTCGTGACCGGCATCGTGATGGGTGTCTTTCTGTTCTGCTGCATCACCAGTCAGAACCACGTGTTCCTGGCGATTGCCGTCAACACCGCTTTCGTGACCGTGGTGATGGTGCGCGTCCTCACCAACAATTTCCGGGCCTTCGTCCAGTTGGTCGCGTCGCAGGCCGAGGCTGACCGGCTCTCGGACGAGAATGCGCGCCTCGCCCATACGGACAGTCTCACCGAGCTGCCCAACCGACGCTATTTCTTCCAGAAACTCGGCGAGCTCATCCAGGCCTCGGCGGGGAACGACGCACGTTTCGCCCTGGCGATCTTCGACCTCGACCGTTTCAAGCCGGTCAACGACACCTACGGACACGTCATCGGCGACCGGGTTCTGGCTGTGATCGGCCAGCGATTGGCAGCCTTCGCCAACGAAAACGTCACCGTCGCGCGCCTGGGCGGGGACGAGTTCGGCATCCTCGTCCGGAACCCTGGACCGCCCGAGGAGATCATCGCGTTCTGCGATGCCATCTGCGCCGCGCTGGCGAAGCCGATCCGCCTCGGCAACATCCAGGTCGTCACGGGTTGCTCGGGTGGTCTGGCCAAGTATCCCCGGGCCGGGCGCGACGCGGATGCGCTGTTCGACCGCGCCGATTACGCGCTCTACCATTCGAAGGAGCATCGTCGCGGCAAGACGATCCTGTTCTCACAGGAGCACGAGGACGCCATCCGGGCCGAGCAGATCGTGGAGACCGCCCTGCGCACGGCGGACCTCTCCGCCGAGATGACGCTGCATTACCAGCCGATCCTCGATACGGACACGGGCAAGATTGCCCTCGTGGAGGGGCTCGCGCGCTGGACCAGCCCGCAGCTCGGAGGCGTGTCCCCGGACCGGTTCATCGCCGCGGCGGAGCGGTGCGGCCTCATCCACGACATGACGCTCCTGCTCCTGCGCAAGGCGCTCGCCGACGGCACCCGGCTGCCGCGCGGGATCGGCCTGTCCTTCAATCTGTCGGCCCAAGACCTGGCCTCGCCCGAGACCGTGTTGGCAATCCTGGCCGCCGTGCGCGCGAGCGGCTTCGATCCGCATCGGTTGACGCTGGAACTGACGGAAACGGCGCTGATGCGCGACTTCGATCAGGCCAAGGCGGCCATTCGCATGCTGCGAGCCCTGGGCATCGCGGTCGCCCTGGACGATTTCGGCACGGGATATTCCAGCCTGGGCTACGTCCACAGCCTGCCGCTGGACAAGATCAAGATCGACCGCAGCTTCATGGCCGGCATCGACACGGATCTGGGCTGTAGCCTCGTCTCCACCATCCTGGATCTCTGCCGGAACCTCGGCCTCGAAGGCATAGCCGAGGGCATCGAGACCGCCGAGCAGCTGGACGCCGCCCGTCGGCAGGGCTGCCGCTACATGCAGGGCTATTTCATCGCCAAGCCGATGCCGTTCGAGGATCTACTTCGTAAGCTTACGCCGGTTGAAGCGGCAGATCGGCTCCGGGCATAGAGGACGCAACGGACCGAGATCGGACAGGCTGATGGGCGTGTTACGGGGCGCCCCTCGATCGCGTCCGATCAGGTTGGCGAACGATCCCCGCGGCGATGTCTGCTTCGATGGATCAGCCGTCCGGACGCGGCCCGGCCTCAATCCACCGCGAGCCGATAGCCCACCCCCCGCACCGTCTGCAGGAAGACCGGGTTGGCGGGATCGACCTCGGTCTTGCGGCGCAGGCGGTTGATCTGCACGTCGACCGTGCGCTCCGCCGCCGCGCCGCCGCTCCCGGCGAGTTGTTCGCGCTCCACGTTGGCGCCGCCGGCCGCTGCCAGGATGGTCAGGATTTCCCGCTCGCGCTCGGTGATGCGGATCATCTCGTCGTCCCGGCGCAGCTCGCCGCGGTCGATCCGGAACGCGAACGGCCCGAAGGTCACCGTCTCGGCCGCCGCCGCGCGGGGATGCGGGCTGCGCTTGATGATGTTGCTGAGGCGCAGCGTCAGCTCGCGCGGCTCGAAGGGTTTGGGCAGGTAATCGTCCGCGCCGATTTCCAGGCCCATCACCCGGTCGTTCGGGTTGGAGCGGGCCGTCAGCATCAGGATCGGCACCCGGGAGGTCTCGCGCACGCTGCGGGCGTATTCGAAGCCGTTCTCGCCCGGCATCATCACGTCGAGCACCATGGCGTCGAACACCACGCTCTGCGCCCGGGCCCGGGCCTCGGCGGCACTCGCCGCCGCGGTGACCCGGAACCCCTGGTCGGTCAGGTAGCGGGTGAGCAATTCGCGCAGGCGGCGGTCGTCGTCGACCACGAGGACGTGTGGGGCCTCGTCGGGCAGGTCGGCCCGGACGGGATGGCTCATGCGCCGCCCCCGGAGGTTCCGCGCCGCGCCATCAGGCGCTGGACCGCCGGCCGGTCCTCGGGCTCGATCATCGCCATCAGAAAGTCCTCCGGCGAGCCCCGGGCATCCGGCGCGGCCAGCGCCCGGGCGAGGCGGCGCGCCTGGACGCGGGTCAGGTCGGCCGCGAGTTCTGCCCCCGATTCCGTGCAGTACAGGAGGCGCTGGCGCCGGTCGCTCGCGCCCGGCTTCTGCACGACGTAGCCCTGGCCGATCAGGTCCTTCAGCACCCGGTTGAGGCTCTGCTTGGTGATCCGCAGGATGTCGAGAAGTTCGGCGATGGTCAGGCCGGGATAGCGGTCGGCGAAGTGCAGCACCCGGTGGTGCGCCCGGCCGAAGCCGTAGGCCGACAGGATCCGGTCGGGATCCCCCACGAAGTCGCGATAGGCGAAGAACAGCAGTTCGATCAGGTCGTCGCTGCCCAGGGCGGCCGGCGCGGCGCCCGGGACGGGTTTCGCCGCGAAGGTCTCCACGGACGTCTCCAGGAAGACGTCTTGGCGCGGGGCTGTCCGTGTCACGGCGCGGCCGCTCCCAACGGGTGATAGGTCAGTCCGCATGACGTTTCTCAAGGCGGCCCGAGCCCGTCAACCCTGGACGCCGGCGCTGCCTCGTCCGTCCCGTCATGGTAACCGGCCGGGCCGCCGCAACGAACGCCGTCGCGGCGCAGCGGAAATCGATATGCGACGCAGGGGATGCGTCTGGGTCTGCTTCCGACGGCGGGTTCCGCCGTCGCTGAAGGTTCGCTGCCCCACGCGCATGGTCACGCGCAATCCGCGGTGCGCACCGGCACCGAGGCCGACACACCGGCGACCCGGGGCTTCACGGCAGCGCTCAGCCAGATGATGCACGACATGGCGGTCCCCTATACCGGAGATCCGGATGTCGATTTCCGGCTTCAGATGATCCCGCATCACCGGCGCGCGATCGCGATGGGCCAGGTCGCCCGGGCGCACGCCAAGGACCCCTGGACCCGGCAACTCGCCGAGGCGGTGATCGTCGAGCAGCAGCGGGAGATCGCCGAGATGGAGGCTTGGCTCGGGCAACGCGGCGTGGCGGTGCCGCCGGACGGCGGCCCGCAGCATGTCCAGACGGCCGAGTCTTACCGGAGCCGGGATCCGGAGGCGGGGCCCGCTCGGAAATACGCGGACAATCCTGGGCCCCCGGGGCGGGTATCCGGTAGACCGGCCCGCCGACGTTCCGGTTGCCGGCGGGCCACCCGCTCCGCTACGCAGGGACATCGAGTGAGCGGGAGCGGTTTTACGGATGGCCGAAGCAGCTGAACCGGCGCCCCGCCGCCTGTGGATCCGCAACCCGCTCGCCATTCTGGCCCCGGGCGCGGAAGGCGGGATCGTGGTGCAGGGCACCCGGATCGTCGAGCTCGTGGCGGCGGGCGCCCGGCCGGCGGCCCCGGTGGACGAGACCTTCGACGCGTCGCGCCACGTGGTGATCCCCGGGCTGATCAACACCCACCACCACGCCTTCCAGACGCTCACCCGCGCCCATCCGATCGCGATCAACAAGCCGCTCTTCCCCTGGCTGAAGGCGCTCTACACGATCTGGGGGCGGATCACCCCGGAGGCGTTCCGGCTGGCCACACGGGTCGCCTATACCGAGCTGCTGCTCTCGGGCTGCACCACGGCGGGCGACCACCACTACCTGTTTCCGAAGGGGCTGGAGGACTCGGTCGACGTCCAGGTCGACGAGGCCCGCAACCTCGGGATCCGCGCCTTCATCACCCGCGGCTCGATGAGCCTGTCCGACCGCGAAGGCGGCCTGCCGCCTCACGCACTGACGCAGGACGACGACACGATCCTCTCCGACAGCGAGCGGGTGCTGAACCTGTTCCACGATCCCGCCCCCGGCGCGATGGTGCAGATCGGTCTCGCCCCCTGCTCGCCCTTCGCGGTGACCCAGCGGCTGATGCGCGAGAGCGCGGATCTGGCCGCCCGCCACGGCTGCCGCCTGCACACCCATCTCGGCGAGACCCTAGACGAGGATGCCTACTGCCAATCGATGTTCCAGTGCCGCCCCGTGGAATATCTGGAGGAGGTCGGCTGGCTGAACGACCGGGTCTGGCTGGCCCACGGCATCCATTTCAACGATGCGGAGGTGGCCCGGCTGGGCAAGGCCGGGGTCGGCGTGTGCCACTGCCCGACCTCCAACATGACGCTGGCATCCGGCCACTGCCGCACCTGCGAGTTGGAGGCGGCGGGCTCGCCCGTCGGTCTCGGCGTCGACGGCTCGGCTTCGAACGACAGCTCGAACCTGATGGAGGGCGTGCGCCACGCGGTGATGCTGAGCCGGCTCACTTATGGCGCGGAGGCGGTCACGCATCTCGACGCGCTCCGCTGGGCCACGGAGGGCTCGGCCGCCTGCCTCGGCCGCACCGATATCGGCCGGATCGAGGTGGGGCGGGAGGCGGATCTCGCGCTGTTCACCCTGGACGAGCTGCGCTTCTCGGGTGCCCACGACCCGCTGGCGGCGCTGGTGCTGTGCGGCGCGACCCGGGCCGACCGGGTGATGGTGGCGGGGCGCTGGCGGGTGATCGACGGCCAGCCCGTGGGAGTGGATGTGGGTCGCCTGCGCGAGGATCATTCGCGGCTGGCGGTGGCGCTGTTCGGGGGCGCATAAAGCCTGGTTTCACAAGGTCTTCGACCTTTTGCAGGTGCAGGGTAGAGCCCTGCGGATTGTTTCGCTGAACTCCTGGGATGGTCCCGCGCGGCCTGAGCCAACCTTGGTGAAGGCCGCGCGTGATCCCTAGAACAGCCCGTCGATCTGCCCGTTGGCGTCCAGCCGGATCGTGTCGGCCGCGGGCACCCGGGGCAGGCCCGGCATGGTCATGATCTCCCCGCAGATCGCCACCACGAAGCCGGCGCCGGCCGAGAGCCGGACGTCGCGCACGCCGACGATGTGGCCCTCGGGGGCGCCCATCAGGGTCGGGTCGGTGGAGAACGAGTACTGGGTCTTGGCCATGCAGATCGGCAGGTTCCCGTAGCCATCCTTCTCGAAGGCGGCGAGCTTGCCGGCGGCCTTGGACTCGATCTGGATGTCGGCGGCGCCGTAGAGCTTGGTGGCGATCGCCCGGATTTTTTCGGAGAGCGGCGCCTCGGTCTCGTAGGCGTGGCGGATCGGTGCCGGCTCGGCCTCGGCGAGTTTCACCACGGCGCGGGCCAGTTCCTCGGCGCCGGCCCCGCCCTCCGCCCAATGGCGGCAGGTGATCGCCTCGACGTCGAGCCGCTCACGGCACAGCTCCTTGAGCTTGGCGTGCTCGGCATCGGTGTCGGCGTAGAAGTGGTTGACGCCGACCACGACCGGCAAGCCGAAGCCGCGCAGGTTGGTGACGTGCCGGGCGAGGTTGGCAAAGCCCTTCTCCAGGGCGTCGATGTTCTCACCACCGAGGTTCTTCTTGTCGACACCGCCATGCATTTTGAGGGCGCGGACGGTCGCCACCACCACCACCGCCGAGGGGGTCAGCCCCGCCTGCCGGCACTTGATGTCCAGGAACTTCTCAGCGCCCAGATCGGCGCCGAAGCCGGCTTCCGTCACCGTGTAGTCGGCGAGCCGCAGGCCGGCCCGGGTGGCGATCACCGAGTTGCAGCCATGGGCGATGTTGGCGAAGGGGCCGCCATGGATCAGCGCCGGGTTGCCCTCCAGCGTCTGCACGAGGTTCGGCTGCAGGGCGTCCTTGAGCAGCACCGTCATGGCGCCGGTGGCCTTCACGTCCTTCAGCGTGACGAGCTTGCGATCGCGGGTCTCGGCGATGACGATCCGGCCGAGGCGCTCCTCCAGATCGGCCAGATCCTTGGCGAGACAGAACACCGCCATCACCTCGGACGCCACCGTGATGTCGAATCCGTCCTCCCGCGGGAAACCGTTGGCGACGCCGCCCAGCGACTGGGTGATCTGGCGGAGCGCCCGGTCGTTCATGTCGACCACGCGGCGCCAGTGGATGCGGCGCACGTCGATGTTGAGCTCGTTGGCCCAATAGACGTGGTTGTCGATCAGCGCGGCCGCGAGGCTGTGGGCCGCCGTGATGGCGTGGAAGTCGCCGGTGAAGTGCAGGTTGATCTGCTCCATCGGCACGACCTGGGCCTTGCCGCCGCCGGCCGCCCCGCCCTTCATGCCGAAGCACGGCCCGAGCGAGGGCTCGCGCAGGCAGATCATGGTCTTGGCGCCGATCCGGTTCAGGGCGTCGCCCAGGCCCACCGTGGTGGTGGTCTTGCCCTCGCCCGCGGGCGTCGGCGAAATCGCGGTGACCAGCACGAGCTTGCCGGATTTCCGGCTCTCCAGCCCGGCGATGTAGCCGTGGTCGATCTTGGCGATGTGCTTGCCGTAATTGTGGAGCGCGTCATCCGGGATGCCGAGCTTTTCCGCGACCTGCGCGATCGGCTTCAGGGTCGCGGCGCGGGCGATCTCGATGTCTGACGGCATGGGCGTTCCCTCGCTGAGTTGCGGGCTCGGAGCCCGCCGCCGGCTGTTGCCGTGCGGATGTGTCCAACCGTGCGGGCGGCCGCCCGCGAACGGCTGCGCAGTGTGCGTCAAACGGACAGGAAATGCGCGTCGATTTTTATGAGGTGGGCGACAAAATACCTTTGTCGAGGCGGAGCACCATCAGCGCAGGTTTATGCCCAAGTCCGCTGTCACGCGCGCTCTCCCTCCCCCCGCTGCGGCCTATCGGATTCACACATCTCCGTTGGAGGAGAGGCACGAACGGCTCCGCGTCACCCCCTCCCCCGCAAAGGGGGGAGGGAGAGCACCGAGCTGTGCGCCGGACTCACCCCCCTGACTTCTTCGCCTTGTCGGCTGCGCCCGGTGCCTCGTGCGGCTGCGGCGCGCCCTTGGGCAATTCGGGGTTCTCGGCGCTGTGCGGGGCGGCGACCGGGGCCGGCACGGTCTCGGCCGTGGCGGTCGGCTTCTCGATGTCGGGCAGGCCGTCCTTGAGCTTCGCGTTGATCTGGGTGAGGTCGTCCGGCTCGGGGTTCAGGTCCTTGGCGTGCTGCCACTGGAACTTGCCCTCCAGCCGCCGGCCCGCGCGCCAATAGGCGTCGCCCAGATGGTCGTTGATGGTCGGGTCGCCCGGCTTCAGCTCGACCGCCTTCTCCAGCTCGCGCACCGCGTCGTCCCAGCGGCCGAGGCGGTAATAGGCCCAGCCGAGGCTGTCGACGATCATACCGTCCCGGGGACTGGTATCGACCGCCTGCTGCAGCAGCTTGAACGCCTCGTCGATGTTGGTGTTCTGGTCGACCCAGGAATAGCCGAGGTAGTTCATCACCTGTGCCTTGGCGGCCGGCTGGCTGGCCGGCACCAGGGCCAGCGCCTTCTTCAGGTCGGCCTCGGCCTTCGGCCATTGCTTGGCCCGCTCGTAGGCGGTGCCGCGGAAGTAGTAGGTCGTCCAGTAGTTCGATTGCGGCCGGTTGCCGATCAGGTCGATGGCGCGGGTGTAGGTGGCGGCCGCCTCCTCGTACTTCTTGCGCGCGCGCTGGACGTTGCCGAGCGCGGTGATCACGTCGATGTCGTCGGGATGCGCCTTCATGGTGGCGTCGAGGTGCTCCAGCGCCTCGTCGCCCTTGCCCATCTGCTCCAGGTTCAGGCCGACCTGAATGTCGGCGTTGAGCTTGAGCGGGGAGATCGCGGGGATCTGCGCGTAGGCCTCGTTGGCGCGCTCGGGCTGCTTCATCCGGTCGAGCGTGTCGGCCAGCGTCAGCCGGGCGAGCGCGTGGTCGGGGGCGAGGTAGAGGGCGAGGCGCAGGTAGATCACGGCGGGCAGCTCGTCGCCCTGCGTCGAGCCCGCCGAGCCCAGCCCGTACAGCACCTCGGCGGCGCCTTCCTGGGCAGTGCCGATCAGCCGCGTGAGGGGCTTGCCCTCCTTCAGCTTGTCGAGGGCGTCGCGCACCAGCGGGTGGCGGGGCGAGAGCTGGTCGAAGTCCGAATAGGCCTGGATCGCGAGATCGGTGCGGCCGAGGCTCGCCTCCATCCGGGCATAGGCATCGACGATGCGCAGGGTGTTGCGGTCGGCCTCGTAGGCCGCCTTGAGGCGCCGCTCGGCCTCGGCGTTGTCGCCGGTCACCGAGGCGATCAGGCCGGCATGGTAGTCGCGGAAGGTGTTGTAGTAGCGCTCGCCCCGGAGCTTGTTGACGGTCTCCAGCGCCTTCTTGCCATCACCCGCCCCCGCGTACGACCAGGCGGTCAGCAGCGTGGCGGTGAGATCGGTCGCCGCGCCCCGGCCGCTGCGCGAAAAATTCTGGCGGGCGGCGGCCCACTGGCCGGCCTTGATCTGGCGCACCCCGAGGGAGAGGTTGGCGAGCCCGTTCGTCGGATCGCGGGCGATCAGCTTCTCGGCGGTGCGGAACGCGTCCGGCAGGGCGCCGTCGGCCAGCAGCGAGATGAACGCGCGCTCGACCAGCTCCGCATTGCGCGGGTCGGCCTTGACCGCCTCGCGGTAGAAGGTCGCGGCCGCCGCCGTGTCCCGGGCGGCGCCCGCGATGTAGGCGGAGAGGAAGTTGCCCTCGAGCGAATCCGCGGGCTCGTAGTCGAGGATCGGGGTCGATTCCTTCGGCTGCGCGGCAAGCACGGTCTGCGGCAGACCTGCGGCCAGCAGCAGGGCGAGCGCCGAGACGCTCCGGCGGGCGCGTGATGTCATCATGAACCGATCGCGGCTCCTGGGCGCCGACCGACCAAGAGGCCGGGCGCGAGAATGGCGGGTTATCCCCGAAAAAGCGTCGGGGACACTGAACCCATCCCGCCAGCCCCGCAAGGCGAAAGGATGGCGCGGGGGGAGACTGGTTCAGGCGGGCTCGGGCGCTGGGTTCCGTGGACGCCCGCCCCGCTCGCCGAGCAGACCCGACAAGATCTCCGACGGAATCATAGCCGGCAGCACGGTCGTCAAAAGCCCGTGTACGCTCACGTGAATGTCGAGATCCGCGATCTCGAAGGCGGCTCCTCCCGGCCAGAGCTCAAGACGTGACAAGGCGGGGATATCGACCTCACGCAGGGGCTCGATCAACGCGCGGGGGATCAGGAACCCGCCATGTCGCTCGGTCAGGATCGCTACGGCATCGTATTCCGGGCCAGTTCGTCACCGCACGGGCCCGGAACGCGCCCGGCCTTCATCGCCGCCTTCGATCAGCCCCTCACATATTCGGATAGTTCGGCCCGCCCGGCCCCTCCGGCGTCACCCAGTCGATGTTCTGGTTCGGGTCCTTGATATCGCAGGTCTTGCAGTGGACGCAGTTCTGCGCGTTGATCTGGTAGCGCACGCCGTCGCTCGCCGCGGCATCCTCCACCCACTCGTAGACGCCCGCCGGGCAGTAGCGGGACGAGGGGCCACCGTAGATGTCGTGCTCGGAGTGCTTCTGCAGCTCCAGGTCGCGGACCTTGAGGTGGGGCGGCTGGTCCTCCTCGTGGTTGGTGTTCGACAGGTAGACCGAGGAGAGCCGGTCGAAGGTCAGCTTGCCGTCGGGCTTCGGGTAGGTGATCGGCGTCACCTCGGAGAGCGGCTTGAGGCAGGCGTGATCCGGCTTGCCGTGCTTGAGCGTGCCGAACGGCGAGGCGCCGAGGATCGTGGTCGCCCACATGTCGATCCCGCCGAGCCCAACGCCGACCAGCGTGCCGTACTTGGACCAGAGCGGCTTGACGTTGCGCACGGCCTTGAGGTCCTGCCCGATCGGGCTCTCGCGCCAGCCGGCCTCGTAGGCGGTGAGCTCGTCGCCCGCGCGGCCGGCCTTGAGCGCATCCGCGATGGCGTCGGCCGCCTGCATCCCGGACAGGATCGCGTTGTGCGAGCCCTTGATCCGCGGCACGTTCACGAAGCCCGCCGAGCAACCGACCAGGCAGCCGCCGGGGAAGACCAGCTTGGGCACCGATTGCCAGCCGCCCTCCATGATGGCCCGCGCGCCGTAGCCGATGCGCTTGGCGCCCTCAAACGTCTCGGCGATCATCGGGTGGGTCTTGAAGCGCTGGAACTCCTCGAACGGCGACAGGGTCGGGTTCTCGTAGTTCAGGTGCGTGACGAAGCCGACCGAAAGCAGGTGGTCGTCGAAATGGTAGAGCCAAGAGCCGCCGCCGGCCCGGTTGGGCAGCGGCCAGCCCATCGTGTGCTGCACCAGCCCCGGCTCGAACTTGCCGGGCGCGAGCTGCCACAGCTCCTTCACGCCCAGCCCGTACTTGAAGTGGTCGCTGTGCCGGTTGAGCGAGAAGCGCTGGATCAACCCCTTGGTCAGGTTGCCCCGGGCGCCCTCGCCGAACACCGTGTACTTGCCGCGCAACTCCATGCCGCGGGTGTAGTCGTCGCGCGGCTCGCCCGACTTGCCGATGCCGAGATCGCCCGTGGCGATGCCCGCCACGGCGCCGTTCGCGTCGAACAGCACCTCGGAGGCCGGGAAGCCCGGGTAGATCTCGACGCCGAGCGCCTCGGCCTGGGCGCCCAGATACTTGCACGTGTTCGAGAGTGAGCCGACGAAGTTGCCGTGGTTCGACATGAACTTGGGGAAGAACAGGTTCGGCAGGGTGATGCCGCTGTTCTTGGTGAGCATCATGAACTCGTCGCGCTGGACCTCCGTCTTGAGCGGACGCTCCGGGTCCTGGCGCCACTCGGGCAGCAGCCGGTCGAGGCCGATCGGATCGACCACCGCCCCGGACAGGATGTGGGCGCCGACCTCCGAGCCCTTCTCGACGACGACGACGGAGATCTCCTCGCCGATCTCGGCGGCGCGCTGCTTCAGGCGGATCGCGGTGGCGAGCCCGGCCGGGCCGGCGCCGACCACGACCACGTCGAAATCCATGCTCTCGCGTTCGGGCAGCGCCATCCTCGCCTCTCCTTTTCTTTGTTTCAGGACCCGATTCATCGCCGGGCCGGCGTTCCTTCTGCCGTCTCAAGCGATTCCAAGCTAGAAAGGCAAGTTGCCGACGCTCAAGCTCAAGGCAAAGTTCCCTTTGCCGCACCGGAGGGCGTACCGGGGCACTCTCACTTCACCCCCCTCATCCTGAGGTGACCGCGCAGCGGGCCTCGAAGGAGGGCTCCAGGGATCGCGAGACCGCTGGAGGGCTCCTTCGAGACCTGCGCTGCGCTCCGGCACCTCACGATGGGGGGGTGGGTTGGACGATTCGTGTCTCCGGACGCCGGCCCTGCGCCCTTCGGTCACGCAAGTCCTTGGGGGCCGGCCCGTTTCAAAAGTTGTCCACAGGCCCCGGCAATCCCACATGATGTCTCTGATGCCGAGCCCCTCCGACGCGCAAGCCGACCTGATCGCCTATCTCGACTTCCACGTGGAGGCCGGGGCCGACGCGGCGCTCGACGAGCAGCCGCACGACCGCTTCGGCGAGCCGGACTCACCCGCACCGACCCTGCGCGCCCCGCGCAGAGCCGCGCCGCCCCGGGCCGTGGAGCCGCCGGTCGTCGCGGTGGCCAACAGCCTCGTGCCACCCCCCGGCGCCCCGCCGCCCGTCGTGGCGCCGCGCACCTTCGGTCGGGCCGCCAGCGCCCAGCCCGACGAGGCCGCGAGCGACGCCCGCGTCCGGGCGCGCCAAGCCAAGTCGCTGGTGGAGCTGGAGCGGATCCTCGCGGATTTCGATGCCTGCCCGCTGCGCTTCACCGCCAAGAACCTCGTCTTTGGCGACGGCAATCCGGAGGCGCGGGTGATGTTTCTCGGCGAGGCGCCGGGGGCCGACGAGGACCGGATCGGCAAGCCGTTCATGGGCCGCTCGGGCCAGCTCCTCGACAAGATGATGAAGGCGGTCGGGCTCGACCGGACCAGCGCCTATATCGGCAACATCGTGCCCTGGCGGCCGCCGGGCAACCGCAACCCGACCCCCCAGGAGGTGGCGGTGTGCCGGCCCTTCGTGGAGCGGCAGATCGAGCTGGTCGATCCCGATATCATCGTCTGCCTGGGCGCGCCCGCCACCCAGACGCTGACCGGGTCCAAGGACGGCATTCTCCGCACCCGCGGCCGGCTGTTCCCGTACACGTTGCCGAATCGTGAGGTGAAGCTGCTCGCCACGCTCCATCCGGCCTTCCTGTTGCGCCAGCCGGTGCAGAAGCGGCTGGCGTGGCGGGACTTCCGCGCCCTGCGCGCGCTCATCGACGGGACAGCTTGACCGCGGAAGCGGAACCGGCTCTCCCCTCCCGCCATTAGAGTTTCGTTCCCGCCGGCGGTTCGCCGCCGTCCGGACAGGACGACGCACGACACCTTGCGTCCCGCCCGCGGCGGCCGGCGCAGCACCGATAGCGGGACCCGACCATGCGCTGGGACGATCTACGCAGCTCCGACAACGTCGAGGATCGCCGGGGCGAAGGCGGTGGCGGCGGTGGCGGCATGGGCTTCCCCGGCGGCGGTGCCGGCGGCCTCGGGATCGGCACTATCGTGGTGCTGCTGATCGTCAGCTACTTCACGGGCATCAACCCGGCGATCCTGATCGGCGGCGCCGAGCGGATCGGCGGCGGTCACAGCCAGCAGGAGCAGCCGGCCGATCCGCAGACGCAGGCCAAGCGGCGCCAGGCGCCCACCGACGAGAGCGGCCGGTTCGCGTCAAAGATCCTCGGCAACACCGAGGACGTGTGGAGTCAGATCCTGCCGCAGCAGACCGGCAAGCAATACACCCCGACGACCCTGGTGCTCTACACCGGCGGCACCCGCTCGGGCTGCGGCTCGGCCCAGGCCGCGATGGGCCCGTTCTACTGCCCGCTCGACAAGAAGGTTTATTTGGATACCGGCTTCTTCAAGGAGATGGCCACCAAGTTCGGCGTGAAGGGTGATTTCGCCTACGCGTACGTCATCGCCCACGAGGTCGGCCACCACGTCCAGGACGTGCTCGGCATCCTCGGCAAGGTCCAGGCCCGCCAGCAGCAGGCGTCGAGCAAGACCGAAGCGAATGCCCTCTCGGTGCGGATCGAGCTGATGGCCGATTGCCTCGCCGGTGTCTGGGCCAAGAACTCCAACGACAAGTACGCCGAGCTGGATCAGGGCGATATCGACGAGGCCCTGAACGCCGCCGCGCAGATCGGCGACGATGCGCTGCAGCGGCGCTCGCAGGGCTACGTGGTGCCGGATTCCTTCACCCACGGTTCCTCGGCCCAGCGCCAGCGCTGGTTCACGGCCGGCTACAAGAGCGGCCAGACCAAGGCGTGCGACACGTTCCGCACGGCGGGGAACTGAGGCGACTCAAGTAACGCTCCGTCTCAGCGAGCGCAGCGACGTGACCAGCAGCGCTTCGGCTTCGGAGGCCACTCTGCCGTAGGGCGTGGCGCGCGAGAGTGGCGGAGGTCGCCGGTCACGATCGCGTCCGGATTGACGGAACCTCGAATCGTCCCTTCAAGTCCGGACAGTGGGACCTTTGGAGATCGCGATGGCGTCCCTCGCGGTGACAGCAAGAGGACAGATCACGCTCGCACGTGACCTGTTGCAGCACCTTGGCGTCAAGCCGGGGAGCGAATCAACTTCGAGAAACTGCCGGGTGGCGAGTTGCGCGTGCGGGCGACCCGGCCCGCCGGCTCCATCGACGATTTTTTCCATAGCCTGGACGGCAAAGTGAAGCTGGATCAGCTGCTGACGATCGAGGCGATGAACGATATCACCGCCGCGGGCTGAGCCGGCGTGCGGGACGACGAATGAACGTCGCCGTCGATACCAACGTGCTGGCGCGAGCGATTCTGGCCGACGATCCCGCACAAACACGCGCGGCGCGAAGGCTGCGCCGGGACGCGGCCTCGATCGCGGTGCCACTGCCGTGCCTGTGTGAACTGGTCTGGATACTTCGGCGCGACGGGGCCAAGCTCGCGACGGCTGATGTGGCGGCTGCGATACGCGCGTTGCTCAATACCGGGAACGTCGCCAGGAACCGGCCCGCCGTGGAAGCCGGGCTCATGCTACTCGAAGCCGGCGGCCACTTCGCCGATGAAGGCCGATGGCTGGGCGGGGAGACCTTCGTCTCCTTCGATCAGAAGGCGGTGGCGCTGCTGTTGCAGCAGGGAGAAGCCGCCCACCTCCTGGCCTGATCGCAGACTTGCTCGGAACCCGTCCGACCGGGGCAGGTCAGCTCTTGCTCAACCGCCTTGCATTGGCCTGCACTTTCCGCCGGTAGCTGCGGATCACCTTGCCGTTCGAGGCGCCTGCGGCCAGCATGAAGGCGGCCTCGCCGGCGGCCATGACCTTCTCGGTCACCATCAGCTGCGCCTCGGCCTGGGCTGCGGGTCCCCCGAGGGCGAACATCGCCAGGCGCTGGGCGATCACGCCCTGCGCCTCCAGCCCCAGCATGGCCATGTCCATGCCCGTCTTCCACCAACCGAACAGCATCGCGTTCCTCATGTTGCCCGTGGCAACTGTTGCACAAGGCAACGGTCGAGCCTGGTTCCGGCTCCCGGCATGCGCCCAGGCCTGCATGGGGTGCAAGCGTTATCCCGCACTGCGACATCACGCTTTGCGCAGCCCAGGCGGATGCCGTAAGCGCCAGGGCATTCCCCCGGACAGCGCCCACCGCCATGATACGCCTGGACAAGATCACCAAGCAGAACGGGCGGCAGCTCGTCTACATCGAGGCCTCGGCCGCCCTGCAGCGCGGCGAGAAGGTCGGGCTGGTCGGCCCGAACGGGGCGGGCAAGACCACCCTGTTCCGGATGATCATCGGCGAGGAGCAGCCCGACGAGGGGCAGGTCTCGGCCGACAGGGGCATCACGATCGGGTATTTCAGCCAGGATGTCGGTGAGATGTCGGGCCGCAGCGTCGTCACCGAGGTGATGGACGGCGCCGGGCCGGTGAGCACGGTCGCGGCCGAACTCGCCGAGATCGGTGCGGCCCTGGCCGATCCGGACCGGGCCGACGAGATGGACGCCCTGGTCGAGCGCTACGGCGAGGTCCAGGCGCGGTTCGAGGAGCTCGACGGCTACGCCCTGGAGGGCCGGGCCCGGGAGGTGCTCGACGGCCTCAGCTTCAGCCAGGAGATGATGGACGGCGATGTCGGCGCCCTCTCGGGCGGCTGGAAGATGCGCGTGGCGCTCGCCCGCATCCTGCTGATGCGCCCGGACGTGATGCTGCTCGACGAGCCGTCGAACCACCTCGACCTGGAGAGCCTGATCTGGCTCGAATCGTTCCTCAAGGCTTATGACGGCGCCCTGCTGATGACCTCGCACGACCGCGAGTTCATGAACCGCATCGTCAACAAGGTGATCGAGATCGACGGCGGCGCGCTCACCACCTTCTCGGGCGATTACGCGTTCTACGAGGGGCAGCGGAAGCTCAACGAGGCGCAGCAGCAGGCGCAGTTCGAGCGCCAGCAGGCGATGCTCGCCAAGGAGATCGCCTTCATCGAGCGCTTCAAGGCCCGGGCCTCCCACGCCGCCCAGGTGCAGAGCCGGGTGAAGAAGCTCGACAAGATCGAGCGCGTCGAGCCGCCCCGGCGGCGGCAATCGGTGGCGTTCGAGTTCCAGCCGGCGCCGCGCTCGGGCGACGACGTCGTGATGCTCAAGGGTGTCCACAAGCGCTACGGCAGCCGCACGATCTACGAGGGGCTCGACTTCTCGGTGCGCCGCCGGGAGCGCTGGTGCGTGATGGGCATCAACGGCGCCGGCAAGTCGACGCTCCTGAAGCTCGTGACCGGCACCACCGCGCCCGACGACGGGGCGGTCACGATCGGCGGCAGCGTCAAGCTCGGCTATTTCGCCCAACACGCCATGGACCTGCTGGACGGCGACCGCACCGTGTTCGAGACCCTGGAGGAGGCCTTTCCGCAGGCCGGCCAGGGTTCGTTGCGGGCGCTGGCGGGCTGCTTCGGCTTCTCGGGCGACGATGTCGAGAAGCGCTGCCGGGTTCTGTCAGGCGGCGAGAAGGCCCGGCTGGTCATGGCGCTGATGCTCTATGACCCGCCGAACTTCCTGGTGCTCGATGAGCCGACCAACCACCTCGACATGGGCACCAAGGAGATGCTGATCACGGCGCTCGCCAGTTACGAGGGGACGATGCTGTTCGTCTCCCACGACCGGCACTTCCTGGCGGCGCTGTCGAACCGGGTGCTCGAAGTCACGCCCGAGGGCATCCATCAATACGGCGGCGGCTACACCGAGTATGTCGCCCGCACCGGCCAGGAGGCGCCGGGCCTGCGGAGCTGACCGGCAACCCTGCGACGGCTGCGCCGCTTACGTCGCACGACAACCCCGGGTAGGCTCGCGCGAAACGGCCGGATCCGGGACGCCGTGCGACGCCTTCTGAAATTCCTCCACACGATGGGCTCGGCTGGATTGCTGGGGGCGCTGGCGTCCCTGGTGGTCATGCTGGCGCTGACCCCGCCTCCGAGCGCCCTGCCCGGCTACACGGCGATGCGCGGCGCGATGGGCGCGGTCGCCACCTGGGTGTTCCTGCCGTCGCTCGCCGTGACGTTGATGTCGGGCCTGATCGCCATGGCGGTGAACCGGGCCTACCTCAACGCAGGCTGGGCGTGGCTGAAGCTCGCCACCGGCGTCCTGATGTTCGAGGGCGGGCTGGTCTACGTGCAGGGGCCGATGAAGCAGGAGGCCGCGCAGAGCGCCCGGGCGTTGGCCGGCTTGCTCGACCCGGCGGCTTTGGCCGTCTCGCTCCCCGGCGAGCGCGGGACGCTGTGGGTCCTGCTTGCGATTTCGGCTGCCAACGTCGCCCTCGGGATCTGGCGTCCGCGGATCCTGCGGATTCCGAGCTAGTCGCGACTCGACCGCTATTTGCCGATACAAAAGCCGGCAAACAAACGATCGAGCACATCCTCGACTCCGACATGGCCGGCGACCTCGCCCAGCGCTCGGACGGCGAGGCGAAGATCCTCGGCGACGAGTTCCGGCGGGCCGTTGGCCCCTACGACCAGGCGATCGAGATGGGCCGTACAGGCTTCCAGCGCAGCCCGATGGCGCGCCCGGGTGATCAGCGCATCGCCCTGGCCCAGGCCGGCCTCGGCCTGGGCCTGGATGGCGTCGAGGAGGGCATCGAGCCCATGACCGGTCCGGGCGGAAACACCCAGAACGCCGTCCGATCGCAGATTTTTATAGCCGGCTAAGAGATCGATCTTGGTGTGCACCGTCAGGACTTGAACTGCGGTGCCGGCGAGGTCGGGTTCGGCGCCGTCGGGCGGCACGAGCGCCAGCACCAAATCCGCGGTCTCGATCCGCGCGCGGGTCCGCCGGATCCCCTCGGCCTCGACGGGTTCGACCGTCTCGCGCAAACCCGCGGTATCCACCAGCAGCACCGGCAGCCCAGCCAGATCCAGCCGCACCTCGATCGCGTCGCGGGTCGTACCGGGCGCGTCCGACACGATCGCGACGTCCCGCCGGCTCAGGGCGTTGAGCAGCGTCGACTTCCCGGCATTGGGCGCACCCGCCAGCACCACGGTGAACCCATCCCGCAGCCGCTCGCCCCGGTGCCCGTCCCGCAGGATTGCGGCGATCTGGTCGCGTAGGGCAGTGGCCCGTCCGAGCAGCGCGGCATCGAGCCCGGCCTCGTCTACGTCGCCCTCGTCGGCGAAATCCAGGGCCGCTTCGGCAGCGGCGAGGCAATCGATCGCCTCCGCGCGCCAAGCCGCGACCTGTCGGCTGAGGGCCCCGTCGAGCTGGCGCAAGGCCTGCCGCCGTTGGCCCTCGGTTTCCGCGTCGATCAGGTCTGCGACGGCTTCGGCCTCGGCCAGATCCATCCGGCCGTTGAGGACCGCTCGTCGCGTGAAGGCGCCCGGCCCGGCCGCGCGGCATCCCGGCATCCGGGCCAGGGTGGCGAGCACGCCCATCCGCACCGCTGGCCCGCCATGGAGGTGCAGCTCGGCCATGTCCTCGCCGCTGTAGGTGTTCGGCCCCGGCAGCCAGACCACGAGCGCCCGGTCGAGCTCGGTCCCGTCAGCCGGGTTGCGGAGCGTCCGCAGCGACAGCCTGCGAGGCGCCGGCAGGGCTCCGCACAGACCGGTGAGCACGGTTCGGGCCCCCGGGCCGCTGAGGCGGATCACCGCGACAGCCGCCCGGCCGAAGCCGCTGGCCGGGGCGAAGAGCGTTTCGGTTTCAGTCATGGCAGCTGCGACGCGCAAGCTTCGCCTTCTTCATGTCGTGCGAGTGTGTTTCACGTGAAACAGCCCAAGCCCCTATACCCCATCCGGTGGCCGGGCCGATCCCGCTTCATGCAGACCCATCGAACCTCGATGGAGGCAAGGATGCATCCCACACGCCGCACACTCTGCCGCAGCCTGCTCGCCGCGCCGCTGCTCCTGCCGATGCGGCCCGCGACTGCGGCGGCCGAACCGGACCTCGAAGCGCTCGAGCGGCGTATCGGCGGCCGTATCGGTGTCGCGGCCGGATCGGTGGATCGCGTCCTGCTCCAGCACCGGGCGGATACGCGTTTCCCGATGTGCAGCACCTTCAAGGTGCTGGCCGCGGCGGCGGTGCTGGCGCGGGTCGATGCCGGATCCGAACAACTCGATGCGCCGGTACCGTACCGGGCAGACGCTCTCCTGAGCTACGCGCCCGTGACCCGGAAGGCCCTGGAGACGCAGGGCGGCGCCGGCCGGCTCTCGGTGGCCGAACTCTGCGCCGCCGCGCTCGAATGGAGCGACAACACGGCGGCCAACCTGCTCCTCGCACGCCTCGGCGGGCCGGAGGGCCTGACCGTTTGGCTGCGGAACACCGGCGATCCCGTCACACGTCTCGATCGCGACGAGCCGACGCTGAACACCGCGATCCCCGGCGATCCCCGCGATACCACCACCCCGGAGGCGATGCGCGCGACCCTCGGCCGGATCCTGCTCGGCACCGTCCTGGCGCCGCCGTCGCGCGCACGGCTGGAGGGCTGGATGGTCGGAAGCCAGACCGGATTCAAGCGGCTCCGGGCGGGGTTGCCGAAGAACTGGACCGTCGGTGACAAGACCGGCACCGGCGACAAGGGCACGTTCAACGACGTGGCGATCCTGCGGCCGCCGGGCCGTGCGCCTGTGACCGTGGCCGTGTACATCACCGGCTCCACCCTGCCCGTCGAAGCGGTCGATTCGGTTCATGCCGAGATCGGCCGGCTCATCGCTGCGCGGATCGTCGCCGCGTGAGGCCGAATCCACGAAACCGTCATGGCCAAATCAGCCGCAAAGACCACCCGGGCGACCCAGGCCCTCGATAAGGTCGGCCTGCGCTACAGCCTCCATGCCTACGACTACGATCCCGATGCCCCGCGCATCGGCCTCCAGGCCGCGGAGGCACTGGGCGTGCCGCCCGGCCGCGTGCTGAAGACCCTGATGGCGGCGGTCGACGGGCGGACAATCTGCCTGCTGGTCGCCTCCGATCGGGAGGTCTCGATGAAGCGGGTGGCGGCCGCCTTCTCGGGCAAGGCCGCCGCCATGCTCAAGCCCGCCGATGCCGAGCGGCTGACCGGCTATCATGTCGGTGGCATCAGCCCGCTCGGCCAGAAGCGTGCATTCCCGACCGCGATCGATTCCGGTTCCCTGGGGGATCCGGGTACCGAGATCCACGTCAACGGCGGCGGACGGGGCCTGCAGATCCGGCTGACCGAGGGGGATCTCGTCGCGGTTCTGCAGGCGCTGGTCGTGCCGCTGACCTGATGTCTGCCCATCGGGTAATTGCCCGTTTACCTTGCTTCACCACGCTGCCGGCTCGCGATGGCGTTGGGGACGGGATGCGGATGATCGGGCGCAGGAGGACGATGGCGCTCGGATTCGCCCTGTTGCTCGCCGGCCCCGGCGCAGCCGCGGATCTCGACGCCCGGGGCTCCGCCTACGGGGCGGCGGAGGTCACCGCCCGCCTCCGTTTCTTCCCGCGCAGCGACGGGATCGACCGCCCGCCGGTCTATGCCCTGCGCACCCGTGTGGTGCCGGTCGGCTGCACGCCGCGGCGGGCGCCCGTGCCCACCAACGCCCCGGACGATCCGAGCTATGTCGGCTCCGAATATGGGCTGGCCCATCCGAGCTATTACGGGTTCACGCCACCGCTCGGCGTCGATGATCCCTTCGGCCGCTCCCTGCTGCCCTACTGTCGCTAATTCCCCTCCCCGACATCATGCTCTAAGCAGAGCTGCGTTGGCGTGCCGACGCAGCTCTGCTTAGGTCCTTGGCCGGTCGCAAATTTTCATCGCAAAACCGGCGGCCACTTTTGCGAAACCTGCTGAGACAGGCGGTCCCGCCCCTCTCCGGAGCCCGTGCCGTGTCCGATTCGGTTCCCCAGCGCTTCAGCGACCCGGCAGCCCTGCGCCAACGCGTGGCCGACTGGCGTGCGGCGGGCGAGCGGATCGTCCTGGTCCCGACCATGGGCGCCTTGCACCGGGGACACCTCGCCCTGGTGGCGGAGGCCCGGCGAGCCGGCGACCGTGTGGTGGTCAGCATCTTCGTGAATCCGACTCAGTTCGGCCCCAACGAGGATTTCTCGCGCTATCCGCGCGACCTCGAGGCCGATCTCGCCCTGCTGGGCGAGGCGGGGGCCGACGCCGCTTGGACGCCCACGGTCGAGACCATGTACCCACCGGGCTTCGCCACGCGGATCGAGGTCGCGGGTCTGTCCGAGGGGCTGTGCGGGCCGTTCCGGCCCGGCCACTTCGCCGGGGTCGCCACGGTGGTGACAAAGCTCCTGAATCAGGTCCGGCCCGACACGGCCCTGTTCGGCGAGAAGGATTTTCAGCAGCTCCGGGTGATCCAGCAGGCGGTGTCCGATCTGGACATGGGGGTCGAGATCCGTGGCGTCCCGACCCTGCGCGAGCCCGACGGCCTCGCCCTGTCGTCGCGCAACCGCTACCTGTCGCCCGAGGAGCGTGCCGTCGCCCCGAAACTCCACGCCGTGCTGTCCGACATCGCCCTCGCCTCCCGCAACGGCACCGGCGTCGCCGGGCGGATCGCCGCCGGACGGGCAGCCCTGGAGGTGGCGGGTTTCCGGGTCCAGTATCTCACGATCTGCGATGCCCGGACCCTGGCGTCGGTCGAGCGGGTCGAGGGCCCGGCCCGCGTCCTTGCGGCGGCCTACCTGGGGCGGACCCGGCTGATCGATAATCTCGCGGTCTGAGACCCGTCAGCACGTCCTGGTTTCGAAAGGTCGAGACCTTTCGTGGGTCCAGGGCGGAGCCGTAGTGACCGTCTCAGGGCTGAAGCCCTTCGGAAACCTCCGGGTTTCGCTGGCCGGCCATGACGAGCTCTGCCGCTGCCTCCCCGTGGCCGCCGAGACACCCCGGTTGGATTTCTCCCACAATCCAATCCCATGATATTGGCGGCGCCAGGCTGACCTGCTCTCTGCTCGTGGCGTGATCAGAGCACGCCCGGCCTCGACCTTCCTGGCCACCACCCTCGCCTGCGCGGGCGATGCCATCGAGGGCCTGGCGGGGCCCTACGGCGAGCGCCTGCGCTACGACGAGAAGGGCCTGAGCCTCACCTTTCCCGAGCCGGACGTCACCCTGCAGATCGGCGGACGGCTCCATCTCGATGCCGGTGGGGCGCGCTTCAGCCGGCCCGAGGGGCCCGAGGCCTTCCCCGACAATCTCGTGGTGCGCCGCTCGTGGATCGAGCCGACGCTCACGATCGGCCGGGACTGGGTGATCGCCTTCCAGTACGATTTCAGCGATCGGTGGTGCCGATCAACGACGCCTTCGTGGCCTGGAAGGGGCTGCCGGACACGATCGTGACGCTCGGCAACATGAAGGTGCCGCTCAGCCTCGAATGGCTGCAGAGCAACAACGACACCCTGTTCGTCGAGCGCTCAGGAGCCAACGCCCTGGTGCCGGAGCGCCGGTTCGGCGTCGCGGTCGGGCGGAACGGGCAGGCCTGGACCGCCGTGGCCGGTGTGTTCGGCAACGCCGCCAGCAACGGCATCTCTGGCGACGGGGTCGCGGTGGCGGGCCGCGCCACTTACGCGCCGATCCTGGAGGAGCGCGAGACCCTGCATCTCGGGCTGGCGGCGACCTACCGCCGCCGGTCCCGCAGCGACGGCGCCTTCAGCTTTTCGGCCCCGGCGGGTACGGCCCTGTTCGAGCGCCAGCTGGTGGATACCGGCGACCTCCCGGATGCCGCGAGCGTCACCCGGTTGGGGGCCGAGTTCGCCTATCGCCGGGGCCCGGTCCTGCTTCAGGCCGAGTATATCCGGGCTGAGCTTCAGCCGTTCAGCGGACCCGGGATGCCCGCCTCCGCGCTCGGCTTCCAGGGGGGCTACGTGGAGGCCGCCTGGGTGCTGAACGGCGAGGGGCGCGGCTACGCGCTCACGCCCCAGGGGGGCACAACCTACGCGACCTTCAAGGGCGTCGCCGTGGCGGACGGCCAGCGGGTCTCCCGGGGCGGGATCGGCGTGTTCGAGCTGGCGGCGCGCTACAGCGCCATCGACTTCGACGCCCGGGGCTTCCGCGGCGGGCTCGAGCGGGACGTGACCCTCGGCCTAAGCTGGTATCCCGAGCCCAATCTCCGCCTGATCGCCAACTACGTCCGCGGACGCGTGCGGCCGGGCGAGGCCCAGGCAGATACGTTCGGGCGCGCCCCGTTCTCGGTCGACACCGTGGTCGGGCGCCTGCAGATCTACTGGTAAGTCCGGGTTTCCAAAGGGCTCAGCCGTTTGGCAGGGTTCGGGGGCGGAGCCCCTGACGTTCCATGGCTCTGCCCTGGGCCCGCGAAAGGGCTCGCCCTTTCTAAACCATGACCTTGCGACGCGGAACGCGCTCAGACGGCCCGGCGCAGGACCGAGCGGAAGGGCCGCCGCTCGGGGCCCGGCTCGGTGGGCGGCTCCGGGGTCTCGGGCGGCGCTGTCAGGACCTCGGTCCGCACCGGGCGCGGCGCCGCGAAGGCCGCGCCCTGCGCGAAGGGTACGTCGAGGTCGATCAGGTCGGGGATGTCGGCCTCGTCGGCGATGCCCGTGGCGACGAGACGGATCCCGACCCGCGCCAGGGCCGGCCCCGTATCCTCGACCGCGAGGTCCGACAGGCTGCCCGGGATCGCCTGCGGCCGCAGCAGCATCGCGGCCGGCACCCGGACTTGGCCGATGCCGAGGGCGGCGAGGTCCACCGCGTCGAAGCGCAGATCGTCCGGCCGGTCGAGGCTGAAGCCGATCCGTCCGCGCAGCGGCATCAGGAGGCCGCGCTGGCCGGCATCGAGGCCCCGCCAGCTCGCCTGCGGCAGGGCGATCACCAGCCCGGCCAGGGACGGATCCTCCGCCACCGCGCGGCCCAGCTCGCGCAGCAGGCCGGGCTCGAACAGCGAGAGCGGCGAGAGCGCGTAGGTCAGCAGGGTGTCGCTGCCGCGGCGGGCGAGGTGCCGCACCACCAGGGCGGCCCGCTGCAGCATGCGGCGGTCGAGTTCGGTGGTCCGGCCATAGCGCTCCAGCACCGGCAGGAACGTCTCCGGCTCGGCCGGGGCGGTGCCCGGAGCCCCGATCCGCAGGCGCGCCAGCGCCTCGTACGCTACGACCTTGCGTTGGGGCAGGCTGACCACCGGCTGTAGGTGGATTTCCAGCCCGTCCTGTTCGAAGGCCCGGATGATCTCGGCCTCGCTCGCCGGGTCGCGCACCGGCCGGGGCGGGATTGGACGAGGCGGGATCGGCCGCGGCGGGACCGGCACCGGGGCCGGCGGTTCGAGGGCAGACGGCTGCACGGCAGGGGGCTCGAAGACCGCCGGCTGCCGCGCTGCGGTCACCGCCTGGGGCGGAGCCGCCGCGGGGATGGGCTCCAGTGGAGCCGGCGCGGGAAGAGGTGGTGCAGGAGGCGCCGGTGCGGGCCGGGCATTGAGACCCGCGATCTCGACGTCCTGCGTGCTCACCACCGTGGTGAGGTCGCGCACGATGCCCGAGAGGAGGCCGAACTCGACGGTCAGCTCCTCGATCTGGGCCCGCAGCGCCGCCTCGACGGAGTCAGGCGCCGGCTTGACCGCGGTGGTCTCGACCTTGAGCAGGCGCCGGGACAGAAGGTCGACTTCGCCCGACAGTTTCTCGCAGCGTGCCGTCAGGGCCTTGATGCGGGTGAGGGCGAGGCCGGACGCCGCGGCTGACACGGCGCCGAGCGTCAGGGCACTCCAGAGCGGCAGGAACACGGCGAGCGGCCCGAACACGACGAGCCCGAGAAGGGTAGCCGTCAACAGCCCCGCGTACCGGCCGAGGACCGGGACCATCGTCTGAACACCTGCCGGATTCGCGCACCGGTCGCCGGGGAAGGTCCCAGGCGAAGCCCCGCCGGGCGCGAATCGAATGCGTCGATCAATGGCCCGGAGGGACCGGCGCGGCAAGGCCGTGGGCCGACGCCCAGCGATCGGAAGCCTGTTAATTCCGTGGGGTGTGACGCCCGCGCCCGCTGGAACGTTGCGGAATCGTCACGGCGCGCCTGATTGCGTGGCGATCCGGGATGGGTTGCGCGCCTTGCAAATGCACCGGTCAGCAAAACGCGCCATAAAGCGTGGCCATGACGTCTGTGCCCCCGCGTAAATCCCGACTCCGCGCCCTTCTCGGCGCTGGTGCGCTTCTCGCCGCGTGCGGCACCACCGCGTCCCGCGCGGCCGATCTCGCCGTCGATGGTCCGCGGCAAACGCCGACCTTCACCATGGTCGATCCCAGCACGTGGATCGTGACCCTGAGCGGCTCGATCCAGGCGATCCCGCGCTACCCCGGGGCCAGCGACTACGCGGCGGTGTTCTATCCCTCGATCGACATCCGGAAGGTGGGCGAGCCGCGCCGCTTCTCGACGCCGGACGACGGCTTCAGCCTGTCGGTCTTCGACAACGGGACCTTCCGGATCGGTCCGACCGCGCGGTTCGTGCCCGGGCGCTACTACGGCGACGACCGGCGGCACCTGTTCGGCTTCCGCGACGCGCGCTTCGCGGTCGAGCCCGGCGTGTTCGCCGAGTTCTACCCGGTCTCCTTCATCCGCACCCGGGTCGAGGCTCGGCAGGGCGTCTACGGGCATCACGGCACGGTGGGCTCCCTGGCGGCCGACTACCTGATCCCGGTGGACAATTTCCTGTTCTCGATCGGGCCGCGCTTCAACATGGGCGATGCCAGCTACGCCCGGAAGTATTTTGGCGTGTCGCCGGTCGAGGCCGCGCTCAACGGCCGCGTCACCCCGTACGATCCGGCCAGCTTCTACTCGGCAGGCGTGCTCGGCGGCGTGACCTACACGCAGAGCGAGACGTGGGCCTACTCGGCCTTTGCCGGCTACAACCGCATCCTCGGGGCCTCCGGCGCGAGCCCGCTGGTGCGCCGGCCCTTCGGCAACCCGAACCAGTACCAGTTCGGCCTGCGGATCGATTACGCGTTCCGGATGCCGGCGCTGTTCTGAGCCCACGCTTGCGCAGGTCGCTCCGGGCTCCGACATTCCGGCGATACGGATCACGGAGGCTCACATGGATGCGACGCACGCCGACCTGCTGATGCGGGTCGAGGGCATGACCTGCGACGGCTGTGCCGCTGCGGTGATCCGCACGGTGAAGCGCCTCGACCCCGCAGCCGAGGTTGAGGTGGACCGGGCGGCGGGACGGGTGGCGATCCGCACCGACGCGCAGGCGCTGTCGATCGCCGAGGCCCTCACCAAGGCCGGCTACACGGCCACGGCCATGACGGGCTGAGCCCCAGTCCTGGTTTCGAAAGGTCGAGACCTTTCGCGGGTCCAGGGCAGAGCCCTGGTCGATGTCTCAGGGCCAAGCCTCTCAGGGCTCCGCCCTGAGCACCCCCCAAAGGGCTCGCCCGTTGGAAACCCGGGATTGCGAAGCGATCAACCGCTAAGCGCGGCTCAGGTACATCCCGGTCAGCAGCAGGGCGAAGGCCGCGAGCCCGAACACGCCCTCCTTGCGATGGGTGGTGTCGAGGAAGTGGGCGGCGGCGCCGGCCGCGCAGCAGGCAGCGCCAAGACCGATCGTAAGCGAGGACATCGTTGTCTCCCCCACCGCGCGTCACCACGGCGACGCTGCGAAGCGAGGTCTCCCGGGTGCCTGCCGGACACCGGCGCCCAGCTAGGAATCGGGGACAGGGCAGGTTTGCACGCGGACATCCAGCTGGCAAGACGCGTTCATCAGGTCTTCATCGGCCGATGAAAAGTAAAGCAACGCTGATCAGTTTCATCGCATCCAGATAGAATCAAAAATACAGTATTCGTGCACCGTATCGAGAAATTTGGCGCCCGAGTGGGCTGGGGCCACCCGGCGCCGGCCCGTTGACCGTTGCGGCCGCGCGCCTCTAGACCGGCTGACACAACGCTTGGCCGCCAACGTCCCCTTGGGACCATCCGGCGACATGTCCGCAGACGCAGTTCGAGATTCGATGCCCCTCCCCTCCTCCGACCGGTTCGACGTCGCGGTCGTCGGTGGCGGCCATGCCGGCGTCGAGGCGGCGGCCGCCGCGGCGCGCTGCGGCGCGCGCACGGCCCTCGTCACGCACGATCCGGCCACGATCGGTGCGATGTCGTGCAACCCCGCCATCGGGGGGCTCGGCAAGGGCCACCTCGTGCGCGAGGTCGATGCCCTGGACGGGTTGATGGGCCGGGTCGCGGATGCGGCCGGCATCCAGTTTCGCCTGCTCAACCGCCGCAAGGGGCCAGCCGTGCGCGGGCCGCGGACCCAGGCTGACCGTAAGCTCTATGCCGCCGCCATGCAGGCTGCCATCGCCGAAATCCCGGGCCTGACCGTGGTGGCGGGCGCCTGCGAGGATCTGGTCCTGGATGCGGCGGGCCAGATCCAGGGCCTCGTCTTGGCGGACGGGCGCAGCCTCGCCTGCGGTGCGGTGGTGCTGACCACCGGCACCTTCCTGCGGGGCCTGATCCATATCGGCGAGCGCCAGATCCCGGCTGGCCGGGTCGGCGAGGCCCCCGCGATCGGGCTGGCTCGGACCCTCGATCGCCTCGGCCTGCGCCTCGGCCGCCTCAAGACCGGGACGCCCCCGCGCCTCGACGGCCGGACCATCGACTGGGCCAGCTTGGAGATGCAGGATGCCGATGCCGATCCGGTGCCGTTCTCGACGCTCACCGAACGCATCACCAACCCGCAGATCCGCTGCGGCATCACCCGGACGACGCAAGCCGTCCACGATCTGATCCGCGCCAACCTGCACCGCTCGCCGATGTATTCCGGCGGCATCGCCAGCCGGGGCCCCCGCTACTGCCCGTCGATCGAGGACAAGGTGGTGCGCTTCGGTGACCGCGAGGGCCACCAGATCTTCCTGGAGCCTGAAGGGCTCGACGATCCGACGATCTACCCGAACGGCATCTCCACGGCCCTGCCCGCGGCGGTGCAGCACGACCTCGTCCGGCTGATCCCGGGCCTGGAGCGCGTCGAGATCCTGCGGCCCGGCTACGCGATCGAGTACGATTACGTCGATCCCCGCGAACTCGATACGGGGCTGCAGGTGAAGCGGTGTCCCGGCCTGTTCCTCGCCGGGCAGATCAACGGTACCACCGGCTACGAGGAGGCGGCGGGGCAGGGTCTGGTGGCCGGCCTAAACGCGGCCCGTCGCACGGGTGGCCTCGAGACGGCGATCTTCGATCGGGCTGAATCCTACCTCGGCGTCATGATCGACGACCTCGTGACCCATGGGGTCAGCGAGCCCTACCGGATGTTCACCTCGCGCTCGGAGTACCGATTGTCCCTGCGGGTCGACAACGCCGATGCGCGTCTGACGCCCCGCGGGGTCGAACTGGGCTGCGTCGGCTCCCGGCGCGCAGCGCATTTCGCGGCATCCCAGCAGACGCTCGACGCGGCCCGTACCCGGCTCGATGCCCTGACGCTGACGCCGAGCCAAGCCGCCGGCCACGGCCTCAGCCTGAACCGCGACGGGATCCGGCGGACCGCCTTTCAGCTCCTTGCCTATCCGGAGATCGAATGGTGGAATCTCGCGGCGATCTGGCCGGACCTCGCTGCCGTGCCGTCGCTGGTCGCCGACCGTCTGAAGACCGACGCGACCTACGCGGTCTATCTCGACCGGCAGAACGCCGACATCGCGGCCTTCCGAAGGGACGAGGCGGTGCGGCTGCCGGCAGGTCTGGACTACGCGGCGATCAGCGGGCTCTCCAACGAGATGCGCACGAAGCTCGAGACCGTGCGGCCCGGCACGCTGGGGCAGGCGGCCCGGATCGAGGGCGTGACGCCTGCCGCCCTGACGCTGCTGGCCGCCCATGCCCGCCGGGGTGATCGGGTAGGTTTGGGTCGTCCGTCGGCATGACCGATCCCGACCGCGCCCGCATCCTCGCCGCCTCGGATGTTTCACGTGAAACAGCCGAGCGTCTGGACATCTACGTGGCTCAGCTTCGCCGCTGGCAGCCGATCAAGAATCTCGTGGGCCCCGCCACCCTGACGGAGGTCTGGAGCCGGCACATCGACGACGCGCTCCAGCTCCTCGATCTGGCCCCGGAGGCGAAAACCTGGCTCGATCTCGGCTCCGGCGCCGGTATCCCGGGGCTGATCCTTGCCATCGCGGGGGCGGAGCGGGGCATCCGGGTGGATCTCGTGGAGAGCAACGCCCGCAAATGCGCCTTCCTGACCGAGACGGCCCGTCTCACCGGGGCTCCGGTCCGGGTGCGCAACGCGCGGATCGAGACCGTGATCGGCGACTATGTCGGAGCCACCGAAATCGTCTGCGCCCGGGCCCTCGCGCCCCTGCCCCAACTTCTCGCCTGGACGGAGCCATTGTTGAAAACGGGTACCACCGGTCTGTTTCCGAAGGGCCGGGATGCGCAAGCCGAATTGACCCAGGCTGCCGCGCAGTGGACAGTCGTTAACGACCTCGTGCCGAGCCGGACCGATTCCGAAGCCCGAATCGTGCGCGTCACCGCCCTCGCCGCCCCGAGTCATCGATGAGCGAAGCCATCCTCGGCGAGCCCGCCGACCGGTCCATGGAGTCTTCCGTGCGTCGACCTCTGCGCGTCCTGGCGCTTGCCAACCAGAAGGGCGGCGTCGGTAAGACGACGACGGCGATCAACCTCGGCACCGCGCTCGCCGCGATCGGCGAGGACGTGCTGGTCATCGATCTCGACCCCCAGGGCAACGCCTCAACGGGCCTCGGGATCGACCGGGCAAGCCGGCGGGTCTCGACCTACGAGGTCATGGCCGGCGAGGCGTCGCTGGCCCAGGCGGTGATTCCCACGGCGGTGCCGCGCCTGTCGATCGCGCCCTCGACCATGGACCTTCTCGGGCTGGAGCTGGAACTCGCCACCCTGCCCGATCGGGCGCACCGGCTGCGCGGCACGCTCAAGAGCCTGACCCAGGCGCCGAGCCTGAGCCGGATCAGCTACGTGCTGATCGACTGCCCGCCCTCGCTCAACCTGCTGACCATCAACGCCCTGGCGGCGGCCGATGCCGTGCTGGTACCGCTGCAATGCGAGTTCTTCGCCCTGGAGGGCCTCAGCCAGCTGCTGCGGACCGTCGAGCAGGTGCGCGGCGCTCTCAATCCGAAGTTGACGATCCAGGGTATCGTGCTGACGATGTTCGACCCGCGCAACAACCTCTCCGCCCAGGTGGTGGCGGATGTGCGCGGCTTCATGGGCGACAAGGTCTACGAGACCGTGATCCCGCGCAACGTGCGGATCTCGGAGGCCCCGTCGCATGGCAAGCCGGCCTTGCTGTACGACCTGAAATGCGCCGGCAGCCAAGCCTATCTGCGCCTCGCCTCGGAGGTGATCCAGCGCGAGGGCCGGGTTCCGGCGGCGGCCTGACGGCGACGAGAGAGCCCCCACGAAACCGGGGGTGCGTGTGGAGCGTGAGACGGGTGGCAAGCATGGCGGAGGAGGGGGCAAGACCCCGGCTGGGGCGCGGTCTCGCCGCACTGATCGGCGATTTCAGCGATGCCGCGCCGACGCCCGCGAAGATCGAGGGGCAACGCAAGGTCGCCATCGAGTTCCTGCGGCCCAACCCACGTAACCCGCGGCGCAGCTTCGGTGAGGTGGAACTCGCCGAACTCGCGACCTCGATCACCCAGCGCGGCCTGATCCAGCCGATCGTGGTCCGCCCGATCGGCGACGTGCCGGGCACGTTCGAGATCGTGGCCGGCGAGCGGCGGTGGCGGGCGGCCCAGCGGGCCGGGCTCGACGAGGTGCCGGTGGTGGTGGTCGAGATCGACGACCGCGCCTCGCTGGAATTCGCCATTCTGGAGAACGTCCAGCGCAGCGACCTGAACCCGATCGAGGAGGCCTCGGGCTACGAGCGCCTGATGCAGGACTTCTCCTATACCCAACGGGATCTGGCGGAGATCCTGGGCAAGAGCCGCAGCCACCTCGCCAACACCCTGCGGTTGCTCAACCTGCCGCCCGCCGTGCAGGACCGCCTTTCCGCCGGCGAGCTGACCGCCGGCCATGCCCGCGCCCTGCTGTCGGTGAAGGACCCGGAGGGTCTGGCCCGTCGGGTCGTGGCCGAGGGCCTATCGGTGCGGCAGGTGGAGGCCCTGGCCTCGGCCGAGGCTGAGGCCGAGCCGAGCGAGACCCCTCGCCCCGGCCGCCCGCGCCTGTCGGCCGAGCGCGCCGCGCCGGTGCGCGATCTGGAGCTGCGGATCCGGCGGGCACTGGGCGTCGAGGTGTCGTACCGCCCGAAGGACGAGGCCTCGGGGGAGATCCGGATCCGCTACGAGACCCAGGACGAGCTGCAGGCGCTGCTGAACCGGTTCAAGGTCTCGGACGGCTGAGCGGAGTCGAGGTTCCCAAAGGGCGAGCCCTTTGGCGGGGTGTCGGGGCGGAGCTCCGACATCGGGCGAAGACCGACAAACGGGCTTCGCCCGAATCCATCAGGGCTCTGCCCTGCACCCGCAAAAGGCCTCGGCCTTTTGAAACCGGGACTTCTACCGACGCCGACGCGCGCCTGCTTCCGCGACCCGCAGCAGCGCCGCGGAGGCAAGCGCGTGCGCCAGCTCCGGTTCGGCCCGCCGGCAGGCCAGGACAGCCCCCTGCAGGGCCACCGCGGCCTGACGCAGGGTGCTGGGCCCCCAGGTGCCGAGCTGCCCCTCCAGGCTGGCCTTGCGCTTGAAATGCAGGCCCCGCCACGTCGCCACCATCATGGCGGGCGTCTTGTCGGGGTTGTCCAGCCGCGTCGTCAGCAGCGTCAGGGCGTGTCGCAGGGCCGAGCCCAGCACCACGCCCGGATCCAGGCCCTCGTGCCGGAACCGCCGGTAATCGCGCTCCACGGCCGCGTGGCGCCCGTCGAAGGCGGCGTCGATCAGCGTGTTGAGCACGCTCGCCGCCACGTCGCTGGTGATGGCCTCCACGTGATCCAGCGTCACGGTGCCCTCTCCGGCCGCGTAGAGGGCGAGCTTCTCGATCTCCATCAGGCTCGCCCGGCGGTCGCCGCCGAGGCTACGGGCCAGCACCTCCCGGGCGGCCCGGTCGATCCGCAGGCCGCGCTCCTGAAGGGTCCGGTCGATCAGGTCGGCCAGCGTGCGCTCGTCATCCGCGTAGCAGGGAATCGCCAGCGCCCGGGGGGAGCGCTCGCACAGGGTGCGCAGCGGGTTGTTCTTGGCGAGGTCGCCCGCCTCGACGACGATGCGGGCCTCGGCCACCGGCGCGGACAGCACCGCCTCGACGGCCGGTGCGTAGTTGCGGCTCCCGGGCCGGATCCAGATCGACCGGCGGCCGCCGAACAGGCCCATCGTGCCGGCCTCGTCGCATAGGCGGCCCGGGTCGGAGGCCAAAGCATCGCCGTCGATCCGTACCAGCGCGAAGGGATCGGCCGGATCGGGGACGAAATCCTCGGCGAGCTTGCGGGCGCGTTCGGTCACGAGGCCGGTATCGGGCCCGTAGACGAGGATCACCGGGATGCGCGGATCGGGCCCCCGCCGGAGGAGCCCCTCGATCTCACCGGCCTTGACGGCTGTCATGCCGGTTACGGTTTGGTGGAGAGGACGGCGGCCAGTCGGCTCTTGATCTGGTCGGACAGCACGCTGGCGAGCCGGATCTCGGCATCGCGCGCCGCCCGCTGGCTGGCGAAGCGCTGGACCGAGCGGTCGTAGGTCGCGGTCGAGGTGGCCACGCCATCGCTGTAGACCTTGGTGCCCGCCATGTCCTCCAGGCTGTACTTGATGTTGGCCACCAGGGTGCCGGCCTCGGCGCGGCCGGTGGTCGACGACACGATCGGGGTCTGCACGATCTCGGAGCCCGAGAGCTTGAGCCGGTAGCGCTTGGTCGCTGGCTGGCCCGAGCCGTCGAGGTCGAACACCAGTTCGCTGCGCAGATAGTGGCCGAGCCGCTCCTGGCCCTGCGCCATCGCGACGTCGTCGACCTGCACGGCGGCCAGCAGCGCCGGGACCGACTCACCCGAGGCGGTCGGGCCATAGAGCGGACGGAAACAGGCCGACAGGCTCAAGGCCAAGCCGGCCACGCAGGTCAAGCGGGCGATCCGCCCCGCGAGTGATACGCCCGAACCCACCATCACGCCGTCGTTCCGCCCCGCTTCGCCGGATCGTTCTAGCGCGGACACCGCGTGCCGCGCCACCAAGCTACGCGGCGCGGGTTACGATTCCACTGCGGCGAGAGCGTGGTCGGCTGGTTTCAGAGTGTCGCCAGGTATCCCGAGACGGTGAGCACCGCCAGCACGGTCGAGACCAGCACCACGGTGGCGGTCAGGTCGGCCTCGCGCCGGTAGAACTCCGCCAGCATGAACGGCCCGGTCCCGGTGGGCAGCGCCGCCATCAGCACGGCGGTGTGCAGCTGGAGCGGCGGCAGATCAAAGACGTACCGGCCGAGCCCGTAGGTCAGCAGCGGATGGGCGGCGAGCTTCAGCGCGACCAGCAAGGCCGCGATCCGCGCATGCCCATCCCGCCCTGCCCCGCCCCGGCTCCGGCGCCTTTGAGCCAGGAACAGGCCGAGCGCCACCAGGGCGCAGGGCGAGGCTGCCCCCCCGAGGAGTTTCAGGAACGTCTCCACCGGCGCCGGGACGGCGAGGCCGAGGCTCGGCACCAGGGCGCCGAGCGCCGGGGCGACCAGCAGCGGGTTGCGCACCAGCGAGCGGCCGACCGCGAGCCAGATTGGAACGCGCGAACTCCCCTGCCCGCCCGCCGAGTCCGCCCGGCGCAGCCCGATCTCGATCAGCACGATCGCCACCGCGAACACCGCGCAGACGGTGAGGATCACCGCCACCGTGGTGGGTGCGAGCGCCTCCGGCCCGAAGACTACGAGCGCCAGAGGGAAGCCCATGAAACCGGTATTGGCGTAGCCGGCATTGAGTCCGTCCAGGGCGGAATCGGCGAGCGGTCGCCCGGCCCCGCACCGGATCAGGACGGTGAAGGCGAAGACCGCGAGGCTGCTCAGCCCGAAGGCGCCGATGAAGCCGGGCTTCCAGAGATCGGCCCAATGGGCGTGGGCGGTGACGTCGAACAGCAGCGCCGGCAGGGCCAGGAAGACCACGAAGCGGTTGAGTTCCGTGGTGGCGGCGGCGCCGAGCACGCCGGTCCGCCGGGCGAGCCACCCGGCGAAGACAAGCGCGAAGATCGGCAGCACGACCAAGAGGGTCGACAGCATGGCGGGTCCGGACCGGAGGACGAGGCTCCGGCCTTAGGACGAAATGCGCGCCGATCTCCAGTGCCGGGAGCGGGAGCCTGCCATGCCGGTGTCCCCTGCCGGGCCTGCTACCAGCGGTAGATCAGGCTGCCGATCACCGTGGCCGGCGCGCCGCGGTAGCAATTGCCGAATGCACAGGTGTTATAGGTCCGGTCGAACACGTTGGTGGCGTTGATCTGCGCGCGCAGGCCCTGGTATTTCGGGTCGATCGCCGCGAAATCGTAGGCGACCAGCGCGTCGTAGAGCGTCACGGTCGGGTTGCGCACCGTGTTGTCGTCATCCGCGAAGCTCGTGCCGATGTAGCGGATGCCGCCGCCGATCGTCAGGCCGCGCAGGGGCGAGTAGGTCGGGAACGCGTAGGTCAGGAACGACGCGTAGGTGTCGCTCGGGATGCCGGAAACGCGGTTCCCGTCCTGCGTCGCGCCCGTGAACGAGGTCTGGTTCACGAAGCGGAAGTCGAGGTGCGTGTACGCGATGGTCAGGTTCGTGCCAGGCGCGAGGTTGGCGGTCGCCTCGGCTTCGAAGCCGCGGGAGCGCACGGCGCCGGTGGCGGCCTGGAAGGCGAGGTTGGTCGGGTCGGTCCGCAGGATGCTCGACTGCTCGATGTCGAAGCCCGCAAACGCCGTCTGGATGTTGGTGCCGGGGATCAGGTATTTCACGCCGGCCTCGATCTGGTCGCCGGTCGCGGGCTTGAAGGCCTGCCCGCGCACGTCGGTGCCCACCTGCGGCGTGAAGGTCGTGGCGTAGCTGGCATAGGGCACGAGCCCGGGCGCCAGGACGTAGCCTAGGCCGACGCGGCCCGTGAAGGCGGTGTTGTCCTGGCGTGTGACTGCGCTGACCGGTGTCGCGCGGTTGTCCTGGGAGATCCAGTCGTGGCGCCCGTTCAGGGTCAGGATGAAGTCGCCGAACCGCGCCTGATCCTGCAGGTAGACGCCGATCTGATCCTGCGCCTGCCGGGTCGGGCTCCCCAGCGTCGGGGTCGGGATGAACTGCCGGCCGTAATTCTGGGTGAGCAGGTCGAGGTCGGGCGCCGGGCCGGCCCCGAAGCGGTTGCTCAGCCCGTAATGAGCGTAGTCCACGCCGGCCACCAGGGTGTGGGCGACCGGGCCGGTGACGAAGTGCGCCTCGAGCTGGTTGTCCAACGTCTGCTGCACCAGCCCCTCGCGGATGTAGCCGGTCGAGCGGGAGCCCAGCGTGCGCGCCGCGTTGATCGAATCGATCCCGGTGTATTTGGCGCTGAGGAAGACGCCGTAGTGGCGGAAGTTCTGGCGGAAGATCAGATCCTCCGAGAACCGGTGCTCGAAGGCGTAGCCGACCCGGTACTGGGTCTGGTCGAGACCCGCGAAGCGCGGGTCGCCGCTGTAGTACTTGGTCACCCGGAAGCCGGGATCGTTGTAGTAGAACACGGTCGCGGGCGTGTTCCGGACCTGGAACTCACTCAGGAAGGTGAAGGTGGTATCGGCCGAGGGCTTCCACGTGAAGGCCGGGGCGATGTTGAGTTGGTCGTCGTTGGTGCCGCGGCCGATGAAGGTGCCGGCTTCCCGCCGCACGCCGGTCAGCCGGTACGCCATGGTGCCGCCCGAGCCCTCCACCGGGCCGCCGACATCGAAGTTGCCCTGGAAGCGGTCGAAGCTGCCGCTCTGGAACCAGACCTCGCCGAAGCGCGCGAAGACCGGGCGCTTCGAGGTCGCGTCGAGGATGCCACCGGGCGAGCCCAGCCCGTAGAGGCCCGAGGTCGGCCCGCGCAGGACGGTCACGGCCTCCAGCCCGTAGGGTTCGATGCGCGGGAAGATGAAGCCGCTGCCGATCTGGCGCAGGCCGTCGCGGTAGGTGCCCTGGTTGGACAGCACGTCGAAGCCGCGGATGAAGACCTGATCGAAGCGCGGATCGAAGCCCGAGACGTTGACGCTCGCCCCCGGCACGTAGGCCAGCGCGTCGCTGAAGCTCTGGACGTTGCGGTCGTTCAACTGCTCGCGGGTGACGACCGAGACCGATTGCGGGGTCTCGATCAGCGGCGTGTTGGTCTTGGTCGCGGTGGGGCTGATCCGGGCGACGTAGCCGGTGATGCCGGACGGCCCCCCGCCCCCGCCGCTGGTCGCCGCCGTGCCGCCGTCGCCACTGCTCACGTTCCCGCCCAGCCCCGCGCCGGCCGCCACCGCGGGGCCGGGGCCGACGGCCTCCACGGAGATCTCGTTGAGCTGCACGCTTCGGTCCTGCGCGAGGGCGGGACCCGCGAGGGTGGTGGAGGCGAGGAGCAGCCCGAGTCGGGCGGTACGCATGGACATCAAGAACCCTGTTGCGTGCCTTTAGATCGGCACTGGGCTCACGATTGATCGTTCACGGTTTATTGATCAAGCCAAATACGTGTTGTAAATCACACACTTAGAAGACTTAAAAACTGTAATCGTTCGAGCCTAGAACTCCAGCGGCGGCTCGCGCAGAGCCTCTGTCTCCCGGGTGCAGATGGCCTGATCAGAGGCCGCCCCGGCGCCCGTCCCGGCATTCGTCATGGCGGCGCGGAGTTCGGCGCGGGCCTTCTCCATGTCGCCCCGGAAGGTCGGATCACCCATCAGGGCGGCGAAGACCGACGTGCCGGTGAGGCGCCCGGCCACCACATCGCTGAGCCAATGCACGCCGCACACGACGCGGCTCTCGCCGTAGGCCCGCCCGCGCACCAGGATCGCGGTCGCCTTCTCGGGCACCAGGGCGGCCAGGATCAGCGCATAGGCCCAGCCCTGGGTGGCGTGGCCGGAGGGGTAGCTGAAGCTGTCGGCGAGTTTCTCGGTCCGCTGCACACAGATCGGCGCCTCGTTGCCCACGAACGGGCGCAGGCGCCGGTAATGCACCTTTGGACCCCGGGTGGCATGGGCGAGGTCGAGGCGGGCGCGCTCCAGCAGGTTGATCACCGCCGGCACCCGGGCCTGGTCGATCCGCGTCCCGAGCACGCAAGCGAAGTTCTCCAGCACCGCGGCCGCCCCCTCGGACACGTCGTTGGCCGCGATCTCCCAGCGGGGGCTGCCCTTGAGGGCGCGGGTGGTGGCGAAGGCCGCCCGGTCCGCCTTGTCGAGGGGCGCGTCGTGGGCCGGCGGCGGCGGCAGGATCTGGATCGCGTCCGGCAGCGCCGTATCGGCGAGGTAGGGCTTCACGGCCGGCTTGCCGGGCTTGAGCGTGTCGGCGCCGAGGGAGGGCGGAGCCGAGGGTGCAGGCGATGGGGCGGGGCGGGGCGCCTCTTCGGCGCAGGCCGGACCGGCGGACGCCAGCAGAAGGACGAGGACTGCCGAAAGGCAGGGGGGCCGGAGCAAGAGGCGCATCATTGGATCCGGGATTCTATCGGATGCTTCCGCGGGTGCTCCCGCTCTGCCGGACGAACGGTTCAGCCGGCCCAGTCAGTCCGCGCACAGGCGGAGGATCGTGTCCAGGGGGCGCTCGACCCTCGCCAAGCGCAGCGTTTGACCCAAAGGGTCGCCGCCAAGCTTGGAACGAGCCACATGATCTAGCCCTCTCCGCCGGAGGGAGAATCAAGCTGCCATGACCGAAGCGGAAGCAACCCTTTCACTGGCCGACTCAGCTCAGGCCGCGGACCTGATGACGGCGCAGGTCGAGGTGCTCCTGATAGACCTGCAACGGAGACGTGCCGACCTGACGGCGCAAATTGCCGGCCTGCAAGGACAAGAGCTGACCGGTCACACACGGATCGACAAGATCCGCGCCGACCTGAACGCTCAGATCAGCAGCAGCCTGACGGCTCTCGATACGCTTATCGAGGAGACCGAGGCGGCTGCCCGCGGGTTCAGAAGCGCGGCAGCGTCGGCGTGAACATCTGAGCCGCGCCTGAAGCCGGATCGAGACCGGGGCGGCATGGTCGCAATGCCGCTCGATATCCTCCGGGCGCCCTGCCCTATGGATCCTCAAGCCGCCCGGATCGCGGCCGCGACCGCCTCCGGGTGCTCCTCATGCGGGCTGAGCGCACCGGGGATCGCGGCGCCGGTCACCCGGCCCGAGGCGATCAGCGCGTCCATCTCGGCGCCCGAACGCCGCGGCGCGCCGTCGGGGCGCAGAACCAAGATCGGCGGCAGGTCGCCCGCGAACAGGTCGAGGAAATCGGCGCGGCTGCCCACCGGATCGAGGCCGCCGGTCACGAAGGCGGCGGTGCCGAACCGGCCGTTGCGCTGGCGGGTGATGGCGTGCTTCTCGCGGATCAGGGCCGGGGTCACCCGGGCGGCGTCGGCGTAGACATGGGCGCGCATCATCCGGCCGATGATCGGCGGGCTGATGTTGATCCGGTAAAGCGCCTCGCCGAGGAGCGGCGCCTCCACGGCCCGGCGGATCCGCGGGAACCAGTGGGCGCGGGCCGGCATCGCGGTGGGCAGCGGCCCGCGCCAGGTCGGCGCCACCAGCACCAGCCGGTCGAAGGCTTTCGGATGACGCCGCGCCGCCGCGACCAGATAGCCGGCGGCGTGCCCGGCCGCGACCCCGAGGGCGTAGGGGCCCGGGGCGGCTTCGAGCAGCGCATCCAGGAAGGTGTGGAAGGTTTCCGGGGCCAGGGGCACCCGCATCCGCGACCGGGCGCCGAAGCCCGGCCAGTCGGGCATGCGGCAGCGATAGGCGGACCCGAGGGCACGGGCGAGGGCCTGCATCTCGGCCCGCGCCGAGATGGTCGACAGGGCCGGCAACAGCAGCGCCGCCTTCCCCTGCCCGATCACGTCGCAGGGCGTCGGCACCGGCCGGCCCGCCACCGTGAGGTTCAGCGCCTGCGTGTCCATCCGGCGGTCCACCCGATCGGGGATCCCAAAGGGCCGCGCCCTTGGGTGGGTTGCCAGGGCAAAGCCCTGGCGTGCGGTTTAGGTGCGCAGCAGCTCGTTGATGGCGGTCTTGGACCGGGTGCCGGCATCGACGCGCTTGACGATCACCGCGCAGTACAGGCCGGGGCCGGGCGAGCCGTCCGGCAGGGCCTTGCCGGGCATCGTGCCCGAGACCACGACGGAGTAGGGCGGCACGCGCCCGTACATCACCTCACCGGTGGTGCGGTCCACGATCTTGGTGGAGGCGCCGATATAGACGCCCATCGACAGGACGCTGCCCTGGCCGACGATCACGCCCTCGGCCACCTCGGCGCGGGCGCCGATGAAGCAATCGTCCTCGATGATCACCGGGTTGGCCTGGAGCGGCTCCAGCACGCCCGCGATCCCGGCGCCGCCGGAGATGTGGCAGTTCTTCCCCACCTGCGCGCAGGAGCCGATCGTCACCCAGGTGTCGACCATGGTGCCCTCGCCGACATGGGCGCCGAGATTGACGAAGCTCGGCATCAGCACGGCGCCGGGCGCGATGTAGGAGCCGCGGCGCACGAAGCAGCCCGGCACGGCGCGCAGGCCCGCGGCGCGGAACTCGGCCTCGCCCCAGCCGGCGAACTTGGAGGCGACCTTGTCCCACCAGGGCGCGCCGCCGGGGCCGCCCGCGATCGTCGCCATGTCGTTGAGACGGAAGGAGAGCAGCACCGCCTTCTTCAGCCACTGGTTGACCACCCAATCGTGGTTGCCGCTCTTCTCGGCGACCCGGGCCTTGCCGGAATCGAGCAGATCGAGTGCCGCCTCGACAGCCTCGCGCACCGCGCCGCGGGTCGCGGTCGAGATAGTGGCGCGGTCCTCCCAGGCGGCTTCGATGGTCTGGGCGAGATCGGAATGGGCGAGATCAGAAATGGGCTTGCCGGCCTGGGACATGGAGGTCGAAACACTCTCGTGGCGGGAGCCCGTGCTTACAAGCGGGCACCGGGGCTGTCACCTGAGGAGATGCCGTCGATCACGTCGAGGAGCGCGCGCACCCGGTCGAGGTCGGCCACCAAGTCGGCGAGGTCGTCCGCCAGCGTCGCGTGGACGGCCTGCGCGGCCTCCGGAAATTCCTCCAGCACGCGGCGCATCAGCGTCGGGGTGATGCGCATGACCGCGGTGGTGCTCTCGGCCCGGGCCACGGTCGGGCGCGTCCCGCGCACGAACAGGGCGAGCTGCCCGATCAGCGCGGAGCGGCCGGCCCGGACCGGCTCGGCGTGGGCGTCCCGGGGTTCGAGCCGGATCGTGCCCGACATCACCACGAAGCCGCCATCGGCCGGGTCGCCGCGGGCAAACAGCAGGTCACCATCCGCGAGGTCGCGTCGCTCGGCCGCGAAGGTCAGCAGGCGCAGGGCATCCCGATCAAGGAAGCCGAACAGCGGCGCACCGGCGAGGATCGCGATATCGTCGTCGAGCCCCAAGAACGCCTCACTACCCTGCGCATACGCGTACCGATTGGTCGCATATACGTAAAACGTCTTTTCGTCAGGGCAGCAACTTGTATCCACCGCCCTCCGTCACCAAGATCGCGGCGGTAGCCGGGTTGGGCTCGATCTTCTGGCGCAGCCGGTAGATATGCGTCTCCAGCGTGTGGGTGGTGACGTGGGCGTTGTAGCCCCAGACCTCCGCCAGCAATGTGTCGCGGTTCACCACGGCCCGGCCCGCCCGGTAGAGGAAGCGCAGGATCGCGGTCTCCTTCTCGGTCAGCTTGAGCTTCGAGCCGCGCTCGCCGACCAGCAGCTTGGCGCCGGGCCGGAACGTGTAGGGGCCGATCTGGAACACCGCGTCCTCGGAGGCCTCGTGGCTGCGCAGGTGGGCGCGGATCCGGGCCAGCAGGATGCCGAACTTGAACGGCTTGGTGACGTAGTCGTTGGCGCCGGCCTCCAGCCCCTCGACGTGATCGGCCTCGGAATCCTGGGCGGTGAGCATGATCACCGGTCCGCGGAAGCCGCCGGCGCGCATCCGGCGCACGGCCTCGCGCCCGTCGAGATCGGGCAGGCCGACATCCATCACGGCGAGGTCGATGCGCTCCGTGGCGGTCCGCCGGATCGCGTCCGTGGCGTTCGCCTCGGTGAAGACCGTGAACTCGTCGCAGAGATCGAGCTGCTCGGTCAGGGTGTCGCGCAGGATCGCGTCATCATCGCAGATCAGCAGGCGGTAGGCATTCGACATCGTCCGGGTCCCAGGACAGGCCGCCGGTGGGGGAGGGCGATCCTCCCGGGGGGCAGCACGCAAGACTAGCGGTTCTCGGCAGGATCGCCGCGATACGTGATCGCGGCGATCCTGCGGAGGCCTTCGTTTCCGCATCATTGCACCGTCGAGGCGGAGGGCGCCCCGGCGAGCGGGTCTGCTGCGGTGGCCGGGCCGCCGTGCCGGACTCCGAAGGTGCCCCTCTCGCGCTGGCGCGGGACCGGTCTCCTCCCAAGTCCCGGCTGACGCCCCAGGCTCCGGGCAAGGATAGAGCACACTTTGTGGCGGGAAATTGCCTTGTGCGCAATTTTCATCCGTCCGGGCACGAATATCGGGCATAAGGCGCGCGGGTCGAGGCCGGCCAGCCGGCTGGCTGAGGGGAGGGCGGACATGCGGCGACGGCCGGGCGGACGGGCCGAGGACGGCGTCCCCGTGACTTTGCGCGAGATCCGCATGCGCGCGGTGATCGGCAACCGGTCCCGGGGCCACCTGCTGGTCGGACCCACGGTGATTCCCTGCGCGCTCGGCGCCGGCGGCATCGTCGTCGACAAGCGTGAGGGCGACGGCGGCTCGCCTCGCGGACGGTTCCGGCTGCGCGGCGGCGCCTACCGGCCCGACCATCTCGGGCTTCGCCCACGCACGGCCCTGCCGCTCCGGGCGACCCGGCCCGGCGACGGCTGGTGCGACGAAAGCCGGGACCGCCGCTACAACCGCCCGATCCGCCTGCCGGCCCCGGGCGTCAGCGCCGAAACGCTCTGGCGGGACGACGGGCTCTACGACGTGGTGATCGACCTCGACTACAACCGCGGGCCGATTCGCAGGGGGCGGGGGTCGGCGATCTTCCTGCACCTCGCCCGGGACGGCTACCGCCCCACGGAAGGCTGCGTCGCGCTCGCCCGGGCCGATCTGTTGCGGCTGCTGCGGCGGCTCGGGCCACGGACCTGTCTGCGGATCGGGTGAGGGCGCACCGGCTTGTTCACGCGTTCGTGAGTTCGCCGATCGGAATGTATCCGCGATTTATGAATTCTGATTTCGAACTGTCAAGAAGGCTGTGTATAGCCGTCTTCGGTATGAGAAAACATCGCAAATCTGCATTCGTTTCTATTCAGAGTGATCTCGGCGAGCGACCGGATT
Organism: Methylobacterium sp. E-065; assembly: GCF_022829605.1. GTDB lineage: Bacteria > Pseudomonadota > Alphaproteobacteria > Rhizobiales > Beijerinckiaceae > Methylobacterium. Next base: position 18,496 of record NZ_JAKSYD010000153.1, on the reverse strand, counting down.
GTCGAATTTCTGCTCTACGGTGGGGCGACTCGATTTCAGAAATATTTTGATGCGAACCGAATACTGTTTTAAAAAATACAAGTATTTTAGCTTGAAAAACTTACAAATGCACAATTTGCTTTCGTTAATGCTTCATGATATGCCACTTTTAAGCATGGATTAAGATCTGAAGCCGAGGCGGCAATGCAGGACAATTGTGTTTGCTATGCTGTCGATTCGAATTATCTGTTTCCTGCAACATTGAGTGCCCTGCAGGTCAGAAAAAACACGCCGCATGAGCGCGCCGATGTTGCCATCGTGTGTTTCGATGAGCCGAACGACAACACACGATTGGCGGCGACACTTTCCGAGGCGTCCGGAGTCAAATTCATCCTGATGCCGCAATCTGAACTTGAGGGCGTCCCCCTGGCCTACGCGCGGCTGTTTCTCGACAAGGCGCTTCCGGCACAATACAGGAATCTGGTGTATATCGACGGCGATACACAGGTGCCCAACTCCCTCGAGGACCTGTTCGCGCCCGGTCTGGCGCACCACGATTTCGTGGCGGCCCGCGATGCCATGACCTTGATCGTCAACGACAACACCCGGATGGCGAAGCGGATCAAGCGATATTTCCGATCCCTGGACATCAACGAGGCCGATCACGAGCGGTACTTCAATTCGGGCGTGATGAAACTCAAGCGGAGCATCATCGGCGACCTGCGGTCGGAGATCAAAGGTCTGCTCGCCCGGAACAAGAACGCTTTCACCTTCTTCGATCAGGACGCTCTGAATATTATATTAGCTGGCAACAAGAATTTGATGTCCATGAGATGGAATTTTCCCACCTTCCTCATGAACTACAGCCATTTCCGAGAGGTGCCCGCCCATCTGCTGCATTTCTGCTCGAACCCACGCCCCTGGCACGGCCCTTTCACCCCCTGGGGAGACGCCTATTTTCAGGTCTATACCGAGTTTGCGAAATCCTTTCCGAACACCAATCGGAAGACCCAGCCTCTCAAAGGCCTGAAGAAGGTCAAATATATCCTCCAGACCCGGTACAAGTGTATCGTCGAGCCGTATATCTGGGACAATGTCTACTCCCGCCGCAGGAGGATCGTGCAGGAGCTGGATACGATCATCTGAACGGGATCCTGCAGATCTTGCGGACCGAGGTCCGAGGAGGAGCATATGCGTCTGGCCGTGGTCGGATCGGGCTATGTCGGGCTGGTCACCGGGGTCTGCCTGGCGGATTTCGGCCATTCTGTCGTCTGCATCGACAAGGATCCCGCGAAGATCGCCGCCCTGAATGCGGGGCGGATGCCGATCTACGAGCCGGGCCTCGGCGACCTCGTCGCCGACAACGTCGCCCAGGGCCGGCTGGCCTTCGTGACGGATCTCGGCCCCGCGGTCGCCCAGGCGGAGGCCGTCTTCATCGCGGTCGGCACGCCGTCGCGCCGCGGGGACGGCTTCGCCGACATGACCTATGTCCGCGAGGCCGCCCAGGAAATCGCCCGGTCGGTGAGGGGATTCACGGTCATCGTGACCAAGTCGACCGTTCCGGTGGGGGAGGGCGACGTGGTCGAGCGGATCGTGCGTGAGATCGCCCCCGAGGCGGACATCGCGGTCGTCTCGAATCCGGAATTCCTCCGCGAAGGCGCCGCGATCTCCGACTTCAAGCGGCCCGATCGGATCGTCATCGGCGTGGACGATCCGCGCGCCGAGGCGGTCATGCGCGAGATCTACCGCCCCCTGTACCTCAACGCGGCGCCGATCCTCGTGATGGGCCGGCGCACGGCCGAACTCACGAAATACGCCGCCAACGCGTTCCTGGCGACCAAGATCACGTTCATCAACGAGATCGCCGAATTGTGCGAGGTCGTCGGGGCCGACGTGCAGGCCGTGGCGCGCGGGATCGGCCTCGATGGACGGATCGGGCCGAAATTCCTCCATGCCGGTCCGGGCTATGGCGGATCCTGCTTCCCGAAGGACACCCTGGCGCTGGTGAAGACCGCGCAGGACCACGAGGTGCCGTTGCGGATCGTCGAGACCGTCGTGGCCGTCAACGACAGCCGCAAGCGCGCGATGGCCCGCAAGGTGATCCGGGCCTGCGGCGGATCGGTGCGAGGCAAGACCGTGGCCATGCTCGGCCTCACCTTCAAGCCGGACACCGACGACATGCGCGAGGCCCCGTCCCTGGCGATCGCCACCGGCCTGCAGGATGCGGGCTGCCGTGTCCGCGCCTACGATCCCGAGGGCCTGGAGCAGGCCCGCCCGCTGATGCCGGGCGTGGACTTCGCCGACGACGCCTATGCCTGCGCGGAGGGGGCGGACGCGGTGGTGATCGTGACCGAGTGGAACGCCTTCCGGGCCCTCGACCTGGCCCGGCTGCGGGCGATCATGGCAGCACCGGTCTTGATCGATCTGCGCAATATCTACGAACCGGAAACGGCCCGCCGTCACGGATTTTCCTACACGAGCGTCGGTCGACGCGGGGACGGACCCGCCCTCGACGCGTGAGGGATCGGCGGGGCCGCGGCCGCACCCCGGCGGGGCAGGGCGTGTTGGGTGGAAGGAGGGTTCGAGCGTGCGCTACGACGATACCAAGAAGATCCTCGTGACGGGCGGTGCCGGCTTCCTCGGTTCGCATCTCTGCGAGCGGCTGCTCAATGACGGACATGAAGTCCTGTGCGTCGACAACTTCTACACCGGCACACGGCGGAACATCGCGCATCTGCTGGGCAATCCGCGCTTCGAGATCATGCGTCACGACGTGACGTTCCCGCTCTACGTCGAAGTCGACGAGATCTACAATCTCGCCTGCCCGGCTTCGCCGGTGCATTACCAGTTCGACCCGGTCCAGACGACGAAGACGAGCGTCATCGGCGCGATCAACATGCTGGGCTTGGCCAAGCGGCTGCGGATCAAGGTGTTCCAGGCCTCCACGTCGGAGGTCTACGGCGACCCGGAAGTGCATCCGCAGGTCGAGGAATACGTCGGCCACGTCAACCCGATCGGCTTCCGCTCCTGCTACGACGAGGGTAAGCGCTGCGCCGAGACCCTGTTCTTCGACTATCGGCGCCAGCACAATCTGCCGATCAAGGTCGTGCGCATCTTCAACACCTACGGCCCGCGCATGCACCCGAACGACGGCCGCGTCGTCTCCAACCTGATCATGCAGGCGCTTCGGGGCGACGAGATCACGCTCTACGGCGACGGGGAGCAGACGCGCTCGTTCTGCTACGTGAGCGACCTGATCGAGGGCTTCGTCCGCCTGATGGACAGCGGGCCGGAGGTGACCGGACCGATCAACATCGGCAATCCGAACGAGTTCACGATCCGCGACCTCGCCCACATGGTGATCGAGCTGACGAGTTCGCGCTCGCGGATCACCCACCGTCCCCTGCCGCCGGACGACCCGCGGCAGCGCCGGCCCGATATCGGGAAGGCGAAGGCCGTGCTGGATTGGGAGCCGACCGTGCAGTTGCGCGAGGGGCTGGAGCGGACGATCGCGTATTTCCGCTCGACGCTTTAGGGGCGTGCTGGCCGGCCCAGATCGGGATTCCCAAGGGCGAGCCCTTGGGCGGGTTCTCAGGGCAGAGCCCTGAGTGGCTTGCCCCTGAGTTGCTCGGCCCTGAGATGTTCACCAGGGCTCTGCCCTGGACCCGCGAAAGGGCTCGCCCTTTCGAAACCGGGACATGGGCCAGGCGCCGCTACCCTTTCGGCTTGCGCGCCCCGAAGATGGCGGTCCCGACCCGGACATGGGTGGCGCCGAGCTGGATCGCCGCCGGGAAGTCGGCGCTCATGCCCATGGAGAGGATCGGCAGGTCGTGCTCCTTGGCGAGCCGCGCCAGCAGGGCGAAATGGGCCGAGGGCGGATCCTCCGCGGGGGGGATGCACATCAGCCCCTGGATCGCCAGCCCGTGCGTGTCGCGGCATTCCGCCAGCAGGGCGGCGAGCTGGTCCGGCAGGACACCGCCCTTCTGCGGCTCCGCGCCGGTGTTGACCTGGATCAGCAGCTTCGGCGCGCGCCCCGACCGGGCGATCTCCTTGGCGAGCGCGGCGGCCAGCGACGGCCGGTCCAGGGCGTGGATCACGTCGAACAGCGCCACCGCCTCCCGGGCCTTGTTGGATTGCAGCGGCCCGACGAGGTGCAGTTCCACATCCGGGTAGCGGGCGCGCAGGTCCGGCCACTTCGCCGTCGATTCCTGCACGTAGTTCTCGCCGAACACCCGCTGCCCCGCCTCGAGCGCCGGCAGGATGCCTTCGGCCGGCACGGTCTTGGAGACAGCGACCAGCTGGACCTCGGACGAGTCACGCTCCGAATCCTCGGCCGCCCGGGCGATCGCCGCCCGCACCTCGGCGAGCCCAGCGGCGACGTCGGCCTGCCCGACCGGCAGCTTCGCGGTCGGGTGTCCCATCCCATCCGTCGCCGGGGCGCTCGAATCAGTGATCGCGTCGTCCATCGCGTGCCTGTCCTGTCACTGCCGGGCGCCGGTTCCGACCTATGCGCTCGCGCGCTCCGTGCAAGCCCGAATCGTACGCTGCGTTGACCGGCTCCCGCGCAGATATGCTATCGCGACGCGACCGTGCCGTCGTCATTCCGCGGAATGATCGACGAGCCCCTGACCCCGCCGGATCCATGACCAGCACCGCCGTTCCCCAACCCGTCGAGCGCTACAACGCCAAGGATGCCGAGCCGCGCTGGCAGGGCGCCTGGGCGGAGCAGCGGCTGTTCGAGACCGACAACGCCGACAGCCGCCCGAAATACTACGTGCTGGAGATGTTCCCCTACCCGTCGGGGCGTATCCATATGGGCCATGTCCGCAACTACGCGATGGGCGACGTGGTGGCTCGCTACAAGCGCGCCCGCGGCTTCAACGTGCTGCACCCGATGGGCTGGGACGCGTTCGGCCTGCCGGCCGAGAACGCCGCCATGGAGCGCAAGGTCAACCCGCGGGACTGGACCTACGCCAACATCGCTTCCATGCGCGACCAGCTGAAGGCCATGGGCCTGTCGCTCGACTGGAGCCGGGAGATCGCGACCTGCGATCCCGACTACTACAAGCACCAGCAGCGCATGTTCCTGGACTTCCTGGACAAGGGCCTCGTCACCCGCCGCACCGCCAAGGTGAACTGGGACCCGGTGGACCACACCGTGCTGGCCAACGAGCAGGTGATCGACGGGCGCGGCTGGCGCTCGGGCGCGCTCGTGGAGCAGCGCGAGCTGACCCAGTGGTTCTTCAAAATCACGGATTTCGCCGAGGATCTGCTGACCGCCCTCGACGGGCTGGACCGCTGGCCGGAGAAGGTCCGGTTGATGCAGAAGAACTGGATCGGCCGCTCGGAAGGCCTGGAAGTCCGGTTCGCCCTGGCACAGCCGGTCGCCGGCGCCCTCGATTCGGTGACCGTCTACACGACCCGGCCCGACACGCTGTTCGGCGCGAAGTTCCTGGCGATCGCGGCCGACCATCCGCTGGCGGCCGCTTTGGCCGAGGGACGGCCGGAGCTGCAGGGCTTCATCGAGGAATGCCGCCGCACCGGCACCGCCCAGGCCGCGATCGACACCGCCGAGAAGCACGGCTTCGACACCGGCCTCACCGTGCGCCACCCCCTGGACCCATCCTGGGAGCTGCCGGTCTACGTGGCGAACTTCGTGCTGATGGAATACGGCACCGGCGCGGTGTTCGGCTGCCCGGCGCACGATCAGCGCGACCTCGATTTCGCCAACAAGTACGGGCTCGGCAACATTCCCGTGGTCTGCCCCGAGGGCCAGGACCCGGCGAGCTTCGTGATCACCGACACCGCCTATGTCGAGGACGGGCGGATGATCAACTCGCGCTTCCTCGACGGGATGAGCACCGACGCGGCGTTCGAGGCGGTGGCCCGGCGTCTGGAAGGGGAGGGGGTCGCCACCCGCAAGGTCCAGTTCCGCCTGCGCGATTGGGGTGTCTCGCGCCAGCGCTACTGGGGCTGCCCGATCCCGATCATCCACTGCGAATCCTGCGGGCCGGTCCCCGTACCGGTGGCCGACCTGCCGGTGAAGCTGCCCGAGGAGGTGTCGTTCGACCAGCCCGGCAATCCGCTGGAGCGCGACGCCGCCTGGCGCAACGTGTCCTGCCCGCATTGCGGCGCGGCGGCGCGGCGCGAGACCGACACGATGGACACGTTCGTCGATTCGTCCTGGTACTACGCCCGCTTCACCGCGCCTTGGCTCACCGACGCGCCCACCGACCGCGCCGTGGTCGATCACTGGCTGGCGGTGGACCAGTATATCGGCGGCATCGAGCACGCGATCCTGCATCTGCTCTACGCCCGGTTCTTCATGCGGGCGATGCGCGAGACCGGCTGGGCCGGCGTCGCCGAGCCCTTCGCCGGCCTGTTCACGCAGGGCATGGTGGTCCACGAGACCTACAAGGATGCGGCCGGCGCCTGGGTGCCGCCGGCCGAAATCCGCTTCTCCACGGGGGAGGGCGAGCGCCGCGCGTTTCACGTGAAAACTCAGGCGCCGATCGCGATCGGCCCGATCGAGAAGATGTCGAAGTCGAAGAAGAACGTGGTCGACCCCGACGACATCATTGCGAGCTACGGGGCCGACACGGCGCGCTGGTTCATGCTGTCCGACTCGCCCCCCGAGCGCGACGTGATCTGGACCGAGGAGGGCGTGCAGGGCGCGGCCCGGTTCGTCCAGAAGGTCTGGCGTCTGGTGAACGCCGCCGGGCAGGCGACCGGTGACGGCGCCGCGGACCTGCCCCTGCGCAAGGCCGCCCACCGGGCGCTGGCCTCCGTGCAGGACGATATCGAGCGCCTGCGCTTCAACCGCTGCGTGGCCCACATCTACACCCTGGCCAACGCCCTGGAGGATGGCTTGCGCGGCCCGGTCACGCCGGCTGTCGCCAAGGAGGCGGCCAGCATCCTGGTGCAGCTGATCGCGCCGATGATGCCGCATCTGGCCGAGGAGTGCTGGACGGTGCTGGGGGGCTCCGGGCTCGTCGCGCAGGCGCCCTGGCCGGAGGCGGAAGCCGGGTTGCTCGTCGAGGACGAGATCACCCTGCCGGTCCAGATCAACGGCAAGAAGCGCGCGGACGTCACCGTGCCGCGGGACGCCGACGCCAAAGCCGTGGAGGTCGCGACCCTGGCGCTGGAGGTGGTCCAGACGATCCTGGAGGGGAGGGCACCCCGCAAGGTGATCGTGGTGCCGGGGCGGATCGTGAATCTGGTGGTGTGATCCATCGACCAGCCCGATCCCACCCTGTCCCTCATCCTGAGGTGCCGCAGCGCAGCGGCCGCCTCGAAGGAGGGCTCCAGCCAGCCGCGCGATCCCTGGAGGGTTCCTTCGAGGCCCGCTGACGCGGTCACCTCAGGATGAGGGTGTGGGTGGGATAAGCGGACTCGATGAGCTGACGGCGCTGCTGTCCAAGGCCCCCGTTATGGCGCCGGGGTCGCCGAAGGCCATCATCACGCTCTTCCTCGATCGTGGCTGGAGGCGCCGACATGAAAGTCAGATACGACCCGGAGGCTGACGCCCTCTACCTACGCTTGGCCGATACATCGGTCAGCGAGAGCGAAGAGCTGCGCCCCGGTATCATCTTCGATTTCGATGCGGAGGGCCGCGTCGTCGCCATCGAGATCCTGGATACCAAGGCGCATCTCTCGGCCGGCGTGGATCTGGCGCATCTCAGCGCGGCGTAAGGCGGCTCAGGGCGCAGCCAGCCCCGGATCCTGTCCGCTGGCTTCCAGGCCGCGGCGCACGAGCCCGTCCCGCTTCGCCCACGCCAGGAAATCGGCGAGGTAGGCCGCCCCCGCCGGGCGTCCGACCGGCAGGCCCATCGCCTGCGGGATCTCCATGAAGTGCCCCGGCAGCAACCGCACCTCCGGATGCGCCGCCGCGTAGGCAGCGAGCGGTTGCTCCACCCCGGCGGCCACCTCCAGCCCGTCCTGCGCGAAGGCCGTGACTGCCTCGGCCGAGGTCGGCGCCCGCACCAGGGTCGCGTGCTTGAGGCTCCGGCTCAGGAACAGGTCGTAGGCACTGCCGCGGCCCACCGAGATCCGCACGCCGTCGCGGTCGACCGCCTCCAGAGTCCGGATCGGGGAGGAGTCCGGCACGAGGTAGCTGCCGGCGATCAGCACGTAGGGCGTCGTGAAGGCGATGCCCTCGGCCCGCTTCGGGTCGATCGCCAGGAAGCAGATGTCCCAGGTGCCCGACCCCGCCGAGCCCGAGACCGCGCCCGCCCCTGGGAAGGTCACGAATGCCACCTTGACGCCGAGCCGCGCGGCGAGTGCCCGGGCGAGATCCACCGACACCCCCGCGGGCCCGTTCGGTCCGGCCTGCGCCAGAACCGGATTGCCGAGGTTGATCGCCGCCCTGAGCGTGCCGGTGGGGGCGAGGTCGTGCAGGATGGCGGGATCGGACATGGCAGGCTTCGTCTCCGCGTAGGCAAGGACCGGGACGAGCAACAGGCCGAGCGCCGCGAGGATCCGCATCAGGCTCGCTCGACCCGACCGGGCACTGCAGCCCTGGTGCCACGCCGTCGCCGCCGGGCCAGCATGTTGAGGCCCTCCACGCCCGCCGAGAACGCCATGGCGGTGTAGATGTAGCCCTTCGGCACGTGCGCCCCGAACCCTTCGGCGATCAGCACCATGCCGATCATGATCAGGAAGCCGAGCGCCAGCATCACCACGGTGGGGTTGCGGGCGATGAAGGCCGAGAGCGGCTCTGCGGCCAGCAGCATCACCGCCACGGCGACGATCACCGCCACCATCATCACCGGCACGTGCTCGGTCATGCCGACCGCCGTGATGATTGAGTCGATCGAGAACACGAGGTCGAGCAGCAGGATCTGGCCGATCGCCGCGCCGAAGCCCAGGCTGCCGCCGGGTTCTTCCGATTTCGGCTCCGGGTCCACAGAGTGGTGGATCTCCTTGGTGGCCTTCCAGAGCAGGAACAGGCCGCCGCCGATCAGGATCAGGTCGCGCCAGGAGAAGTCCTGCCCGAACACCGAGAAGACCGGCTCGGTCAGGTGCACGATGAACGCCACCGTGCCCAGCAGTCCCAGGCGCAGGATCAGCGCCAGCCCGATGCCGATCCGCCGGGCCCGGGTCTGCTGGTCGGCCGGCAGCTTGTTGGTCAGGATCGAGATGAAGATCAGGTTGTCGATACCGAGCACCACCTCCATCACCACGAGGGTGGCGAGCGCGACCCAGACGGCGGGCTGGCTGGCGAGCTGGATCAGGTCGGTCACGGGCGGGGGGCCTCGCTGGTCGGGAACAGGCGGCTGCCGAGGGTGCCGAGGTCGAACGAACTCGGGCCGCGCACCGGCTCGGGGGCGAAGACTTGCAGGATCTTCGGGAAGACCTTGAAATGCGCGGGGGTGTGCGTGGTCAACTCGCCATCGGTGTTCACCGGCCGCGGCCGGCGGGTCGTGATCCGGATCTCCTGGGCGTGGAAGGCCCGCACGTCGGCCGCCCGGCCGTGGGTGCCTCGCCGGAGCGCAGGCAGCAGCGCGATCAGCCGCCACCAATGATCGATCTCAAGGCTGTAGAAATCGAGCTTGCCGTCATCAACCGCGGCGCTCTCCGCGACCGTCATGCCGCCGCCGTAGTGCCGGCCGTTGCCGACCGAAACCTGGATGGTGGTGACCTTCTCGACCGTGCCATCATGCTCGATCGTCACCGTGAAGGGCCGGACCCGGCGCAGCACCCGGATCGCCGCCACCGCGTAACCCAGCACGCCGAAGGTCTTTTTCGATTCCGCCGTCAGCTCACCCGCGAGTTCGGCCGAGAAGCCGATGCTCGCGACGTTGAAATAGTAGTGCCCGTTGACCCAGCCGAGATCCACCGGCCGCGCCTCGGCGGTCGGAATGAAGCGGGCGGCGTCCAGGGGATCGGGCGGCAGGTTGAGGGAGCGGGCGAGGTCGTTGGCCGTGCCGAGCGGCAGGATCGCGAGCGGCAGGCCGGTCTCCACCAGGGCCGGGGCGGCGAAGTTCATGGTGCCGTCGCCGCCGCCGAGGATCACGAGATCGACCGCCCCGGCGTGTTTGCGGATCTCGGCGCGGCAATCGGCATCCGGCGGCGGCTCCACCGGCTCGATCCCACCCGCGCGCAGGATCCGACGGATCTCGTCCAGGTCGGACCCGCCATTGCGGGCCTTGGCGTTGCAGATCAGCAAGGCCCGGCGCGGCGCGGCGCTCATCGGGGGCTCCCGGGTCGCGGGGTCGGGCAGGCCTTGGCGTCAGGTCGGGCCACGAAAACCTCGATGCGCAGCGGCGGGAGAGCGGGCGGAATGGAGCCTGGGAACGACCAAAGCCAAGACTGTCCCCGACTTGGTACCCAAACGGACGAACGCAACCCCATCATCCCCGCAATCCAAGGCTGCCCGCCGCCGTACGATCAGGCAGGATGTCAATCGCGCCCGAGATCTGCGTGGAACTCCCCACCCCCGCGGGCGCGTTCTCGTCACTGTCCGCCCCGGCCGCCAGGAAGGCACCGATGTCCGCCACCCGCCCCGCCCGACTCCAGGCACGCACCCAATCGCTCGTCCTTGGCATGCTCCTGCCGCTCGCCCTCGCGGGCACGGCTGCGGCCCAGCAGCAGGGCGCGGCGAGCCAGGGGGGCTGGGTCGACCCGCCGCCGCGGGCCGCCGGTGCCGCGAAGGAATCGCTGAAGGCCGCCATGCCCCAGAACCCGGAGACGAATGCCGCGAAGGCCCAGCCCGAGACGCCGCGCGACGCCGCGCCGGTCCGTCAGGCCGCCAAGCCGGAACCCGGCGAGGACGCCCTGCCGAAGGCTGCGGCGACGCGGGCGCCGGGTCCGAAGCGGGCGGCTGCCCTGGAGCGTCCGCCGGTCCGCGAGAGCCTGCGCCGCCGGGAGCACCACGAAGCGCGCCAGGAAGCGCGTCAGGAGACCCATCGTCCGCACCGCCTTGCGGAGACGCCGGCCGCATTCGGCCCGGCACCGGGCGTGTCGGCCGAGCGCGTCGCCGCCGCCCGGGCGCTGACGGCGAGCTACCTCGCCACCGTCTCGGGGTCCGACGACACCATGGTGGGCGCGGCGACCCGGTACTACGCGTCGCGCGTGCGCTTCTACGGCCGTCCGGTCACCACGGCGGGGCTCGTCGCCGAGAAGCGCAGCTTCGTCCAGCGCTGGCCCGAGCGGCGCTATGAGCCGCGGGCCATGCGCGCCGCTTGCGACGCCGAGACCTGCACGATCCGCACGCTGGTCGAGTTCCGCACCGCCAATCCGGGGCGCGGCGCCGTGTCCATCGGCGAGGCCGAGCTGATCCTGGAGGTGGGTTTTGCCGGCGCGCGGCCCTACATCCTGGGCGAGACCGGCCGTGTCCTGCGGCGGAGCATCCAGGCCGGGACCCTGGCCGCCTCGCCCGGCAAGGCGTAAGGAGCCTGTCGCCGCGTGCGGCGGATCGCCGAGGAGACGAATCCCGGCGATCAGATGTATTGTAAGGCGCTCCCGCGCAGGCCCCGGCCGATCGATTCCGGGCCGCGCCTGGGTGGTGCCGGGATCGGGTGAATGACGTCGTCGACTCTGGTGGAGCAACAGGAGGCGGAACCGGCCCGTCCGGCCCTCGACGATCCCAGCCGCCACGCCCTGCGCGCGGCGATCCGGGAGGAGATTGCCCGCGCCCGCCCGCGGCCCGTGGCGGTGCGGACCCTCGAACTTCTGGCCGAGGCCGCCTGCATCCCCGATGAGGCCGGGACCGGCATCCGCGTGCTCGACCGGCAGGGTGTCGTGCGCCACCGGGACGGGTCCGATGCACCGATGACCCTGGCGGATCTCGTCGTGGAACTGCGCAGCCGCCATCCCGCCCTGTTCCTCCCCCCCGAGCCGGAGGTCGAACCGGCCGCGCCCGCTATCGAGGAGCCCCGGGATTCGGCCCTGCTGACCGGCGCCTACGAGATGAAGGCCGCCACCGCACGCTTCGTCGGCGCGCAGTCCGAACGGGCCCGCTCCCTGGCGGAGCGCTCCTCCGAGCAGGGTCGCGTCCTGGCCCAAAACGCCGCCGGCCGGTTCGCGACCCTGCGGACGCGCCTGCGCGGCCGGCTCGCCAGCCCGGCCGAGGGGGCGGGCGGAGCAGCCCCGGGGACGGATCCGGCGGCGGCCTGGAACAGCGGGCCCGGCCGGTTCGGCGAGACGCTCCGCGACGGCCGGGATCGCCTGCGCGACCGGTTCGGCTTCGGCGGCGTGGATGACGGGTCCCACCGGCAGCGCCGCCTGCTCCTGGGTGCGGCCGCCGGCACGCTGGTGGCTGTGATCGCCGCCGGTCTTGTCCTGGAGAGAAGCGGGCCGATCGCGCCGCGCCCCGCCGCTCCGGCGGCGTCCCGCGGGGAGGCTCCGAACAGTACGGCTCCGAACGGCACAGCCCCGAACAGTGCGGCCCAGGGTGGGGGCACCCCGAGCGCGCCGTCCGCCGCCCCCGATACGGTCACGCCGCCCCCTGAAACCGCGGGCGATGCCGAGCCCGACACACCATTGCCGCCGAACGCCATCGCGGGACAGGCGCAGGTGATCGACACCGCGACCCTCAAGGTTGGCGGCAAGGTGGTGCACCTGTTCGGCGTCGAGTGGGTGCGGGGCGGACAGGCGGAGGAACTGGCCCGCTACATCGGCAGCCGGCAAGTGACCTGCCAGCCCGCCCCCGGCAGCGCCACCATGAACTGCCTCGTGGACGGGCGCGACATCTCCGAGGTGGTGCTGTTCAACGGCGGCGGCCGTGCCTCCCCGGAGGCGAGCCCCGAACTGGTCGCGGCCGAGGATCACGCCCGGAGCGAGCGGCTCGGCGTGTGGAAGCGCTAGGCGGATGCCGGCCGAGACCTTCGGACGGACCGCGGATGGCCACCCGGTCGCCCGCCATAGCCTGAGCCGGGACTCGTTGCGGGTCGCCGTCATCGAATTCGGCGCCGTCGTCACGGCGATCGAGGTGCCCGACCGGGACGGGCGCACGGCCAACGTCGTGCTCGGCCTCGCGACGCTCAAGGGCTACGAGACCGTGAGCCCGAGCTTCGGCGCGATCGTCGGCCGCTACGCCAACCGGATCGCGAACGGGCGCTTCAGCCTCGACGGACACGGCTATCAGCTGCCGGTGAACGAGGGGCCCAACACCCTGCACGGCGGCCCGCAGAACTTCGGCAGGCGCCTGTGGCGGGTGGAAGGCTCCGACGCGACGCGCCTCGTCCTGAGCCGCCGCTCGCCGGACGGGGAGGAGGGGTTCCCCGGGACCCTCGACGTCCGCGTGACCTACAGCCTGCCGGCGGACGGGGTGCTGCGCATCGATTATGCCGCCCAGACCGACCGGCCCACGATCCTGAACCTCACCAACCACAGCTACTTCAACCTCGCCGGGGAGGGGGCGGGCAGCGTCCTCGGCCATCGGGTGCAGGTGGAGGCCGATGCCTTCGCGCCGACCGATGCGACCCAGATCCCGACCGGCGCGCTCCAGCCTGTCGCCGGGACGCCGTTCGACTTTCGCGATCCGCGGACCTTGGAGGAGCGGATCCGGACCGGGGATCCGCAGGTCGCCTACGCCAAGGGCTACGACCACACCTTCGCGCTGCGCGGCCCGGCCGGGACCCTACGGCCGGCTGCGACCTGCATCGATCCCGGCAGCGGGCGCCGGCTCGACGTGTGGACCACGCAACCGGCGCTGCAGCTCTACAGCGGCAACAATCTCGACGGCACGCTGATCGGGCCGTCCGGCCGGATCTATCGCTCCGGCGACGGAGTCTGCTTCGAGACGCAAGGCTTCCCCGACGCCCCGAACCACCCGAGCTTCCCGTCCGCGGTGCTGCGCCCCGGCGAGACCTTTTCGGCGGCCACGGAGTTCCGGTTCTCGGTGGCATAGGCGACGCTGGTCTCACAGCGGCTCCTGCGCGGTGCAAGCGGATTCGCACGGTGCCGGCTGCGCCGCGGCTGAACGCCGTGTTCCCCCCACTCCACGTGCGGGGAGAGGCGCGCGCGGGCTTCAGACCGTCCCCTATGAATCTCCCAGCCCGAGCGGCAGAGAGGACCCGCGCTCGATCCGGCCTCATGCGGCCCGCGCGAGATCCCTTGAGGCGCGCTCCTCCGACACGGGCATTGCGGCGGCCGGCGCGGCCGGGTGGGGACGCCAGGTCTCGCCGAGCGCCAGGAGTGCGGCCGTCACGGCGTCGAGCTGCGACGGCTCGCCCTCGGCCATGCCTTCGGCGGCCGCCACCTCCTTCAGGTACTCATCCCAGGCCCAGCGCCGCAGGATCTCCCGCTTGCAGCCGGGCAGCAGCCGAGGATGGTCGAGCACCTGCGCGGGCGCGGCGAACACCGCCGCCGGGTTGACCAGCGCCCGCTCCAGATCCGGAAGCTCCGGTGTGGCCCGGCGGCGCCCCGCGGCGCGTCGAGCCGGTGGGTGCGGAGGCCGCGGCCGCAGGCCGGGCCGCCAGGACGGGATCGTCGGCGCGACCGGGGTCGGGCCCGTGACGGCGGTCTCCGGCTCGACCGTGTCGGTCAGGCCGTGGCGCTCGGTATAGGCAATCGCCTCGGCCCGGGTGGGAAAGCCGAGCTGAACCTGCGTGGCGAGGGGATCGTCGCCGGCTGTCCAGCCCATCAGGGGCTCGATTTCGGGCGGCGTCTCGCGCTCGACGGTGAGGAGCCACGTCCCCGTCCGGGCGCGGCCCGCGGTGTCGACCGGGCGCTCGCGGCGCCGGATCCGGGCCGTGCGGCCGGCGAGCCAGCCGGGCGGCACCGCCATGGGCGGGTTGTTGTGGCCAGCTTCGATCGTCCGTTCCTCCATGGTGACCTCCCGACATATCTCAGTATCGCGACCGGGACCGGAGCTCTGCCGGGCCCCGATCCCGCCTCACCCCGGGGGCCGGTGGCATCCTCCGGGGTAAGGCGCATGGCTATCGTTCACGGGTGTCAGGCTCCGAGGAGCCCGAGCCGCGCAGCCGTCTGGACGCCGAAGCTCGCCGCGAAAGACAGCAGCGCGGCGTCCCAGGCCGTCAGGGCGGGGGATGCGCCCGGCGGGACGCCCCGGATCAGGGCGAGGCCGAGCCACGCGAAGCCCGACAGGCTCAGCAGCCCGGCCGCCACCCAGGGCAGGGCCGCGGGCGGGCAGGGCGCCGCCAGGGCGAGGCACATCACGGCGGTCAGCAGCCAGCTGACCAGCATGGACTCGTTGGTCACGCCCGCCTGGTTGCGGGCGCGGTGCCGCCGCCGGCGCCAGAGGTCGTGATGCGGATTGTTCAGGTGGACCATCGTCATGGAACGCCCTCCCGGTTCAGTTCAAGGCAGATCCGGGCGCTCTCCGGCCTCCGTCCCAGCGCCGGGTGAAGGCCGCCGGGAAGAGCGGTCGGCGCGGCGCAGCCGGCGCAGGGGAGCCCTCGTCGAGGGCCTGGAGCGCCTCCAGGATCTCGTCGATCGGGACGGGCTCGGCCCGGCAGCCCGGCAGGCAACGCAGGGTCGGGTTGGACTCGACCGCCCGGGCGTCGGAGGCCCAGGAGGCCAGGATCGCCCGCTTCTCGGCGACCGATAAGCCCGGATAGGTCAGCACCTCGCGGGGCTGCCGGAAGACGTCGCCCGGCGCCACGAAGGCCTCGAACGGGTCGACCGCCGGCGGCCGCAGGTTGGCGGCCGTCACCGGGCCCAGACGCTCGACGCCCAGGCGCTCGATACCGGCACCGACCGGGCCGGCCTGAATGGGATGAATGTCGATCTGCTGCATGAAATCCTCCTCGGGACCCGCCGCAGGCGGGCAAAGGCTGGAATGGGCCGGCACGCCCCCTTTGGAGGACGCGCCGGCCGCTCCGTCATGCGTTCGGTCTCAACCGCCTCGGCGCCGCTCAGTGCTTGGCCGCCGAAGCACCGCCGCCGTTGATCGCGATGCGGCGCCGACGCTCCGGCACCTCGGCCGAGCGTGGCAGCGTCACGGTGAGGACGCCGTTGCGGAAGGTCGCCTCGGCCTTATCGTCCTGCACCGCGAAGGGCAGCGCGATCGACCGCTCGAAGCGGCCGTAGCTGCGCTCGGAATAGCCGCGCTCCTTGTCGGTGGTCTCGGCGCGCTTCTCGCCCTTCAGGGTGAGCACGCCATCCTCGACCAGGAGCTCGACATCCTTCTCGTCGAGCCCGGGCAGCTCGGCAGAGACGCGCAGGGCGCCGCCCTCCGCCTCCACCACCTCGACGTTCGGCCAGCCGACGCTCCGAGTCGCGAGGCTCATATGCGCCAGGCTCGGCACGCCGAACCCGTTGAACACGTCGTCGAACAGGCGGTTCACCTCGCGGTGCAGGGCCAGGAACGGGCTCGTCGGCTCGCTCGGCAGGCTGGCCGGGGCGGGGGTGCCGGTGCTGCGGTTCCAGGGAATTAGATCTCTCACGCTCATGATGCTCTCTCCATCGCAGATGTTGCCAGTTGCGGGAGCGGGCCCCCGGGTCCGGGGACCCCCAAGAGAGTGTCGTCTGGAATGGCGTCCGTCCGGCCCCGGCGGAGCCCGGGCCGGCGGATGCGGGATCAGGCCGCCTGGGCCTCGCGCACGCGGCTGATCTGCGTCGGGGCGTTGTCCTGGCCCGCCGTCGCCGTGACGCCGCCGATGGCGATGCGGCGGGGCTTCAGGGCCTCCGGCACCTCGCGCTTCAGCGCGACGGTGAGCAGGCCGTTCTCCAGGCTCGCGTCCACCACCTTCACGTGCTCGGCCAGATTGAACGTCTGCCGGAAGGTTCGGGCTGCGATGCCGCGGTGCAGACACTGCTTCTCGCCCTCCTGAGCGGCCTTCTGGCCGGCGACGAGGAGGGTGGTGTCCTGCTGGGTCAGCTCGATCTCGTCGGCCGTGAAGCCCGCCACCGCCATGGTGATGCGGTACTCATCCTCGGCGACCTTCTCGATGTTGTAGGGCGGCCAAGCGGTGGACGGCTCGACGCGCTCGGCTTGGTTGAGCAGCTCGAACAGGCGGTCGAACCCGATTGACGACCGGAACAGGGGCGAAACGTCGTAAGTCCTCATAACCACATCCTCCTGTGAGCAACGTGACTACAAGCGACGCCAGACACCGGGTCCGGCGCCCTCAAGCGAGCCCATTTTCAGGCCCCGCACGCGCGTAACGTGCGGATGAAGGGTAGGTTCCGGGAACGAGCGAAAATTTTTGCGCTTTGGATAGTGAGTGTGCGAACGGGGCAATCGCCCTCGCGATGTGCCGACTGGGATCCCCCCTCGCCCCGCGAGCACGGAGGGGGCTCCAGCGACCTTGTCATCGCCGGAGCGAGGCGGCAGCCGGAGGTGAGAGGGCTCGAACGGAGGAGTATCTTCCAGAGCCGCCCCCTCGCCGCCGCTTCGCTTCCCGCACGGACGACGTGGTCCATGCGGGCCTCTCCCCGCGCGGGGAGAGGGAGCCCCGCGCTTCAGTCCGAGATGTCTGAACATCGTAGCTCCAGCGGGGGAGGCCCCCCGTGGATGCGCCGGCGCCCCACGATCCTCAGCCGACCGCATCCTCCACCAGGATCTCGCGCTTGCCGGCATGGTTGGCCGGGCCGACGATGCCCTCGACCTCCATCCGCTCCATCAGCGAGGCGGCGCGGTTGTAGCCGATCTGCAGGCGGCGCTGGATGTAGCTGGTCGAGGCCTTCTGGTCGCGCAGCACCACCTGCACGGCTTGGTCGTAGAGGTCGCCGCCGGTCTCGCCGAAGGAGCCCTGGTCGAACACCGCGCCGTCGAGTTCCAGCTCCGCCGCACCGGCCTTGCCCTTGGCGCCCTTCTCCAAGGCACCTTCCTCGTCATCGGCCGTGACGGCGTCGAGGTAGCTGGGGCGGCCCTGGCGCTTGAGGTGGGCGACCACGGTCTCGACCTCGCTGTCCGAGCAGAACGGCCCGTGCACCCGGGTCGTGCGCCCGCCGCCGGCCATGAACAGCATGTCGCCCTGACCCAGCAGCTGCTCCGCGCCCATCTCCCCCAGGATCGTGCGGCTATCGATCTTGCTGGTCACCTGGAAGCTGATTCGGGTCGGGAAGTTCGCCTTGATCGTGCCGGTGATCACGTCCACCGACGGGCGCTGGGTCGCCATGATCAGATGGATGCCGGCCGCGCGTGCCATCTGGGCCAGACGCTGGATCGCGCCCTCGATGTCCTTGCCGGCCACCATCATCAGGTCGGCCATCTCGTCGACCACGATCACGATGTACGGCAGCGGCGCGAGGTCCATGGCCTCGTCCTCGTAGACCGCCTCGCCGGTATGACGGTCAAATCCGGTCTGCACGGTCCGGGTCAGGACCTCGCCGCGGGCGGCGGCTTCCGCAACCCGGGCGTTGTAGCCGTCGATGTTCCGCACCGCGATCTTGGACATCTTCTTGTAGCGCTCCTCCATCTCGCGCACGGCCCATTTGAGGGCGATCACCGCCTTCTTGGGGTCGGTCACGACCGGGGAGAGCAGGTGCGGGATGCCGTCATAGACCGACAGCTCCAGCATCTTGGGATCGACCATGATCAGGCGGCACTCCTCCGGCTTCAGCCGGTAGAGCAGCGACAGGATCATGGTGTTGATCGCCACCGACT
>NZ_JAKSYD010000121.1 GCF_022829605.1 Methylobacterium sp. E-065 | reverse complement strand
CGCGATCAGGTGCTGACTGGCTTCGACACCCGGGCTTGGCGGATCAAGAAGGATTGGCTGCGCACGGGACAGCGAGTTCGCCTACTCGACGTGATGGCCGGCCGCACCCTCGACAGGCTGCTGTTCGGCAACCGCGAGGGCACCGACCTTGCTGGTGCGATCCGGGATGAGGCGCTGACGCCGTTTCGGGCTTGGGAGCAGCGGCAGCCCCAGTATCGGGGATGAA
>NZ_JAKSYD010000118.1 GCF_022829605.1 Methylobacterium sp. E-065 | reverse complement strand
ACTCGACCAACTACGCCTTCACGTCGGACCTCACCTTCACCGCGCAGCCCGACGAGGTGGCGCGCTTCTATGCGGCGTCGTGGAAGTGACGGTGATGGCCGCCGCTGCGCGACCGGCCCCCTCTCCCGTGCGGGAGAGGGTTGGGGTGAGGGGTGCGACCTCTCCGGAAAGTTCTCATCCCTCACCCTGTCCCTCTCCCGAACGGGAGAGGGGACCCGCGATCCGTCCGGATCCCGCCACCACCAACCGATCCGTCGCCGATCTCCAGAAAGGAGCCTGAGCCATGCTGGCGTTCACGGTCCGGCGCATCCTGGTCGCCCTGGCGGTGGCGTTCACGGTCTCGGTGGCGAGCTTCCTGCTCCTCCACCTCTCGGGTGACCTCGCCACCGCGATCGCCGGACCCGAGGCCACCGGCCCGCAGATCGCCCAGATCCGCCAGGATTACGGGCTGGACCAGCCGATGCTCACCCAGTTCCTCACCTGGGGCTGGCGGGCGCTGCATCTCGACTTCGGCAACTCCTTCTACTTCCGCGAGAGCGTGATCGACCTGCTGGCCGCCCGCCTGCCGATCACCCTGTATCTCGGCTTCATCGCGCTCGCCGTGGCGCTGTTCGTGGCGATCCCGCTGGGCGTCGTCGCCGCCGTCAAGCGAGACACTTGGATCGACCGGACGGCGCTCGCCGTCTCGGTGCTCGGTCAGGCGATGCCGAGCTTCTGGTTCGGCCTGACGCTGATCCTGATCTTTTCCGTGAATCTCCGCTGGCTGCCGGTCTCGGGCAACGCCGGTTGGCAGAACTTCGTCCTGCCCGCGGTGGCGCTCGGCTATTACGCGATGCCGGCGGTGATGCGACTGACCCGCAACGGCATGCTGGAGGTGCTGGCCTCCGACTATGTCCGCACCGCCCGCGCCAAGGGACTGCCGCCCCGGAAGATTCTGGTGCGCCACGCCCTGCGCAATGCCGTCATCCCGGTGATCGCCCTGTCGGCGGTGCAGTTCGGCTTCATGCTCGGCGGCTCGATCGTGATCGAGGCGGTGTTCTCGCTCCAGGGCCTCGGGCAGCTCGCCTGGGAATCCATCGCCCGCAACGACTTCCCCGTCGTCCAGGCGATCGTGCTGGTTCTGGCCATGATCTACATCGGCCTGACGCTCGCCGCCGACCTGCTGAACGCCTTCCTCGATCCGCGCCTGCGCCAAGCGTGAGGATGGAGCCCGCCATGAGCCTCCCCCCCGATACGGCGGCGCTCGCCGCCCCGGCCCTGCCCCCGGACGTGCCGATCGCCCTGGCGCCGGTACCCTCCCCCACCCGGTTGATCCTGCGGCGGGGCCTGCGCCACACCGGCTTCCTGATCGGGGCCGGGATCCTCGGGCTGATCGTGCTGGCAGCTTTGGCCGCGCCGCTCGTCGCCCCGCACGACCCCTACGCGCAGGACGTGTCCCGCCGCCTGATCCCGCCGATCTGGCTGGCCAAGGGCACCTGGGACCACGTGCTCGGCACCGACAAGCTCGGCCGCGATTATCTCAGCCGCCTGCTCTACGGCGGCCAGATCTCCCTGCTGATCGGCCTCTCGGCGGCGTTGATCTCCGGGTTCATCGGCACGGTGCTGGGGCTCTGCGCCGGTTATTTCGGCGGCTGGGTCGATTCGGTGGTGAGCTACATCGTGACCACCCGGCTCGCCATGCCGGTGGTGCTGGTGGCGCTCGCCATGGCGGCCCTTGTTGGCGGCTCCCTGAAGGTGGTGGTGCTGGTGCTGGGCTTCCTGCTCTGGGACCGCTTCGCCGTGGTGACGCGCGCCGCCACCCAGCAGATCCGCAACCAGGATTTCGTCAGCGCGGCGCGGGCTGTCGGGCTCTCGGACCTGCGCATCATCGGCCAGGAAATCCTGCCCAACATCATGAACGCGTTGATCGTCGTGGCGACCCTGGAGATGGCCCACGCGATCCTGCTGGAGGCCGCCCTGTCGTTCCTCGGCCTCGGCGTGCAGCCGCCCCTGCCCTCTTGGGGCCTGATGATCGCCGAGGGCAAGCAGTACATGTTCTTCCAGCCCTGGGTGATCACCATTCCGGGCGTGGCGCTCCTCCTCCTCGTGCTGGCGATCAACCTCCTGGGGGATGGCCTGCGCGACATCACGGCGCCCGAGGCGCGCCACTGACGATGCCCTCCGGCGAGGATCCGGGCGGCACGGCACCAGAATGTTTCACGGGAAACACACCATGACGCGAGACGCCGCCATCGCGCGCGCCACTGACAGCTTCGACTCGGGCGCGTTCCTCGCACGCCTGCGGGAGGCGGTGGCGATGCCCACCGAGAGCCAGGCCCCCGGCCAGGAAGCAGCGCTCCGCGCCTATCTCGACGCCTTCATCACGCCGCTTGTCGCCCGCCTCGGCTTCGCAGCCCCAAAAGTCTTCGACAACCCGGATGGCGTGCACGGGCCGTTCCTGGTCGCCGAGCGGCACGAGGGCGCGGATCTGCCGACCGTGCTGATCTACGGCCACGGCGACACGGTGCGGGGCTACCCTGAGCAGTGGCGGGAGGGCCTCGGCCCCTGGGAGATCGTGGTCGAGGGCGACCGCTGGTACGGCCGCGGCACCGCCGACAACAAGGGCCAGCACGTCATCAACCTCGCGGCGCTGGAGCAGGTGATCGCGGCCCGCGAAGGGCATCTGGGCTTCAACGTGAAGCTGCTGATCGAGATGGGCGAGGAATCCGGCTCCCCGGGTCTGCGGCCGTTCTGCCGCGCGCAGGCCGAGGCGCTGCGTTCCGACGTGCTGATCGCCTCGGACGGACCGCGGCTCAACGGCGAGCGCCCGACCCTCTTCCTGGGCTCCCGCGGCGCCTACAATTTCGAGCTGAACCTCGATCTGCGGGAAGGCCCGCACCATTCCGGCAATTGGGGCGGGCTGCTGCGCAACCCCGGCACCGTGCTGGCCTCGGCAATCGCCTCGATGGTCGATGCCCGCGGCAGCATCCTGGTGGACGCCCTGCGGCCGCCGCCAATCCCCGAGGGCGTGCGCGCGGCGCTCGCCGACATCCGCGTCGGCGAGGACCCGACCGCGCCCACGATCGACACCGACTGGGGCGAGCCGAGCCTGACGCCGGCCGAGCGGGTCTTCGCCTGGAACACGCTGGAGGTGCTGGCCTTCAAGACCGGCGATCCGGACGGGCCGCTCAACGCCGTGCCGCCCCACGCCAAGGCGACCCTGCAGCTGCGCTTCGTGGTCGGCACCGACTGGCAGAATCTCATCCAGAACGTGCGCACCCATCTCGACGCGCACGGCTTCCCGATGATCGAGGTCAGGCCGGCCCGCGCCGCAGAGGTGTTTCAGGCGACACGGTTGCCCGTGGAAGACCCCTGGGTCGAGTGGGCCCTGGAGTCGATCGAGGCCAGTTCCGGCAAAAAACCGGCGCTGCTGCCGAACCTCGGCGGCTCACTGCCGAACGACGCCTTCTCGGAGATTCTGGGGCTGCCGACCCTGTGGGTGCCGCATTCCTACCCGGCCTGCCGCCAGCACGGTCCGGACGAGCACATGCTCGCCTCCGGCACCCGGGAGGGCCTGGCGATCATGGCCGGTCTGTTCTGGGATCTGGCCGAGGCCGGACCCGACATCCTCCGCCGCCGCACCGCGAGGGCCTGAATCATGAGCGAGTCGGTCGTTCGCATCCGCGATCTGACGATCGCGCTCCCCAAGGGCGCCGACCGCCCGCACGCGGTCGAGGGCTTGAACCTCGACCTGGAAGCCGGGAAAATCCTGTGCGTGGTCGGGGAATCGGGCTCCGGCAAGTCGATGAGCGCCTACGCGCTGACCGGCCTCCTGCCGCGGGCGCTGAAACCGACGGCCGGGTCGATCCTGTTCGAGGGCCGGGATCTCCTGACCCTCGACGAGCCCGCGTGGCGCGCCCTGCGGGGCCGGCGCATCGCCATGGTGTTCCAGGAGCCGATGACGGCGCTGAACCCGGTGATGCGGATCGGCGACCAGATCGCCGAGATGTTCGAAGCCCACAACCTGCTCACCCGCAGCGAGCGCTGGGCCCGGGTGGAGGCGCTCGCCACCGAGGTCGGGCTGCCGAACCCCCAGGAGGCGGTGCGGGCCTACCCGCACCAGCTCTCCGGCGGCCAGCGGCAGCGGGCGATGATCGCCATGGCTCTGGCGCTGGAGCCGTCTGTGCTGGTCGCCGACGAGCCGACCACGGCGCTGGACGTCACCACCCAGGCCCAGATCCTCCGGCTGATCCGCGACCTGCAGCAGAAGCGTGGGATGAGCGTCCTGTTCATCACCCACGATTTCGGCGTGGTGGCGGAGATCGCCGACCACGTGGCGGTGCTCCAGCGCGGGCGGCTGGTGGAATCCGGCACCGCCGAGGCCGTGCTGCGCAATCCGCAGGCGCCCTACACCAAGGCGTTGCTCGCCGCAGTCCCCAGCCTCACGCCGCCGGCGCGCCCACCCCTGGCGGCGGCCCCGGTCGCCCTTACGGTGAGCGGCCTGTCCAAGACCTATGCGGGACGCTCCGGCCTGTTCGGCAAGCCGCGAATCGTGGCGGCGGTCAAAGAGGTCTCCTTCGATGTCCGCCGCGGTGAGACTCTCGGCATCGTCGGCGAGTCCGGCTCCGGCAAGTCGACCACGGCGCGACTCGCCATCCGGCTGATCGAGCCCGACGGCGGCACAGTCCGGCTCGGCGACCTCGACTACACAGCCCTCGGGAAGGCCGAATTGCGCGACAAGCGCACTCGCATCCAGATGATCTTTCAGGATCCGTTCGCGTCCCTGAACCCGCGCCGCACCGTGGAACAGATCATCACGGCGGGCCCGATCGCCCACGGGGTCCCGGCCGCGGAGGCGCGGGAGCGGGCGCGCAGCCTCCTCGACCTCGTCGGCCTCGATCCCAAGGCCGCCGCCCGCTACCCGAACGCCTTCTCGGGCGGGCAGCGCCAGCGCATCGGCATCGCCCGGGCGCTCGCCATGGAGCCGGACGTGCTGGTGGCCGACGAGGCGGTCTCGGCGCTCGACGTCTCGGTCCAGCGGCAGGTGCTGGACCTGCTGGAGGACCTGAAGCAGCGCCTGTCGCTTGCGATGCTATTCATCACCCACGACCTGCGGGTGGCGGCCACGATCTGCGACCGGATCGCCGTGATGCATCGGGGCGCCATCGTGGAGATGCGCGGCACCGCCGAGCTGTTCGCGGCGCCGGAGCACGCTTATACGCGCAGCCTGCTGGCGGCTGTCCCGGGCACACACGTGTCCTGAGCGCCTCTCAGGCCAAAATCGGGCCCATCTGGGACGCTGAGACAAGTTTTTTGGACAGCGTTGCCCTGTCGGGAATCAGGCCTTTCGGTAGGATGGCGTCGTGTCGAGGGTCGAGCGCCCCCGGCGGATCCTCGGCCGAACCCGCTATCCGTCCACGCTCGCACTTCGAATGCGGCCGGGATTCTTTCAGCGTGTCCATTTCAGACCAGCCCGACGATATCCGGCGATCCGCCAAGCGCGCCCTGCCGGAAGTGCCGCCCGCGTTGCGCCGCGGGGCCGACAAACGGGTCACGCGCTGGATCGGCGCGGGTCAACGCAAGGTGGCACAGTCCGATGCGGAGCCCGCGGACCCGGTGACGCCGGGTGAAGTCATCAAGCTGAGTTGGGCCGATACCTTCGGTCGGCCCGCACGCCCCGATCTCGGTCGGTGGTTCCGGTCCGATCCGATGACCGCGCAGGTGCTGCCGTTCCGGAGCAGAGCGGATCGACAGACCGTAGCGCGGCGGGACACCGATCAGCCGTTCGTACCCGTCCGGCGCTGATCGACCCGGCCGCCGGGGACACCGAGGCCGATCGCCTTCGCGAGCGCTGAGCGCTGAGCGGCATAGCCAGGAGCCGTCATCGGGTAATCCTCCGGCAGGCCGTAGCGCTCCCGGTACTGCTCGGGCGTCAAGCCGTGGGCGGTGAGATGGCGCTTCAGGGTCTTGTAGGACCGCCCGTCGATGAAGCTGGTGATACCGTCCTGCTGGACCGACTTGCGGATCTGCGCAGGCGTCGGCTGCTCGACCGGCTGCGCGGCCTCAACGGTGCGCGGGCCGCCGAGATTGTTCAGCGCCGCATGCACGCCCGCCATCAGCTCGGGCAGTGCGGTCGGCGGGACGGGATTGTTCGAGACATAAGCCGCAACGATTTCGGCAGCGAGCTTGACGCGCTCGAGGGCGGACTCTGGATTTCTTTCGGGCACAGCGCGGGTCCGATCAAAGCTTTCAAGGGTGGCGTCGTAGGTTCCAAAAGCAAAACCCATGCTTGTGTCAAGACGGTCTTGACCAAGATCTTGCCGATGAGAAAGAATTTTAATTCATCCTGGCAGATATCCAGCCCCTAATAAGGTTATTCTCAACCGGTTCAACCACAAATCGAGGCTACTTATAGCATCATCGTTCGTCACTGACGCCCAATATCGTCTCGGCCTGTGCGCGGATCATTTTTTACGGGATGAGACCATTTCGGACCGCGACGGATGTCTGAAGTGTGGATAGCGAATCACGGTCGTTCGAGCGGCGCAGTCGATCGGACTTCGCGCGGTGGTGGGATCGGCCGGGGATCGCACCGCGCGATGACGCGCGGATCTGCTCCTGGGAAAGCTCGGGCGCGGCAGCATCGCCGCTGCGGCCCGCACAGTCGCACGCGCAGGCCGAGACCCGGTGCGACACGCCGGGCCTGCGTCGCAGTGCGGAAGCCGCTCCGGCGGAACGCCTTCTGCCGGGACCGGTTTATCTCAGGCGTGCATGCTCAGGCCTGCATGCCCCAGCGCCGGATGGTGCGGGCTTCGATGGTCTGGAAGATCAGGTTCTCGACCACCAAGCCGATCAGGATCACGGTCAGCAGCCCGGCGAACACGTTGGGGATGTCGAGCATGTTCTTGTTCTCGAAGATGAACCACCCCAGCCCTCCCGAGCCCGAGGACACGCCGAAGACCAGCTCGGCCGCGATCAGCGTGCGCCACGCGAAGGCCCAGCCCACCTTCAGGCCCGTCAGGATGGCCGGGAACGCCGCCGGGATCAGGATCTTGCCGATCAGCCGCGGGCCCGAGAGCCCGTAATTGCGCCCCACCATCGTCAGCGTCCGGCTTACCGACAGGAAGCCCGAATGGGTGTTGAGCGCGATCGCCCAGGTCACCGAATGCACCAGCACGAAGATCAGGCTGCCATTGCCGAGGCCGAACCAGATCAGCGCCAGCGGCAGCAGCGCGATCGCCGGCAGCGGGTTGAACATGGCGGTCAGCGTCTCCAGCACATCCGTGCCCACCCGCGTGGCGATGGCGAGCCCCGTCAGCACGCTCGCCAGCGCGACCCCGGCGGCGTAGCCCATCAGCAGCACCTGCAGCGACGACCAGGCGCGGGCCGGCAACGTGCCATCCATGATGCCTCGGAAGAAGGCTTCGACGGTGGCCGAGAAGGTCGGGAACAGGAGGTCGTTGTCGAGGTAGCGGCCATAGACCTCCCAGATTCCCGCCAGCACGGCCAGGATCATCAGCTTGCGCAGCCAGCCCTGGTTGTAGAGCCGCTCGAGGATCGACAGCGGCTTCTCCACCACCGGCGCAGCCGTCCCGTCCCGGGCCGGCCCGAGCGTGTGGACGATCTCGGGCCGTGCCGAGGGCGCCCGGTGGACGGGCGGCGGGGCAGCAGCCGGCGGGTCGGCGAGGGCGCTAGACATTCTCGGCCTCCGGAATCGCCTCGGAAAACAGCATCTGCTGGATGCGATTCTCCAGGCGCAACGCCGCCTCGGGGGTGTCGGCGCTGTTGAGCTCGGCCTTGACCTCGCCCGGGTGGGGCGACAGCAGCAGGATGCGCGCGCCGATCTTGATCGCTTCCGGGATCGAGTGGGTCACGAACAGCACGGTGAAGCGCGTGCCCTCCCACAGGGCCAGAAGCTCGTCCTGCATGCGCCGGCGCGTGAGCGCGTCGAGCGCCGCGAACGGCTCGTCCATGAGCAGGATGTCGGGCTCCATCGCCATGCCGCGGGCGATGGCCACGCGCTGCTTCATGCCGCCCGACAGCGTGTGCGGGTAGCTGTCGGCGAAGCGGGTCAGGTTGACCTTGTCGATGTACAGGTCCGCCCGCTCGCGCGCGGCCTTGCCGGTCAGCCGGCCGGAGGCTTCGAGTGCGAACACGACGTTCTGGCGCACCGTCTTCCAGGGTAGGAGCTGGTCGAATTCCTGGAACACCATCATCCGGTCGGGCCCGGGCTGGGTGACCGGCCGGCCCTTGAGGCGGATCTCGCCCTCGGTGGGGGCCATGTAGCCGCCCACGGCCTTCAGCAGCGTCGACTTCCCGCAACCCGAAGGGCCCAGCAGCACGAACCGGTCCCCGGGAAACACCCGGAAGCTCACCCGGTAGGTCGCCGTTACCAGATGGTCCCGCGTCTTGTACCGAAGCGTGACCCCGTCCACCTCCAGAAGAGGTCGATCCGTATCCATCCATCCTCCCGGGCGCCGCGGCTTGGTGCGCGTTTCGCTGAGGGCTCCACGATGGCCTGGCCCTCACGGGAAAGTGTATCGGTGCGCCGAAGAGGCTGTAAAGGCCGTTATTTTGTATGTAACAGGACCGATATCCTAGTTACGCCGGATGCCACCACCGGCCCTTGAGCACGACGCCCTCGGCGGTGATCCGCTGCGCGCCGGTCATGTGCTCGCCGCGTGTGTCGACGTAGTCGAATGCACCGTCCCGGACTGCCAGCACGGTGGCATCGCCGAGCGCGCCGACCTTCAGGGTGCCGTACTCCATCCGCTTCACCGCCACGGCGGCGTTCACCGTGGAGGCGGCGATCACGTCGGTGAGGCTCATGCCGAGGCAGAGCATCTTGGACATGGTGGTGACCTGATCGAAGGCCGGCCCGTCGATGCAGAGCTGGTGCACGTCCGACGAGATCGTATCGGGCAGGAAGCCGCCCGCCATCATGGCCCGCGCCGTCTTGAACGCGAACGAGCCCTTGCCGTGGCCGATGTCGAACAGCACGCCCCGGGCGCGGGCCTCGCGCAAGGCGGGCTTCACGGCGCCTTGGGCGGTCACCGGGGAATTGGGGAACGGCCGGAAGGCGTGGGTCAGCACGTCTCCGGGGCGGAGCATGGCCAGCACCTCCTCGTAGCTCGGCGGCGGCTCGTCGATATGGGCCATCAGCGGCAGCCCGGTTTCCTCCGCCACCTGAAGCGCGATGCCGAGCGGCGCGGTGCCCTGGTCGCCCGAGGAATTGCGCCCGACCCGGACCTTGATGCCGATGATCACGTCCCGGTTGGCCTCGGCGACCTCGACGGCCTCGCGGGGCGCCATGAGGCGCGGATCCTGGCTCTCACCGACCATGATGGTCTTCGAGAACGCGTAGATGCCCGCGAAGGAGACGTGCAGGTAGGCGAGGATCCGCGCCTCCGAGCGGTCGATGACGTGCTTGCGGAAGCCGGCGAAGTTGCCGGGCCCGGCGCTGCCGGTATCGACCGACGTGGTGACCCCGGAGGTCCGGCAGAATTCGTCGGCGTCGATGCCGATCGAGGTACCGCCCCAATAGACATGGGTGTGGAGGTCGATCAGGCCGGGCGTCACGATCGCACCGGCCATGTCGCGCACCTGCGTGCCCGGACCGGCCGGGAGGTCGCGGCCGAAGCCCGAGACCCGGCCACCCGCGAAGGCGACATCGCAGAGGCCGTCATGGTTCTGCGACGGGTCGATGACCCGTGCGCCCTTCAGGATAAGGTCGTGCTGCACGTCTGGCTCCGGGTCAGGCTGCCTGGGCAGGCACGGCCTTGTCGTTGAGGTGGCAGGCGGCGAAATGGCCGGCGCCCACGGCATCGAGCCCGGGCACCTCGGTCCGGCAGCGGTCGAAGGCGTGCGGGCAGCGGGTGTGGAAGCGGCAGCCCGACGGCGGGTCGATCGGGCTCGGCACGTCGCCCTTGAGTACGATCCGGGTGCGCCCGGCCCCGGGCTCCGGGATCGGCACCGCCGAGAGCAGGGCCTGGGTGTAGGGGTGCTTCGGGGCCAGGAAGATGTCGCGGCGCGGGCCGATCTCGACGATCCTGCCGAGATACATCACCGCCACCCGGTGGGTCATGTGCTCGACGATCGCGAGGTCGTGCGAGATGAACAGCATCGCGAGGTCGAGTTCGCGCTGCAGGTCGCGCAGCAGGTTGACGATCTGCGCCTTCACGGAAACGTCGAGCGCCGAGACAGCCTCGTCGCAGATGATCAGGTCCGGCTCGGCGGCGAGCGCCCGGGCGATGCCGATGCGCTGGCGCTGGCCGCCCGAGAACTCGTGGGGAAAGCGCCCCAGCGCCTCCCGCGGCAGGCCGACCCGCTCCATCAGGCTGGCCAGCCGGCTCTCCAGGTCGGCCTTGTTCCGGGCGAGGCCGAAATTGTGGATCGGCTCGGCCAGGATCGCCCGCACCCGCATCCGCGGGTTCAGCGACGAGAACGGATCCTGGAACACCATCTGGATGTGCCGCCGCAGGGGCCGCAGCGTCCCGGGCGAGAGGTCGTCGATGCGCCGCCCGTCCAGCACCACCTGGCCGGCGGTGGGGGCGTAGAGGCGCATCAGCGCCTTGGCGACGGTGGACTTGCCGCAGCCGGATTCGCCGACGAGCGAGAGGGTCTCGCCGCGGGCGACCGTGAAGGACAGGCCGTCCACCGCCTTCAGCACGCGCTTGGACTGGCCGAACAGGCCGCCGCCGAGGGCGAAGTGCTTCTTGAGGTCGTTGACCTCCAGCAGGGTGCGACCGACGGGTGCGTGCGTGGCGCTCATGCCGCGAGGGCGTCCTTCGGCGCGTAGTGGCAGGCGGCGAGATGGCCTGGGGCCTTCGGCTCCAGGGCGGGGGCATAGGTGCGGCACAGGTCGGTCACGTCCGGGCAGCGGCCGGCGAAGACGCAGCCCTCGATCCGCCCCTTGAGGCTCGGCACCATGCCGGGGATCTCGGCGAGCCGTGCGTCGGCCCCGTGCTCGACCGCGCCGAGCTTCGGCACCGCCCCCATCAGGCCGCGGGTGTAGGGATGGCGCGGCGCCCGGAACAGCTCGCGGACCGGCGCCTCCTCGACCTTGCGGCCGGCATACATCACCACCACCCGGTCGGCGACTTCGGCCACCACGCCGAGATCGTGGGTGATCAGCATGATGGCGGCGCCGACCCGGGCCTTCAGGTCGCGCATCAGGTCGAGGATCTGGGCCTGGATGGTCACGTCCAGCGCCGTGGTCGGCTCGTCGGCGATCAGGAGTTTCGGCGAGCAGGCGAGCGCGATGGCGATCATCACCCGCTGGCGCATGCCGCCGGAGAGCTGGTGCGGATATTCCCGTACCCGGCGCCGCGGCTCGGGGATGCCGACCAGCGTCAGCATCTCCACGGCCCGCTCCTCGGCCTCGCGCCGGCTCAAGCCCTGGTGCAGGCGCAGGGTCTCGCCGATCTGGCGGCCGACCGTCAGGACCGGGTTCAACGAGGTCATCGGCTCCTGGAAGATCACGCTGATGTCGTTGCCGCGGATCTTGCGCATGGCGCGGTCCGGCAGATCGAGGAGGTTCTGTCCTTCGAACTTGATGGCACCGGCGATGCGGGCCGGGGGCTCGGGCAGGAGCCGCAAGATCGACATGGAGGTCACCGACTTGCCGCAGCCGGATTCGCCCACGATCGCCAGGGTCTCGCCAGACCCGATCGCGAACGAGACCCCGTCCACCGCCCGGTTGACCCCGTCGGGGGTGCGGAAATGAACCTGCAGGTTCTCGATCGACAGGAGGGGTGCGCCGCTCATCAGACGTCTTTCGCCATGCGGGGATCAAGGGCGTCGCGCAGGCCGTCGCCGACGAGGTTCACCGCCAGAACGGTGGTGGACAGGAAGATCGCCGGGAACAGGATGATGTAGAACTTCACCTGCCAGAGCGCCCGGCCCTCGGCCATGATGTTGCCCCAGGAGGGCGTCGAGGGCGGTACGCCCGCGCCGATGAACGACAGGATCGCCTCGGTGATCATCGCGGAGGCGCAGATGTAGGTCGCCTGCACGGTCATGGGCGCGAGCGTGTTGGGCAGGATATGGCGCCAGATGATCGCCGGCATCCGCGTGCCCGTGGTCACCGCCGCCTCGACATAGGGCTGCTCGCGCAGGGACAGCACCACGCCGCGCACGAGGCGGGCGACGCGCGGGATCTCCGCGATGGTGATCGCCACAATGACGTTCTGGACCGAGCCGCGGGTCAGCGCCATCAGCGCGATGGCGAGCAGGATCGGCGGAATCGACATCATGCCGTCGACGACCCGCATGACGATCCCGTCGAGCCAGCGCACCATGCCGGAGACGAGCCCGACCGCGAGCCCCGCGATCGAGGCGAGGAACGCCACCGAGAAGCCGACCAGCAGCGAGACCCGAGCCCCGTAGACCACCCGCGAGTAGACGTCGCGGCCGAGCATGTCGGTGCCGAACCAGTACTGCGCGGAGGGCATCCGGGTCCGCTTGGCCGGCGCCAGGGCGGTCGGATCGACGGTGCCGAGCCACGGTGCCAGCGCCGCCATCAGGAACACGATCAGCAACAGCAGGCCGCCGGCCACGATGGTCGGGTTGCGGCGGATATAGGTCCAGACCGGGCCCCGGCGCTTGCGCACCGGGATCACGTCCGGCAGCGGCGCCGCGATAGCGAGGCCCGGCGGCGGCGAGGCCTTTGAGAGCGTGCCGCCGGGCGGAGCACCCGCCTGCGGGGCGCGATCGGGGAAGGGCGCGACGGTCGCGGTCAATAGCGGATCCTCGGGTCGAGCACGGTGTAGAAGAGGTCGATGGCGAGGTTCACCAGCACGTAGACGAAGCTGAACAGCAGCACGACGCCCTGGATGACCGGGTAGTCGCGTCGCAGGATCGCATCGACCGTGAGCCGCCCGAGGCCGGGGATCGCGAACACCGTCTCGGTCACCACCGCGCCGCCGATCAGCAGGGCGATGCCGATGCCGATGACGGTAACGATCGGCACCGCGGCGTTCTTGAGGGCGTGGATGAACAGGACCGGGCCCTGCGACAGACCCTTGGCCCGGGCGGTGCGCACGTAATCCTGGCTCAGCACGTCGAGCATGGTGGCCCGGGTCACCCGGGCGATCAGCGCGATGTAGACGAGGCCGAGCGTCACCGCGGGCAGGATCAGGTTCGACAGCCACGGCCAGAGCCCCTGCTCGATCGGCGTGTAGCCCTGCACGGGCAGCCAGCCGAGTTCGAGGGCGAAGACGTAGGCCAGGATGTAGCCGACCACGAAGACCGGCACCGAGAAGCCCATCACGGCGAGCCCCATGACGAGGCGGTCGATCAGGCTGCCGGCCTTCCAGGCGGCGACGACGCCGAGCGGCACCGCCACCGCGATGGCGAAGACCAGGGTGACCAGCATCAGCGAGA
Organism: Methylobacterium sp. E-065; assembly: GCF_022829605.1. Taxonomy (GTDB): domain Bacteria; phylum Pseudomonadota; class Alphaproteobacteria; order Rhizobiales; family Beijerinckiaceae; genus Methylobacterium. The sequence goes on along the minus strand of NZ_JAKSYD010000118.1, from coordinate 39,010 downwards.
CGGTGGGCTGTACCCGCTGGCCGATCATCGTGGTGACCGGCAGGTTGGTGAAGATCGAGGTGCCGAGATCCCCGTGCAGGATCTGCCAGGACCATTCCCCGAACCGCACCAGGAAGGGCCGGTCGAGGCCGAGCGAGGCGCGGATGCGGGCGACATCCTCGGGGCTCGCCTGATCGCCCGCGATGATCGCGGCCGGATCGCCATCGGCGAAGTAGAGGAGGCTGAACACGAACAGCCCGACCACCGCCATGACCGGGATGGTGGCCAGGATGCGCCTGCCGATATAGCCGAGCATGGGTCCTCGCTATCGTGCTGGCCGGAGGGACTGAAGGGCTGGACGCATCCCCGTCTCCCCTCTGCGGGTGATGGCGTTCACATGTCTGAGTCGGGTGCCGACGCTAGCGGCCGATCGCGACAGGCCCCCTCTCCCGTGCGGGAGAGGGTTGGGGTGAGAGACGAGAACGTTTAGGATCGAGCACAGCCTTGCGGCGTGTATCGGTCGCGCCTCTTCCTGAGAGTTCTCATCCCTCACCCTGCCCCTCTCCCGCTCGGGAGAGGGGACACGCGCCTCATCCTGCAGCCGCGTTGCCGGGCGCAATGTCCGAAGCTGGTAGCCCACACGAGAAACCGGACGGATCGGGCAACCCGATTTGGCGAGGTCCTGCACCATCACGCCTTCGACACCCCCCAGGTGAACGGGATCGGCCCCTTCACGATGCCCGAGACGCTCTTCCGCCATGCCTGGTAGCCAAGGAAGAACCCGGTCGGGACGTAGACCACGCCCTCGCAGGCGGCGGCGTTGACCTTGTCGATCGCGGCCTTCTCGGAGGCGGGATCGGCGGCGTCGAACCACTCGGTGATCCCCGCCTCCACGGGCGGGACGTTCGGCCAGCCGAACCACGCCTTGTCGCCGTTGGCGCGCACCGCCGGGTAGCCCGCCGGGTTGATGGTGTCGGCGCCCGCATGCCAGGTGTGGAACATGTTCCAGCCACCCTGCGACGGCGGCGCCTTGGAGGCGCGCCGGGTGCCGGTGGTGCCCCAGTCGGTGGCGACGAAATCGACGTTGAAGCCCATCTGCTTCAACAGGTCGGCGGTGATGTCGCCCTGCGCCTTGGTGATCGGCTGGTCCTGCGCCACCACGCAGGTGACGGGCTCGCCCTTGTAGCCGGCCTCCTTGAGCATCTTGCGGCCCAGCGCGATGTCGCCCTTGCCGACATTCTCCCCGCCCGCCTCGCTGTAGAGCGCTGTGCCCGGGGTGAAGAAGCCGGGGAGTTTCTTCCACAGGCTGTCGTCGTCGCCGACGATCGCCCGCATGTAATCCTCCTGGTTCATGGCGGTCAGGACCGCCTGCCGGATCTTCGGATTGTCGAAGGGCGGATACAGGTGGTTCATCCGGAACGACCCGACATTGCCCAGCGGGTCGGCGATATCGACGGCGAGGTTGGCGTTCTTGCGCAGCAGCGGCACGAGGTCGGAGATCGGGTTCTCCCACCAATCGACCTCGCCGTTCTGCAGGGCCGCCGAGGCGGTGGCGGCGTCCGGCATGATCACCCACTCGACCCGGTCGACGAGAATGCGCTTGCCGCCGGCCAGCCAGGAATTCGGCTCCTCGCGGGGCTTGTAGCCGGCGTATTTCTCGAACACCGCCCGGGCGCCCGGAACCCACTCGTTGCGCACGAACTTCATCGGGCCCGAGCCGACATACTCGGTGATCTGCGTGAACGGGTCGGTCTTGGCGATCCGCTCCGGCATGATCAGCGCCATCGGGGCGTTGGTCTTGCCGAGCGCGTAAAGGAGTTTCGGAAACGGCTTCTTGAGGCGCCAGCGGAAGGTTCGGTCGTCGGTGGCCGCCAGCTCGTCCTGGACGCCGCGGATCATCAGGCCGATCGGGTCGCGGGCCATCCAGCGGGTGAGGCTCGCCACCACGTCCTTGGACAGGACGGGTTCGCCGTCGTGCCACATCAGGCCGGGGCGCAGCCGGAACGTCCAGGTCAGGTGATCGCCCGAGACCTCCTCGGACTCGACCATCTGGCGCTGCGGCTTCAGCTGGTCGTCGACGCCGTAGAGCATGTCCCACACGAGGGTGCCGGCGTTGCGCACCACGTACTGGGTGCCCCAGATCGGATCGAAATTCGCGAGGTTCGCCTGCGGTACGAAGCGCAGCACCTTGGCGCCCTGGGCGAGCGCCGGCATCGCGACCTGCGGCGCGGCCAGCCCGAGCGCGGCCGAACCCTTGAGGAAGGTCCTGCGGTCCATCGTGATCTCCCTGGCGGTGCGGATCTCAGGCACGCGTCGCCGGCCCACGCCTTGTGGGCGAGTTTGAACAATTCTTAGGCAGGGGCGCAATGGCCCGGTGTGACAACGGGGACGGGACGCGCACCAACGCGACCGCCAGCTTGGCGGCAGGCAGGCTCCACAGGTGGACGGGCAGTACGGTCATCGCGGTCACGGGCGGTGTCTCGCAAACCCTGCGCCAGCGATCCGATTTTGCGTTTTGTATTCAGGAAGGCGGATTGATCGCCCCTCCGCGATGTGGCCTCTGGACGGCGCGACGATGCGGGCGCGCGACCTGAGACGGGAGTAGAAGCCGCTTCTCCCGCAAGCTGGGGACGGACAACCGTAGGTGGACCGTCTTGTGCTTACGACACGCGGGCAGCGCCCCCTCCCCTCGCCTACGGGGCGCGACGCCCTACGCTTTCATGAAATCCCCGGGAGACAGGCCATGACGGATCCGATCCTCTCCGTCCGCGACCTCACGGTCTCCTTCCGCTCGGACGGGCGCTGGCGGGAGGTGGTGCACGGCGTCTCCTTCGATGTCGGCCCCCGCGAGACCGTGGCGCTCGTCGGCGAATCCGGTTCGGGCAAGAGCGTCAGCGCCCTGTCGGTCCTACGGCTCCTGCCCCAGGACGCGAGCCGCATCGGCGGCAGCGTGCGCTTCGAAGGCCGGGACCTCCTGGCCGCCCCCGAGTCCGAGATGCGGCGGGTGCGCGGCGATTCCATCGCCATGATCTTCCAAGAGCCGATGACCTCCCTGAATCCGGTGCTGACCATCGGCTTCCAGATCGCCGAGGCGCTGATCCGGCACCGGGGCCTGTCACGCGCCGCCGCCGAGGCGGAGGCCCTCCGGCTCCTCGACACGGTGCGGATCCCGGCGGCCCGCGCGCGGCTGCACGAATACCCGCACCGCTTCTCCGGCGGCATGCGCCAGCGGGTGATGATCGCCATGGCGCTGGCCTGCCGGCCCAAGCTCCTGATCGCCGACGAGCCGACCACCGCCCTCGACGTGACCATCCAGGCTCAGATCCTCGACCTCATCAAGAGTCTCCAGGATCAGGAGGGGATGTCGGTCCTGTTCATCACCCACGACATGGGCGTCGTGGCCGAGATCGCTGACCGGACGGTGGTGATGTACAAAGGCCAAGCCGTCGAGGACGGCCCAACCGCGCGGATCTTTTCCGAGCCCGCCGAGCCCTATACGCGGGCGCTGCTCGCCGCCGTCCCGCGGCTCGGCGCCATGGCGGGCCGCTCCCGGCCCATGCGCTTCCCCATCATCGACCGCGCCACCGGCCTCGCCGCGGCGCCTGCCGACGATCCGAACTCCTTGCCCGATCCCTCGCCCGACACCGCCAGAGCCGCCGAGCGCCCGCTTCTGGAGGTGCGCGACCTGACCACCCGGTTCGAGATCCGCTCCGGCCTGTTCGGCCGCGTGACCGGCCGCGTCCATGCGGTGGAGCGGGTCTCGTTCAGTCTCGCGGCGGGCGAGACCCTGGCGCTGGTCGGCGAATCCGGCTGCGGCAAGTCCACCACCGGCCGCTCGATCCTGCGGCTCGTCGAGCCCCTGTCGGGCTCGGTCGTGCTCGACGGCGAGGACATCACGGGTCTCGACGCCGGCGCCCTGCGCACCCGCCGTCGCCGGATGCAGATGATCTTCCAGGATCCGTTCGCCAGCCTCGACCCGCGCATGAGCGTCGGCGCCGCGGTGGCCGAGCCGCTGCTGATCAACCGCCTCGCCTCCCGCACGGACGCCCTGCGCCGCGCCGAGGATCTGCTCGCCCGGGTCGGGCTCGCCCCCGACATGGCGCGGCGCTTCCCGCACGAGTTCTCCGGCGGCCAGCGCCAGCGCATCGCCATCGCCCGGGCGCTGGCGCTGAACCCCCGGCTGATCGTCGCCGACGAGGCGGTCTCGGCCCTCGACGTCTCGGTCAAGGCGCAGGTCGTGAATCTGATGCTCGACCTGCAGGCCGAGTTCGGCCTCGCCTACCTGTTCATCTCGCACGACATGGCGGTGGTGGAACGGGTGAGCCACCGGGTAGCGGTGATGTATCTCGGCGAGATCGTCGAGATCGGCCCGCGGGACGCCGTGTTCAGGAACCCGCAGCACCCCTACACCAAGAAGCTGCTGGCGGCCGTCCCGGTCCCCGATCCGGCCCGGCGCCGGGCGCGGCACGCCCTGCCGGACGACGAGATCCGCAGCCCGATCCGCGCCCCGGACTACGAGCCGCCGGAGCGGCTGTATCGGGAGGTCTCACCCGGCCACAGCGTGCAGGATTGGGATGCCGATTGGGGCCCCGCGGAGGCCGACGCCAAGCCCGGGGCGGCAGCCGCCTGAGGGCAGCGATAACCTGACGGCACGGCGCGGGCTCCGCACCCGACCCCGTTGGCTGCGCCGAAGCCTGCACTTCTGCGGATCGCGTCGCACGCGCGCCGTCCACGCGAAACGGCCGAACGCCGACCAGCGAGCGCTGCAGCAGCTTTGCAGGGCCGCTCAACCGACGGCGGGGCCCCCTACGAGCCGTGGCCTGCGGGGGAGCCAACCGCGACACTGCATCAGTGAAGAAACCTGAGCGTTCGCGAAACAACCAACCGCTGTCAAACCGCGCGCCAGGAAAATTTCTGCAGGAACAGCTTGTCGTTCAAAAATAAAGTATTTTATGCGCTGGCTCATATTCGATGAGCGATTTTTTTGGAAGATAAAGAAGCTTTCAAGATCCTTATTTTGCGAAAATATCTTTCAATCCATTCTCGAAACCGGCCCCCATAAACCATGAAAGCTGGCCATAAAGTGGGATATGGCTTATGAAGGTCTAAAATGATTGCAGGATCCGACTGAATGATGGCGATTGATGTGCTGCGGAGAGCCGGTGGCGTGCGCTGGCGCAACCTGAGCGCACCCGCCTTGGTGCCCCCGCCTCGGCAGCGCGCCGCCGCGATGATCGGCGGTTGACCCGATGCGCCGCCTGCACTTCGACGCCCTGAAGCCGATCTGCCCGGCCTGCCGCCGCACCGCGCTGGTTCTGGAGCCGGGCGCGCAGGCGACGAGCAACGCGGTCGTGTCCGGGGTCCTGCGCTGCCTCGATCCGGAGTGCGGTGAGCGCTTCCCGATCATTGCGGGCGTTCCGATCCTGGTCCCGGACGTCCGCGGCTGGCTCGCGGTGAATCTTCCGCTCGTCCTGGCGAGCGATGTCGAGGATGCGGCGGTCGAGGCGGTGATCAGTGCGGCGCTCGGGCCGGACGCGGCCCACAACATCAGCCGCGCGCAGCAATCGCGATACGCCCACGATCATTACGGCGACCTGTTCGCAAGCGAGCCGGACGGTGCGGAGCCGCCGCCCGGCCGCGCCCGGCATTGCCTGGCGGAAGCCCTGCGGCACCTTGGCGTTGGGCGCGGCCCGAGGCTCGATATCGGCTGCACCGCCGGCCGAACCAGCTTCGATCTGGCGGCCGCCTACGACGTGCCGGTGCTCGGCGTGGACCTGAACTGGCCCCTGCTGCGGATTGGCCGGGGCATCCTCGATCGGGGCCTGCTGCGCTACCCGCTCCGGCACGGCGGCGACGCCTATGAGCGTCGGGAAACCTACCACTTCCCGCCCGAGGCCGAACGGGTGGATTTCTGGATCGCCGATGCCCGGGCCCTCCCGTTCGCCGCGAACACGTTCCGCCTCGTCGTCGCGCTGAACGGGCTCGACTGCGTACCGGACCCCGCGCGCCTCGTCGCCGAGGCCAGCCGCGTCACGCGGCCGGGCGGCGACATCGCGTTCGCGACGCACTTCGATCAGGCTCCTCAGGCCCTAGCGCCGTCCGCATGGCTCGAAGGTCCCGATGCCCTTGCGACGATGATCGCCGCAGCCAACTCCGACATCCCCGGCGCCAAACCCCTGAAGCCGACTCGGCCGCCCCTCGACCTCCCCTGGCCCGTCCGCCAGCAGGACGAGGGCACGGTCGTCCACCGGTCAAGGCTGATGACGATGACGGCGGGGGCGGATTGAGCGCGGCACACGCCGTCGCGTAGGCGGGGACGGCCGCAACTGGTAATCCCGGCCAGCAACCGAGGCCAAACGCGACGGGCACGGGACCCCGATCCCGATCGACCGCAGAAAGGCCGGCGAGGGTCCGCCATGTCCCTATCCGCCAAGCTGCAGCGGAGCGCGCCGGAGAGAGCGGCCCGTTCGGGTGGGCTTGATCGGGGCCGGCAAGTTCGGCTCGATATACCTGTCGCCGGCGCCCCGCACGCCGGGGATCCGCGGCGGAGGGAGAGAAGCCGGGCCGGCGCGCGTTCCCGCCGAGAACCGCAGGCTCGATCACCCCTGACGCAGCGGCTGACCGGCCGGCGGCCGCGTGCCGAGATGGCCGCGCAGGGTCCGGCCCTCGTACTCCGTGCGGACCAGGCCGCGGCGGCGGAGTTCCGGAAGCACCAGTTCGATGAAGTCGTCGAGCCCCCCGGGCAGGGTCGCCGGCATGATGTTGAAGCCGTCCGCGCCCTGCTTTTGGAAGCGCTCCTCCATCTCGTCCACGATCTGGGCGGGCGTCCCGACGATCTGCGAGTGGCCGCGCGCGCCCGCGATCCGCAGATAGAGCTGGCGTAGGGTCAGCCCCTCCCGGCGGGCGAGGTCGAACATCAATTGCTGGCGCGACTTGGCGCCGTTGGCCTCAGGCAGTTCCGGCACCGGCCCGTCCGGATCGTAGCCGGAGAGGTCGAAGCCGCCGATCATCCGCTCCAAGAGCGCAAGACCGACCACGGGGTCGATCAGGTCCTGGAGCGCCTCGAACTTCGCCCGTGCCTCCGCCTCGCTGCGTCCCACGACGGGGAACAGGCCCGGCATGACCTTCAGATCGTCGCGCTCACGTCCGAAGCGGCCCATCCGGTCCTTCAGGTCGCCATAGAATTCTGTCGCCTCGTCCAGCGTCTGGTTGGCGGTGAACACGATCTCGGCGGTGCGCGCCGCGAGATCCTTGCCGGGGCCCGACGCGCCGGCCTGCACCAGCACCGGCTGGCCTTGGGGCGTGCGCGAGATGTTGAGCGGGCCCCGCACCTCGAAATGCGTGCCGTGATGGTTGAGGGGTCGAAAACCGTCCGGCTTCGAGAACTGGCCGGATGCCTTGTCGATGACCACGGCCTCGTCGTCCCAGGTGTTCCACAGGCCGAGGACGACGTCGACGAACTCCTCCGCGCGCTCGTAGCGGTCGCCGTGCCGCGCGATCCGGTCGGCGCCGAAATTGGCGGCCTCCGCGTCCGTGGTCGAGGTCACGAGGTTCCAGCCGGCGCGGCCGCCGCTGAGATGGTCCAGAGAGGCGAACCGGCGGGCGACGTTGTAGGGCTCGTTGAAGCTCGTCGAGGTGGTCGCCACCAGCCCGATCCGGCTCGTCACCGCCGCCAGCGCGGAGAGCAGCGTCACCGGCTCGAAATGGGTCGAGCGCGCCGTCCGCTCGCTGGAGCGCAGGTTGCCGTCGCGGATGCCGGTCCCGTCTTCAAGGAACACGAGGTCGAACTTCGCGGCCTCGGCCTTCTGCGCCCAGCCGACGTAGCGCTCGAGGACGAGGCCGCCATCCGCCTCGCTGGAGGGATGGCGCCAGCCGGCGATATGATGCCCGGTGGCGTAGAAGAAGGCGCCGAGGCGCAGCGTGTCGTGTCGCATGACCGATGGACTCGTGGCGGTGCGGGCGGAACGTGAGTCCGCCGATGTGAATCAGGCCGGTGGGCGGGATGCAACCGCCGCCCGGATCCGGGCCCGCGATTGAGAAGCGTCTTCTCCAGATGGGGCCCCAGGCGGCGGTTCGCGACGCCACGGGGCCGCGGCGGGAGACGCACGCGCGGTGACGATCGATCCCGTCACCCGGCCTTCGCCCATGGCCGGGCGGGCGATCACCGAGCATGAATAGCGCCGGCTATGCAGCACGGTAGCGCTACTCAGGAGCTTTAACGAGACGTGATTTGGAATTGTTCGGAATTCAATGCATCATAAATCCGCATTGAGCCGCCCCCGCACGACAAGAAGGCTGGACGCTCGTGCGCGGAGGAATCATGAACGAGATCGTCAAGCCGGACTCCCTGATCGTGGCCGAGGCCGAGAGCCTGACCGAGACCTTCTTCGGGGGCTGCCCGCACGACTGTCCGGACACGTGCTCGATGCTGTTCGACGTCAAGGACGGCCAGCTCCAGGGGGTGCGCGGCAACCCGGATCACCCGATGACCCGCGGCGGTCTCTGCGTGAAGCTGAAGGACTACGAGAAGCGCCACTATCACCCGGACCGGCTCCTCTACCCGATGAAGCGGGTCGGGCCGAAGGGGTCGAAGCAGTTCGAGCGGATCACCTGGGACGAGGCGCTGGACACCATCGTCACGCGCTGGAAGGCGATCATCGACCAGTACGGGCCTGAGGCCATCGCGCCCTACAGCTATCTCGGCAACCAGGGGCTGGTGCACGGGCTGAACGGCGGCGACGCCTTCTTCAACCGGATGGGCGCCACGGTGACCGAGCGGACGTTCTGCGGCGAGGGCTCCTGCACCGCGTGGCTGCTCACGGTCGGCCCGACCGCGGGCCTCGACCCGGACAGCTACATCCACTCCAAGTACATCGTGATCTGGGCCTGCAACTCGGTCAGCACGAACCTGCACCACTGGGCAATCGTGAAGGACGCGCAGAAGAAGGGCGCCAAGGTCGTGGTGATCGACGCCTACGCGTCCCGCACCGCCAAGGCGGCCGACTGGCACATCGCGCCGAAGCCCGGCACCGACGGCGCGCTCGCCATGGCGCTGATCAATTCGATCATCGAACAGGGCCTCGTCGATCGGGACTATGTCGACAACCACACGGTCGGCTTCGCGGAGCTGAAGGAGCGGGCGAGCACCCGCACGCCCGAATGGGCCTCGGAGATCACCGGGGTCCCCGCCGAGGACATCCGCACGCTGGCCCGCGAACTCGCCACGGCCCAGCCCGCCGCGATCCGCATGGGCGTGGCGCTGGAGCGGCACTACGGCGGCGGCCAGACCATCCGGGCGGTGACCTGCATCCCGGCGCTCACCGGCGCGTGGCGTCATGTCGGCGGCGGCGTCACGCAGTTCGGGGTCTGGGAGCATCCCTACAAGTTCGACGTGATGTGCCGGCCCGACCTGATCCCGGAGGGCACCCGCGTCGTCTCGAACCTGCAGATCGGTCGCGCGCTGACCGGCGAGATGCAGCTCGACCCGCCGATCATGTCGATGATGTGCTGGAACTCGAACCCGGTCACGCAGGCGCCCGAGACCGACAAGATCGTCGAAGGGCTGATGCGCGAGGACCTGTTCATGGTCTCGGCCGAGCACTTCATCTCGGACACGGCCTCCTACGCCGACATCCTGCTGCCGGCCACGATGGGCGCCGAGATGGAGGACATGATCCTGTCCTGGGGTCACCTCTACCTGACCTACAACACCAAGTGCGCCGAGGCGCCGGGCGAGTCGATCCCCAACAACGAGATCTTCCGCCAGCTCGCCGCCCGGCTCGGCTTCGAAGAGGAGAACTTCACGTGGACCGATAGCGAGTGCTTGGAGCACTACGTCGATTGGTCCGCCCCGGCCTGCGAGGGCATCGACCTCGCCTATATGCGCGCGCACGGCTTCGCCCGCCTGAAGGTCGGTACGCCCGACGACCGCGCGCCGCACAAGGACGGCAACTTCCCGACGCCGACCGGCAAGTGCATGTTCATGGTCGAGGGTGCCACGAACTTCGTCGCGCCGCCGTTCCGGCAGATGTACGAGGGCTTCCAGCCCGGCGAGGCGCTCGATCCGCTGCCCGACTACCTCGGCCCGCGCGAGTCCCACACGAACGACCCGGAGCTGGCCAAGCGCTTCCCGCTCAACATCGTCTCGCCCAAGAGCCACTACTTCCTGAACTCCTGCTACGCCAACATGGAGGACAAGCAGAAGGGCCAGGGCGAGCAGTTCGTGATGATCAGCCAGCACGATGCCGACGCGCGCGGCATCCGGGACGGCGACCGGGTCAAGGTCGGCAACGACCGCGGCGCCTTCAAGGGCGTCGCGCGGATCACCGACGACGTGAAGGCCGGCATCGTGGTGGCGACGCTCGGCTACTGGCGCCAGCTCAACGAGGGGACGGTCAACAGCATCTCGTCCGGCGCCTTCACCGACATGGGCCACGCCCCATCCTTCTCGGACAATCTCGTCGAGGTCGCCCGGGCGAATTGAGGGTCGGCGAACGGGCCGCTTTTCCCTCCCCCTTGTGGGGAGGGGCCGGGGGTGGTGCAGGATCACGTGTGACGGTGCCTTCTGCACCAGCCCCACGCGGGATCTGCGATCCCCAAACTCCTCCCCGAATGGGAGAGGAAAGAGTCCCAGCCCGGCCCCTGCCCTACTGGCGCAGCGGCTCCGGCTTCTGCCGGTCGGGGAGCATTTCCCGCAGGTGGTCGTGGACCATGTCGGCGGTGAACGGCTTGCCGATGAAGCGAGCCCCCTCCGGCATGTCGCCCGGCCCCGGCTGCAGTTGCCCGGACGCCACCACGATGGCGATGTGCGGCCAGCGCTCAGAGGTCTCGCGCGCGACCGCAAAACCGTCCCGCGAGCCCGGCATCTGCACGTCGGTGAACAGCAACACGATCTGGGCGTGCTCCCGGCCGAGCAGCGTTATCGCCTTATCGCCGTCGCTGGCCTCGAACGTGCGGAACCCGGCCTCCGACAGGATGTCCATCGCGTCCATGCGGATGAAGCCGTCGTCGTCGACCACGAGGGCATAGGGCGCCGGGGGCTGGGCTGATCCGCTCATCCCCCGATAAGTCCTAACCCAGGTCAAAGGTTCGTGCGCGCGGGCGCGGCCGGGATCAGTCCCCGTCCATGACCCCGGCACGGTCCCCGACCCGGTCGAGCAGATCCTCAAGCCGGAACACCGACCGCTCGGCCACGAAGGCCCTGTGCTCGGCCTGCATGATGCGGAACTCGGCCTCCATGCAGCGCACGACGACGCGCTCGTAGTCGGAGGAGATCTCCGCGAGGGCGCGCTCCAGATCGGTGTTCCGCCGGTTGATCTGCGACAGCTCGGCTTCGAGCGCCTGGATCGTCGCGTCCTTGACGGTGCGTTCCTCGTAGAGCCGCCGGAACAGCCCGCTCGCCCGCTGCTGAATGACGGCGCGCCACCCCTGGAAGCCGCGGATCTCATCCGCGGCCTGCCGGATCAGCGCGAGGGTCAGGCGCGGATCGATGACCCGGAAAGCCGCGTGCGAATCCTGCGCCCGCGGTATCGCCTCGGCGATCACGGTGGCCTCTATCGTCGTCGATTGCGCCATCGTCGCACGAGGACCGAGGCTACTCGGTCTCGTTGGGCACGCTGGTTACGGGAGCGGGCCTGGTACGGTTGCCGAAGGCCTCGATCGCCGCATCGTGGAGACGCACGAGCCATTCCTCGGCCTCCGCGGCCCGCACCTCGGCCAGCCGGACCCGCTCCTCCGACCGCGCCAGGTTCTGCACCCCCGTGGCGACCTCCTGCTCCAGGCGCCGGATCTCGAGATCGGCCTGGGCGACGACCTGGGCCAGCTGCGCCTCCAACTCGGCCGCCCGCTCCTCCCCAACCCGGATGGCCTCGCTGGCCTCGCGGATCAGGTCGACGGCCGAGGCCCATTCGCGGGTGACGGTGGGGCCGCCCTCGTTCGGGCTATCGGCCGTGGCAAAGGTCCCGTTCCGGCTCTCGAGACCCATGAAACTGACCACCTTCTCGGGGGACGCGTCCGCCTTCGCCTGCCACGCGCGCATCATCACGTTCGGGCTGCCGTTGTAGGCGGTGTCGATCGAAGCCCTATCGCTCATCGTTGGAAAACCCCTCACAGGTCAGCATCGGATCAGCCGGCCGTGCCGGGAGATGCGAACGGGTGCACGTTGCTCGGCTCGCCGCGCTCGGCGGGCAGGGCCGGCTCGTGCGGCAGGCCCTCGCCCATCCCGTCCGGCTTGCGCCAGCCGCGGCCGGAGCGCTTGAGCGCCTCGTACTGCTTCTGGAGCGTCGCCCGGGTCTCGCGGGCGATGTCGAGGGCGCCCTGCACCAGGGCCCGCTCCGAGCGCTCGTTCTGAAGATCCTCGGCAAGGCGCCGGTTGGTGGCCTCGAACTCGATCCTGGCGGCCTCCTGGCGGTGGGTCAGCTGCTCGATCCGCTCGGTCAGGGCGGCGTTGCGGGTCCCCGCCTGCTCCAGGGCGGCGTCCTTGGCGGCGAGCGCCTTGGCCAGCATGTCGCAGCGCGCATCGAGGTCGCCGCGGGCGCGCTGCATCTCGACGAAGCGCTCCGTCTGCCGGGCGAGATCCTCCTGGACGGTATCCAGACGCCGCTCCGCGGTGACGCGGGCGATGTTGGTCTCCTTGAAGTTGCGCTCTGCGAGCCGGTGGGCCTCGTCGCGCTCGCGCAGCTGCGCCCGGGCTTGGCCCAGGAGCTGCTCGTTCGTGTCCGCCCGGTTGGCGGCGGCCTCCAGCTTCATGGCGAGCGCCGAGCGCTCGGTGCGCAGGGCGGCCGTGTCGGTCTCGAACTGGGCTTCGAGGCGGGCGCGATTCGCGACCTCGGTCGCGAGCTGGCCCTCGGCCGTCCGCGCCTTCTGCCGCTCGGACTCGACCGCGCCCTCGACGGTCCGGAACCGGGACTCGAGCTCGTCGAGGCGCAGGATCTGATCCTCGTTCTGGCTTCGCAGCCGCCGGTTGTCCTGTTCAAGGGCCGCCAGGGTCTCCCGCGCCGCCTGCAGATCGTGCTCCGTCCGCGTCAGCGCGCTGTCGGCGGCCTGGGCCTCCGTCCGCAGCGCCTTGCCCTCGGCGACCAGCGCCTTGCCCTGCTCGATCTCGGCGGCGAGGCGCCGCTCCAGATTCTCGAAGGCCAGCACCCGGTCCCGGAGCTCGATCGCCTGCGCGGCCAGGACGGCGTCGCGGGCGTGGAGCTGCTCCTCGGCCCGGGCCACCCGCGCAGAGGCCTCGGAATACTCGTTGGTCAGGATCGAGATGCGGGCCGAGAGTTCAGCGGCCTCCAGACGGACCGCCTTGCCGGTCTGGAACTCCTGGGCCAGCGAGGTCTCCAGCTCGGCGATGCGCATGCTCGCCCGCGGAAGCTCGTCGCTGATGCTGACGATCGGCTCCAGGATCGACACGAAATCGTCCTGCAGCGAGCGGATGTCCTCCAATCGGTCGACCATGGCGTCGATGCGCTGCCGCAGCATCTCGTCGCGCTTGCCGATGGCGTCGAGGGAGGAATGGGCCCGATCCGGCAGGGCAGCCCGCTGAGCCGGCGCCTCGGCGTTCAGGCGCGTCCGGGCCTGCGGCATCGTGGGCTCGGTTGCCGGCCGGGAAGCCGACTGGGCCGATCCATGAGCCGACCCCTGAGGCTCGGATCCCCCCTCGGACGAGGAGAGCATGTTACGAAACGACGTCCACGCCATGAAACGAGCTCGATCGCGCCCACAATCCGGGCGAATTAACTAAATCTTAATCCAATAAGACTGTCGAGCGATATTTTGCCCTCTACTTGGCAGTTCACAGGATCAAACTAGAAGCGACGCGCGACACGGCTTTCTGACGTCCGGAGGACTTCCGGCGGCAGGCAGGGGCCGCATCGTCCAGTGCCGCCGGCCGGGGCTGGGCAAGATCGTTCCACCACGCCCAGCGGGTCAGCGCCGACGGGGCGTCGGACATGCCGCGCGCATCGGAGCCGGCCCTGGATCAACCGTTAACGCATCGTTAACGATTTACCGGACGTTAATAAACCTGTCCCTGGCCCGATACTGAGAAATCCTCGATCGCGGGCGCCCGGTGTCGCTTATGGGTGACGAAAACTGTGTTTCGGGCCCTGACCCGGCGATGACGGCGCGCGGAGGATTTTCGGTGACGGCGATCGTTCTGGCGGTGGCGCCTGTCGAACCTCTGCGTGAGGGCCGGCGCTCCTACACACCCCAGATTCTCCTCGCCGTCGGCTGGGTCGGCCTGTTCGCCTACTGCACCGCCTACTTGACCGAGGACATGCCGTTCCGGATGTCGGCGCCCCTGGCGGTCGGGGAGCCGCTGTTCGACCCGCCGGAGGATCTGCCGCGCCGGGCGCTGGCAATGGTCCGGCCGGAGGATCCGACGACCACCTTGGCGAGCGTCGCCGTCCCTGCGGCGACGGCTCCCGTGGTCGAGGCGGCCTCCGCACACGCCCCCATGACGCCTGCCCAGCCGGCCGTTCCAGCCGCGACGCCTCGTCCGGCCGCCGATTATGTCGGGACCTGGGGCCCGACGGCGGAGGCCTGCGCCGCCCCGTCGCGCCGGCACGGTTACCTGCCGGCCACGATCACGCCCGAGCGCGCCAGGGCCGGCGACACCCTCTGTACGTTCCGCGACCCACACCGTTCCGGCAATGCCTGGACCATGGCGGCCGAATGCGGGGACCGGGACCGCCGCTGGTCCTCCCAGGTCCGCCTCGTCGTCGAGGGCGACCGCCTGACCTGGACGAGCGCCTGGGGCACGTCCGCCTATATCCGCTGCGGCCGCCGCACCGGCTGAGATGGGGGCATCCGTCGGGCGGTCCTCAGTGACCGATGCCCGTGGAGCTGACCCGCGACGTTGACCATCATCGCCGGCGTATCCCGCCGGGTCCGGGCGCTTCCGCTCTGAGACCGCGTCCGCGCGAACCCGCTTACAGCCGGCTAACCACGACGCGTGATTCCGCGACCTGAACCACTCCGACCCCGGACGCAGACGGGTTATTCCGACGTGGCCCGCGACGCGGGACAAGCGAATGAGTCGAGGAGGTCTCCGATGGCGGATCCGAACGGGCAGCAGCTTTCGGACGAGGAACTCGATCGCTTGGCCCGCAAGTTGTTCGCGGAGGTCCGGGCGGAGAGCCCCGAGGCGAAGGCGGGACGGGCCCTGGAAAGCGCCGGCGCGATCGCCGGAGCAGTCATCCCGGTCCTGCCCGACTGGCTCCTGTCCGATGACGGCGCTGCGAAGGCGAGCGAGCGCGCCGACTGACCGGTGCCCGCCACGGTTGGCCGGCGCGATCAGGGGGCCGGCGTCAGCGGGCCTCCTGCCCGCTTCCCATGGTGCCGAGGTCGGGCGCGGTGTCGGAAATGTCCAGGCCGCGTGCGGTGAGCACGGCCCGCAGGGCGGTCGCGAGCCCATCCGCGGTGAATGGCTTGCGCAGGTAGCCCGCCCCCATCGGCACCTCACCCTCGGCCGGCCAGGCGAACCCCGATACGATCAGGATCGCGCGTTCGGGCCAGCGCGCCGCCACCGCCTTGGCGAGGGTGAAGCCGGTGAGAGGCGCGCCCGCGAGATCGACATCCGCCACCATGGCGACGAGGTCCGGCCGGGCTGCCAGATGCGCTTGCGCGGCCTCGACGGTGGATGCCTCGGCCACCGCGTAGCCGGCCTCCCGCAGAGCCGCGGCCGCCTCCATGAGCTGCACGGGATCATCCTCGACCAGCAGCACCGCGGGCCGCGGCGCATACGCGTCCGCCATAAGGATCTCCAAGCGACAGATGCCGCATCAACGCGGCCGGGCTCGATCCGGCCCGGTCACTTTGTCGTGGCGGCCCGGGAGGGGCATCCCTCCCGGGCCGTTCAGGCCGCGTCCGGCATCCGGTCGATCAGCTTGTCGAGGGTGATCGGATAATCCCGCACGCGGATGCCAGTGGCGTTGTAGATCGCGTTGGCCACCGCGGCGGCGATCCCCGAGATGCCGAGTTCGCCCACGCCCTTCGCCTTCATGGGCGAGGACATCGGATCGGTCTCGTCGAGGAAGATCACCTCCTGGTGGGGGATGTCGGCGTGGACCGGCACCTCGTAACCAGCCAGATCGTGGTTGGCGAAGAAGCCGCGCTTGGTATCGACCGCCAGCTCCTCCATCAGAGCCGCGCCGGTGCCCATGACCATGCCGCCGATCACCTGGCTGCGGGCCGATTTCGGGTTGAGGATCCGCCCGGCTGCGCAGACCGCCAGCATCCGCCGGACCCGGACCTCGGCGGTGTAGACGTCCACCGCGACTTCGACGAAGTGGGCGCCGAAGGTCGAGACCTGCTGCGTCTTCGAGAAATCGCCGAACTCGATCGTATCCTCGGCGACCAGCTCGCCCTCGGCCGCGGCCTGGGCCAGCGGGATGGCGCGGTTGCCGGCGCGGACCTCGCCGTCCTCGAACACCGCGTCGGTGGCGTTGAACCCGAGTTTTTGGGCGATCGACTCCCGCAGCTTCACGCAGGCCGCGTAGACGCCCGCGGTCGAGGAATTGGCACCGAACTGGCCGCCCGAGCCCGACGAGACCGGGAAATCGGAATCGCCGAGGCGGACCACCACACGATTGAGGGGCACGCCCATCATCTCGGCGGCCGTCTGCGCGATGATCGTGTAGCTGCCGGTGCCGATATCGGTCATGTCGGTCTCGACCGTGACCGTGCCGCCGGCATCGAGCCGCACCCGGGCGCCCGACTTCATCACCATGTTGTCGCGGAACGCCGCCGCCATGCCGAGACCGACGAGCCACTGCCCGTCTCGCACCTGGCCGGGCTTCGGGTTGCGCTTGGCCCACCCGAACCGCTCCACGCCGAGCTTGAGGCAGCCCACGAGGTCGCGCTGCGAGAAGCGCAGATCCGGCTTGGTCGGGACGACCTGTGTGTCGTTGCGGATGCGGAACTCCACGGGGTCGAGGCCGAGCTTCTCCGCCATCTCGTCCATGGCAACTTCGAGCACCGCCAGTCCCGGGGCCTCGCCGGGCGCCCGCATGGCGTTGCCCTCCGGCAGGTCGAGCCGGGCGAGCTTCATGGCGGTCAGGCGGTTCTTGCCCGCGTAGAGGAACTTGGTCTGGTTCACCGCCGTCTCGGGATCGCCATCCGGCAGGTTGCCGGAGGTGCTCTCGTGCGCGATCGCCGTGATGGTGCCGTCCTGCGTGGCGCCGATCCGCACCCGCTGGATCGTGGCCGGCCGGTGGGTGGTGTTGTTGGCGATCAGCGGGCGCGTCAGCGCGACCTTCACAGGGCGCCCGGCGGCCTTCGCGGCCAAAGCCGCCAGCACCGCGTCGGCGCGTACGAACAGCTTGCCGCCGAAGCCGCCGCCGACATAGGGGGCGTCGAGCCGGACCTTGTCCTTGGGCAGGTTCAGCATCTTGGCGAGGCTGCCGTGGCCCCAGCCGATCATCTGGTTGGACGTCCAGAGCGTGACCTTCTCGCCGTCCCAGGCCGCCACCGTGGCGTGCGGCTC
This sequence comes from Methylobacterium sp. E-065, assembly GCF_022829605.1. Classification (GTDB taxonomy): domain Bacteria; phylum Pseudomonadota; class Alphaproteobacteria; order Rhizobiales; family Beijerinckiaceae; genus Methylobacterium. Next base: position 21,555 of record NZ_JAKSYD010000118.1, on the reverse strand, counting down.
CATCATGGCGTGGCTCTCGTCGGCGGTCTTGTAGGACGCGTCGAGCGTGACCGGCGCCTGCGCGAACGCCGCCTCGAAATCGCCGACGCGCTCCTCGCCGTTGCCACCGCTGCCCTCGCCGCTGTCGGCCGGGACCGGCTCGGCATCCTTGGCGGCAGCCGCGAGATCGAACACGCCGGCTTCCGGGGCGTAATCGACCGTCACGAGGAACGACGCCGCCCGGGCCTGCTCGAAAGTCTCGGCCACCACGACCGCGACGGCCTGATGGTAGTGCTGGATCACGTCGCCGCCGAACAGGTAGGCGACGTTCATCACGCCGCGCTCGACCCGGGGGGTGTCGAGGGTGGTGACGATCGCGATCACGCCGGGGGCCTGCCGGGCCGACGCGGTGTCGATGCTTCGCACCCGGCCCTTGGCGATGGACGAGCCCAGCACGTAGCCATAGGCGGCGTCCGGCGCCACGTCGTGGCGCTCGTAGGCGTAGGGCGCGGTACCGGTGGTCTTGTACTTGCCGTCGATCCGGTCGGTGGCGTGGCCCACGACCTTAAGGCGGTCGATCGGGTTCGGGCCGGCTTGGGTGTCGAACTTCATGGTTCAGGCCCTCGCTTGGTTGAGCGCTGCGCTGAGTGTCCGCTCGGCGAGCGTCAGCTTGTAGGCGTTCTCGTGGGTCGGCTTGGCGTCGGCGAAGACTCGGCTTGTCACCGCCTTCGCGCCCTTCGGCAGGTCGGCCTCGGCCGCCTCGACCCGCCAGGGCTTGTGGGCGACGCCGCCGAAGGCGACGTGGCCGCTGCCGTCCTTGCCCAGGATCGCCGCCACCGAGACCAGCGCGTAGGCGTAGGACGCCCGGTCGCGGACCTTTCGGTAGATGTGCGTCCCAACAACCGGCTTCGGCAGCGTCACCGCGGTGATCAGTTCCCCGGGCTCGAGGTTCGTGTCGCGGGACGGCTCGTCGCCGGGCAGGCGGTGGAACTCGGCGATCGGGATTTTTCGCGCGGCGCCAGCGGCGTCGATCGTCTCGACGGTGGCGTCGAGCACCCGCATGGCCACCGCCATGTCGCCGGGATGTGTGGCGATGCAGGCCTCGCTGCCGCCGATCACCGCGAGCTGGCGGCTCACGCCGTCCAGTGCCGAGCAGCCGGAGCCGGGCTGGCGTTTGTTGCAGGCCTGCGCGGTGTCGTAAAAGTACGGGCAGCGGGTCCGCTGGAGCAGGTTGCCGGCGGTGGTCGCCTTGTTGCGCAACTGGCCGGAGGCGCCGGCGAGAAGCGCGCGGGCGAGGACGCCGTAATCCGTGCGCACCCGCGGATGGGCGGCGAGATCTGTGTTGCGCACCAGGGCGCCGATGCGCAGACCGCCCTCGTCTGTCGGCTCCACCGTGTCGAGGCCGAGCCCGTTCACGTCCACGAGGTGGCGCGGGGTCTCGATCTGCAGCTTCATCAGGTCGAGGAGGTTGGTGCCGCCGGCGATGAACTTCGCCTCCGGCGTGCGGGCGACCGCGGCGGCGGCCTCGGCGGGGGAGCTGGGACGCTCGTACGTGAAGGACTTCATGCCCGCGCTCCCGCGACCTCGGTCATCGCCTCGACGATGTTGGAATAGGCGCCGCAGCGGCAGATGTTGCCGCTCATGCGCTCGCGGATCTCGGCTTCGGTGACCTGGGGCGTGGCCTCGAGGTCGGCGGTGACATGGCTCGGGATGCCGGCCTTGATCTCTTCGAGGACGGCGACGCCCGAGCAGATCTGGCCCGGCGTGCAGTAGCCGCACTGGTAGCCGTCATGCTTCACGAACGCGGCCTGCATCGGATGCAGGTGGTCCGGCTGGCCGAGGCCCTCGATCGTGGTGATCTCGGCGCCCTGATGCATGATTGCCAGCGTCAGGCAGGCGTTGATGCGCCGGCCATCGACGATCATCGTGCAGGCGCCGCACTGGCCGTGGTCACAGCCCTTCTTGGAGCCCGTCAGGTGCAGGTGCTCGCGGGCGGCATCGAGCAGGCTGGTGCGGGTGTCGAGTTCGAGTTCGCGGCGCTGCCCGTTCACCGTGAAGGTGACTGTGGCGAGGACCGGCTCGTCGGTTCGTGTCGCGGCCGCCGTGGCGGTGGCTCCCACCATCAAAATCTCTCCGGTTCAGATCGAACTGTGCAGGCGGTGCATCGCTGGGATCCGGCCGACTCGGCCGGTCGCGAAACGGAGTGCCTGAGGGCAACGTTAACACCCTGGATCGGCTCCAAGGTAGGCGGCGGACGCGCGACGATCAGGGGTTCGGACAAAGCTGGGCCCATCCGTCGCGGCCATCGAAGGCGTGTGGCCAAAGGAAAGGGCCGACCCGAAGGCCGGCCCCATCCGCCATCCGTGCGCAGCGCTTACTCGGCCGCGGTCATCTCGGGGGTGTAGTGGCCGCACCAATCCGCGGAGGCGACCACGGGCCAGAGCCCCTTCGCTTCGGGCGCAGGCTGGCTGACGGGCGGGTTGAAGCGGCACAGGCCGGCATCGTTCTGCGCGATGGCGCCGTTGCCCTTGTGCTCGTCGAAGAACCGGCAGGTCTCACACTTGGCGTTCATGATCAGGCTCCCGTGGGACCGGCGACCGCAGGGCCGTCCGGGCGTCGTTTCAGCAGACCGTTCAAAACTTAGAAACGATCCAATCTGCTGAACCAACGGCGGGATGCCGCCTCGGTTCCCGCTGCGACGGCGTCAGCCAACCCGCGTGAGGCGGGGGGCGGCCCGGGCAGCCATGTCGGCGGTGGGTTCGAGCTCCGTGGCGTAGTCGGCGATCGGGCGCGGCTTGCCGAACAGGTAGCCCTGCATCTCGCCGCAGGCCTCCTCGGCGAGGAACGCCCGCTGCGCCTCGGTCTCGACGCCCTCGGCCACCACCCCCATGCCCAGGCTGCGGCCGAGACCGAGCACGGCCCGCACGATCACGGCCGCCTGCGGCTCCGAGCCGATCTGGGCCACGAAGGAGCGATCGATCTTGAGCTTGTCGAACGGGAAGGCCTGGAGGGTGGCCAGCGACGCGTAGCCGGTCCCGAAATCATCCATGCTGATCCGGATGCCGTAGTTCCTCAGGCGCCGGAGGATGCCCACGGCCCGGTCCATGTCGTTGATGATGATGCTTTCGGTGACCTCGAGTTCCAGGCGGCCGGGCGCCAGACCGGTCTGCGCCAGGATGGCCAGGACCCGCTCGGGCAGTTCGGGTCTCTGGAACTGCCGCGGTGAGAGGTTGACGGCGACCTTCAGGGGCTGCGCCCACCCCGCGGCCTCGCGGCAGGCCGCGCGCAGCACCCACTCGCCCAGCGCGACGATCAGCCCGGTCTCCTCGGCCAGCGGCACGAAGACGTCCGGCGCGATGTTGCCGCGCACCGGGTGGACCCAACGCAGAAGCGCCTCGAACCCGATCAGCGCGCCGGTCCGGCCGTCCACCTGCGGCTGGTAGTGGAGGCTGAGCCCGTCCTCATCCATGGCTTGGCGCAGGTCGCGCTCCAGCACCCGGCGCGCCTCCGCCTCCTCGTCCATGGCGGGCGTGAAGACGCGGAACGTGCCGCGCCCCTCGGCCTTGGCCCGGTAGAGGGCGAGGTCGGCGCGCCGGTACAGGCACTCCGCCGCCATGCCGTGCTCGGGGGCGAGCGCGATGCCGACACTGAGGCCGACGCCGATCCGGTGCTCACCCACGCAGAGCGGATGGTCGAACAGCGCGATGAGGCGCTCGGCCAGGGCACCAGCCTCCGCGAACCCGCCGGGGGTCAGCACGGCGAACTCGTCGCCCCCCAAGCGGGCCACGGCCCCGGCCCCGGCAACGCTCACGAGGGCGCCCGCGATGTGCCGCAGGAGCGCGTCCCCGGCCTGATGGCCGAGGCTGTCGTTCACGCCCTTGAACCCGTCGAGATCGAGGTACAGGACCGCGCAATCACCCGCATGCTGGGCGATGTCGGCCAGACTCCGCTCCACGGTCTCGTGGAACAGGGCCCGGTTCGGCAGGCCGGTGAGCACGTCGTGGCGGGCGAGGCGCGCCACCTCGGCCTCGGCGGCCTTGCGCTTGGTGATGTCGGTGAAGGTCCGCACGAAACCGCCATCCGCCAGGGGCACGGTGCGGACTTCGAGCACGCGGCCGTTCGGGCGCGCGCGCTCGTGAACATGAGCCTGCCCCGCTTCGCTGCGCGCCACCCAGGCGCGGAAGGCCCGGTCGGTGCGGTTCCGCTCCCGCTGGCCGGCCTGATAGCGCAGGACCGCCCGGTAGCTCGGCTGGGCCTGCATCATCGCCCGCGGCAGATCGAGCAGCGCCAGCGCCCGCTCGTTGCACACGCGCACGATGCCGCCCGCATCGACCTTGATGAGCCCCTGGTCCATGCTGTCGAGGGCTTCGTCCAGCAGCCGGGTCTTCTCCTGAAGCATGCGGCCCTGGCGGGCCAGCGCGACGTTCATGCTGTGCAGGCGGTCCAGCATCAGCGTCAGGGCGCCGAAGCCCAGGATCACCGCCATCACGGCGGCGATCACCCCGGCCAGCACGCGGCGGTCGAGGCCGAGCTGCGGGACAGCCAGGGCCGGATCCGGCACCACCTGGATCGCCGCCATGGCCAGGAAGTGAAGCAGCGCGATCGCCAGCGTCAGGATCGTGGCCGCCGCCGCCCGGGTGAGACCGTCGGTGCCGCGGACATGGACCGCCATGCCGGCCGCCGCCAGGAGCACGCCCGCCACGATGGCGGTGCCGGCGAGCGCGCCGTCCCAGGTGAAATGCCCGGGCAGCCGCACTCCCGCGATGCCGAGGAAGTGCATGCAGGCGATGCCGAGGCCGAGGACGAGGCCCGCACCCGCGCCTGCCCAGGCCGACGGCCGCGTCGAAGGTTCCGCGGACGAGCCCGATCGCGCGAACAGGAACGCCGCCGAGGCGGCCGCGATGGCGACGACGAGCGAGAGCAATGTGGTCCGTGGCTCGTAGCCCAGGACCACGCCGGGATCGTAGCCCAGCATGCCGATGAAATGCGTGCTCCAAATCCCGGAGCCGATCGAGAATCCGGCCGCCAGGAGCCAGATCAGGTCGGAGCCGTTGGTGCGGGTCCGGACCCGCTGTTCGAGCTTCAGCGCGACCAAGCAGGTGATCCAGCACACGCTGGCGGCAAGGACCACCACCCAGGCGGTGTGCTCTTCGGTCAAGCAGGTGAAGGCACGGTACATCGAGGCAATCCAACCGGCGGTATTGTCCGGTAGGTTACGCATCGAATACTAATCAGAAGTTGCACACCGCTACGGGAATATGCAACTCGCGCCACGGATCCTCAAACTTGGCCGCGGCGAGGTCCGGCGGTGAAGTCCGCGAGCAGACGCCGAAGGTCGTCCTCGTGGACCAGGCGTGCCGCATCCTCCGGCGCGAACCACCGGAGTGTCCGCTGCGCCTGCTCCGGCCAGTGTGGGTGCTCGATCTCGACCCGGAGCGGATAGACGCGCACCTTGCAGGGCAACGCGCGCCCTTGGGTGAGGCGCTTCTCGTAGCGGTACCAGCCGACCGGATCGGCCGCGATCTGTCCGGTCAGACCGGCCTCCTCGAACGCCTCACGCGCGGCGGCCTGATGCGCCTTGCGGCCGATCATCGGCCAGCCCTTGGGGATGATCCAGCGCCCGGTATCCCGCGAGGTGATCAGCAGCACCTCGATCCGGCCGTCCGGGCCGACCCGGAACGGCAGCGCCGCAACCTGCTTGAGCGGCTTGGCCCGCGCCTTCCGGAGTCGTTTCTTCAGACTCGGGCTTTTTGATTCCGTTTTCAGCGATGATCTCGCGGGTATGAGGAATGAATTTTCCGGTAGCGATTCTGCAATCTTTGATCTCCCACCGCCTTTACATAGTTGATAAATGCGGTTTTGCATCACGTTCCAATGCGCAAAGAGCCGTGCTTGTCACGCGATCCTCAGGATCGGACAGCGTGCTTGCGGCGCGATGATTTGTAGGCGAAAGTTCCAGGGTTCAACGACCCAGAGTCGCAGCATGGCTGTCGAAATCGAGCGCAAATTCATCGCGAGCCCGGCTGTGCTGACGCACTGCCGGTCGGGGACGCCGCTGATTCAGGGCTATCTCTACACCGATGCCGCCAACACGATCCGCATCCGCCAAGCGGGCCAGCTTATGCTGGTGACGTGGAAAAGCCCGCGGCGCGGCACATCCCGCGAAGAGGTCGAGTTCGCGATCCCCCGGGCGGACGGCGCGGCGCTGCTGGCGGGCGTGCCGGCCAGCCGGCGTCTGGAGAAGACGCGCTTCCGGGTCGTGCATGCCGGAGCCGTCTGGGACGTCGATGTATTCGGCGGCGCGCTGGCGGGCCTGATCCTGGCGGAGATCGAACTCGAGCGCGAGGATCAGCCGGTGATCTTGCCGCCGTGGGTCGAGTGCGAAGTCACGGATGATGCGCGATACCGCAATTCGCGCTTGGCCGGCGGTTCGATGCCCCTGCAGGCGGCGGCGTGAACTTGGGTGATGGGTCGCGGGCGCCGGGAGAACCCGCCGCCTGTCGAGGGCGAACACCGTTGCGCGTGATGCGATCCTGAGAGTCGACTGCCGGCCGCCGCAAGAACGGCCAAGGCCGTCGCACGGCCCGCATTCGTCTCAGCGGAGATAGGGCGGGAGCCGCCGCTTCCAGCGTTCGCCGAGCCGGAGCTCCTTCGTCCGACGCCAGGCCGCGGGCCGCGGCGGCGTGCCCCGTTTGGGCCCGGCTGGATCCGCAGCGAGCGGCTTCGACGGACCAGCCTCGGGCTGGATCGCAGCGGCGCGGATCTCTGGCAGCGTCTCGACCGGCGTGGACGTCCGGACCGCCGGCGTGACCGCGGGGGCCTTCTCGCGGCGGGTCCGCGTCCGCCGCGGCTCGATCGCGGGCTCCGGCTCCGGCTCCGGCTCGTCCGTGTTCTGGAACATGGGCACGAGGCTCGGCAGGACGCGACGGGCCGGGGCATCCGGCTCCTTCAGCCCCGGGGCTGGCGCCGCATCGAGGGCCGGCAGCACCGGCCTCGGCTTCGGCTCTGCCGCCTGGACCAGCTCCGGCCAGAGAACCTTGTCGGGTCGCGCCTGCGGCTCGACATCTCTCAGAGCAGTGCGGGGGGTCCGGGCGTTCTTGACTTCGACCATAAATGGCCGCGCGCTACGGCGCTTCATGTACAGCGATCCTTGGAAGCATTCGAACCGAAACGTCGGCGGCGCGAACACTCTTAGGTTATGCCTGATCTCACGGAATGTCCAGAAACACGATTCCGTATCCGCCGAATTTCTTTGTTCACAAGGTCAGTCGTGACGACCCCGATGGAACGCCGGGATGAGAGCGCCCGTCGCCGAAGTGAACACCGGTTCGGCGCAAGGGGGTGCGCCAAAACGCGGGTTTAGGGCCGTGCGGGATTGAAACCCGATCGGGCACGACCCTTGGTCTGATCAGGCGGCCTGCAGCACCCCGGCGGCCGCCGCGCCCTGCGGCGCACCGGCGCGGCTGCCGCCGAACAGGGATTGATAGAGGGCCGCCGGCGACCGGGTCCGGCCGTTCCCGTCGGTGATCGTCACGTCGGCCATGCCGGCGGCGATCAAGCTCATGCCCTGGTCCAGGGCGTTGAGGACGGATGCGTGCTGATAGGCGAACCGGCGCGCGGAGACACGCGCGGAGACCGTGAAATTCATGGCGTGACGTGATCCTGGAGAAGCCTGTCCGGTCATCGGACCGGCACGGCGGCTGTGTCTCGCCGACCGGATCCACGCCCGAGGGACGTCCTGATTGGCCGCGCGCGACCACCCCGGCCGTGTGGAAGTCAATAAAGTCTTTCTGTTGACAAAACCTTGTCCATGCCACCGGCCGTCGGAAACATGCGCTCATATCGGGTCGAATAAAGTGCTTCTGACGCCCGTCCCGCCGCGCGAGGCGCCGTTTGCGCAGCGGGACGGGCGGCCTGTTACAGCCTGCGGGCCGTTCCTGCCTCTCCTGGCCCGGGGCATGCTACGCTGCCGTGGACCTCACCGGGTGGACAGGCTGGCATGCTCAACAGACGATCCTTCATGGCCCTGTCGGGCGCGGCGCTGGCCGCCCCGGCGTTGGCGCAGGGCACGGCCGCGCGGGTCCTCAAGTTCATCCCGCAGGCCGACCTGACGGTACTCGATCCGATCTGGACGACCGCCTACGTCACCCGGAACCACGGGCTTGCGGTGTTCGACACGCTCTACGGCACCGATGCCAGCTACAGCGCCCAGCCCCAGATGGTGGCCGGGCATACGGTGGAGAACGACGGCACGCTCTGGCGGCTCACCCTCCGGCCCGGGCTGATGTTCCACGACGGCAGCCCGGTGCTCGCCCGGGATTGCGTGGCGAGCATCGCCCGCTGGGGCAAGCGCGACGCCATGGGCCAGACGCTCATGGCCTATACGGACGAACTCTCCGCGCCGGATGACAAGACGATTCAGTTCCGCCTGAAAAAGCCCTTCCCGCTGCTGCCGGACGCGCTCGGCAAGGTCGCCTCAGCGATCTGCGCCATCATGCCGGAGCGGCTCGCCAAGACCGACCCGTTCACCCAGGTGACCGAGATGGTCGGCAGCGGGCCGTTCCGCTTCAAGGCCGACGAGCGCGTGGTCGGCGCCCGCGTCGTCTACGAGCGATTTGCTGGCTATGTCCCCCGCGAGGGTGGGGAACCGCAATGGACCTCCGGTCCCAAGCGCGTGTTCGTGGACCGGGTCGAGTGGAACGTCATCCCCGATCAGGCCACCGCCGCTTCGGCCATGCAGACCGGAGAGATGGATTGGTGGGAGCAGCCGCCGGCCGACCTCGTGCCGACGCTCTCCAAGCTGACGACGCGGATCGCCGACCCGACCGGCCTGATCGGCTGCCTGCGGATGAACCAGCTTCAGCCGCCCTTCGACAACCCGGCGATCCGGCAGGTGCTGCTGAAGGTGGTCGATCAGACCGACGTCATGCAGGCTGTGACCGGCACCGACCCCAAGCTGACCCACGTGCCGACCGGCTTCTTCTGCCCCGGCCTGCCGATGGCGAGCGATGTCGGGCTCGACGTCCTGACAGCCAAGCGCGACTACGAAGGCGCCAAGAAGGCGCTGGCGGCGGCCGGATACAAGGGCGAGAAGGTCGTGCTGATGGGCGCCTCCGACTTCCCGAGCCTGAAGGCGATGGCCGATGTCGCCGCCGACATGCTCACCCGCGCGGGCTTCAACGTCGATTACCAGATCATGGACTGGGGCTCGGTGGTGCAGCGGCGGGCCAAGAAGGACCCGGTCGCCCAGGGCGGCTGGAGCGCCTTCTGCACCTTCTGGGCGGGGCTCGATCAGGCCAACCCGGCCGTCAGTGCCTTCCTGCGGGGGACCGGCCAGACCGCGCCGATCGGTTGGCCGACCAGCGCGCGGATCGAGGCTCTGCGGGATCAATGGCTCGACGCCCCCGACACCGCCGCCCGCAAGGCGCTCGCGGCTGATCTCCAGCGCCAGGCCTTCATCGATCTGCCCTACCTGCCGCTCGGCCAATACTTCAACCAGACCTCGTACAAGCCGACCCTGACGGGGGTGCTCGACGGCGTGCCGGTGTTCTGGAACGTGAAGAAAGGCTGAGCGCCCATTCGAGAACCGGGTTTCCAGAGGGCTTCAGCCCTTTGGCGGGTTCTCAGGGCAGAGCCCTGAGATGCTTTGTAGGGCTCTGCCCTGGACCCACGAAAGGTCTCGACCTTTCGAAACGAGGACTGGGGCTCAGGCAGCCCGGACCCAGACGGCGGTGTCGTGGAAGGCGGCGCCGTCGTTGGGCGCCGCCGGGGCGGATCCGACCAGCGTGTTGATCCCGCTGCCACCGCCGAACGACGCGCTCGGCCACAGGCTCTCGACCACCACGACGCCCGGCTGCTGCCCCTCGGCGAGGCGGGCATGCAGCCGCACCCGGCCACGGACATTCCCGATCTCGATGGCGTCGCCCGTGGCGATCCCGAGCCGCGCCCCGTCCTCCGGATGAAGCAGGCAGGTCGGCCGCCCCTCCCGGCGGAGCGACTCGGGCACGTTGGTGAAGGTCGTGTTGAGGAACTGGCGGGCCGGTGGTGCGATCATCCGGAACGGGTGATCCGCATCGGCGGGCTCGGCCACCGGCCAGTGATCGGGCAGGACCGGCATCCCGGCCGCGCGGGGGCCGAGCGCCGCCCAGTCGGGGGCGAAGCGGAAGCGCCCGCCTGGATGGCCGAATCCGGTGAGGAAGTGGCTCTCGGCGAAATCCGGCTGCGCATCGATCCAGCCCGCCGCATCGAGCCGGTCGAGGCCGCCCCAGCCCGAGCGGGCCAGCGTGGCGTCGGCGAGTTCGCGGGCGCTCAGCTGGAAGCCCGCGTGGTCCGCCCCGAGCCGGGCGGCGAGCGCCGACAGCAGCGTGTGGTTCGAGCGGCACTCCCCCGGCGGCGTCAGGATCGCCGGCCCCGCCTGGATGTGGCTGTGGCCGCCGGCCCCGTAGATGTCGTCGTGCTCCAGGAAGGTGGTGGCCGGCAGGACGAGGTCGGCCAGCGCCGCGGTCTCGGTCATGAACTGCTCGTGCACGGCCACGAACACGTCCGGTCTCGCCAGCCCGGCGCGCACCCGGGCGCTATCAGGGGCCGAGACGGCGGGGTTGGCCGACTGGATCAGCATGGCGCGCACCGGCGGCCCGCCCTGCAGGGCGTCGGCATCGTCGGCCAGGATGGCGCCGAGCCGGCTCATGTCGAGCTCGCGCACGCCCGGCGCCTTGACGTCGAGCCCCTCCGTCAGGGTCTTGTCCCAGTTGAAGATCGCCGCCTGCTGCCAGAGCGCGCCGCCACCTTCATGCTGCCACGCACCGGTGACGGTCGGCAGGCAGGTCACCGCGTGGAGGTTCACGGCGCCGTTGCGGCTGCGGGTGAAGCCGAAGCCGCAGCGGATGTAGCTGCGCGGCGTCCGGCCGTAGAGCGCCGCGAAGGCCTCGATGGCGGCGGGATCCAGGCCGGTGATCGCCGCCGCCCATTCGGGCGTGCGCGCGGCCAGATGGGCCTCGAGCGCCGCCGTATCCTCGGCATGGGCGGCGAGGTAGGCCCGGTCCGCATAACCGTCGCGGAACAGGACGTGGAGCACCGCGCAGGCCAGAGCCCCGTCGGTGCCCGGCCGGGGGGCGAGGTGGAGGTCGGCCGCCGCCGCGGTGCCGGTGCGGTAGGGATCGATCACCACCAGCTTGGCGCCCCGGACCTTCCGGGCGCGGCTGATATGGGTCATCGCGTTGACCTGGGTGCTCACCGGATTGCCGCCCCAGACGACGATCAGGTCCGATTGCGCCATCTCGCGGGGATCCGGCCCGGCGATCCGCCCGGTCCCGGCGCTCCAGCCCGCGATGGCGATCGCCGTGCAGATGGTGCGCTTGCGCCGCGAATAGCCCATCGCGTGGGTCAGGCGGTGGATCCCGTCCCGCTGGACGAGGCCCATGGTGCCGCCCGAATTGTACGGCCAGACGGCTTCCGGGCCGTAGCGTTCCGCCGCCTCGGCGAGGGCCGTGGTCAGACGGTCGAGCGCCGCGTCCCAGGAGATCCGCCGCCATTGTCCGCCACCTTTCGGGCCGACGCGCTCCAGCGGATGGAGGAGCCGATCCGGATGGTGGACGCGCTCGCCGTAGCGGCTGACCTTCGCGCAGATCACACCGGCCGTGTAGGGATTGTCGCCCCCGCGGACCGAAACGACGCGTCCGTCGTCCACCTGCACATCGAGGCTGCAGGCGGAGGGGCAATCGTGCGGGCAGACGGTCCGGACCAAGCGATGAACTCCCGTGGCGCCGACAGGAATGATGCAAGGCCCGTGCGTTTTTGAGGCGGCTTGGCGAATCTGGAGGAGATCGGTGCGTGGTCTCCCGGTTCCCCCGCACCAACGGCACCGGTCGCACGGGCTCCGGATTGCCCTATAGCCCTGCCGCGATGCAGGAAGGCCGCAGCCATACCGTCCCAGGTGAACCGCCCATGCCGGCCCGCCCCCTCGTCCTGTTCCCGGATCCGCGCCTTTCGCATCCGGCCGCCCCGGTCGAGGCGTTCGGGCCGGACCTGTCGGCGCTCGTGGCCGATGTCTGGGACACGCTTCTGGAGGTCAGCGCCATCGGCCTCACCGCCCCGCATATCGGCGTGCCCGCCCGGGTCGTGGTGTTCCGGATGTCGCCGGAGACGGAGCGGCGCGTCTACGTGAATCCGGTTGTGCTCTGGGCCTCACCGGAAACGGCGACCCAGGAGGAGGGCAGCGTCAGCATGCCGGGGGTGCGGGAACGGATCACCCGGCCGGCCGACATACGGTTCGGCTATCGCGACCTTGAGGGGACGAAGCATGAGCAGATCGCGGAGGGTTTCGAGGCTGCGGTCGTCCAGCACGAGATCGATCAGCTCGACGGCGTCTTCTGGATCGACCGCTTGTCCCGCCTGAAGCGCGAGCGTCTGCTCAAGCGATTCGGCAAGACGAAATCAGGTTAACGTGCTCTTTGCCGAAGTGGACACCTGTTCGGCACAACAGAGCGCAGCACAGCAAACCAGAAATCTGGCCAACACCCTCAGCGCAGGGCCAGCATCTGGACCGCGTGGGCCGCGACATCCTGCACCACCGGCATGTCGTAGGCGTAGATGCGTCCGGCCAGGATCACCAGGGCGAGCGTCCAAAACACGGCACCGCCGACACGCCGGGCGGTCCGGTCGCCCGCAACCTCCGGACAGGCGCGAGCGACGCCGTCCGCGACGGGTTCGCCGAACGGATCAAAGGCTATCGGCTGGATTTCGGACGGCGTGCGCATGGTGGGAATGTTGCCTCGGACCCACCCGACAGCAATGGAGGCGTCTTTCGAATTTCCGCACCCGCGGAGACTCTTGTTCTCTCCTCGGAAGCTAACGCAAACACCTTCTTCTCATACGTTGGCATGAGGCCCGGAAACGTACGAATCGTCTTGCCGGCGATAGCCGCGCCCGGCCTTCAGGTCCCGCCCGAACCGTGCAGCCGCACGGAGCGACCGATGCGGGCCCCGGCCTCGTCGGCCCGGATCCGGCAATCCGCGATCGTGGCCCGGGCCGTGTCGATGGCGACCGAAGCCGCCGACAGGACCGGCGGGTCGGGCTCCCGCTCCCGGGTGTAGCGGACCACATCCATGGCGAGCGCATCGACCTCGACGGTCAGCGCCTCGATCGCCTCCGGATCGCGCAAGGCCCGGGCCTGCCCGGCGATCTCCAGGAGCCGATCGATGATCTCGTCGATTCGCTCCCGGCGTAGGCTGGCGAGGCGCTGGCGGATCCAAGCCAGCATCGAGACGAGGCCGCCCGCCAGCGCGCCGAGCAGGTAGAGCGTGTCACCGTAGCGCTCGATGAAGCCGTGCTGGTCGCGCTCGTAATAGTCGATGGCGCCGGGATGGATCGGGATGCGGGCGCTGGTCGCCGCCACCGTGGTGTCGTAGGCCGGAGCCTGGACGTACTCGGCGGCGTCCGTGACCTGGGCGGCGGCGGTGCGCTTCTCGAAGAGCTGCTGGGTCACGTCGGCCACCACCACGCGGCTTAAGGAAGCCCGGGCCATCAGCCGGTAGGAGGCGCCGACCGTCTTCACGTCGTCGGCCGGCAGCTTCGGGCGGCCGGCGAACAGGCCCCCCGGAATGGTCACCGCCTGGAGCCGCGGGAAGCGCTGGATCACGGCGTCGTCGTCCTCCACGGCGACGAACTCGACCTTGCCGCCGCGGGCGAGCCCCTGCACGGCCCCCACGAGTGCGAGCGCCTTGGGCGCCGAGGGCGCGATGATGCTGACGAAGGCATCGATCCGCTTCTCGCGGAAGGCCCCCGCCACCGCCTCCTGATCGACCGGGACCAGCAGCACCGCGGAATCCCGCGCGGGACCGGCCGCTTCCTCCAGGGTGAGGCCGTAATACCCGAGGATGTTCCGCAGGAGCCAGAGGTCGGCGTCCCGGTGGGCCGCGATGCCGAGTCGCTTGCCGGCGAGCTTCGGAAAACTCTTGATCCCGGCCTGCTCCGGCGAGGCGATGATCATCGCCTGATCGCGCAGGATCGCCAGGGTCAGGCCGTTGGTCGGCAGCAGCACGTCGGGGCGAACCACCGCAAGGTCGGCGCGCCCGTCCTGCAAGGCGGCGGCGCTCTCGCGCACGTCGTCGAAGGACAGGATCTTCAATCGGACGTTTTCGTGCGCGGCGTCGAGCGCGTCGGCATAGGCCTTGATCAGGCCGGGCTCGGTGCCGTCCCGGGGGGCGACCGCGATGGTGAGCACCGTCGCCTGAAGCAGGTACCACGCCGCCGTCCCGCCCGCGCCGAGCAGGACGGCCCCCGCCAGGATCAGGACCTCGCGGCGCAGCAGCCAGGCGGGGAAGGCCCACATCCCGGTCGCTCAGAACAGCGAGATCAGCACGATGCCGGCGACCATCACGGCGGCGCCGACAAGGCGCGGCATGCCGGCCTTGACCTGCTTCATGCCGAACCAGCCGAAATGGTCGAGCGCCACCGAGGTGAGCAGGTTGGCGGTGATCAAGAGGCCGTTGAAGGCACCGGCCCCGACCTTGTCGACGAACAGCAGCCCGGCGAACACCGCCACCGCTCCGGTGATGCCGGCGAGCGGCATCCACCAGCGGACCCCCGCGAGGTCGTCCCGGGTCGGCAGCGGCGACGGACGCAGCAGGAAGACCAGCGCGAACACGAACACGACCGGGATGAACGAGACCGTTGCGGCGAGCCAGGGATTCTCCAGGGCGCCCCGGAGCTGCGCATTCCAGACCACGCCGATCGCCATGAGGGCGCCGGCCACGATGATGAACGGGTAGAGCAGCTTGCCGCCGGGGCCCTTCTCACCGCTGTCCTTCTTGCCGCCCGAGCGCGCGATGAAGGTGACGCCCACCGCCATCAGCAGGCCGCCGAGCCAGGGGAGCGGTTTGAAGCCCGAGGCCTGCAGGCCGAACAGCCCGAACGCGTCCATCGCCAGCGAGGTGAGGATGTTGGCGGTGAGCGTCAGGCCGTTGAACGGCCCGGCGCCGACCTTGTCGATGAAGGCGAGTCCGCCGAACACCGCCACCGCGCCGGCCACGCCGCCGAGCGGGGCGTACCAGGGCATCCGGCTCAAGCCCTCGAGGCTCGGCAGGGGCGTCGGCATCGTGAAGAACAGGGTCGTGAACACGAACACGATCGGCAGGAACGACACCGTCGCGGCCAGCCACGGGTTGACCAGCCTGCCCCGCAGCTGCGCGTTCATGGCGTTGCCGAGCGCCTGCAGCGCGCCGGCCACCAGGATGAAGGGATAGAGGAGGGCAGCCGTCACGCGCGGACCTTGGGGTTCTCGGGGCGGGAATTCAGACGAGGAGCAGGCCGGCGAGCGCCAGCAGGAGGGCCGAGGGCATCACCAGCAGGCCGAGCTTCAGGAAGGTCCAGGCGCCGACATCCTGGCCCTCGCGGCGGATGGCGGTGAGCCAGAGGATCGTCGCCAGAGAACCCGTCACCGAGAGGTTCGGGCCCAGATCGACGCCGATCAGGATGGCGCCCGCGACCTTTTCGGGCACCTGGGCGGCATGGACGGCGGCCCCCGCGATCAGGCCGGCCGGCAGGTTGTTGACGAGATTGCACAGCACCGCGATCAGGCCGCCCGCCCCCCAGGCAGTGGCCTCCGGGGCGGCGTGGGCGTAGCCCTTGAGCAGGTCCGCCAGCATGGCCAGCACGCCGGTCTTCTCCAGGGCCTCCACCAGCACGAACAGGCCGGCCACCAGCGGCAGCACGCTCCACGACACGTCCTTGGCGACCTCCACGAGGCCACCGCGCTTGAGCAGCAGCACGACCACGGTGGTGGCCAGGCCCGCCACGAAGGTCGGCAAGCCGAGATCGAGGCCGAGCGCGGAAGCCGCGATCAGCACGCCGCCGGTCGCCACGATGCCGAGGCCGGCCACGAGGCCGGTGCGGGAGAGCGGCTGGGCTTCGACGTCGGTCGCCACGCTCTGGTCGCGGAGGGTCTTGGCCTGGGTCAGGCGCAAAACCGCGTAGGTCGTCACGATGGCAAGCAGGGAGGGCAGCGCGAACAGGGCAAGCCACCGCATGAGCGGCGGCATGTGATCGGCGAAGACCACGAGGTTGGCCGGGTTCGAGATCGGCAGCACGAAGCTCGCCGCGTTGGCGATGAAGGCGCAGACGAACAGGTAGGGGAGCGGGTTCTCGACCTTGGCGGCCTTGGTGGCCGCGTAGACGGCGGGTGTCAGCACCACCGCGCAGGCGTCGTTCGACAGGAACACCGTGACGACCGTGCCGACGAGATAGACCAGGGTGAACAGCCGGGTGGCCGAGCCCTTGGCGGCGCGGACCGCGATCGAGGCCAGCCAGTCGAACAGGCCCTCCTTCCGGGCGACCTCCGACATCAGCATCATGCCGACGAGGAACAGGTAGACGTCCGTCCCCTTGAGCACACCCTCCCAGGCGGTGGCGGGGGCGAGCAGCCCCAGGGCGACCAGGGCGCCTGCGCCGAGCACGGCCCAGATCGCCTCCGGCCATGAGAACGGCCGCAGGATGACGCCGAGAGTCGCGAGGGCCGCGATCGCCCAGGTGGCAAGATTGGGGGTCAGCGTCAGCGCGCCCATCGGTTCCGGTAGTCCTGTATCGGGTGAGTCGGGAAAGGGATGTGTGCAGCGTTTCGGTAGAGGCCGGCTACCAGCCCCGGCCGTTGCGGTTGGGGCCGAGCTGGTCGCCCCGGATGCCCTTCTCGGGCCAGAACGGCGTGCGGAACGCGTCGCTGCCGGGTCGGTCCGGTGCCAGCGGCGGCACGAAGCAACAAGAGACGGGTTCGATCGAATCGGTGTCGGTGTTCGGCGCCAGGGTGCATGGATTCAGAGTCCCGTTGGTCACCGTGACGGACAGGCGGCGCGACCCAACCGGCCACGGAACCTGCGCCTCGACGATACGCGGGCTGGCCGGGCTCATCGGATAAGCCGGACCGTCATCGACCCGCGCCCAGCAGCACCAAGCCGCCTGCGGCGCGCTCGACAGCACGAGGGCACGCACCGTGATCGTGGCGCTGGGACCGAGGGCCGCGGTGGCGAGGCGCCGGTCGGCGGGGCTCGTGATCATCGTGACGGGGAGCGCTTGGTCGAGGGGCTTGAAGCGCCAGCTCGTCACGGCGCCATCGATCGCCGCCACCGCGTAGCCCACCGAGCCGTCCTCGTTCTGACCGACCGAGCGGGCCGAGGCGTAGAGCGTGCGCCCGTCATGGGCGAGTTCGTTGTAATGGGTGTGGCCCATCTCGACGAGGCGGACGTTGTGGCCGCGGATCAGGCCGGCCAGCGCAGCCTTCTCGCCCGGCCCGTTGAGGTCGTCCGGATAGGTGTGGGTGAAGACCGCGCAGGGCAGGCCGTTCCGGTCGGCGTAATCGAGTTCGTTCCGGAGCCAAGCGAGCTGGTAGGGACCGAGCCGGAAATCGAGCCCGAACCCCTTCCGGCCATAGCCAGCGCTGATCATGTCGAGGAACAGGCAGCGCACGCCGGCAATCGTGTCGGCGAAGTAGTACTGCCTGACGGGGTCGGGCTGTCCGAACTTGGACAAGTGATGGTCTTGCGCGTGGTGATCGCCGCCCCGCGCGCTGCCCGCCACCTGCGCGAACAGGGCGTCGAAATCCGTCATCGTACCGTACTGGCGGTCGTGATCCCCGGCGATCAGGCGGACCGGCAGGCGCGGATGGGCCGCCAGGGCGTTGATCAGGATCGTGTACTGCGCCGCGAGCCCGTCTTCGGCGAGGTCGCCCGGCAGGTAGGCGAAGTCGAGGAGGCCGTACCCGTGGAGGCCGTCGATCTCGGCGAGGATCGCCCGCAAGTCGTCGACGTTCCGGTCGCCCCCGCCCTGCAGGTGGAGGTCGCCGATATGCGCGAAGGCGAACACGTCGTGCGTCTCACGCATGAGGCGCCCGCCCGATCGCTCTACCTGTCCCGCCCACAATCGTGCCCTCCGGACAGGCCCTGCAAGACGGCCGTCAGTGTTGCGAACGGCCCGACGCCCCGGAGCCGGTCAAGTTCCGTGAGCGGGCTGCTGGCCGGGGCGGGTGGAACCTAACTTTTCGTGATCGACGGCGGGTTGCCGAACAGATCCGGGAAAGTGTCGTGAAATCGGACGGTCTGTGTCTGCTTGATGGACACATGCGCACGCTGTGTGACGATTGCGGCCGATTGGGCGAACGCTTCCCCAAGTCGCTCTCCGGGTGGATAAACAGCCGCCCGCGGAGCGTCTCAGAGGCTCTCGATCCAGTGGCGCAGCACCGCCCCGGGGGTCGCGTGCGGTCCGGTCTCGGCGGGGCGCTGTGCGGAGCTGGGCACGAAGCCGAACCGGCGCTTGAACGCCCGCCGGAACGTCCGCTCGTCGGTGAAGCCGACCGCGTAGGCGACCTGCCCGATCCGGACGGGCCTCGACCCGTCCTCGCGCGCGAGCATCCGCATCGCGGTCATCAGGCGCCGGTCACGGATATACGCGACGACACTGTCCGGGGCGAAGAGCCGGTACAGCGTCGAGCGCGACAGGCCCAGCCGCGTCGCGATCAGCCCCGGCGTGAGTTCCGGGTTGCCGAGTTCCGCCTCCACGAGGCGGCGGACCCGGATCCGGACGTCCGGGTTCCGGGACGTGCGGCCCTCCCCCCGCCCCCGCAGCCAGCTCGCGCAGAGCTGGATGATCGCCGCCGAGGCCGACTGGGCCTCGCGCCGATCGAAGAGGTCGCCGCAGGCGGCGACGTTCGCCACGAAGGTGTGAACGAGGCGCCCGAACGGGTCGCCGTCATGGTCCAGGGGGCGGCCGTGCAGGGCGTCCGGCTGGCAGCTCTGCTGCTCCAGCAGAAGACGTGGGATCAGGACGTTGGTGGCATCGACCGCATCCGCGACGATGCGCACGGGCTGCGCGAGGTCGAACACGATGGCCTGGATCTCGGAGACGGGCCAGGTGCCGTACGCGGTCTCCACGCGGCTGCGCCCCCGGCGGTAGAACTGCAGCAGGATATGGTCCAGCCCCTGCTGGCTGATCATCTCTGACGACCGCACGAGGGTGTGGGCCGGCGCGATCACGTCGCCGATCAGGAGGTCGCCGAGGTGATAGCTGCGCATCGCGATCGGGGCGGTCAGGTCGGTCTCGGGCCGGAAGCTGACGGCGAAGATCGGCGCGAGGTGATCCTGCCACGCCCGGCCGAGGGCCTCGGGATCCTAGGGCGGCTCGAAACGCAGGCAGGCGACTTCGCTGCCGTGGACACCGCCACCGGATGAGGTTGCGGCAAGGCCCGGATCTGTATCGACGAAAGACATTCTGTTAAGCCTGACGGATCTCTCGTTTCAAACAACGATGATTTGTCGCAAACTGGATTATCAGACGAGACGCAACGTAGAATTTTTGATCTGTTTCATTGTTGATTCGGGTTTTATCATTGGAATTAATCTAACGGCCCGTGTGTCGTACGACGCCGGCGCGTGCTGCGACGTGTGATTTTGCTCGCGCATCGCCGGATCACGCGCCCACCGATCGGTCCTCGACGATCCATCTGCGGGCAGGATGGGGCATTCCGTCTCAGAATCGGGTATAGCAATCCCAAATCGATGCGCGGCCAAATCCTGTCGCAAGCAAGTGACAGCGTGTGAAATTTGCCCCTGCTAGGCATCTGGACGTGCGTTGTGTGTACGTTTCGGGGGCAGAGGCATGGGTTTTGGGCAGATCTAGGCGGAGCGTGGCCGCGATGCGTGCAATCATCTTGGACTGATGTCATCCGGACCGCTGCGTCGTGGGCCGTCGCGCGCGGGATTACTGTTCGGATGCTTGCTGACGGCGCTGATGGTGGCGCTGGGGCCGGTCGCCGCGGAGGATGACGGGCTGCGGCCGCAACGCTCGCCCTCGACCTTGGATTCCGCGGGCCGTCCGCTGACGGCAGCGGATTTCGAAGCGGGGGAGGCCTACACGGGCGACTGGAGGCTCCGGGCCATCAACGCCGCCGACGCCTATGCGCGCGGCTTCACCGGGCTCAACGTTCCAGTGGCCGTCGTCGACAGCGGCATCGATCCGAATCACCCGAAATTCGCCGGTCGCATCCTGAGTGACTCGCGGAATTTTTGGACCCCGGTCGGATTGCTGGACAGTCATATCCTGGTCGATGTCAACAGCCACGGCACGCACGTGTCGGGCACGATCGGGGCATCGCCGGTCGGTAGCCAGATCTCGTCGCTGAACGCGATCATGACGACGGAGCGCAATCCCTTCATCCCAGACGAACCGTCCGACGCGGAAATCATCAATCAACGCTACGGACGCCGGCCAACCGGGACAGACGTCGAAGGAGCGGTCCGATACGCGGCCAACCATGGGGCCCGCGTCCTGAACGGAAGCTATGGCTACTCCTTCAAGGACCCCCATGTCTTTCAGGCTTACAGTTACGAAGCAATGGTCGATGCCTATAATGCCATGAAGGCAGCCGCCGATCAGGATGCGCTTCAGGTCTTCGCGTCCGGCAATAAACATGTACCGTGAAATCTTTATAAATGGCGCAATGCATCCAGCTCATCCCTAATTCTCTATATAAGATCAGATCACGCTGCAAAAAACGTCTATTTTCTGCAGGATAAAATTGGATTTGAGCACGACGAGGCGGATTTCTCGGCTGTAACGGGCTATGTCATCGCCGTCGTCAAAGTTGATAAAAACAACACAGTAGCGGACAGCAGCAACCATTGCGGCGCTGCGGCCGACTGGTGCATCTCCGCTCCGGGCACCGACATACTGTCGACGATCCCGAACGGCGGATTTGTGAAATACACCGGGACCTCGATGGCGGCGCCCCATGTGGCGGGTGCGGCCGCGGTGCTGCGCCAAGCGTTCCCGTTTCTGACGGCGCCGCAGATCGGCCAGACGATCTTGACGACCGCGACGTCGCTGGGCGACCGGCAGACCTACGGCTGGGGCCTGCTCAACCTCGGCAAGGCGATCGACGGCCCGGGGCAGTTCACCCGCAACTGGACGGTCGACACCACCTATAGCGGCCAAGCCTATTACGGCACCTTCGCCAACGACATCTCCGGGATCGGCGGCCTGACCAAGGTCGGCGCCGGCACCCTCGAACTCGCCGGCGACAACACCTACGCGGGCGGCAACAAGGTCTATGGCGGAACCCTGGCCGTGTCGCGCGACCGCAACCTCGGCGCGGACGGCACCGGCCTCACCCTCGGCGGCGGCGGACGACTGCGGGTGCTGGCAGACGGCTTCTCCACCGCGCATCCGGTCACCCTCGACGGCCACGGCGGCCTGCGCATCGATATCGGCTCCTCGACCTTCGCGGGTGTGATCGCGGACGGGTTCGAGCCGGGCTTCCTCCTCAAGGACGGCTCGGGCACGGCGGTCCTGACGGCGGCCAACACCCTTACGGGCGGTACCACGGTGGAGGCCGGCACGCTGGCGCTGACGGCCACCGGCCGCCTCGTATCCCCGGTGTCGATCGGTCCGGACGGTCGTCCTGGAGAGCACCGCACCCACCAGCCTGACCAAGGCCGGATCCGGCACGCTCAAGCTCACCGGCCCCGGACGCTTCTCGGGCCCGACCACGATCCAGGCCGGCACACTCTCGCTCGACGGGTTCTGGGCCTCGCCCGT
>NZ_JAKSYD010000103.1 GCF_022829605.1 Methylobacterium sp. E-065 | reverse complement strand
GTGGGTGCTGCCAGGGGCGGAGCGGCTCGGAGGTATCGATCGCGGCAGTGGCGCAGTTGGCGATCGGCTGGTAGACCAGCCGCAGTTAGTCGCGCGGGATGGTGGGGCCGACGGCCATTCTGTGAGGGCGGACTCGTCAGCCGGCATGTGGGCGTCGACTGGAGCGCCCTTGCGGTTCACGACGCAGATCATCGCCGCCGGGCGCACCTCGTACATCATCGGCCGGTCGTAAGTGATGCGGAACATCACAGGCGCGAAGTAGTCGCCCTTCTTATCGGTCCTGTCCGCACCAGCTGAGACC
>NZ_JAKSYD010000101.1 GCF_022829605.1 Methylobacterium sp. E-065 | reverse complement strand
AGAGGCAAACAGAAGGCCGCCCGGCTACTCAGCCGGCCAAACCCGCCACTTGTCAGAAGATGCTTCAGCGCCCGGGCCACTTCCGCGGCCGGCGCCGATGAACCGGGGTATACGGAGACAGCACGGACACGTCAACCGCTTTTTTGCGGAAATCTGGCCCCCCCCCGCCCCGTCGGGCCTGTGCTTTCGGGAGTCCACGTCGGCTTGCAGGTGCGTGCGGGGCGCCTCAATCTGGACACGCTGCGTCGTGAGATGGTCGGGCCGGTGGCGCACACCCGCTCCGGTGCGGCGGAACCCAGCCGCGGGTTCTTTTAGAGACCCGCCTGACGCTCCGTTCGCCATCGTCTTCTCAGGGCCATCGAGTGAAGCGCGCGCGACTTAAGATCGGTGATGTGGCCTCCTCGAGCTTCGGGCGCGGGCTCCAGGCGCCGCTCGATGAGCTCGGCGCAACCGCGAGCCAGATTGATCGGCGGTCGGTCAATTTGCGCTGGCTCTGCGCCAGTACCCTCACGGGCCTGACCGGAGCCTGCCTGATCGCGGCGGCGCTTCATGTCTCTCTCCAGGGCGATGTCTCCTTCGCTGCCATCCCCGAGCGCGTCACCGTTCCTGCCCGTCCGCAGCCGAGCGAGAGCGGCGCCAATCTGGCCCGTAAGGGCGACCGGCTCGTGCGCAACCTGATGATTGCGTCGGCCAAGCAGAGCTTCCGGGCACCGGTGACGGTCAGGCTGGGTGATCGCGAGATCATCAAAGCCAAGGCGTTCGTGCGGCTCAGCACGCCGCTTTCGATGACGACCGGGGTCTACACGACAGAGCCGCCGCGCTTCGATCCCATGAAGTTCGTGTCCGACGAACCGCTCGAGCGTGCACCCGATGCCGCGGCCGACGCCCCCGGGGCTGAAGTCACAGTCGTCAAGCGTGACCTCGCCGATGTCGCCGACGCGGCCAACGCCCCAGGACTCACCGACGACGACGTCACCGCGCAGGTCGAGGAAGAACGGCGTATCGCCGCCGAGGCCGGCCGCCGAGCCACGATCCCGATCGCGCCGCAGATCATGCTATCGCGGACCCTTCGGCAAGGTTCCGCCGGCGACACGGACGGTGCCGGACCCAAGGATGCGAATCCGTTCAAATCCATCGAGGTTCTCGTCGTCCCCGAGAACGTCACGAAGGTCGCCAAGGTCGAGCTGAAGCCCAACGAGGCGCCGCTCGTCGAGGAGCGCGACCTCGCGCTCAAGCGTGGCGAGACCGTCGAGAGCACGCTCAAAGCCACCGGATTCGCGGGCGACGACGTGATCCGCGGCGTCGTCGCGGCCCTCGGTGGCAAGGCGCGTCTGGCCGCTCTCGCCGAGGGTCAGCCGATGCGCGTGCAGATCGCGCCGGGCCCGCGCCCCGGCGACCCGCGCCAGGTCACACGCGTGGTGCTGTACGGCGAGGCCGGCATCGAAGGGATCGCCGCCCTGAACGATCGCGGCGCCTTCGTCTCGGTGGCTCCCCCTGCCGAGGAGGCCCCCTCCGCCAAGCCGCAGCAGCAGGCCGATGCCGGCGACGATGAGGACTCGGATACGGGCTCTGGTCCCCGGCTCTATCAGAGCCTTTACGAAACGGCCGCGCGCCACAGTCTGCCGCGATCGACCGTGGAGGATATCGTCCGCATCTTCAGCTACGACCTCGACTTCCAGCGCCGGATCGGCAGCGGTGACGACGTCGATGTCTTCTATAGCTACGACGACGAGGCGAGTGCGGACCGGCCAGACCTGCTCTACGCGGCGCTGACAGTCGGCGGCGAGACGCACAAGGTCTACCGGTTTCAATCCCCCGACGACGGCACCATCGACTATTTCGATGAGCAGGGGCGATCACTCAAGAAATTTCTGCTGCGCAAAGCCATCGCCGATGGGATCATGCGCTCCGGCTTCGGCTACCGGCGCCATCCGATCCTGGGCTACGCGCGCCTTCACACGGGCGTCGATTGGGCGAATCCGATCGGCACGCCGATCATGGCCACGGGGAATGGCGTGGTGATCCGGGCCGAGATGACGTCGGGCGGCTACGGCAACCGGGTCGAGATCCAGCACATCAACGGCTACGTGACGACCTACAACCACATGCAGCGGTTCGGCCGCGGCATCCGGGAGGGCGTCAAGGTCCGGCAGGGACAGGTGATCGGCTATCTCGGCTCGACGGGTCTCTCCACCGGACCCCACCTCCATTACGAGGTGATCATCAACGGCCACTTCGTGGACCCGATGAAGATCCGCGTCCCCCGCGGCCGCGAGCTCGACGGGCGCCTGCTCGCCGAGTTCAGACGGCAGCGCGAGCAGATCGACGTCACGATGCAGAAGTCGAAGAGCGCGACCGCCCTCGCCCAGCGCGACGCGATCGTGCGCTGAGACCTCTCCGTCGGGTCAGCTGAACCCGAGCTGCATGCGAATCTGTCTGGGCGTGACGCCGGCCTCGCGAAGATCGGCGAGCGATTGCGAGCCCCGCGACTTGGCGAGTTTCTCGCCTTCCGCATCGAGCAGCAGCGGGTGATGCCGATACTGCGGCGTCGGAAGTCCGAGGAGTTTCTGGAGCAGAACGTGGAGGTCGGTGGCCGCCTCCAGGTCGCGGCCGCGCACCACATGGCTGATCCCCTCCGCCGCGTCGTCGTGCACCACGGCCAGATGATAGCTCGTCGGGATGTCCCGGCGGGCGATCACCGCGTCACCCCAGCGGGCGGGATCGGTGGCGATCCGCTGTGCGCCTGTCGCGTCGAAGGCGACGTAGGCGAGGTCCGGGCCAGTGCATCGGAGCGCGGCCGTCATATCGAGACGCCAGGTATGCGGCGCGCCCAGGGCGAGGTTCTCGGCGACGCGGGCGGGGTCGAGGCTCCGGCAGGTGCCGGGATAAAGCGGGGCGCCGTCCGGATCGCAGTCCGTTGTGTTGCCTGACTCAGCCAGGGCGCGGACCTGGCCACGCGAGCAGAAGCACGGATAGGCGAGCCGCCGGTCGATCAGGTCGTCACGGGCGGCCCGGTAGTCCCCCATGTGGTCGGATTGGCGCCGGACCGGTTCGGGATAGCGCAGGCCGAGCCAAGCGAGATCGGCGAAGATCGCGTCGATCAGCGCGGGCTTGGAGCGCTGTGGGTCGATATCCTCGATCCGCAGGCGGCAGATCCCGCCCATCCGCTCGGCGAGATCGGCGTTGAGCAGGGCGGAGTAAGCGTGTCCGAGATGAAGGCGCCCGTTCGGACTCGGCGCGAAGCGGAGAACCGGCGCGCCGAGGCTCACCCGTCGGCGCGGCGCAGGCAGTGCGGCGCGACGGGCTGGCAGGCGATGCCCGGGAGCGAGCAGGCCGGTCCCTCGGCGAGGCGCTGGCAGACCTGGCAGCCGTCGGTCCATTCGAGGCAGGTCGGATCCTCGGCGACGGAGCGCGCCGGCGCCGGGTGACGGGCCGGCAGAAGCGCGCCGAGCAGGACCGTCACGATCACCAGGGCGACGATGCCCCAGACGACGAGCGCGTCGCTCGACGAGCGCGGACCGGGCGACGGATGAACGGCTGACGACATGGGATCCTGTTGGCGTGGGAGGAGCCGACCTGTCAACGCGGGCGCGGCTCCGAGCCGTTCGTGTGGGCCGAACCAGTGTCCAGGCGGCGGAGAGCCTCCTAGGCCGCCTGCGCCGAGCGGCGCTCCAGCAATGCCGGAAGGAGCTTCAGGTTGAGCGGCTTCGCCAGGAACCCGTCGAAGCCGGCCGCCCGGGCGGCGGCCTCGTCCTCGCGGCTGACATTGGCGGTGAGCGCGACGAGATGGAGATGGTCGGGACCGTCCGATTCGGCGGCGCGGATCCGGCGGGCGGTCTCGTGCCCGTCGAGGCGCGGCATGCGCACGTCGATCAGCGCGAGGTCGAACGGGCCGTTCGTGTCGAGCTGTTCCAGCGCCGCCATGCCATCGACGGCATGGACGACCTCGGCGCCGAGGCGTTCCAGGGCGCGCGTCGCCAGTAAGGCGTTGATCGGGTTGTCCTCAGCGAGAAGGACGCGCATCCCGGCGCCGGCCCGCGGCAGGGCGGCGGGCGGAATGGCCGGGATCTCGGTCGGGCCGGGGGGCGCCAACAGGCGCTCGAACAGGGACCGCTCCCGGACGGGCTTGATCAGGTAGCCGTCGAACCCGGCCGCCCCCGCGGCGCCAAAGCCGCGCCGGTCGAACGGTGAGAGCAGCACGAGGCTGCAGCTGACACCGCAGGCCCGGGCCGCGTCGGCGAGCTGCCGCACCGCCGCATCCCCCAGCGCCCGATCCGCCAGCATGACGTCGAAGGCTGCGCCCGACAGGGCGTCGAGCCCGGATTCCAGGGTGTCGACGATCACCGTCGCCGCGCCGCCCCGGGACAGGCCGCGGGCGAGGTAGGGCGCCTGGAACGGTGAATCGGCGACGATCAGGCAGCGCCGCCCGTCGAGGCGCGGCAGCAACTCGGAGCGGTCGCTCGCGACGACCTCCGGCAGCGGCAGCAGGACCCGGAAGGTGGTGCCCCGCCCGACGCAGGAGGTCGCCTCGATCCGTCCGCCCATCCGGGTCACGAGGCGCCGTGTGATGGCGAGACCGAGCCCCGTGCCCTCGTGACTCCGGCTGGCGCTGCCGTCCCCCTGCTCGAACTCCTCGAACAGGATCGGCAGACGATCCTCCGGGATTCCCGGCCCGGTATCCGCGACGGTGAGCACCACCTCGTTCGGGCCGGTCTCGCTTGGCGCGAACGTGAGGCTGACACCGACGCCGCCCCGCTCGGTGAACTTGATGGCGTTGCCCGCGAGATTGATCAGGATCTGCCGCACCCGGTCGGCATCGCCCACGAGACCCGTCGGAAAGCCTTCGGCCACGTCGAGGGCGATCTCGATCCCCTTGTCCTGCGCCCGCGGCGCCAGCAGCTCGACCACGCCCTCCGCCACGGACGGCAGGCTGAACGGCTCGGCGGCGAGATCGAGACGGCCGGCTTCGATCCGCGAGAAGTCGAGGACGCCGTCGATCAGGCTGAGCAGCGCCTGGCCGCTGGTGCGCACCGCCTCCACATAGGTGCGCTGCTCCGGATTGAGTTCGGTCCCGAGGACGAGTTCGGCCATCCCCAGGATTCCGTTGAGCGGCGTGCGCATCTCGTGGCTGACGGTCGCAAGGAACCGGGACTTCGCGACGCTCGCCGATTCCGCCCGCTCAAGCGCGGCATCGCGGCTGCGGATCGCCTCCACCCGGGCGGTCACGTCCCGGCCCGCACGCAGCCAGTGCATCGCGTCGCCATGCGCCACCGGCATCTCGACGAAGGCGAACCAGCGCACGCGGCCATCGACCGTGCGGACCTGCGCCTCCATGCGGCGGACCCCGTCGCCGCCGATCTCGACGGCGTTGCGATCCAGGATCTCAAGGTCGGTCTGCGCGCCGAGCAGTTCGATCGGCTCGCGCCCGAGGAGGTGGGCATACTCCTCGTTGACGTAGGTGATGCGGCCCCGGGCGTCGCGCTGGACGATCACCTCGGTGGTCGCGGCCACGAGGGCACGGTAGCGGTCCTCGC
The DNA here is from genome assembly GCF_022829605.1 of Methylobacterium sp. E-065. Lineage (GTDB taxonomy): Bacteria > Pseudomonadota > Alphaproteobacteria > Rhizobiales > Beijerinckiaceae > Methylobacterium. The sequence goes on along the minus strand of NZ_JAKSYD010000101.1, from coordinate 2,290 downwards.
TCTCGCTGATCCGCCACAGGCGGTCGTGCATCCGTTCGGCCTCGCCGTCGTCCGGCCCGGCCCGCCGCACGCGCCATCGATCGACCGCGAGCGCGGCGGCGACCACGAGCGCCAGAACCAGCGCAATGTCCTCGACGACCATCGATGCCTCCCCGGCAGGAGGCCGGTCCGCCGCAGGATCGCAGGCGAAGCTGAAGGCCGTGTTGGGAAATGCGCTTAACCGGCGGTTGCAGCGCGTGTCGTCGGATACGCCGCCGAAGCGCGATCCGATTGGCGGCTCGCGAGTTGCCTGCCAGGACGATGGGCCCAGGACATTCGGCCCGGACGGAGACACCCCATGCCCGGTGAGCACTATGACGTCATCATCGTCGGATCCGGCCCGGGGGGCGGGACGATGGCGTGGCGTCTGGCCCAGACCGGCAAGCGCATCCTGCTGATCGAGCGCGGCGACTATCTCCTGCGCGAGCCCCGCAATTGGGACAGCCAGGCGGTGATCGTCGATGGTTACTATCAGGCCAAGGAGACGTGGTATTCCTCGGACGGCAAGAGCTTCCATCCCGGCCTGCACTATTACGTCGGTGGAAACTCCAAATTCTACGGCTCGATCCTGTTCCGCCTCCGCGAGCAGGACTTCTCCGAGATCCGCCACGAGGACGGGATCGCGCCGGCCTGGCCGGTCGGCTACGACGAATTCGAGCCCTATTACCAAGCCGCCGAAGAGCTGTTCCACGTCCACGGCCTGCGCGGCGAGGATCCGACCGAGCCGTGGTCGAGGAAGCCCTACGCCCATCCGCCGGTGGCGAACGAACCCCGGATTCAGGAGCTGTTCGACAACCTGAAGCAGGCCGGCCACCAGCCGTTCCACCTCCCCGTCGGCGTGCGCCTCGTGGAGAAGGACGGTCGGGCGGTGCCGACCTCGCCCTGTATCAAGTGTGAATCCTTCGACGGTTTCCCCTGCCCCACCAACGGCAAGTCCGACGCGCAGACCATGGTGGTGGATCCGGCCCTGCGGGACTGCCCGAACCTCACGCTGCTCACCCGCACCATGATCGAGCGTCTCGTCACCGATCCGGCCGGACGGACCGTGACCGGTGTGGTGGGTGAGCGCGACGGCGCGCCGTTCGAAGCCTCGGCCGACCTCGTGGTGGTGGCCTGCGGGGCCCTGTCGTCGGCCCTGCTGATGCTCCGTTCGGCGAGCGACCGGCACCCGACCGGTCTCGCCAACGGCTCCGATCAGGTCGGGCGCAACTACATGCGCCACAACAACTCGACGATTCTGGCGATCTCGAAGACGCCGAACCCGACGCGATTCCAGAAGACACTCGGCCTCAACGACTTCTATTTCGGCGATCCCGACCCGAAGGACGGCTGGGATTTCCCCCTCGGCCACATCCAGATGGTCGGCAAGTCCGACGGCGCGCAGATCCACGGCGAGGGCTTGCCCGGATTCCTGCAATGGTTCCCCAACAAGCCGTTCGATTGGATCGCCAAGCATTCGGTCGATTTCTGGCTGACCTCCGAGGACATCCCGCTGGCGAAGAACCGGATCTTCTACAAGGACGGAAAGGTCCATCTCGATCTCACCGAGACGAACAGCGAGGCGCACAAGCGCCTGCGGCACAAGCTCCAGCAGATCTGCAGCTTCACCGACATCCACCCGCAGCTGTTCGACCGCTCGCTCTACCTCGGCAAGAACGTGCCGATCGGCGGCACCGCCCACCAGGCCGGGACGCTGCGGTTCGGCGACGATCCGGCGACCTCGGTCCTGGACCGGAATTGCAAGGCCCATCAGCTCGACAACCTGTACGTGACCGACGCGAGCTTCTTCCCCTCGATCGGCGCCGTGAATCCGACCCTGACGATCATCGCCAATGCCCTTCGGGTCGCCGACCATCTCGTGGCGCGGATGGGTGCCAAGGACGAGATCCCCGCGCCGCGCCTCTACGACTACACCGAGCCGCGCGAGCCGATGCCGGCGTGACCCGGCAGGTTGGGTTGCTCTCGGACGTGCATCATCGTCCCCGCGCGCCTTTCGGCGCCGGGGGCATGGCCCAAGAGTGACAACACGCGGGACGCGGGACGCCGCGGTAACCCAGGTGTCGGCCAAGTAACGCGCGGGATCCGGTCCCCGCGGCGCCCGCGGCATCGACCGGGCATGGTCCCCGGCCGGTGCCGTCTTTCTCGTCGCGGTGTCTCCGACGTCCCGATCCTGCGACTCCCCGTTAGCGGTCTCGGGCGGGGTGCACGCACCCCCGGAACCCGCATCGGCGCCGTGGCCTTCCAGCCGTCC
>NZ_JAKSYD010000097.1 GCF_022829605.1 Methylobacterium sp. E-065 | reverse complement strand
GCCACGAGACAGTGCTGATCGGCGGCACGACCACGGAGATCAAGGTCGCCCACGTCCGGCTCTGCCACTCGCGCATGCCGTTCGTGCGGGCCTACCCGCGCGAGAGCCAGGAGATGGTGTTCGACGCCCACGACCGGGCGTTCGCGTTCTTCCGCGGCGCCTGCCAGCGCGGGATCTACGACAACATGAAGACCGCCGTGGTTGCGATCTTCGTCGGGCGCGAGCGCGCCTACAATCGCCGCTTCCTGCAGATGTGCTCGCACTACCTCGTCGAGCCGGTGGCCTGCACTCCGGCCTCGGGCTGGGAGAAGGGGCAGGTCGAGAACCAGGTCGGGCTGGTGCGCGAGCGCCTGTTCACGCCACGCATCCGGGTGCGGAGCTACGACGAGCTGAACGCCCTGCTGCTCGACGGGGTGATCGCCTACGCCAAGGCTCACCCGCATCCCGAGCAGCCCGATCGGAGCGTGTGGCAGGCCTTCGAGGCCGAGCGGGCAGCCTTGGTCCCCTATGCCGGTCGCTTCGACGGCTTCCACGCCGTGCCGGCGGCCGTGTCCTCGACCTGCTTGGTCCGCTTCGACAACAACCGGTACTCGGTGGCCGCCTCGGCTATCGGCCGTCCGGTCGAAGTGCGCGCCTATGCCGAGCGCGTCGAGATCCGTCAGGACGGGCGCATCGTCGGCGAGCATGCCCGCGGCTTCGGTCGCAACCAGACGATGTTCGACCCCTGGCACTACGTCCCCGTGCTCGCCCGCAAGCCCGGTGCGCTCAGGAACGGCGCGCCGTTCAAGGACTGGGTGTTGCCTGCCGCCCTCGACCGGATCCGACGCAAGCTCGCCGGCTCTGCCGACGGCGACCGGCAGATGGTCGAGATTCTCACCGCCGTGCTGCGCGACGGGCTGAGCGCGGTCGAGGCCGCCTGTGCCGAAGCGCTGCGCGAGGGCGTGCACTCGGCCGATGTCGTCCTCAACATCCTCGCCCGGCAGCGCGAGCCCACTGCACCCGTCACCATCCTGACGCCTGAGAGCCTGCGGCTGCGCCATGAGCCGGTCGCCGATTGTGCCCGCTACGACAGCCTGAGGAGAGCCCCATGATGGAACGTCAGAACATCCTCGCCACCATGGGCGAGCTGAAGCTGTTCGGGATGAAGGCGGCCTACGACGAGATCATCAAGGTCGCGCTCAAGCGCACCCACGAGCCGCAGCAGGTCGTCGGCGACCTGCTCCAGGCCGAGATCAGCGAGAAGCAGGCGCGCTCGATCCGCTACCA
>NZ_JAKSYD010000094.1 GCF_022829605.1 Methylobacterium sp. E-065 | reverse complement strand
CGCGGTACTTCGCGCCGCTATAGGGCCCGCACAGGTGCTGCGGCAGCACCGTCCCGACGACGCCCACGAAGGCGTCCCACCCGTAGGGCGTCGGCTTGTCGAACAGCTCCCGGACGCTGAGGTGGCTCATCTTCTCGACCTTGCAATCCTTGTCGGACCCGGCCGCCACCGCCGCGGCGGGGGGAGCGCGGGCATACGCTCAGGTGAACACGAGGTCCTCGGCGGTGCCCGGCTTGCCGTCGTGGCACTTCACCCCGGGCTTCAGCGCCGAAACCCGCTAACGGCCGGATACTACAAGGAGTGCAAGGTCGAGAAACACGACGACATCAGCGTCCGGGTGCTGTTCGACAAGCCGACGCCCTACTGGGGCGACGCCTTCGTGGGCGTCGTCGGGATGGTGCTGCCGCAGCACCTGTTCGGCCCCTATAGCGGCGCGAAGTCCCGCGACGCACCCCAGAACCTCGCCCCCGTGGGCACCTGCCCGTACCGGTTCGTGGAGTTCCGGCCCGGCGACATCGTCCGCGGCGAGCGCAATCCGGATTACCACCTGCCGAACCGGCCGTATTTCGACACGATCGAGATGAAGGGCGGCGGCGACGCGGTCTCGGCGGCCCGGGCCGTGCTCCAGACCGGCGAGTACGACTATGCCTGGAACCTCCAAGTCGAGGACGAGGTGCTGAAGCGCCTGGAGACCGGCGGCAAGGGCCGGGTCGACGTGGTCTATGGTGGCAATCTCGAGTTCCTGCTGCTCAATGCCGCCGACCCGAACGTCGAGGTGGACGGCGAGCGGTCTTCGATCACGACGAGGCACCCCGCCTTCTCGGACCCGAAGGTCTGCCGGGCGCTGAATCTGCTCGTCGACCGCAAGTCGATCGAGACCTACATCTACGGACGCACCGGCAAGGCCACCGCCAACACGGTCAACGGCCCGGAGCACTTCGTCTCGAAGACCACGAATGTCGCCTTCGACCCGGCACGCGCCAACGCGCTGCTCGACGAGGCCGGCTGGACCAAGGGCTCGGACGGCATCCGCGCCAAGGACGGCAAGAAGCTCAAGCTGGTCTTCCAGACCTCGATCAACGCCCCGCGCCAGAAGACTCAGGCGATCATCAAGCAGGCGGCCGCCAAGGCCGGCATCGAGATCGAACTGAAATCGGTGACCGGCTCGGTGTTCTTCTCCTCCGACCCGGCCAACCCCGACACCTACCCACATTTCTATGCCGACATGGAGATGTACACCAATAACATGACCCAGGCGGATCCAGCGATCTGGCTGCTCCAGTATGTTTCGTGGGAAGTTGCGACACAGGAGAACAAGTGGCAGGGCCGCAACGTCGTACGCTGGCGCAACGACGCCTACGACAAGGCCTACAACGCCGCCCAGAGCGAGCTCGACCCGGTCAAGCGGGCGGCGCTGCTCATCACCTGCAACGACCTCGCGGTCTCCGAGCACGTGCTACCATTGATCCACCGGGCGAAGGTCTCGGCTGCTAGCGCCAAGCTCGTCGCCCCGCAGAGCGGCTGGGACAACGACCTGTCGTTCCTGCCCGACTGGTACCGGGAGGCCTGAGCAGGAGAGCGGGGCCAGGGACGCCGCCATCCTGCTACGGCTTTTCATCGCAGTCCGTCGTCGCGCCACGTCGACCGGGCTTGGACAACTGCTAATCTTGAGCCGCTGGCGGTGAGTGCCGCATGAATGTCGGAGGCGATTCGACGTGAGCCGCCTCGTAGCCTTCGGCGTCATGGCGCTGATCTGGGGGGTGACGTGGTTGCCGACGAAGATCGCCGTTCAGGCCGTTCCGCCGATCTTCCTCGCAACGGTGCGTTTCCTCCTCTCCGGCATCCTTTTCCTCGTCATCGTACGCGCGCGGCGCCTGCCGCTGCGCATCCAGGCGTTCGGCCGGATCGTCGCCGCCTCGCTCCTCATCACGACGGGCTGCTACAGCTTCGTCTTCTGGGGTATCGCTCATGCGCCGAGCGGTCTGTCAGCGATCGTCAATCTGTCGCTGATGCCGATCTTCCTCGCCCTTATCGGTTTTATCTACGGCCAGGAGCGCCTCAGCGCGCGTCGAGTCGGCGCGATCGGACTTGGTGTCGTCGGTCTCGCGCTCCTGTTCTCAGGCCGTAACGGGGCCGCGCAAGACGGCGTCACAGCGGTACTTGCGCTTTCGTCAGTGGCAGTCGGTACGGCCTGCTATGCCTGGGGCTCCGTCATCAGTCGGCCCTTGACGCAGACGATGCCGCCACTGGTTCTGGCCTTCTGGGAGACGCTCATCGGCGCGATCGGGCTCATGCCTGTCTCGTTGTTCGTCGAGGGGTTCGATCCAGGCCGCTTCGCCGCCCTCCGGGACGAGCGAGTGCTCGTTTGCCTCGGCGTGATGGTAATCGGCGGTTCGCTGATCGCCTTCTCGATCTTCCTCTGGCTGGTGCGAGACTGGGGCGCGTTCCGCGCCGGCCTGTACGCCTTCGTCAGCCCGGTGATCGCGGTCACGATTGGCATCCTCTACGCGCACGAGCCCTTCGGATGGGCGGAGGCATCGGGTATGGGGATTATGCTTGCAGCGGCCGCGTTGGCGCTTGCCGAATGATCAGGTGTGCAGGTCGGCCAAGCTGCTTCTTGAGCGGTTCGTGACGGGAGGCACACGCAAACCGCTTCCTGGTTCGGCTGCGCCACTATTACACCTCGCGCTGTAAGATCGCATTTCGCTGCGTTGGGTCCGAGGCGGTCGACCGGTTCTGGCCGGAAGCCGCCTGTCCGCTACAGAGAACGCCCGCTGGAAAAGCGGACGGTCATGAAACGACCCGTACCGGCCGCTTGCACCATGCCAAGCTATTCCCAATAACAGCCATAAGGCGGCCCACTACGTTCGACACCTCATGATCATCCATCACGAGTACGTGATTTTTTGGCATACAAAATTCCCCTACTGCGGCACAGCAAAGACTCAGCTTATTGGGTTTGATGCAGCCAAATTTGGGAACACAAAAAATGGATGCCAACCGACGCGCATTTCTTGGGACCGCCGCCCTGGGAGCTGGTGGCCTGGTAGCGCTGACGCAGCAGGCTGCTGCAGCGACAACGGATCATGGAGCACCCGGCGCCGGCGGCTCCGGCCGTGATGTCCAGCAGCTCCCCCCGGGCGCGCAGGTTGCCTATCACGATCCCAAGGATGTCGGCGCGATGCCCGACTTCCACTTCTCCCTTGATGGCAACGTCCCAAAGGTGACGTCCGGCGGCTGGGCTAAGGAGGCCACGGTCCATCAGTTCCCCATCAGCAAGGGGATCGCGGGCGTGCACATGTTCCTCGACCCCGGCGCCTCGCGCGAGCTGCATTGGCACGCGATCGCGGCCGAGTGGGCCTACGTGATCGACGGCCGCTGCCAGACCGTCGTGCTCGATCCGTCGGGGGCGAGCGAGATCAACAATTACGAACCGGGCGACCTCTGGTTCTTTCCGAAGGGCCACGGCCACTCGATCCAAACGATCGGCGACAAGCCGTGCCACTTCATCCTGTCGTTCGACAACGGCGCCTTCTCGGAGCACGGCACCTTCTCGATCACCGACTGGGTCGACGTGTCCCCGAAGGACATGCTGGCGGAGAATTTCGGGCTGCCGAAGGAGGCGCTCAACGCCTTCCCGAAGGGCGAGGCCTATATCCAGGCCGGCCCGGTCATCCCGCTCTCTCAGGCCCTCGATGCGCCGTGGCCGAAAGAGTCGACCCACAAGTTCCGGCTGCTCAAGGATCCGCGTGCCGTGCGCGAGTTCGACGGCGGGACCTTCCGCCTCGCAACCGTGGACGAATGGCCGGTCTCCAAGTCGATGTCGGGCGGCGTCATGACCATCCGGCCCGGCCAGATGCGCAAGTTCCACTGGAACGTGAACGCCAACGAATGGCACTTCTACCTGAAGGGTAAGGGTCAGGTGGCGCTGTTCGGCTCGGGCGGCCGCGGCAAGGTGGCGGAGTTCTCGCCGGGCGACGTGGCCTACATTCCCCAGGGGTTCGGCCACGCGATCAAGAACGTCGGCGACGAGGATCTGGAGATCATTCAGACCTGGGATAACGGCAAGTTCGAAGAGATCGACCTCGATGCCTGGATCAAGGCCAGCCCGAACTATCTCGTGTCGAACAACTTCGCTGGCGTGCCAGCCGAGACGATCGCCAAACTGAAGCAGAGCTGATCGAAGGTCTATTATCGACTGAAAGGGTGGGGTTCGCCTACAGGACCTCAGCCGCTATAAACTTAGACAATCTGCTGCACCGCCTTACCGTATAACACGTCCGATTATGCCTCTTAGCTGCCCGAAAGGAGCCCGGCAGATTTCCACCCCAAGCGGTCATCCCGCTTGCGACCCAAAATTGACCTTAGTGGTGGCCTGCCTGATGCTCCAAAGCAGTCGTTGGTAGCGCTTCGGTCTCAACGGTGGAATGCGCGTGCTTTCATAGCAGGCCGCTCGAACTGCCTGTTATGATGTATATGCGCGGGAGGTCTTTCATGAACGATCAAGAGATTAAACGCGCTCTCGACAAGCACTGGGCAGCCTCGGACGCTTACGATTTTGAGGAAGAGCATCAGATCTATCTCGACGACGCAGTGCTTGAATATCCTCAATCCGGCGAGCGTATCAGTGGGCGGCACAAGATTCAGGCATCTCCTTCGGCACAACCTAATAAGAAACGGTTTGATGTGCGACGGATTGTCGGATCTGGCGATCTATGGGTGACGGAGTACGTGCTCACGTATGACGGTAAGCCGTCCTACACCGTGAGCATCATGGAGTTTCGCGACGGGAAAGTTGTTCGGGAAACGCAATATTTTGGTGACCCATTTGCCCCGGGACCGTCGCGTTCGCGGTGGGTTGAACGGATTGTTTGACTTCGAGACGCGGACTGGCAGAGCGAACCGCCGATAAGCGAGGGTTCGCTTTCTGGGTTCAACGGCCGATAGCAGATTAGCAGATATCCACCCGATCAGGTCGTAGAGCGGTCGGACGGGTCTCGACACAATTTCGTCGTATCGCCGGCTTCCGGTGGACGCCAGCAGCGGACACCGATGCAGTTGCTTGGTTAAGGACGTGTGCCTGTTAAGGCATTTGCGTGCAAATACAATTTGGACCACGCCGCATATCGAAATATTCATTCGATTTTCAGCGTGATCTTCCTGATGGTGTAGTGCATGCACAGCTATAGATGCATTGCCGCTCGTTGGTAGCATGCTCTAGTGCGTGGCCGCTGCCCCACTCACGCGCCAGACTGTGTTGCCAACATCGTCTGCTACGATCAGAGCGCCGGTCCTATCAAGCGCCACGCCGACCGGTCGTCCGCGAACGGTCTTCTTGTCCTGCGCAAGGAAGTCGGTGACCACTGGAAGCGGTGCTCCGTTCGGGCGTCCATCGACGAAGGGGACGAAGATCACCTGGTAGCCGTTCAGCGGATCCCTGTTCCAGCTGCCATGCTCGCCTACGAACGCGCCAGTGGTGAATTGCGGCGACACCGTCTGGCCCTGGCTGAACGCGACACCGAGGGCCGCAACGTGGGAGCTTAGTCCATAATCCGGCTTGATCGCCTTCGCGACCATGTCCGGCTTCTGTGGCTGGACGCGGTCGTCAACGTGCTGCCCCCAGTAGCTGTAGGGCCATCCGTAGAAGCCGCCCTCCTTGATCAAGGACAAATAGTCCGGATCCGCATCCGGCCCGTTCTCGTCGCGTCCATTGACGACGGCGAACAACTGCCCTGTTCCCGGTTGGACCGCGAGGTTCGTCGGGTTGCGTATCCCGGTCGCGTAGAGGCGTTTGGCGCCGGTCAGCCTGTCGACCTCAAAGATGGCCGCGCGATCCTCCTCGATATCCAACCCGTTTTCGGCGACGTTGCTGTTGGACCCAACGCCGACGTAGAGCTTCGATCCATCGGGGCTCGCGACCATCGACTTGGTCCAGTGATGGTTGATCGGGCCGGCCGGCAGATCCGCGAGTTTGGTCCCCGCCTCCTTGATCTCCGTCTTCCCGGGCTTGAACGGATAGGCGATGATCGCGTCGGTGTTGGCTACGTACAGCGTATCCGCCACTACCGCGACGCCGTAAGGCGAGTGCAGATGGTCGACGAGCACCGTCTTCAACTCCGGAACGCCATCGCCGTCGGCATCGCGCAACAACGTGATGCGATTACCACCTTTGTCGCCAGCACCGCCGCGGGCCTTGATCAAACCCGAGATGTAGTCCTTTGGCCGGAAAGGCTTGGTACCGGGGCCGTTGCTTTCGACGACGAGGATGTCGCCGTTGGAGAGTGGGTAGACGATACGCGGATGCATCAGCCCGTTCGCCATGGCCTGGATGCGCAGGCCGCCGGGAACCGTGGGCGTTTCCCCCTCCTTCCAGCCAACGGCCTGCGGCACGCTCATAGGGGGGATAACGTACTGATGGGACTCTGGGATGTCCGGATTGGATCCATATTGTTTCGAGGGATCGCCCCCCTTGTCGTTGCAGCCGGCTAGCATTGCGACGACCATCAGGCTGGAAGCTGCGTGGAATCGCTTCATGGTCATGCGTTCTCTCCCCGGGCGAGACCTTTAACGCCAGTGACGCACCAGCCGCGAAGGCCGGCTACGAGAAGCAGGATTGCGACGATAGCCGACACGGCGATCCCGGACGGAACGACAGACGTCCAGCCATCGCGCGTGTGAATAAAGACGTTGACGATCGAGAGGATTGCGGCGACGGTCAGCAGGCCGAAGTCGGGCCAACTGATCGGCCCGGCCCTGCCGAGCATGTAATCGAGCACAAGCACGAGCGCAGCGACTAGGGCCAGCACGAGCCCGCCGGTGAGCAGCCACGCCGAGAAGTTGGCCCACTGCATCAGCGCATTGCTGAAATACATGGAATCCGTGAACAGAGCGGCCATCAGCAAGGCGCCGCCAAGGCCGACGAACAACGGGTGCAGCGGTCTGGGCGCACGATGCCCGTCGACTTGCCTTGCCATTTCAATCTCCATTGCTTCGAAAACTAATCAGAGCTCCATCAGGCAAGCATGGAGCACGAAACTTCGGATAGCTGCCGCATGGCTCGGCAGGTTCATCGCTAAAGCAAAGTCCAACCAACGTGCTGTCTCCAGTATACATCTCGCATCTTCCTGGCGAGCCCGGCGACGGGCTGCCCGCCTGGGTGTCCTACCCGGCGGAACTCGTGGCAGTGCATCTCACGAACGCTGGGAAACTCTGCGAGTGAAAGTCACCTCAAGACGTGCGATCCCGTTTGAGTCCATTGATTGCCCGGTTGCCGCCCTTGCTCCCGCTGCAGATGAGCAGCCAAACCGTAACCACTACGACTGCAGGTTCTAAGCGGCGGCTGCGGCTGAAAGTTCAGATATTCGGGTATGACCACCGCAGAACGTGACAGCCATGCCACGGCCACCATGATTTGACCGGACCTCCACCCATGTGCTTGCCGCCACCGGAACAAACTGCACTCTGGCACGGTGATTGGAACACGCTCCGCCCTGACCTTCTTAGCTGTCTCCCTTGCCGTTACAGCGCCTGCCAGCGCTGGAGACGATGCGTTCAAGGGCGTCGTGGGTCCCTATGGCGAACGCCTGAGCTATGACGAGAAAGGATTGACCCTCACGTTTCCTGATCAAGAGGTGAAGCTTGAGATCGGTGGCCGGTTGCACATCGATGCCGGCGCAGCCGGTTTCAGTCGGCCGGGCCTGCCCGAGGCTTTCCCAGACAATGTCGCGGTGCGCCGGTCCTGGATCGAGCCGACGCTCACCATTGGTCGTGATTGGGTGATCGCCTTCCAATACGATTTCAGCGACCCGCTGCAGCCCATCAACGATGCCTTCGTGGCGTGGAAGGGGTTGCCTGACACAATCCTCACGCTCGGCAACATGAAGGTGCCGTTCAGCCTCGAATGGTTGCAAAGTAACAACAACACCCTGTTCACCGAGCGCTCGCTGGCGAACGCCTTCGTACCGGACCGCCGGTTCGGAGTTGCGGTCGGGCAACATGGGCAGGCTTGGACTGCGGTGGCCGGGGTGTTCGGAAATGCGGCCAGCAACGGCATTGCCGGCGATGGAGTGGCGGTTGCGGCCAGGGCGACCTGGGCACCAATCCTGGAGGAGCACGAGACCTTGCATTTCGGGCTCGCAGGCATTTATCGACGCCGCTCCCGAAGTGACGGCGATTTCAGCTTCTCCACGCAGGCGGAAGCCTCCCTATTTGCTCGCTCGTTCGTGGATACAGGAGACCTACCCGACGTGGCGCGCGCGTCCCGTATCGGCGCTGAATTCGCCTATCGCAAGGGCTCGTGGCTGCTTCAGGCCGAGTACATCCATGCCGAGACCGAGCAGTTCGCGGGCCCGAGCGGGACGGCGCCGGTCCTCGGTTTCCAGGGCGGCTACGTCGAAGCGGGCCTGGTACTGAATGGAGAGGGTCGCGGTTACTCGCTGGTACCCCAGGGCGGCACGACCTATGCGACCTTCAAGGGCGTCTTGGTGCCGGATGCGCAGCGCGTCTCCCGGGGCGGGATCGGCGTCTTCGAGCTGGCCGCCCGCTACAGTGCCATCGACCTCGATGCCCGGGGGCTCCGCGGGGGCGCCGAGCGGGACGTTACCGTTGGCTTGAGCTGGTACCCTGAGCCGAACCTACGCTTGATCGCGAACTACATCCACGGGCGTGTCCGGCCAGGCGACACCCAATCCAATGCCATTGGCAGTGCGCCCTTTTCGGTCGACACTGTTGTCACGCGCCTGCAGATCTACTGGTGAGTGCCGTTCAGTCGGCACAGTGGCGATAGCCCCGTAGGTGCCAGGGGGAGGGCTTGAATCGGGCGCATTGAGAGAGGCCAACCAATCCACGCTTCAGTGTCAACATCCTGAGCTACAACAGTTCGAAGTCTGCCCTGAACGCCGTGACCGTAGCCTTCTCCAAAGAACTCGCCACATATGGGATCAAGGTCAACGCCGCTAATCCGGGCTACACCGCGACAGACTTCAACAACGATACTGGATACCGATCCCTCAAGCAGGCGGCTGCTGGATCGTCTGGCTGGCGAACCAAGATGCATCCGCTCAAACTGAAGGTTTCTTCTTCGAGCAAATCCGAATGGCGTGGTAACGGAAGGCTGACGCCGATTGGTCGGCTGACTCTTTCCAGCCCTTCCGACGTCTTATCGAAATCAGCGGGCGAAGCGACAACGTCCGCTTTGACGCATCACCTGCTTGGAAGCGGACGGTCGCAAATCCACCCAACCCAGCCATTCAAGAACGCCCGCCGCGGAACCGGATCTGGCCGAAAGCGGAACGGCTGCTTCGGAGCAAAAGTGCTGGAAAAGCAGACGGCCTTCTAACGACCCATAGCAAGCCCTGAGAAGGTCTGCTTTTGGGCGCGTGATGGGAGTGGCCTTACGACCGGGACTGAGGGGACATAACGTTCCGGCTCAACGCAGACGGTTCCGCGCGACGTGTTTCTCCGGTTGGCGTGGAAGCCGAAGTGCTAGGACGAGGGCGCCGGGCCAGAACACGAGGCTGAGAAGGACAACCGTGCCGATGGCTCGGCCCTTCCACCAAGCAATTGCGATTGGCGCGAGCAGCCCCGGCACGGCGAAGATGAGGAAAGCCCAAAAACTGAAGGTCGGACAAATCCATAGACGTGCCACCAATTCAACTAGAGCACGACAAGGTCAGCTTCGGCCTCACCCGCCGTGCCCTCGAGCCTCATGCTCGTGGGCTGTGGTGGTGCGGACGCAGGAACGGGCTCAGCACCAGCATTGCCACGCCGACCAGGACCAGCAGCCAGATCGACGGTCGGAAGTCGCCGCTGAGGTCGCGCACTGAACCGACTAGGGCCTGTCGTCGCCTGAACGGACTGGCGGGGCTTGCGTTTCCTCTCTTCAAGGCAGGAGGGATGATGCTGAGCGACGCGCAATGGTCTGAGCTGGAGCCGCTGGTCGAGGCGTGCCGTCCGAAGGCCAAGACGCCAC
>NZ_JAKSYD010000088.1 GCF_022829605.1 Methylobacterium sp. E-065 | reverse complement strand
GAATTGAATAATTTACAGAAAACCGTCAAATATTAGATTTGAGATCTTGAGCATATGCAATGCTGGCGCGTCGATGCCGCGGACCAACGGCTTTGGCACCGCCTGCGCTGGCGATATTTTCTCCTCCCGAGCCGCCAGCGCAGGCCTCCTGTTTGGAGGCGTCCGACATGGCCTACAGCGTCAGGATCGATCGCATCGGGAAGGTTGGGGTGCCGCGGAGCGCTCCCCGGGTCTATCAAGCGAAGGACGAGGCGGACGCTATCACGATCGCGTTTTACGAGGTGGACGGGAGTAAGCCCGATCGCCCCCGTGTCGCCACTGTCACCGACGCCTCCGGGCGCATGCTGTTCACCTACTCCGGCCGCGCCAGTACGGCGTCTCAGACGTGACCGGGAAGGAGCGCGAGGATCCGGAGCTCCACGATCGTGAGATCATAACCCTCGTCGGCATGATGCTCGCGTTCCAAGGTGCGTTCTTGGCGGTCGCGATGCTGTGGCTTTGAGGCTCACTATCGTAGTCGCAGTTCGACGGCCCGACTCTACAGGAACCCGCTCCCGCTGTGCCCATTGAAGGCACTCGCTCACTGGTTGCTCAGCATTCGCCGCTGCCACAACGCCCGAGCCCCGCGCTACACCGCATCCGTCGCTCCGGCTGAACGCCGAACGGCACAGGGCCGAACCACGTCATCACGGGATCCGGCCCGCATTTTATAGCTGCCTCAGGAAGGCTGGTTTTAGGGTCTGTCGTCACCTGAGGTAATCGAGGGCAGCGGCGAGGCAGAGGATACCGCTGAAGCTGGCGGCGGTCTTCTCGTAACGCGTGGCAACCGCTCGCCATTCCTTGAGCCGCGCCCAGAGCCGCTCGACGATGTTGCG
>NZ_JAKSYD010000087.1 GCF_022829605.1 Methylobacterium sp. E-065 | reverse complement strand
GGGCACCGAGATGGCGCCGTCGCGCCCGACCGGCTGCTCGGGGATGAGGGCGGACTTGGACCCGGCCGAGAAGCGGTCGGCGACCAGCGGGCCGGAGAACAGGCCGCCGGATCCGGCCTCCCAGATCGAGACCGAGACCATATCGCCGATGCCGATGACCGGCTCGGCGGAGGGGCGATGGTCGCCGAAGGAGGCGAGCAGGCTGTCGAGCGGGCGCCCGCGCAGAGCCTCGACGACGGCAGGGTTGACGTCGATGATCTCGTAGCGGGCCAGCAGGCCGCCATCGGCGGTGGCCACTTCCGATCCCGCCTGGATCGCGCTCGCCGTCGGACCCGCAGCCGGCAGGTACGTGCAGCCCGACATCGCCGCGGCGGCGATCAGGGCGAGGGGAAGAGTTCGCATCCAGATGTTGTCCATCGGTATTGCCGAGCCCGTGCCTAGCCGATGGTGGCCCGGGTGTCCGTAGCGGGTGGGCCACACTCCGCCCACGACGGCTAAGTCTGTCGTTTCATCCTCGATAAGCACAGCTTTTTCGGGGCAGGTGTCGCGAAGGCCGGGAATTCGTGCGGGATAGATGCCTGTCGATCCCCTGCGAACGGGTTTGCGACAGGCCGCAACTGGACGAAGGCACGGCCGTAGACGCTGAAGGCTTGGCGCGTAATTCCCGTCCCGCGCGATGGCCGTCCAAGTCCAAGGGCGCCCCGACTCTGCGGCCACGGCTCCGCTAGTGGCCTATCCGAGGCCGCGCAAACGCCGTTTGGAAACGAGTCTCTCCGGCGGGCCTGTCAGCGAGCGATGCCGATGCTCTTTAGGAAGGCTGGCGCCGTATCGGACCTACGGGATCAGGGTATCCCGGCGCGGATCCCTCAATTGGTCTGTCCAACCGCGGCATTGATCTGGTTGTAAATGCCACCCATCCGATTGGCGTAGATCCGCATGCTTCCGGCCGCAGCCAGGAAGATGAGGGAGCCGATCAGCGCATATTCGATGGCGGTGGAGCCGCGCGCGTCGCGGGCAAAACGCGCCATGCCGGCAGTCCACGCGGTCTTTCCGCGGGCGACACCCTCGGATTGTGCGACACCTGTCCCGGCGCCGCCGCAACTCGGCTCCTGCATGGTCGAAACCGCCCTTCCACCGAGCTCCGCCGCCCCCTGTAGCGGCGCGGCCCGTCGTGGGTTCTAACCGAGTGGCGATTGCTGCGGTCTTAATGAAGTCTTCGAAACAGCGTCGTCTCGACTGTTCAAGCCAAATTTTCCCCAGTTGGACGCACCCGTATACCGGGTGCGTCCGGACCGTTCAGGCGTGTCCGGCCTTGTGCCGGAGATCATCGATCCGCTTGGAGGCCTCGGCCTTGTCGAGATCCGGATCGAACGCCTCCGGCTCCTTCGCCTCCTCCGACAGGGTCTTGAGGTAGGACGACTGGGCGCCGGTCATCGGCTCGCCGCCGGTGGTCCACTGGTCCGGGTCCTTGATCTGGTTGGAGGTGTCCTTGGGATCGGTCTTCGGGTTCGCCTCGGACGCGTGGGACTTGGCATCCGACTTCGAGGCGGACTTCGCGGTCGACTGGGTCATGGCCGATTTGTTCCTGAAATGTTCTGACGTCCGGATGTGAACGCGTGGTTCCGCGGTCTGTTCCGGCGTTGCCGGAGCGCCGCCGCGTTGTCCCCGGCCTTTCCATCCGGTGCGCCGATCCTATTGATGAAGCGTGGCGTCCAGGGAGACGCCGCGGTGCCATGGGGTCCGGATGATGTCCGCCGGGATGTTCGTGCACGGAGCTGGGCCGGCGGCTGGCGATGCGCAGATTCTCGTGGTCATGGGCGTCTCGGGGTCGGGGAAGAGCACCGTCGCGGCGCTGGTTGCCGAGCGGCTCGGCTGGACGTTCATCGACGGCGACAGCTTTCACGGCCCGGAGAACGTGGCGAAGATGCATGCGGGGCACGCTCTCGACGACGCCGACCGCGCCCCCTGGCTGGCACGGATCGCGGCCTGGATCCGGGCGCGGCTTGCGGCTGGCGAGTCCGCGGTGGTGGTGTGCTCGGCCCTGCGCCGGGCCTACCGCGACAGCCTGACCGGTGGGAGCCGCCGGGTGCACATCGTCTATCTGGAGGGGGACAGGGCGCTGATCGCCGGACGTCTCGCGGAACGCCACGGGCATTTCATGTCCCCCCTCCTCCTCGACAGCCAATTCGCCACGCTGGAAGCCCCAGGCCCCGACGAGCACCCGATCATCGTCGAGATCGCCGATCCGCCCGCGGTGATCGCGGAGCGCATCGTGGCGCGTCTCGCGCAGGACGTCCGGGCCGAGCAGCAGGGAGCGAGCCGATGACCGCGCAATCCGACAAAGCCGCCAACATCGCCCTGGTGATCTCGGACGTCGACGGCACCCTGGTGACCGGCGACAAGCGCCTGACCGCCGCCACGGTCGCGGCCGTGGGCCGGCTGCGGGCCGCCGGGATCGGCTTCAGCATCGCCTCGGCGCGGCCACCGGTCGGGCTGCGTCGGCTGGTCTCGGAACTCGGCCTCGATCTGCCGATGGGGGCGTTCAACGGCGCCAGCGTGGTCCGGCCCGACCTATCGCCCCTTGAGGAACAGACCATCCCCGCGCCGGCCGCCCGGGACGCCCTCGACCGGCTGCTCGCCGAGGGGCTCGACGTCTGGGTGTTTGCGCAAGGGGCGTGGTGCCTGCG
The DNA here is from genome assembly GCF_022829605.1 of Methylobacterium sp. E-065. Taxonomy (GTDB): domain Bacteria; phylum Pseudomonadota; class Alphaproteobacteria; order Rhizobiales; family Beijerinckiaceae; genus Methylobacterium. Next base: position 6,530 of record NZ_JAKSYD010000087.1, on the reverse strand, counting down.
CGATCCGCACGGGCCCTATAGCGATCTGGAGCGCCGCACGATCGGTGCGGAGCCCCGGGTCGTGGCCGATTTGGGCACGCTCATGGGGGAGGCCGCCAAGATCGTGGGGGTGAGCCGCGACCATGCCCATCTGGCGGCGTGCGAGGCGCGAATCGGGGCGGCGCTCGCCGACCGGGCGACCGTCCACCGCTCGCAGCCCTACTACCTCGACGTCACACCGCCCCATCTCGACAAGGGCCGGTTCGTCACCTGGATGAGCCAGCATCTCGGGATCCCGCCGGAGCGGATCGCGACTTTCGGCGATGCGGGGAACGACCGTCCGATGTTCGAGCGCAGCGGCTTCTCGGTGGCGATGGGCAACGCCGAGGATTCCGTGAAGGCCGCCGCCAGCGCCGTCACCGACAGCAACGATGCGGACGGGTTCGCCCACGGCGTCGACCGCTTCATCCTTCCTTAGGGCACCCCGCGTAGACGCGGATTCGGCTGGGCGCGTACGGGTCCGCCGAAATCAAGGGATCGGCGCCGCGCTCCGGCGAATGAATCCGCCTGTGTCCTGCGAACCACAGGGAGCCTCCGCGCCCCGCCCGCCCACAGCTTGCCGAAGCGGGGCCGCTTTCCGGCCGCATTTGCCCGCGACCTAGCTTGAGCACAGAAACAGCACCGGGTCTCGGAATGCATCGCCTACTCCTGGCTGCCGCCATCGCGGTCGTGCCCGCCGCCGCCTTCGGGCAGGCCGCACACGACAACATCGACGCGTTGATCGAGCAGCAGGCCAAGGCGAGCGGCGTTCCGGCGAGCTTCGTGCACGCGGTGGTCAAGCGCGAGAGCAACTACAATCCGCGCGCCAAGGGCGGCAGCGCGCTCGGCCTGATGCAGATCAAGCACGCGACGGCGCGCAGCCTCGGCTATACCGGCGACGCCGCGGGTCTGTACGACCCGGCGACCAACCTCCGCTACGGCGTGGCCTATCTGGCTGGGGCCTACCGCACCGCCCAGGGCAATCTCAGCCAAGCCTATCAGTACTACAACCGCGGCTACTATTACGCCGCCAAGCGTCAGGGCATCTCGACCGAGGTCGCCTCGGTAGTGGCCCCGGTCGCCGCCTCGGCGAGCGCCCTGGCGAGCCTGTTCGGCGGCGGTGCCGCGGATGCCAGGGCCGCCGCGCCCCCGGCCCTGGCCTACGCCCCTGTCTCGGTCGCGGCCGCGGCACCGACCGAGACGGTCGAGGTGCCCCTGCCCCCGCGTCGTCCGGCGGCTCTCACGGGCATGATCCAGTTCGCCAGCCTGTCCGTCGATCCGGCCGCCGCAGCTCCGGCGGCGCAGTCGGCGCAGGTGGAGGCCGTGGAGGTTCCGCTGCCGCCGCGCCGGCCCGCCGGCTTCGGTGCCGCCACCTCCGATCTCGCGGAACTGCGCCTCTCTCCCAAGGCCGAGCCGATGGTTGAGCCGGCCCCGATGACCCCCGCCGCCGTCGCGGCCCCGGTTGCCGAGGCGGTCGAGGTGCCCCTGCCCCCGCGCCGCCCGACCCTTCAGAAATTGGCCGCGGCCGGGCCACGACGCGCGCCGGTGAGCGCGCCCGTCCAGGAGGCCGTGGCCCTCCCGATCGAGTAGCACCGCCCGACCTGCGTGACTCCGCAACGGGCATCTGCCCACACAAGGATCATGCTCAAGCCTTGACCATCGGGGCGTTCCGCAACACATAGGCGCCACGCCAGCAGCGTGGTTGGGCCGGCACGGCTTATCCCCTCGCCCGGTCGCAGCGGCCGGACACAGGCGGCGCAACACAGATCTTTGGGCAGGATACGCGGGTCTTCGCGCGCAGTTGTTGGGCAGGGCCTGTCCGAAACGTCGTGCGCGACCGATCTCGAAGCGGCAGACATGCAGGGCACGGACTCTGCTTTCAGGCTAGCAGGAAAGCGGATTGCGCCATGACCGGCGTGGTAGAACAGGAATCACTCTTTCTCACGGACCTCGGGCGCCGCGTCAGGCACGCGCGCACCGTGCGCGGACTGTCGCGCAAGGTCCTGTCGCAGACCTCGGGCCTCTCCGAGCGCTACATCGCGCAGCTGGAGGGCGGCCAGGGCAACGTGTCGATCATCCTGCTGCGGCGGGTGGCCAACGCCATGGGCGTGCGGCTCGACGATCTGATCACCGGCAATGACGCCCAGCCCGACTGGCCGCTGATCCGCGACCTCCTCGGCCAAGCGAGCCCGGCGCAGGTCGCCGCCGCCAAGCAGGCGCTCTCCGGCGGCACCCGGCCCGAAGCGGGCGATCGACCGCGCGTCGCCCTGATCGGCCTGCGCGGCGCCGGCAAGTCGACGCTGGGCAAGCTCGCGGCCGAGCGGCTGGGCTGGACCTTCGTGGAGCTGAACGCCGAGATCGAGCGGGAGAACGCCCTCTCGGTGCAGGAGATCTTCGCGATCTACGGCCAGGAGGGCTACCGGCGGCTGGAGCAGCAGGCGCTGCGCCGCCTGACCGAGCATCCCGGGCCGCTGATCCTGGCGACCAGCGGCGGCATCGTGGCCGAGCCCCTGACCTACGACCTGCTGCTCCAGGCGTTCTACACGGTCTGGCTGCGTGCCCGGCCGGAGGAGCACATGAGCCGCGTGCGCGAGCAGGGCCACCTCGCCACGACGGGCGACCACGCTTCGGCGATGCAGGAGTTGCGCGCCGTGCTGGCGAGCCGCGAGCCGCTCTACGCCCGGGCGCCCGCCACCGTGGACACCTCCAACATCCCGGTCCAGACGATGCTGGATCGGCTGACCTCGGCCATCGAGGCCCGATTCGGACAGACGGTCTCGCCGGTCGGCTGACCGGGTGACAGCCATGCCGGCGACGCAGCCTCCGGCTTGGTCCGGCCCTTGATCGCCGCGTTGCGGCGCACCACGCTAGGGCGTGTCATCGAAGGTCCTGGTTTCCGAAAGGGCGAGACCTTTTGCGGGTGCAGGGCAGTCCCCCGATGTCGGGGCCCTGCCGTAATACCCCGCCGAAGGGATGATCCCTTTGGAATCCCGCGATCGGAGATCGGACGGTGAACCGCCGCCCAGGAACCCGCTCTCACTTGGAGGCTCGGACATGAGCGCCAGTCCTGTCCGCAACGCGGAGCCCCGCGATCTCGCGGTCCTCGATCCCGTCTGGTCGCGCCTGCGCGCCGAGGCCGAGGACCTGCTGCACACCGAGCCGCAGCTCGCCTCCTTCATCGTGGCGACCGTTCTGAACCACACCAGCCTCGAAGGGGCGGTGTCGCACCGGGTCGCGGCTCGCCTTGGGCACCCGTCGCTGCCGGCCGAGCTGATCGCCCACGCGTTCCACGAGGCGATCGCGGCCGACCCCGACATCGGGCAGGCGTTCCGGGCGGATATCGGGGCGGTGATCGACCGCGATCCCGCGACGCTCCGGGCCCTCGAGCCAGTCCTGTACTTCAAGGGGTTTCATGCGCTCCAAGCCTACCGCCTCGCCCATCACGTCTGGAACCGCGGCCGGCGCGACCTCGCCCTCTACCTCCAGAGCCGCATCTCGGAGGTGTTCCAGTGCGACATTCACCCGGCCGCGCGGATCGGGCGGGGCGTCTTCCTCGACCACGCGACCGGGCTCGTGGTCGGCTCGACCGCGGTGATCGAGGACGACGTCTCGATCCTGCACGCCGTGACTCTGGGCGGCACCGGTAAGCAGCGGGGCGACCGGCATCCCAAGATCCGCCGCGGCGTGATGATCGGCGCGGGTGCCAAGATCCTCGGCAACATCGAGGTCGGGGCCTGCGCCCGGGTCGCGGCAGGCTCGGTTGTGCTCCGCCCGGTGCCGCCCAACACCACAGTCGTGGGCGTCCCCGCCCGCGTCGTCGGCACCGCGGGCTGCGACGATCCGGCCCGGGCGATGGACCAGCTCGTCGCGCTGGACCAGTTCATCCACCTCGGCGACGGGATCTGACCACCGTCTGCGCGCTTGCCGCTCCGCCGCCGGCGTGGCAAGCCCAGCCCCATCCGCCGACCCGCGGTGCCAGCCGCCGCAAGGGAGACCCAACAGCGTGACCAAAGCCGAGACCGCGAAGCTCCAGGATTACCTGCGCCGCAAGTTCGCCAACAACAATATCCGCCTGACGGCGATGAAGACCGGCGATACGGCCGAGGTGTTCATCGGCGAGGAGTCGATCGGCGTGATCGCCGACGACAAGGAGGACGGCGACGATTCCTTCGTGTTCCGAATGGCGATCCTGGACATCGACCTTGAGGAAGAAGCCTGAACCCCAGGCGAAACGGTTCCGCCGACGTCCACCTGTGCATGGGTTAACGCTAACCGGCGGTATTGCTTAACACCCGGTAAATGACGTGGCTAAACTGCGCGCAACCTCTACAGGAGCGCGAATAATGGTCGTCACGCCTGCCGCTCTCGACTCGATCCGGACGCTGTGCATCGGCCTCGCGCTTTCGGGGCTGATCGCCAGCGCCTTCGAGCTGTTCGCCGCGCGGCGGGCGAGCTTCAGCCTGCTGCGACGTGGCGGCCTGCGTGCGGTGGCCGTCCTGCCGATGCTGGCCTTCTCGGCGCCCTTCATCATTCTGCGCAACACCCTGCGCGGCCGGCGGATCGAGGGCCGGCCGATGCCGTTCGTGATGCTCGCCACGATCATCGCCTGCGGCTGGAGTCTGCTCTCGGGCCGGGTCGCCCTCGACCTCGCGGCGATGCTGGTCGGCGCCTGAACCGCCCTCACAGAGCCGTGCCCGATCGCGTCGCAATCGTGCGCGGCCCCAAGCTGTTGTTTTAACGCGCCCTTTGACGCCGAACCGGTGCCCACTTCGGCGGAGCGCGCTCTAGGGTTCGGCGGTCGCCACCTGGGCGGCGCCGTCCTTCCCCTCCAGCGAGACCCAGGTCGGGCTATCCTGTCCGGCGCGCTTGATGAAGCTGTAGCCGGTACGCCGCCAGGGACGGATCGCGTCGGTCTTGTTGTCGAGGATGAAGTCGCCGCGGTCGGTCCGCACCGTCAGCACCGCGTGGCCCTCGTTGATCTCGTCGATCACCACGGTCATCAGCAGGGCACGCCGGGGCAGGCCGCGTTCCACCAGCATCCGCCGCTTCAGGAGCTGGTAATCCTCGCAATCGCCTGATCCGTCATCGGGGAAGTCCCAGCGGTCGACGACACCCCAATGCGCTTGGTCGGTGATCGGCCGGATACGCGCATTGACCCGGCGATTCACGCTCAGCAGCGTTCGCCAGACCGCCACCGTCAACGGCAGGACGTGAGGCTCGGCAGGATCGAGGGTGCATTCCTCGGGCATCCGCGCACAGAAATCGATCCATCCCGCGATGGCCCGCACGGCGCCGTTCGATTCCTCGATGGAGGCCTCGCCGGGCAGCACGAGGCGCGCATGGGCGCGGGTGGTCGCGCCGCTCAGCGCCAGGATCGTGCCGATCAGGGCGAAACTTGCGACTTGCCGCCCTCGGCGCGCCGCACCGGTCCAGCCCCGCCAACGCAGGGGTGCGAACGTCTGACACGTGAATCCGCCATCCGCGTGCCGCATGGTCAAAGCCCCGCCGCCCGATGATGACGGAAAGGTGACACGACATTCTGCGATGCACAATGGCCTTGGGGGGAGCGAAGAAACGAGCGCTGGGCGGATTGGTTCCGCGGGTCGACGATTTTATTGCCGCTGAGCAGCACGCCATCGCATGCGCTGCGCGAATACCCGTTCCGCGAGGCGTCGGAAGCGCTTGATTCGCGTGCGCTTTGCCGGCTTGTCAAAGGACGCCCACGCCAGAGATTCGCGGCGGGTTTCTCAAAGTGCAAGACCTCGGCCAGTTCATCGGACTCGGGCCGCAGCTCAGACAAGGACACCTTGATGCAGCCCGCCATCCAGCAGGTGATCAGAGCGCTCGCCGAGGATGGCCGGGCGGGTGCGATCCAGATCGCCGAGCACGCGGTCAGCGCTTATCTCGCCGACGCGCCGAGCGAAGGCGACCGGGTTTTATCGCGCGACATCCTGATCCGTGATCTTGCGAGCCTCAGGGGCATCGCGCCCCATCTCGCCGGCTTCATCGGCCGGGTCGAAGTCTATGTCGCGAGCCTCGCCCAGCCCTCGCTGAGCCGCGCCGCCTGAGGCGCCTTCCGTTTCCCGTCGCGTCGCTCACAGTCTGCGCGACAGGAACGGCCGTCCAACCCACGACCTCGTCTTGAGGTGCCGGAGCGACGCAGAGGCCTCGAACGAGCCCTCCAATGGGCTGTGTGATCCCTGAAGCCCTCCTTCGAGGCCCGCTGCACGGGCACCTCAGGACGAGGAGCGTAGATAGGCTTGCCGGCTCAACGCGCCGTGAAGGCCACCAAACCCTCTGCGCGCGAAACCCTCGTGCCGAGCCAGCCTCCACTCGGTGGAAAGGCCTAGCGGTTCGCAGTCGTGACCGGAGAGGTGACGCCGCCGAGCGACACCCAGGCGACCGCGTCCTGGCTCTCGCGCTTGATGAACACGTAGCCGGTCTTGTGCCAGGGCAGGATCGCGTTGGTCTTGTTGTCGAGCACCAGATCGCCCCGGTCGGTGATCAGGGTC
>NZ_JAKSYD010000081.1 GCF_022829605.1 Methylobacterium sp. E-065 | reverse complement strand
AGAGGCAAACAGAAGGCCGCCCGGCTACTCAGCCGGCCAAACCCGCCACTTGTCAGAAGATGCTTCAGCGCCCGGGCCACTTCCGCGGCCGGCGCCGATGAACCGGGGTATACGGAGACAGCACGGACACGTCAACCGCTTCGTTCCGGGCGGCGTCAGATTTTTTCGGCCCGGCCCCGCCGCTGCCCGTCAGTAGCCCTTCTTCACCTGCGCCAGGGCCGCGGTCAGGCCTTGCGCGACCCGCGCCCGTTCGTCCGGGCCGGCATCCCGCGCGACGAGCGCGTGCTGCCGGCGCGAGACCAGGGTCAGGCGCTGCAGCCCGTACTCGTCATCCTCCACCGTCTCGAGCTTGGTCCAGAGCGGGTTGAACCGCCACTCGCGCCGCTCCCCCCGGTGGCTGACCCGGGCGAGGAGGATCTCGATCTGCGTGATCATCACCTCCTCGAAGGAGCCGCCACGCCGGACGCTCACCTTCAGCGCGGCGTAGATCGCCAGCATGTCGAGGCCGAAGAAGCCGGCGACCGGCCAGAACCCCATCCGCCACGCCCAGACCGAGACCGTGAGCGAGACGGCACAGCAGCCCGTCATCACCACCCGGAACCCGAGACGGCTCAGGGATTGATGCGGCCGGATGGTCGCCGCGAAGACGGGCCGGTCGATCGAATCGGGATCGAGGCCATACGGATGGACGGAAGGATTGCCGCTCGCCATGCGATCCATATAACGCAGCGATGCCCGCCAGAAAGCCACCGACTCCCGTGACGGATCGCGCCGGTCGCGGGCCTGCGAGGCGCGGCGGAGCCGCAGCTTCCGGCCGCCTCGCAGGCCCCATCGGGCCGGCGGTCACCGCACAGGTGGACACCGCCCCCGAAGCCGTCGCCCCGGACATCCTCACCGAGATCTTCCGCCGGTTCCACGAGGCCGAGCCGGAGCCGAAAGGTGAGCTGCACTATGTCAACCCGTTCACGCTGCTCGTGGCCGTGGTGCTTTCGGCGCAGGCGACGGATCGCGGCGTCAACCTCGCCACCGGCCCGCTCTTCGCCGTGGCCGATACGCCCGAGAAAATGCTGGCCCTCGGGGAAGACCGAGTCCGCGGCTTCGTTCGGACGATCGGGCTGTTCAACACCAAGGCCAAGAACGTCGTCGCACTCTCGCGCATCCTGGTCGACCAGCATGGCGGCGCGGTGCCGGCAAGCCTGGAGGCGCTTCAGGTGCTGCCCGGGGTCGGCGCCAAGACCGCGAGCGTCGTGCTGAACATCGCCTTCGGGGTTCCGCGGATCGCCGTCGACACCCATATCTTTCGGGTCTCGAACCGGATCCCGCTCTTCATCGGGGCGACCACCGACAAGGTGCAGGCCGGGCTCGAGGCGATCGTGCCGGAGCCCTATCGTCTCCACGCCCATCACTGGCTGATCTTGCACGGCCGCTACACCTGCAAGGCGCGCAAGCCCGAATGCCTCCACTGCCGCATCGCGGATCTCTGCCGATACCCGTCCAAGACGACGGCGTGACGACATTCACGACACGTGCGGGACACGTGCGGGGCGCCCTCCGCAATCCCCCTCTGCGGGCTAACGCGTTGTGCTGGAAGCCCGGTTCGGCTAGTTTGCCAGCCGGTTGCCGGGGCTCTCGGGCAGAGGCCGTCCGGCTGCCCGACCTCGCGTCCGGTCGCCGCGCCGCGGATCCTCTCCATCGTCGCGCACTAGGAGCCTCGGCCCATGGACTTCCTCAAACCACGGTACACGCCTATGAACCGCCGCCGTCGCATCTACGAGGGCAAGGCGAAGGTCCTCTACGAGGGGCCCGAGCCCGGGACGCTCATCCAGCACTTCAAGGATGACGCGACGGCCTTCAACGCGAAGAAGCACGAGGTCATCGACGGCAAGGGCGTGCTGAACAACCGGATTTCCGAGTTCGTCTTCCAGCACCTCAACGATATCGGCGTGCCGACGCACTTCATCCGTCGGCTCAACATGCGCGAGCAGCTGATCCGCGAAGTCGAGATCATCCCCCTTGAGGTGGTGGTGCGCAACGTCGCGGCCGGCTCGCTGGCGACGCGGCTGGGCTTGGAGGAAGGCACCCAGCTGCCGCGCTCGATCATCGAGTTCTACTACAAGAACGACGCGCTGAACGATCCGATGGTCTCCGAGGAGCACATCACGGCCTTCGGCTGGGCGACGCCCCAGGAGATCGACGACATCATGGCGCTGGCGATCCGCGTCAACGACTTCCTGTCGGGCCTGTTCCTCGGGGTCGGCATCCGGCTCGTCGACTTCAAGATCGAGACCGGCCGGCTCTGGGAAGGCGACATGATGCGCATCGTCGTCGCCGACGAGATCTCCCCGGATTCGTGCCGGCTGTGGGACATCAAGTCCTCCGACAAGCTCGACAAGGACCGGTTCCGCAAGGATCTGGGCGGCCTGATCGAGGCCTATACCGAAGTCGCCAAGCGGCTCGGCATCATGTCGGAGAACGAGAAGGTGCAGAGCGGCGGGCCGCGGCTCGTCCAGTAAGCTCGTTCAGGCGGGCCGGCGGATAGTCGCCGTGCCCGCCGGCGGGAAATCCCGGCGCAGCCGCGCATGGGTCGAGAGGTCCGGGTCGAAGCCCGGGTGATAATGGGGGTCCTGCGCCAGCAGCGGCCCCCATCGTGTTTTGAGCGCGGCAATCTCGCGCGCGTGCCGGGCGAGCGCCTCCGGGGTCCAGCGGCGGCTCGCCGCCTCGCGGTGATGCAGGACCGCCCCCGGGACCAGCAGCGTCCGGTAACCGGCCGCGTTGAGGCGCAGGCACAGATCCACGTCGTTGAAGTCGACCGCGAACACCGCGTCGTCGAAACCGCCGACAGCCCGGAATTTGTCCGCCTCGACCACCAGGCAGGCCGCCGTCACGGCTGAGACCGCGTGCGTGACTTGGAGCGCCGCGCGATAGCCCGGCGCATTGCCCGGGAAGTGGCGGTGCCCGTGGGTGACCAGCCCGCCGGTGCCGAGCACGATGCCGCCGTGCTGGATCCGGCCTTCGCCGTCGAGGAGCTTGGCGCCCACGGCACCGACATCCGGGCGCAGGGCCTCGCGGGCCATGAGGGTCAGCCAGTCGGGCTGGAACGCCTCGACGTCGTTGTTGATGAAGACCAGCAGCCGGCCCCGGGCGCGGGCGGCCGCGGCGTTGTTCATCGCGGCGAAGTTGAACGGCCCCGGACAGGGCACGACATGCCCCCTCCCCTGTCGCTCCAGATCCACCAGATAAGCCAGGGTCTCCGGTTCGCGGCTGTCGTTATCGCAGACCAGGATCTCGATGGACGGCCAATCGGTGCAGCCCCGCAGGCTGTCCAGGCAGGGGCGGAGCAGGTCGAGGCGGTCGCGGGTCGGGACGATCAAGCTGGCGAGCGGTGGCGGATCGGGGAGCGGATGCTCCACGCGCAGGAGCCCGTCCGCCGGGACGACGCGCGCCCCGGCCCGGCCGGTCCGATCGAGACGCGCCTCCACCACGCGGTGATGGATGAGCCCCCCCTCCCCTACTGTATGGAGCCCAGATCCCCCTCTCCCCGAACGCGGGGCGAGGGGATCGCCGTCCTCACGCCGGATCGATAAAATCTCCGGCAGGTGGCCGATGGCCCGGGGGCCGTGCCGCTCGGCGATGCGGAATGCGGCATCGGCCGGGCTCAGCGGATGGATATCCGGATCGAGGGCGGTCCGCCGATAGGCCAGGACCGGCCCGAGATAATCGAAGGCCGCGAGACGGTCGGCATCGAAGACCGGCGGCAGGAGCGGCCAGGCCGGGCCGCCCGCACGGTCCTGCGCGAGCGCGTCGCCGTAGAGCGCCTGAAGATCGGGCTCGGCGGCGAAAACGGCGGCGATCCGCGCCGGGGCGCCGGCCACGAGCACGCCGCCGATCAGGCGGAGGTCGTCGCCCAATCCGGCCCGAGCCGGCGGGAAGCCATCGAGGATCCGCGCCGGCACAGTGAGCCGATGATCGACGCCCACCAGCGCCGCCAGCCTCTGCCGGGCGCGCAGGCGCTTGCCCGTCAGTCGCGCCCAGAGGATGGCGCCGGCCTCCTGGGGATGGCCCAGAATCCTGCGCGCCGCGTCGGCGAGCCCCCGCCGGGATCGGCGGCGCGTCATTCCAGATCCTCGCCGAAGGTCGTGAGCGACAGGGCCGGATGGTAGAACGGATCGTGGCGGATCACGTCGCGCCAGCGCTCGGAGAAAAGCGCCGCTTCCCGCTCGAACCGGGCGCGCTCGGCGCCGATCGAGGGGCCGCGGCTCACGGATTCGAGATGCGCCAGGGTCGCATCCGGGGTCCAGACACTCTTCCAGCCGGCAGCCCCGAGCCGCAGGCAGAAATCGACGTCGTTGAAGTCGACCGGGAAGGTTGCGGCGTCGAAGCCGCCCACCGCGAGATACTTCTCCCGCGATACCGCCAGGCAGGCAGCCGTCACCGCGGAAACCTCGTGGGCCACGCGCAGACGCCCGAGATGGCCGGGCGTGCCGCCGGGACGCCGGCGCAGGATGTGGCCCGCCCGCCCGCCGAGCCCGACCACGACGCCGGCATGCTGCAGGGAGCCGTCACCGTAGAGGAGCTTGGCGCCCACGGCGCCGACCTCGGGCCGGCAGGCCTGCCGGACCATCGCGTCCAGCCAACCGGGCGCCAGCACGGCCACGTCGTTGTTCAGCAGCACGACCACGGCGCCCGACGCCAGGCCGACGCCGGCATTGACCATCGCGGCGAAGTTGAACGGTTGCGGGTCGATCCGGATGTGCACGCGCGGATCCCGGCGCAGGGTCTCGTAATGGGCCAGCACCGCGGGGTCGGTCGAGCCGTTGTCGATGATGATCAGCTCGATCGGGGCGTAGGTCGTCTCGTGCAGGACGCTGCGGCAGACGCGCGTGATCAGGTCGAGCCGGTCGCGCGACGGGATCACGATGCTGACCAGCGGCGCGGGATCCGGCAGCGGCCAGAGAAGCTGGACGGCGCCGTCGCGGAGCGCGGCGGCCGGAACCTTCTGATGTGCGTCGAGCGCCCGTGCCCGGGCGGGCGGGTCGAGGGGGTCGGCCGTATTGCGCGCGAGCGGACGCGCGACATGAACCACCCGCGCCCGCGCCGAGACGGCGGCGACCTCCAGGGCGAGTTCCATCTGCGCCATCGAACCCAGGGGGGCCGGCAGAAACGCCGCCAGGAACGCATGCACCGCGAGCAGCGGACGGCCGGGATAGCCCGTCTCCAAGGCGAGATCCGGGCTCCAATCCGGCTTCAGGCGCGGCCTGCCGTCCGGCCCGATGGTGTCGCCATAGGCGAGGTCGGCGCCCTGAAGGGCGTCCGCCAGGAGCGCCAGGGCGTCGGGCTTCGGGATGTCACCCGGCCGCAGCAGGCACAGGGCCTCGGACCCGGCGACGAGATCCTCCGGACCGGCGCGTTCGTCCCAGCGCCGATGGATGGCCCGCGCGTCCGGCGTGTCGGGCAGCGCGCCCTCCCAGGTCACGCAGATCGCCTCCGCGCGATGGGTCTGCGCCTGAAGGGCGTCCAGCGTGGCGGCCAGGGCCGCTGTCTCGCCGGAACGCGCGAGAACGAGGCAGCGGATCCGCAGGTTCGTGGGCGACGTGGAAACCGGCCGGGTTCGGGTGGCGGCCCAGGCATCGAACCCTGCGAGTGGCGTCACCGCGCAGGTGCCGCGCAGCGTGTCGCGATACCGTCGCTCCGAGCCGCGGGCCCGCTGGTAGAGCGCCCCCACGAAGCGCCAGGGGCGCCGCAGGAGACATTGCGCCAACACGCCGCCCTCGCTCCGGATACCAACACGCTCGAGCGCGAATTCGGGACCGGCACAGAGGCGGATCTCCCGGACATCCGACGGGATCAGGCCGAGCCAGTGCGCGACGCCGAGGGATGCCCCCGGCAGCACGAAATCCTGGGGCGCATCGTCGGAGCCGCGCAGGACGCGCAGGATCGGCCGGCGCGGTGCCACCACGGCGCCGTCCCGGTAGCTCAGCACGATCCAGCCGCTCGGATGGTCGGGAAGAACGAGGCGGCGGTCGAAGGCAGAATCGTCCGCCGGCTCCAGGCGGAAGCGGGTCGCGCGGCCGAACCGGAGACGGTCGCGCAGGCTGAGCGATGTACCCGGTTCGACGCGGCGCGCCGCGGCGTCACTGGGCAGCGTCGTCGCCTCCGCCCGGGGGCGCCTCGGCCACCGCCGGCTTCCGTCGGCGCGGCTTGGCGGCGGTCTTGCCGCCCGCCCCCTTGGCGATCCCGCCCTTACCCAACGCGCCGACCCCGACCGCGATATCGTAATCCGCCGACATCGCGGCCGGAACGGCCAGCGGCTCGGCCACGATGGTCGCGAAGCCCTGCGCCTCGCCGGCTCCGACGGCCACGCCGGCGCGCTCGACGCGGCTCGAGATCACCTTGCCGTCGTGGCGGATCTGGAACGTGACCGGCACGTCGAACCGGCCCGGCGCCCCGGCCGGACCGAGCAGGACGTTCACCTCCACGCCGATCTTCACGGTGATCGAACCGTCCTGGAGCCGCGTGCACTCGCGGGCGAGGCGGCCCAAGGAGAATTGCGTGCGCACATTCGCACCCGCCATGGTCCGCGAGGCGGCGGCATTCTCGGCGACCTCGACAGGGGGACAGTAGGGCGGATCGAGGCTTTCGGCCTGCGAGGGCGGGACCGTGGTGCCGCCGAACTTGAACAGGTTGGAGAAGACGTTGCCGTCCTCGGCCCGGGCCGGCGCGGCGGCGAGCGCGGCGACGAAAACCAGACCCGCCGCGGCGCCCCGGCATACGCCCCCGGATACGTTCCGACTTCCGATCATCGCACGGCTCCCGAACGGCCCCGTCATTTCAAGCTGTCGAACCCGGCCGCGAACCCCTTCATCGACAGCGGGATGCCGACACCCTCCTCGGGCGTCTGGAACACGATGAAGGTCGCCTGCGTGCCGCTCTTGAACTGGCGGATCAGACCGTCATCCATCACCACCTCGGCGACGCAGCCGGTGGTGAGACAACGGACGAACCCGGCCCGGCCGATATCGGTCTGGTCGATCTTCAGGCCGAGGCCCGAGGGCAGGAGCACGCCCAGCGGCGCCACGACCCGCAGCAGGTAGCCGCGGTTGTCCGCCGTCTTCAGCACGATGACCACCAGGGTCAGGTTCGGCCGGTCCTCGGCGGCGAGATACTGGACCAGCGCGCATTGCTCGGCCTTGGCGCCCGCGGGCGTCTCGCAGCGCAATTGCCAATCCTCGAAGGTCTTGCGCACCATGCCCTGCGCCATCGCGGGCCCTGCGGGGGTGAGCGCCGCCGCGACGGGAGCGAGGAAGACCGGCAGCGCGGCGCGCCGGACCGCGCGCCGAAATCGAACGAGCTTCGGGTGAAGCAGCACCACCGATCCCTTCGGAACGCTCCGGCCGCGGACGGGCGGGAGCCGTACAATCGGGCGTGTTCGGACCATGGTCGGCCCCGCGCTGTCAAGCGATCCAGCCCTTGTGTTGCGCGGCAGCGCTATCCGAGCGGGAATGCAAGGCCTAGATAAGTCCCAGTCAGTCCTCAAGCGCCGGATCCTGTTGCCGTGATGCGTCCGCTCGCCCTTTCGGCCGCCTGCCTGATGGCCGCCCTCACGCAGGTCGGGGCCCAGAGCCTGCCGGTCGGCGAGACCACCTATGTCGAGCGTTCGCTCAATCGCTCCGACACACTGGTGATCGAGCATCCGCCGGTCGCGGTGAATCCGTACGGTCGGCGCGAGGGGCAGGCGGCGATCGCGGGCTACTGCCGGGACGGCGGCCTGATCCGCCGGCGCGACGCCTTCGGCAATCCGGTGATCATCCGCCAGCGCGAAATCTGCGACAGCGTCGCCCCGCGCACCCTCAATCCCGGCGAGGTCGATCCGCGGCCGACTTGGCCGGCCGACGCCGTCGCCCGCGAACGCGTGCTGCGCTCCAAGGGCTGAATTCGCGCTGGCTCAGCCGTAGCGATGCAGGCTGGTGCCGTTGCGCTTCAGCCATGCCTCCGCGGCGTCCACGTTCGGGCAGAGCTCGCGCAGGAGCGTCCAGAACCGGGGTGAATGGTTCATCTCCCGCAGATGCGCCATCTCGTGGGCGACGAGGTAGTCGAGCACCATCGGCGGGGCCAGGATCAGGCGCCACGAGAAGTTCAGCTCGCCGCGCGCCGTGCAGGATCCCCAGCGGCTGCGGGTATCGCGCAGGGTCATGCGGACCGGCCGCTGCCCGAGGCGCGGCGCATAGCGCTCGACCGCCTCCGCGAGGTCCAGCCGAGCTTCCCGGGTCAGGAAGTCCCGTATCCGGCGCGCCACGTGGGCGGGCTCGCAGCCGACCGCAATTTCCGGCTCACCGGCGTCATTCTCGATGCGCACGCCGCCGCGGGCACCCCGCAGACTGACGCGATGCGGCTCGCCCCGCAGCGGTAGGCTCGCGCCCGGTTCGAAGATGACGCGCTCGGGCAGACGGGCGAGCCGCGCGGCGATCCAACCGGCATGACTTACGGCAAAACGCTGCGCGGTGTTCACCGCGGTCCGGTTCGGAAGCGTGATCACCACTTCGCCGGTGGCGGCTGAGACCCGGAGGGTGATGCGGCGCGCGGTCGGGCGCCGCCGGAGCGCGATGCGGAAGCGCGCGCCCTCGTGCTGGACCTCGAGATGATCTGGATCAGGGCGACGCAGCAGCGCGAGGGGCATGCCCGACTTCTAACGGGGGTCGAACCGGCGCTCCAGATCCCGGATCCCAGAATCTGATATCGGCCCCGAACGCGCCTCCACGGATGTCCGGAGCGCGGCGCCTCACCCGGCGAGCGCCCGGCTCCAGACCTCGGTCTCGGGGAGGACCAGGAGCGCGGCGGCAGCAAGCGCGATACCGTAGGGAATGCCGGTCTTCGCATCGTGCAGATGCAGGGCGAACGGCATGCGCGCGATGCGCATGGGCAGCGGATGTGCGCGCGCGAACAGAATGCCGAGCGTCAGGGCGCCGCCGAGGAGCGATGCGACGAGAAGATAATCGCCCAGCCCGTCGAAGCCGAGCCACAGGGCCGTTGCGGCCGCGAGCTTGGCGTCGCCGCCGCCGATGATGCCGAAGGCGAACAGCGTGAAGGTGGCCACGAGGATCACGGCCCCTGCGCCCAGGTGAAAGCCGATCTCGGTCCAGCTCATCGGGCCCGTCACCGCGAGCACCGCAAAGCCCGCCACCAAGGCGAGCGAGATCCGGTTCGGGATCAGCATGGTCAGAAGGTCGTTCGCTGCGGCGTAGGCCATCAGGAATGGGAACAGCACGAGCAGGCCGAAGCCCGCCAGCCCCAGACTCGCTATCGGAGAACTTGCAACGCCTGCACCGATCATCTCGGAGCCAACCTACGATGCTGATTGCCGGAAATGGCGCGGGGCCGGAACCATCCGACCCTCGGAACCCGTCTATGCACCCGTGACGGCCGCGGCGGCCGGTCGAGAGAGCCCCCGCCGGCTCACGCGCGACGGGGGCGGCTCGGACCTGCCGCAGATCGTGGCCGTAAGGTTCGACTTCTTACTGCAGGTTGCCGGAGATCTGGGTGAACTTGGCGGTCAGGTTGGTGCCGAGCGTCCGCAGAGCGGTGATGATGGCAACCGCCACCAGGGCCGCGATCATGCCGTACTCGATGGCGGTGGCGCCGGACTCGTCAGAGGCGAAACGGTTGAACAGGCTCTTCATGAGGGACGATCCTTCGATCAATTCTGTGCGACCAAAACTTACGCGATGACCGACGAAGAATTTTCAGGTCTCGATCGGCGGCTCGCACAAACTGCCGATTCCGCCTTGAAAATCGGTTAAACTCGATTTTGGTCGCACCGATATCTTCAGCAGACGCGAGCGTGGTGAAGGTTCGGTTTCGGGGATCGGCCGCGGATCCCGGCATCGCACGTCGAACTGGGAGCTTGGACGTGCTTAGCGCTTCCTTCACCCGTGTCGCGTATCCACAGGTGCCGGGCGGAGGACCGTCCACCGACCGCTTCCTCGCGAGCCTCTTCGATGCACCGCACCCTGTCGCATGCGGGCCGAGCCGGCCTCCTCCTCCTGATCATGGGCGGCGCGGCAGCGGCCGGCCAGCCTGAGCCGCTGCCGGTGGTGACCGTGCTGGTGGATAACGCCAAGGTGATCCGCCTGCCGGAGAAGACCACGACGGTCATCGTTGGAAATCCGATCATCGCGGAAGTCACGCCGCAGAAGAACGGCGTGCTGGTGCTCACCGGCAAGAGCTTCGGCTCGACCAACCTGATCGCCCTGGACAATGCCGGCGCGATGATCGCCGAGACGATGATCCGCGTGGAGGCATCGCGCGACTCGACCATCACGGTGCAGCGCGGGCTCGACCGGGAATCCCTATCCTGCACGCCGAACTGCCAGCCCGCCGTCCAGCTCGGCGACGCGGCGAAATATTTCGACGCGAACAGTGGCCAGGCGGATTCACGGCGCAAGCTCGCCACGAGCAGCGCGGCGCCGGCGGGCGATCGCTGACGGCCGGCGACACCGCGCTTCCCTTCAGGCAGGATCGCCCGGCGAGTCACCGGTCCCTCAAGGGTCCCGGCGGCCGGGACACGGGAAGGAGATCCGAGCCGATGACAGCCGTGACGCACCACCCGCTCCCGCATGCCGTCGATCCCGGCCTGCTCACCGCCCTGCGCGGGGTCGCCACGGCGACGATCAGCGACTGTCTCGACCGCATGCCGGTCCTGTCGGGTCTGCGCCCGTTCCATCGCCGCGGTCAGCTGATCGGCACGGCCTTCACCGTACAGGTTCGGGCGGGCGACAACCTCGCCATCCATCAGGCCCTCGAGGCAGCCCGTCGCGGGGATGTGATCGTGGTCGATGGCAGCGGGGACACGAGCCGGGCGCTTGTGGGCGACATCATGAAGGCGATCGCCGAGAGCCGCGGCATCGCGGGCTTCGTCGTCGATGGGGCGGTGCGGGACACCGAGGCCTTCGCCGGTGCCGATTTCCCCTGCTACGCCCGCGCCGCGACGCCGCGCGGGCCATTCAAGACGGGACCCGGCGCGACCAACCTGCCGGTCAGCATCGGCGGCTGGACGGTGAACCCGGGCGACGTGGTGGTGGGCGATGCCGACGGGGTCGTCACCTTTCCGCCCGGGATCGTCCCGAGCCTGCGCGAGGCGGTGCGCGCGCAGGCGGCCCGGGAGGCGGAAGTCCTCGCGCTGATCCGGTCCGGCCGCTACGATGGGCGCTACGCCCGGCCCTCGAACGGCTGAGGCGGTCCCACCTGATCGGCACCGGCCAGCCTCGCCAGAGCGTCGGCCGCGCCGTTCCGGTTCGTCGGCGCGCGGAATAGCTTGATCCCCACCGGGACATCCAGGGGTTCCGATCCGGACTTGCGGCCCGGACCGCCCGGGTGGACGATGACGCCATGGATTCCGGACCTCTCACCTACGCCATCGGCGACATCCACGGCTGCACAGCCCTGCTCGACGCTTTGCTGGAGCGGATCGCCGACCATGCCGGCGACCGCGCTCATAAGCTCGTCTTCCTGGGGGACTACATCGACCGGGGCCCTGACAGCGCGGAGGTGCTGCGCACCCTCAGCCGCCTCTGCTGGGCCGAGCCGGAACGCGTCACCTGCCTGATGGGCAATCACGAGCGCATGCTGCTCGACGCGCTCCACACGCCACAGGCCGCCGAGCGATGGCTGTATAACGGCGGGGACGCGACGCTCGACGCGTTCGGCGCGCACGAGGTCGCCGACCTGCCGCGCGACACCCTCGACTGGATCGAGGGGCTGCCGACGCTACACGCCGACGCGGCACGCTGGTACGTCCATGCCGGCTTCCGGCCGGGGGCCGAGATCCCGGATCCGGACGAGCACAACCGCCTCTGGATCCGCGAGCCGTTCCTGGAGAGCGACCACGACTTCGAACGGCACGTGGTGCACGGACACACGCCCCAGCGCAACGGCCGCCCGGAACGGCGCCGGTTCCGGACGAACCTCGACACCGGCGCTGTCTATGGCGGCGCACTGACGGCCGGGGTCTTTTCCGAGATGCAGGGATCCGCGGTGGATTTTCTGCAGGTGAGAGCGGCTTGATTAAGCCTTATCGGCTCGGAACGAGGCCGAGGCGGTCTTCGCCTGACTGTCGGGCCGGTGGCGGCCCCATGAGATCAGCCCGACGAGCGCCGTTTCTCGGACAGGAGGAGCGACAGCGAAACCCGGGACGAGATCCATCATGCGAAGCGCCGCATCAGCGGCACGGGTGATCCGGATCGACGCTTCGCGACGGCGTCTGCTCGAATCCCGGGTCGAATGTGCTCCAAGCGTCCGGGAAAAGGGCCGGGCAAACCGACGCGACACGATACGTCGGAGCCGATCACACGACTGGACAGAGGACCCGTCAGCTCAGGTCCGCACCGGCACCAGCGCGCACAGCAACCCCACGAGCCAACCCCCCATCAACGCGAAACCGCCGGTGGGGGCAGCCATCGGGAAGAGCGGATACAGGAGCCACGTGCGCACCGCGAGGTCGCCGCAGAACAGGATCAGGCCGAGGACCAGCAGCCCCGCCGCGACTCTGGCAAGACCCGGCCGCGTCAGCCCGGCGGCACCGAGCCCGATCAGCGCCAGGATCGCGGGGGCGTGGAACAGCAGGAACTGCGCTGCCGTCTTCAAAGAATCGGCCCCGGGGATGTGCGCGGCGGCAGCGCTGAGCGCGACCCCGAGCAGACCGGCGAGGCAGGCGAGCGCAACGAGCGCGCGGTCGATCCCCGAAGCCCTCACACGCCGCGCTCCACCAAGAGCTTGGCGATCGCCGCCCGCAGCTCCGGCACGCCGGCATCATCGCGACTCGACGTCAGGATCACCTGCGGATAGGCGGCCGGGCGCTTGGCAAGCCCCGCCTCGATCCCGGCGATGCGGGCGGCGACTTCGCCCTTCTTGAGGGAATCCCCTTTGGTCAGCACGACCTGATAGCTCACCGCGGCCTTGTCGAGCCCGTCGAGCACGTCGGTGTCGATCGACTTGAAGCCGTGTCGGGCGTCGATCAGCATGAACACACGGGCAAGGTTGGCCCGACCTTTCAGATAGGCATGGATCAGCCGGGTCCAGGCCTCGACCTTGGCCTTCTCGACCGCCGCGTAGCCGTAACCGGGCATGTCTACCAGCGACAGGCGCTCGCCGATCCGGAAGAAGTTGAGCTGCTGCGTCCGCCCCGGCGTGTGCGAGGTCCGCGCCAGGGTGTTGCGCCCGGTCAGCGCGTTGATCAGGCTCGATTTGCCGACATTCGAACGCCCCGCGAAGGCGATCTCGACGCCCTCCATGGGCGGGATGCGGTCGAGGACCTGGGCAGCCGCGTAGAAGTCGGCGGCGCCGGCAAAGAGCAGGCGACCGGCCTCGGTAAGGTCGGCCGCGTCGTCGTTTGGTTCGGTCACGATGTGTCGTCCGTCAGCTGTTGCCGGTCAGCCCTGGCCCGTCAGCTCTTGGTGGCGGCTGTCTTGGTGCCACCGCGCCGGAACGTCGATCGCAGGTTGTCCCACAGCTCCACCTTCACGCCGTTGCGGCGCATGATGATGTATTGCTGCGTCACCGACAGGGTGTTGTTCCAGGCCCAGTAGATCACGAGGCCGGCGGGGAACGAGCCCAGCATGAAGGTGAACACGATCGGCATGAAGGTGAAGATCTGCGCCTGGACCGGGTCCGGCGGCGCGGGGTTCATCTTCATCTGCACGAACATGGTCACGCCCATGATCAGCGGCCAGACACCCAGATGGACGAAGTCGGGCGCCGGGAAGGGCAGCAGGCCGAACAGGTTCACGATGCTCGTCGGATCCGGAGCCGCGAGATCATGGATCCAGCCGAAGAACGGCGCGTGGCGCATCTCGATGGTGATGAACAGCACCTTGTAGAGCGCGAAGAAGACCGGGATCTGGATCAGCACCGGCCAGCAGCCGGCAACCGGGTTGATCTTCTCCTTCTTGTACAGCTCCATCGTCGCCTGTTGCTGCTTCATGCGGTCGTCCTTGTACCGCTCGCGTATGGCGGCCATCTCCGGCTGCACGGCCTTCATCTTGGCCATGGAGACGTAGGACCGGTTCGCGATCGGCAGGAACAGCAGCTTCAGGCAGAAGGTCACCACCAGGATCGAGACGCCGAAATTGCCGAACAGGTGGTAGAAGAAATCCAGAGCCCGGAACATCGGCTTGGTGATGAAGAAGAACCAGCCCCAATCGATCATCAGATCGAAGTGCTTGATGCCGAGGTCCTTCTCGTAGCCGTTGATAACGTTGACTTCCTTGGCGCCGGCGAACAGCCGCTGCGTCGCGGTCGCCGATGCGCCGGCGGCTAGGTTCACGGCGTCGCCGCGCACGCTGGCCTGATAGACGTTGGTGGTGCCGTCGGTCCGGTCAGTGAAGGCGCCGGTATAGGGCGTGTCCTGATCGGGGATCGCGGCTGCCGCCCAGTACTTGTCGGTGATGCCGACGAAACCGCCGCTCACGCCGGTCCAGGCCTTGCCCTTGGTGTTGGCGCCACCGTAGGCGCCCTCCTTGGCGAGCTTGTCGTAGGTGAATTCCTGCAGGCCGTCGTTGCCGAGATAGCCGATCATGCCCTCATGCAGGACGTAGTAGCCCTGAGTGTGCGGCTTACCCCAGCGGGAGACCAGGCTGTACGGGTAGAGCGTGATCTCGCCCGAGCCCTTGTTCTCGACCTCGTCCCGGATCGTGAACATGTACTTGTCGTCGACCGCGATGACCCGCTTGAAGACGAGGCCGGCGCCGTTGTCCCAGGTCAGGGTCACCGGCATGCCGGGGGAGAGCGTCTTGCCGTCGCTGGTCCAGAGGGTGTCGTTGGTGGGCAGCGGTCCGGCGTTGGCGCCGACCCAACCGAACTCGGCGTAATAAGGCGTCTCGGTCCCGGCCGGCGAGAACAGCACGATCTCGGGGCTCTTGGGATCGATGGTCTCATGGTAGTTCTTCAGCGACACGTCGTCGACGCGGCCGCCCTTGAGGGCGATCGAGCCCGAGATCGCCGGGGTCTCGATCCGGATGCGCGGCGAGCGGGTCAGCGCCGCCTCACGGGAGACAGGTCCACCCTGCGCGGTCGGCAGCGTACCGGGGACCGGCGCGGCGGGGCCGCCCTCCTTCGGGGATGGCGAGGGCACGCCGTCCGGGGTCACGCCCGGGGGCTGCTGCTGCGCGGCCTTGTTCTGCGCCTCGATCAGCCGCTGCTGCTCCACGCGCGGGCCGGCCACGAAGTACTGCCACCCGAGCAGCACCAGCAGCGACAGGCCGATGGCCACGAACATGTTCGTCTTGTCATTGCCCATCAGGGACACCGCCGCACGCGTTCGGAGTGACGTCAGGGCGGGCGCCGGTCGCATCGGACCCGCGCGCGCCTGTGATTCGAGGACCTCTGCCGCGCCCATACGACGGGCCGATGTCGGCTTGGCCGGACGGCGCGGGCTGGCCCGCATCGAGCGGGAGAGGTGTGGTCGTGGAAGGCCGATCGCCAGATTTGCCAGATCGCTTACCGCGGCCCTGGCCCGGCGGCCGGGGGGCGGCCGGGCGCGTCACCGTGGGGAGCGCGCGCCATAGATCCTCGGCGAGGGTCTTGAAGGGCGCCTCGAGCGCGGGGCGGCGGGCGATCAGCACGATATCGGCCGGCAGGCACGCGAGGTCGCCCGGGAGATCGGCCGCGACCAGGGCCACGACGGCGCGCAGGCGACGGCGGATGCGGTTGCGCTCCGTCGCGTGGCCGACCCGCTTCGTGATGGTGAAGCCGAGCCGGAGGCCGGGCGGTCCGTCCGCAGGCCGGAGACGGCCCTGCGCGCTCATCCGCTCGGTGTGGAAGCGGCGCCCCTCGGCCGCCGCCAGGAAGTCGGGTCGTTTCGTCAGCCGCTCGATCGTCGCCATCGATGGTCCGATCCCGGCCAATCCCATCCCCCACGGCACGGCCGCGAAGGGCTATCCGGCCTTTAGGCCGACAGCTTCTTGCGGCCGTGGGCGCGGCGGCGTGCAATCACCTTGCGGCCACCGGCGGTGGCCATGCGCGCACGGAAACCGTGGCGGCGCTTACGAACGAGCTTGCTCGGCTGGTAGGTTCTCTTCATGGCTCAGAGCCTTCAAAGGTCGAGGCGCGCTCGCGGGCAGCTGATGCTGCACTCGACCTTCACGCGTCCTGGTTGTTTAAAAACACGAAGGGCGCCCAGGCGGGGCGCCACGTCGCGAGTGGCGGGCTTATGGCGGATGGGTCCGGCGAAGTCAACGTTTCGCGGGGCTCAATGACCCTCGAATTGCATGAGGGTGCGCACCTCGACGCCCATATCGCGCAGGCGTTGCGCGCCGCCGATCTCGGGCAGGTCGATCACGAAGCAGGCCGCCACGATCTCGGCGCCGATCTTCTGAAGCAGATTGACGGCCGCCGTCGCGGTGCCGCCCGTGGCGATCAGGTCGTCGACCAGCAGCACCTTGTCGCCGGGCTTCACCGCATCGACGTGAATCTCGATCTCGTCGGTGCCGTATTCCAGCGCGTAGGCGATCGAGACGGTCTTGTGCGGGAGCTTGCCCTTCTTGCGGATCGGCACGAAGCCCGAGGACAGCTGGTGCGCGATGGCGCCGCCCAGGATGAAGCCCCGCGCCTCGATGCCGGCGACCTGCTGGATCTGCCCGCCCGCGTAGGGGTGGACCAGCGCGTCCACCGCCCGCCGGAACGCCCGCGGGTCGCTCAGCAGGGTGGTGATGTCGCGGAAGATGATGCCGGGCTTCGGATAATCGGGAATCGAGCGGATCGACTCCTTCAGCGCGACGTGGCGGCGGGCTTCCATGCGTTCGGCCTTCCGTGAGGAACCGCGGGCTTAAAGCAGAAGCCCGACGCCCTGACCAGTTTTCTGCGACTCAGGCCGCCTGGACCTTCTTGAGGAGGGCGACGAGTTCCCGGTGCAGGCCCTCGTTGCCGGCAGCGACCGAGCGCGGTGCCAGCGGCTCGGCCGCACCGTCCGCCGAGGTCACGAAGCCGCCCGCCTCGCGCACGAGGATCACGCCGGCGGCAAAGTCGTAGGTCTGGAGGTCGCGCTCCCAGTAGGCGTCGAGGCGCCCGCAGGCGACATAGGCCAGGTCGAGGGCCGCCGAACCCATCCGGCGGGTGCCGCCGGCCACCGCCATGACGGCGCCGAGCTCGCGCAGCAGGCGCGGATGGCTACCGCGACCGAGATAGGGCGTGCCGTAGCCCACCAGAGCGTCGGTCATGTCCTGGCGGCCGGAGACGCGCAGGCGCCGGTTGTTGAGATAGGCGCCCTTGCCGCGCTCGGCGACGAACAGCTCGTCCTTGATCGGATCGAAGATCACGCCGGCCACGATCTGGCCCTCGCGCTCCAGACCCACCGAGACCGCGAAATGCGGCACGCCGTGGAGGAAGTTCGAGGTGCCGTCGAGGGGATCGACATGCCACGTGTGGCTCTTGTCGGTGCCCTCGATGAGGCCGTTCTCCTCCAGCACGAGGCTGTAGCCGGGGCGCGCCTTCATCAGGGCGTCGCGCACCACCTCCTCGGCCTTGCGGTCGGCGGCCGAGACGAAGTCGCCCGGGCCCTTGCGCGAGACCTGCAGGTTCTCGACCTCGCCGAAGTCGCGGCGCAGACCGCGGGCGGCCTTGCGCACGGCATCGACCATCACGGTCATGAGGGGTGAGGAGATCATTTCTTCGAGACTTTTCGCGAGGACGGGTTGGTGCCGTCGTTACAGGGGCGCGCCGGAAAAGACGAGATGGGGGCGGGAGATGGGCGGGGTGCCGGCGCGGACAAACTGCATCGGATGGCCGGCGCGGCGCGGGTCCCCTCTCCCGCGGGTGTTTACGATATTCCCGTTTCACGGGCCGCGATGCGCCCTCCTCCCCCTTGCGGGGAGGAGTTGGAGGTGGGGTGGTGCAGAAGGCACCGCTGCGCCTTTTCCTGAATTACCCCCACCCCTGACCCCTCCCCGCAGGGGAGAGGGAAAAGCGCTCGTCTTTCAAAGCGTTGGCGCAGACCGAGAAGTGTAGATCCGCTAGCCCGCACGGGAGAGGGGGTCGGTCGCGCTTTGTCGGCTGCGTCGAGATCTCGGAAAAAACTACTCCGCCGCCTCGACGAACACCGTCCCGGCCCGCGGCAGGTCCAGCGTCTCCCAGGTCTCGGTCAGCGCCGCCGCCAGGCGCGCGATGTGCGCCGCATCGTGGAAGGGCGAGGGCGTGATCCGCAGGCGCTCGGTGCCGCGCGGCACGGTCGGGTAGTTGATCGGCTGGATGTAGATCGCGTGGCGCTCCAGCAGGTGGTCGGCCGCCGCCTTGCACAGTTCCGCGTCGCCGACCATCACCGGGACGATGTGGGTTTCGGTCTCCAGCACCGGCAGACCCGCCGCGCTGAGCGCCGCCTTGGTGGCCGCTGCCTGGCGCTGGTGCGCCTCGCGCTCGACGCTCGAACGCTTGAGGTAGCGCACCGAAGCCCGGGCGGCCGCTGCCACCGCGGGGGGCAGCGCGGTCGTGAAGATGAAGCCCGGCGCGAAGCTGCGCACCGCGTCGCAGATCGCCGCCGAGGCCGTGATGTAGCCGCCGACACAGCCGAAACCCTTGGCCAGCGTGCCCTCGATCACGTCGACCCGGTGCATCACTCCGTCACGCTCGGCGATGCCGGCACCGCGCTCCCCGTAAAGGCCGACCGCGTGGACCTCGTCGAGATAGGTCATCGCCCCGTAGCGATCGGCGAGGTCGCAGATCGCGCCGATCGGCGCCACGTCGCCATCCATGGAATAGACCGACTCGAACACGATCAGCTTGGGCCGGTCACCGGCCTCGCGCAGCAGCGCCTCCAGATGCTGGAGATCGTTGTGCCGAAAAATCTTCTTTTCGCATCCCGAGTGGCGGACGCCCTCGATCATCGAGTTGTGGTTGAAGGCGTCGGACAGGATCAGGCAATCCGGGATCAGCTTGGCGATGGTCGAGATGCCGGCTTGGTTGGAGACGTAGCCCGAAGTGAAGACGAGGCCGGCCTCCTTGCCGTGCAGGTCGGCCAGCTCGCGCTCCAGATCGACCAGCGGCGAGTTGTTGCCCGCGATGTTGCGGGTGCCGCCCGCGCCGACGCCGCAGCGGGCGGCGGTCTCGGTCATGGCGGCCACCACCTCCTTGTGCTGGCCCATGCCCAGATAATCGTTGGAGCACCACACGGTGATCTCGGCGGTCTTGCCGTCGGGCTGGCGCCACTTGGCGGTCGGGAACCGGCCGGAGATGCGCTCGATATCGGCGAAGACACGGTAGCGACGCTCACCGTGGAGTTGATCGAGGGCGCCGCGGAAGTAGCGCTCGTAGCCGGACCTGGCGCGCGTCGAGCCCGTGGGGGCGAGCATCGGGCTGGGCATCCGGGTCACGGTCATCGAGCGTCCTTCGCGTGTTCGGCCGCGCGGGCAGCGCCATGTGGCGCTGGGGTCCCGCGATCAAGGTCCGGCCTCGGTCAGTCCTTCGCGTGAGGGGGCAAGATACGCGCGGATCTGGAATTGGTTCAAGGTAAGGTTCCGGCATCTCTGCCCTGCATCCGTTGAGAGGGCGGGCCGAACGCGCTAGCGTTGCACCGGTCTCGTACGCCTCAATAGGGTGCCCATTCCTTGCGCCTCCCTCTCTCGTCCTTCGCCACCGGCGTTTTTCGCCGCGCCGGGTCTCCCCCGTCTTCCCGGCGACGAAGGGTCGCGCGGTGACGGACGGCAAGAACGTCCGCGCCGAACGGCTGAAGGCCGCACTCCGGGAGAATTTACGGCGCCGGAAGATGCAGGGCCGGGGACGCGCCGAGGCACAGCCGGCGGCCGACGCGGATCAGACCCGCGGGAATAACGCCGACTCGAGCGGTCCTGATTCCGACAAATCCGGTCTATAGGCCACGGCCAAGTCTGGGCGCTGCGGCGCCCGCGAGGATTACGACCGGCCGCGCGCCAGGAGGCGCGCCGCCCGAGGACACACCATGGACCGCATCCACATCATCGGCGGCGTGCCGCTCAACGGCATCATCCCGATCTCGGGCGCCAAGAACGCGGCGCTGCCACTGATGATCGCGAGCTTGCTCACCGGCGAGACGCTGGAGCTGATCAATGTGCCGCGGCTCGCCGACATCGCGGCGCTGACGCGGATCCTCGGCAATCACGGCGTCGACCACATGGTGGTCGGAAAGCGCCCGGGGCAGACGACCGAGACCGGGCAGACGATCCGGCTCACCGCGTCCAACGTCATCGACACCACCGCCCCCTACGAGCTGGTCTCGACCATGCGGGCGAGCTTCTGGGTGATCGCCCCCCTGCTCGCGCGGTTCGGGGAGGCGAAGGTCTCGCTGCCGGGCGGTTGCGCCATCGGAACCCGGCCGGTCGATCTGTTGCTCATGGCGCTGGAAAAGCTCGGCGCTGAGATCGAGATCGACGCGGGTTACGTGGTCGCCCGCACGAAGAACGGCCTGCGTGGCGCCGAGATCGCCTTCCCCAAGGTGACGGTCGGCGGCACCCATGTGGCGCTGATGGCCGCCGCGCTGGCCTACGGCACGACGGTGATCGAGAACGCCGCCCGGGAGCCCGAGGTGGTCGACCTCGCCGAGTGCCTGAACAAGATGGGCGCCAAGATCCGCGGCGCCGGCACGCCCCATATCGAGATCGAGGGCGTGGCGCGGCTCGGCGGCGCCCGGCACGCGGTGCTGCCCGACCGGATCGAGACCGGCACCTACGCCATGGCGGTGGCGATGGCGGGCGGCGACGTGGTGCTCAAGGATACCCGGGCCGAATTGCTGCACGCGGCCCTCGACGTCCTGTCCACGACGGGCGCCGAGATCAGCTCGGTCGAGGGCGGCATCCGGGTCCGCCGCAACGGCGCCGGCATCGCGGCGGTCGATGTCACCACCGATCCGTTCCCGGGCTTCCCCACCGATCTGCAGGCGCAGTTCATGGCGCTGATGACGCTCGCCAAGGGCCAGTCGCATATCCGCGAGACGATCTTCGAGAACCGGTTCATGCACGTGCAGGAGCTGGCCCGCCTCGGCGCGAAGATCCGGCTGGACGGCGACCTCGCCATCGTGGAGGGCGTCGAGCGGCTGAAGGGCGCGCCCGTGATGGCCACCGATCTGCGCGCCTCGGTGTCCCTGGTGATCGCCGGGCTCGCCGCCGAGGGCGAGACCCAGATCAACCGGGTCTACCACCTCGACCGCGGCTTCGAGGCCCTGGAGGCCAAGCTCGGCCGCTGCGGCGCGCAGATCGAGCGGGTGCGGGCGTGAAGCCGACCTGCCCTCCGCTGACGACGCAACACGCCTTACGCAACGTCTTGTTCCCAAGGCGGGAACAAGATAGCTTTCGGGTGTGAACGTCGTAGCGCGCTCCGCCCTGGTGGCTTTCTGGAAGCGGTATCCTCGGTCGGAGGTGCCACTCAGGACGTGGTACGATCAGGTTACGAAGGCGCAGTGGACCGGCCCCGCCGGCATCAAATCGGCGTTCGGCAGTTCAGTCGATCTATCGGCGACAATCGAGTCATCTTCGATATAGGCGGCAACAAATACCGTCTGATCGTCAGAGTGTCTTACACATACAAGGCGTGCCAGATTAAGTTCATCGGCACCCACAGCGAGTACGATTCCGTCGATCCGCTCATCGTGGAGGTCAGATGATGCAGGAAACCGCGGATACGACGCAGCAGGCAAGACCGGTTGAGAATGTCAGACCCATCCGCACGCCTGCGGATCACCGCTGGGCGCTCGCGGAAGTCGATCGCTACTTCACGCAGGAGCCCGCCGTCGGGACACCCGACGGCGACCGATTCGAGGTTCTTCTAACTCTGATCGCCGCCTACGAAGACCAGAATTTCCCGATCGCCGCGGCCGATCCGGTCGAGATTCTGCATTTCGCCATCACCGATATGGGCCGCTCGCAGAGCGAGCTGGCCCACCTGCTCGGCTCGCGGGCGCGTGCATCCGAGATCCTGAACCGGAAGCGGGCGCTGAGCCTGGGCCAGATCCGGGCGATCAGCGCGGCCTGGAACCTGCCGATCGCGTTGCTCGCAGCCCCTTACCGCCTGGAAGACGACGCGGCCTGAGCGAGCGCCCGGCCGGCCGGATCCCTTCAGTCGCCGATCTGCCCACGCTTGTAGCCGAAGCCCGGGATCTCGCAGCCGCAGGACGCGCCGGGCGGCCTGGCCGGCGCCGGGCAGGTCCCGCGGGATGTGATGCAGCTGCTGTCGTCCCACCGGCGGCGCGCGTCGGGGTCCCGATACCGGGGTCGATCATAGGCGCCGTAGGGCGGCGGAGGGGGCGGCGGCGGAGGGGGCATGTTCCAGTCATCGTCCGCCGGCGGCGGCGGGGGCCGGTGGCGCGGCCTGGGCGCGTACTCGTAGCGGCCCGGCCCGGACTCCCCATACATGTAGACGTTCGCATCCGGCCCGACCTGCGCGCTTGCCGGGCCGGCGAGCGGCAGAGCCAGTACCAGGGCGGCCAAGGCCGCATGCGTGATCCGCTTGTCCATCCCATCCTGCCTCGACTCGCCGGTCGGGATCCTGCGCGCCGGTGCTGGCGCGAACCTGTGCCGCGGTGACGTCGCGGTGGGATCGTGATCATGGCTGCGGCCGTTGCCCCGGCGGGGTGGTGCCGCTACCTACGCCCTGCCGCGCATTCCCGCTCTGCGCCCCCGCTGCTCTCCCACCCGCGCATCCCGTGTTCCCGAGGACCCTGTCATGGAGCTGCTCAGGCTCGCCGCCCTCGACGCCGAGGACCTGACCGTGATCTCCGCGCATCTTCAGGACGCGATCCTGCGGCCGGAGGATCTGACCTACCTCGCCGGCGAGCAGCGGTTCCTGATGGTCGCGCGGCGCTTCGACTGGACGCCCGACGTGCCGCCCCGGCGGCGGCTGGCCGGGCTGCACATCGAGCGCGTCCTAGCCGTGAAGACGCGGGGTCTCAGCCAGGACGACGCGATGCCCATGAGCCTGCTCGCCTTGACCTTCACGCCGACCGACACGCCCTCGGGCCTGATCGATCTCGTCTTCTCCGGGGGGGCGGCGGTGCGGCTGGAGGTCGAGTGCATCGAGGTCCGGATGAAGGATCTCGGCCCGGTCTGGGAGGCAGCCACACGACCCGGCCACGATGTCGACCGGCCGGACGTGGCCCCCGGCACAGCGGCCTGACAGGAGACGGAGAAGTCTGATGGTCCGGCTCGATAGCAGCGATCCGCATTTTGCCGCCGATTTCGCGCGGCTCCTCACGGTCAAGCGCGAGATCGCCGAGGACGTGGACGAGGCCGTGCGCGGCATCATCGGTGACGTCGTCGCCCGGGGCGATGACGCCCTTGTGGATTATACGCGGCGCTTTGACCGGCTCGGCCCGGACTTCGCGGCCGCTCACCTCCGGGTGACCGAGGCGGAAATCGCCGCGGCGGTCGAGGCCTGCCCGTCTGAATCCCTGGACGCCCTGCGCCTCGCCGCCGAGCGGATCGAGAGCTTCCACGCCGCCCAGAGGCCGACCGATCACCGCGCCACCGACGCGCTCGGCGTCACCGCCGGCTGGCGCTGGACGGCGCTGGAATCGGTCGGCCTCTACGTCCCGGGGGGGACGGCGAGCTATCCCTCTTCGGTGCTGATGAACGCGCTCCCGGCCCGGGTCGCCGGCGTACCGCGCGTCGTCATGGTGGTGCCGACCCCGGACGGTCAGATGAACCCGCTGGTGCTCGCCGCCGCGCAGCTCGCCGGCGTCCACGAAGTCTACCGGGTCGGCGGCGCTCAGGCGGTGGCCGCCCTCGCCTACGGCACCGCCGCCATCGCGCCGGTCGCCAAGATCGTCGGCCCCGGCAATGCCTGGGTGGCGGCGGCCAAGCGCCGGGTGTTCGGTCAGGTCGGCATCGACATGATCGCCGGTCCCTCCGAGGTGCTGATCCTGGCCGACGGCCACGCCAACCCGGACTGGATCGCCGCCGACCTCCTGGCCCAGGCCGAGCACGACGTGGCCGCCCAGGCGATCCTGATCACCGACAGCGCCGAACTCGCCGGGGCCGTCGAGGGGGCCGTCGAGCGGGCGCTGACAACCCTCCCCCGCCGCGAGATCGCCCGCGCGAGCTGGCGCGACTACGGCGCGATCGTGCGCGTGCACGATCTCGAAGAAGCGGTGCCCCTCGTCGACCGGCTCGCACCGGAGCACCTCGAGATCGAGACGCAGGATGCCGAAGCGCTGGCCGCCAAGATCCGCAACGCAGGGGCGATCTTCCTTGGCTCGCACACGCCGGAGGCGATCGGCGATTACGTCGGCGGTCCGAACCACGTCCTGCCCACCGCGCGCTCGGCCCGATTCTCGTCGGGGCTCGGGGTGCTGGATTTCATGAAGCGGACCACGATTCTCGCCTGCACGCCGGAGAGCTTGCGGGCGCTCGGCCCGGCGGCGATAAGCCTCGGCCGGTCGGAGGGCCTGGAGGGGCATGCCCGCTCCGTCGCGATCCGGTTGAACCTGTGAAGGGATGGGGATGGCGGAGAAGCAGCGTGGGCCGAACCGCCTCGCGAAGGTGAGCCTCGACGAGGCCTCCATCGCCCGCGGCAACCCGGATCAGGAGCACGAGCGGGCGATCGCGCTGTTCGACATCCTGGAAGACAATGCCTTCACCATCCCGGGTCGGGAGGGGCCCTATGCGCTGACGCTGGGGCTGGTTGAGAACAAGCTGTCCTTCGCGATCACCACGGTGGACGGAGAGCCGGTGATCACGCACCTCCTGTCGCTGACGCCGTTCCGGCGGGTGATCCGCGACTACGAGATGATCTGCGAGAGCTACTACAACGCGATCCGTACCGCCTCACCCTCGCAGATCGAGGCGATCGACATGGGCCGGCGGGGCCTGCACAACGAGGCGTCGGAGACGCTCAAGCACCGCCTCGAGGGCAAGGTCGATCTCGACCACGACACGGCACGCCGCCTGTTCACCCTGATCTTCGCCCTGCACTGGAAGGGCTAGGGCGCCTTCCGCGCCGACCGGCGATGGCGGAGCCCCCTCCAGAAACCACTCCGAAGAAGCGGCGGGTCCAGTCCGTCCTGTTCATGTGCAACTACAACGCCGTGCGCTCTGCGGCCGCGGAGGCGATCGCGCGCGCCTATTTCGGCAAGTCGACTTACGTTCAGTCGGCCGGGGTACGCTCCGGCGAGCCCACCGACCCATTCATGATCGCGGCCCTCGACGAGATCGGGATCGACGCGAGCCGGCACCGCCCCCGCACCATCGAGGAGTTGGAGGATTGGGAGGGTCTGAACTTCGACCTGATCATCACCCTCGCGCCGGAGGCGCATCACCGGGCGCTCGCCTTGACCCACACGCTCGCGGCCGATGTCGAGTACTGGCCGACCGCGGACCCGACGCTGGTGCAGGAAGCCTCCCGCGAGCAGAGACTCGAGGCTTACCGAGATGTCCGCGATGGTCTGACCCGGCGGATCAAGGCCCGTCTGAAGGCTGAGCGATGACAGGCCCGGCTGCTTGCCCGCTTCTGGAGACGGGCATGCAGGCACCACTGGTGAGGCGCGCTCTCCTCCGCCGAACCGAAAGCGACTTCGGCAGAGCGCGCTTTAGCCGGGAATGCTGATCAGCCAGGCGCGGATGCGGCCAGCCAGCAGCGGCCGGGCGCGGGCGACGTCTTCGTCGTCGAGGAGCGGAGAACCCGTCAGTGCGGCGAGATAAGCCTCTTCGGGGGCCCGGCAGGCCTGAAAGGCGGCATCCGCCGCGAGATCCCGTGCGGTGAGCACGGACTGGATCCGGAAGTTGCGGGCGAGGCAGTCGCGCCACAGCGCGTGTCGCGTCGCGGTCTCGCCCGTCGCCTGCGCCGGGCAGGCCATCGCGACGACGAGCACGGCCATCAGGAGCGGAACCGGCGAAAAGACGCGGGGTTGCGGCATCGATCAGACACTCCGGACCTGACCAGAGTGCCGCAGACGCGGTTAGCGCCCGGTTAACACGCACCCTGCTCCGCCGCGGAACCACCGTTTAAAAACCGGCCTGGTTGTCACCGGTCGGGTCCCGTCGAGAGCCGTCTCAGCGGTTCGCGGTCGTGACCGGGGAGGTGACGCCGCCGAGCGACACCCAGGCGACCGCGTCCTGGCTCTCGCGCTTGATGAACACGTAGCCGGTCTTGTGCCAGGGCAGGATCGCGTTGGTCTTGTTGTCGAGCACCAGATCGCCCCGGTCGGTGATCAGGGTC
>NZ_JAKSYD010000072.1 GCF_022829605.1 Methylobacterium sp. E-065 | reverse complement strand
GCATGCAGCGCCGCGGCCCAGGCCGAGCGCCTGGTGCCAAATCGGATCGCGGTGTGCTCGCCAGCCAACTGCACGGACACCATGAAGGCCAAGGCGAACTGGTCTGCGGCCTCCCAGAACAAGCGCCCGCGGTCGCCCCGCCCGCGCTTCCGGGCGCGGTACTGCTGGCCCTCGATCTCAGCTGCGTCATCTATGGCTTGGACCACCTGCCGGACCCAGCTGGCCGGGCCAATGTTCGCGGCACTGCCCGTCCATCTGGCCCCCGGAGGGTCGGTCGGGCCGTGGTGGCGAAGGCGGTTCCGGTGATCTGGAGGGTTCCGCCGTCGAAGGCGAGGGGGCCGCTGGGGGCGCCGAGGTTGGCGTCACGCGCGACCGAGAGGGTGCCGCCCACCAGGACGACTCCGCCCGAGA
>NZ_JAKSYD010000071.1 GCF_022829605.1 Methylobacterium sp. E-065 | reverse complement strand
ACGGGCGAGGCCCAGAACCCGTCGAGCGAGAGTGTGCCGGCCTGGATCGTGGTCGGGCCCGAGAAGCGTCCGGGGCCGGTGAGCTTGAGCGTGCCGGATCCGGCCTTGGTCAGGCTGGTGGGTGCGGTGCTCTCCAGGACGGCGCCGGCATAGGTGGTGCTGGCCGAGCCGGTGACGGTGAGCTGGCCGTTGCCGATCACGCCGGAGGCCGGCCCCGTGAGGCTGGCGAGCGTGAGGGCGGTGCCGCCGAGGTCGAGGGGGCCGGCATTGGTCAGGCTGGTCAGGCCGGCGAGCGGGCCGGTGAACAGGAGCGATCCGGTGTTGGTCAGCGCGCCGTTGAGCTGGCCGGAGAGGCGGGCGGTGCCGGTGTTGATCAGGTCTGTGGTGAGGATGCCGTCGCTGGCGACGAGCCCGGCATTGCTCAGCCCTGCCGGCGCCGTGAGGCTGGCGGTCTGTGCGACCGCGAGGGTGCCGGCATTGGTGAGCGGCCCGGCGAGGCTGTAGGTGCCGGACACTGCCAGCGTCGCGCCGGCGGCGTTGGCGAAGGTGCCGTCGCTGGCGACCGCCCCGGTGACCGCGAGGGTACCGGCCGCGTTGCGGATGGCGCCGTCGATCCGGCCGGCGCTGGCCGTGACGATGCCGGTGTTGGTCAGCCCGCCCGAGAGGGTGCCGCTGGTGGCGAGCGTCCCGCCGTTCGACACGCCGCCCGCGATGGCGCCGCTGTTCTGGGTCCAGCCGGCATTGGCGACGCCGCCGGTGATCGACCCGCTGGTCGCAAGTGTGCCGGCGTTCGAGACCCCGCCCGCGATGGCGCCGCTGTTGACCAGGCTGCCGGTGTTGCCCGCGCCGCCCGTGACGGTGCCGCTGTTGGCCGCCTGACCGACATTGCCGAGGCTGCCGACGATGGTTCCGCTGGTCGTGAGCGTGCCGGCGTTCGCGACCGGGCCAGTGATCGTCCCGCCGTTCGCCAGGCTGCCGGCGTTGGTCAGCCCGCCCGCGATCATGCCGGTGGTGGTTAGGCTGCCGAGATTGGCGACGCCGCCGATGATCGCGCCGGTGTTGAGCGCGGTGCCGGCATTGGTGAGGCCGCCGACCAGGGTCCCGGCGTTGACCAGGGTGGTCCCGGGCCGGGTGAGCACGGGGGCGGCGAGGCTGGCGGTATCGGCGACGCTGATGCCGCCAGCCGTCAGGGTAGCCGGGCCGGTGAAGCTGTGGCCGGCGGTGAGGGTCAGGGTGCCGGCGCCGAGCTTGATCAAGGCGCCGGTCCCGGAGACGGTCCCGGCATAGGTGAAGTCGTCGGCGCGGTTGAACGCCAGGGTGCCGGCATTGGCGACATCGCCCACGAGGCTGCCGCTGATGCCGCCATCGCCGAGTTGCAGGGTGCCGGCCGCGATGGCGGTGCCGCCGGTATAGGCGTTGGCACCGGTGAGGGTCAGGGTGCCTTCGCCGAGCTTGGTCAGGCCGCCGGCGCCGTCGAGGGTCCCGGCGAAGGTGGTGGAGGTGCCGTCGCCGCCGGTGGTGAGGCGGGCTGAGCCGAGGGCGACGCGGCCCTGTCCGGCGAGGGATCCGACGGTCTCGCTGTCGGCCAGCGCCAGGGTCGCGCCGGCCGCGACGGTGACGGCGCTGAGGTTGCCGATGGCCTGTCCGCCGCGGGCGAGCAAGGTGCCTTTCGCGAGGGTGGTGGCCCCGGCGTAGGTGTTGGTGCCCGCCAGGGCGAGGGTTCCGGCGCCGAGCTTGGTCAGTCCGCCGCGTCCGGAGAGGGCCTGGGCGAGGGTGAAGGTGCTGGCGGGATCGGCGATGTCGAGGCCGCCGCCGTCCGGCCCCCAGAGGATCGGTCGGGCCGTGGTGGCGAAGGCGGTTCCGGTGATCTGGAGGGTTCCGCCGTCGAAGGCGAGGGGGCCGCTGGGGGCGCCGAGGTTGGCGTCACGCGCGACCGAGAGGGTGCCGCCCACCAGGACGACTCCGCCCGAGA
>NZ_JAKSYD010000070.1 GCF_022829605.1 Methylobacterium sp. E-065 | reverse complement strand
GACGGCAGCGGTCGCTGGCAATCGCAGCCAACCGTGCCGCGTCGGTCGCATCGAGGAGCACGCATACCGTCTGAGCCATCGCCCAGACTCGCACGTCTCATCCTACGCGTGAATCCTCCGTCCGCGTCACTGCACTAGCGGTTTAAAGGCCAAGCCTAAATTGCCACCGGACTATCCAGGTTGTGCCTTGGCGGCTTCACGCTGGGCAATCCTTGGAGAACGTCAACGCTCTAGCACTACCTGGGCACTTTGAGGTCAGATGGCAGCCGGAAGCGGCGTCGCCAGTGGGAGCATCACACTGGCGGGATGACTGCGCCACGAACTGTCGGCCGATGATGGCTTGACGCACGGCAGGCAGGCTCAGAGACGGCGGCGGACGCGGTAGGCCGGCCACCTTTTTTTCACCCAATCCCTTCGGTTGGGCCCAACCAAACGCAGGTGCTTCAGGTATACACAGGCGATGCACTTCATCAGCGCGTGCCGGTGCAGCGCGGTTCAGGAGCGGCCCTCGAAGTGGTCGAGGCCGAGTTCCTGCTTGAGCTGCTGGTGGGCCTGCTTGCATACCCAGCGGGCCTTGATCGTGCCCGCCAGAACCCGCCGGGCCGTGCGGGGCGGCAGGTTGGACAGGTAGTACTTGCGCTCGACCGAGGTGCGCCACTCGCCCACCAACCAGGCCTCGTCGCCCGGCTGATGGCGGTTGTTGCCCCAAATCTGACTGTCGCCCGCCCGCACGCGAGCCATGGCAAACCGGGCCGAGAGCGCTCCCATCCTGCCCTGCCGTCACGTCACGCGCCGCCAAGGCAGCGCGGCCAGAACCGCCTCGGCTTCCCGCAGCTCCTGATCCGGCACGAGTTTGCGCGCTCGCCCGCCCAGCTTCGTGAGCCGCACGCCGGGATCGTAGACCTTCTGGCTCCTGGCGATGCCGACCGCCCAAGCCCGCCCAGACGCAGTTGCGCTGCCTGACTTTTGAGAGGATCGGCGGCCGGGGGCGAATTCTTTGCTTGTGAAGGGCAACCATCGCACAGCCGAAACCAGATGGCGTCGGACGCGAATTAGACCAGTGACTTACCGGACAGCGGGTTCCTAACACGCTCTAGCTATTCCCGGTAGAGTATTCACCACTCTGGTCTCTTCCAGTCAATAGGAAATTTGTTCGGCTTCAGTTCGGCTTGTCGCGTTCATGAGTAGTGCTTCGTTCTCGAAATCGCGGATGAAGTCTATGGCTTGCTGTACATTGTTGCTGGCAGCTCGCCGAAGCCATCCGATACCGCTCTCGACGTTCTTTCTTACGCCGATACCTTTAAATTGCATCATTCCGACATTGTATTGAGCAAGCGGGTGATCGAGGACGGCCGCCTGTTGGTAATGTTTGTAACCAAGAGGCAGGTCCTTGTCTAAATGGGTCCCCTGGCAGTACAGAACGCCTAGCAGGAAGTTTGCTCCAGCATGCTGCGCGGCGGCCGCCTCGTTCAGCAGTGCGATCGCGGCCGGAGCGTCCTTAGGAGTCTGCTTGCCCGAGAGCAACGCCTCAGCAAGGATGATCTTTGCGCGAATGTCACCCCTTCGCGCCGATCGCTTTAGTACATGAAAAACGTCGTGAAGGTCGAAATCGTCTACCTCCATTCCCAACAGCAACTCGCAAGCGTCTAGATTATCAGAGGCGGCCGCTTGCCTCAGCAGGAGGAGTGCCTTTTTCTTGGAGTCGGCGCTTCGGTCGGCTATTAGTATTTGTGCGAGCACAATCTTCGCCTCATCGCTTCCTGCGTCCGATGCTCGCTCGATCAAGATTTTTGCTGAATCTATTTCCTGCTGCGTGGTCGCTTCTCGCTCCAGTATTTGTCCCAATCTGAGTTGAGCTTGCGGTAAACCGTTGTCCGCGGCAATGGCGAACCAGCGCTTGGCCTCAGACACGCTACATTCGACCCCCTGGCCGTTCAGTCGAAACACACCGAGGTTGAAGGCCGCTTGAGGATGGCCTCCGCTTCCCGCAAGTTCGAAGCATCGGGCCGCATGCTTCAAATCGAGCCCGACACCTTCGCCGCGGGCGTAGAAGCAACCGATCATGAACTGCGCTTGTACGTCGCCCAGATCCGCAGCCACTCGGTACCAATGTGCGACCTCGCGGATGTCCGGCTGGAGTCGATCACCGCGTCCGTACAGATCCGCGAGAAGCATTGCCGACGGGATATGGTTGCGCTTCGCGCAAAGTCTGAGCCGCTCGATGAGCGCCTGGACCTCGCCGCCCGACGGGTTTCGTGCGAGCGCAAGCACAGCGCCGTCGTATGCGGCAGTTGGATGTCCCTGCTCTACGGCCAGAGTAAAATATCTCTCGGCTTCCGGCAGGTCGCGCTCAATTCCCGCGCCGTCCCGCAGGGCCAGCCCGTACCGGTGTGAGCCCGAGGCATTCCCGAGTTCCGAGGCTTTCTTCGCCCAGTGCACGCACTGACCTAAATCCTGATCGGCGGCGTCCGCAGCACCGTAGTACTCGGCTAAACCGAGTGCCGCTTGACTGATGTCGTGGGCAGCTGCCGCGGTGAGCCACCGGTGTGCCTCCGCCCGGTCCCTTTCACAGCCGATACCCCTCATACGGAGCCAGCCGACATTCGCCTGCGCTTCCGCCTTGCCCGCCTCCGCCGCGCGGAGGAGCCACGCGAAGGCTTCGGCCGGATCGCCATCAAACTCAAATCCTGCCGGAAATAGCGCGGCCACAAGCGATTTCTCTTGGTCGCCGCGATGGTTTAGCCAAGCGCTCGAGGAGCCCGCCATCCAACTGAGGTCGCGTTTGTTCAGCAGGATAAGGCCCAGCTCAAATTGAGCGTCGGGGTGTCCCGTCTCGGCGGCAACGCGGTACCAATGCGTGGCGACAGCGCCCGAAGGCAGGCAGCCTTGGCCAATCTGATAAGCACGGGCGAGCGCGTGCTGAGCTGGCGCGTACCCGGCGCGCGCCGCCCGCGCGAGATCGTGATGTGCCGCCGCCACATGTCCGCGCGCGCGTCGGCGTTCGGCGCGGCGGTAAAGATAACGCGCCGCGAACTCCGGGATCTGCATTGTCCGGCCTCTCACGGCTCGCGCATCGCCCCGCTCAGCGTGCGCGACGCGCCTGTTATAACATAGGCGAGAACCGAGCGGTCACCGATATGAATATCGGCAGTTAGGGTCATGCCGGGGATCAGGCGAAATCCGGCAGGGACTCGCGTGAACTTAAGCTGGTCGATCGAGACGCGCGCCTTGTAATATGGCTCAGCCGGCTGGCCATCCTCATTCAAGGTGAAGGAGCCCTCGCTAATCCAACGGAGACGCCCCTCCGCAAAGCCATGCTCGACAAAATTGAAGGCATCCACCTTCAGCGTCACCGGATCGCCGGCGCGCACGAAGCCGACTTGA
Source organism: Methylobacterium sp. E-065 (assembly GCF_022829605.1). GTDB lineage: Bacteria > Pseudomonadota > Alphaproteobacteria > Rhizobiales > Beijerinckiaceae > Methylobacterium. Next base: position 10,244 of record NZ_JAKSYD010000070.1, on the reverse strand, counting down.
CTGGCTGCGATATTGATCTCTGCCTCGATTGGTGAATCGAGCGCGACCAAGGTCATTAGTGTGTCGCCCTCGCGGAGGACGGAACCCACTGAGACTTTCGCCCGCGTCAGCACAACTGCATCAGCCGGTGCGTGGAGCTGCACCAAATCTTTGTGGCGCGCAGCTTTCGCAAGTTGCGCGATGACCGTGTCGCGGGTTCCCTGCGCCGTGACGAGATCCTGGCTGCTCTGCGAGAGCCACTGCTGCAGGAACGCTTCCCGGTCCGCCTTCAGTGAGCTTAGCTGCTGGCGCGCCTCCACCATCGCATTGCGGCCGTTCTCCATCGTGCGGAGCATCTCCAGGCGCGCATCGCTCGCGATCAATAAATTGAGGAGACTGCCAGCCTGCTTCTCGACTAGTTGCTGGCGCATTCCCTCCATTTGTCCGGAGATCTTCTCGCGTTCCGTGTAGCGGACATCGTCACCCTCTAGCTTCTTGATGGTCGCCTTCGTCTGCGCAATCTTGGCGTCGAAGCTCTCAAGCTGGGATTTCAGCTGAGAGGCTCGCTGATCGAAGAGCTGCTTCTGCAGTTTGTCGTAGGGGACTCGGTCCGGGTCGGTGCTGTGCGGGTCGTAGAGCAGGTGCGTTTGTTCAGCCTTCGCCCGCTCGATCTGCGCATCGAGACTCGCGAGTTGCTTACTTGCTTGATCGACATCAGCGGACGCGAAGGTCGGATCGAGCGTTGCCAGCAACTGCCCCTTGTGGACCTGCTCGCCCTCTCGAGCATCAAGGCTCTTGATGATCGACGCGTCAAGCGCCTGAAACAGGATCGGTCCTTGGCTCGGGATGATCCGGCCACGGTCGCTGGTCACGACGCGGTCGACGCGGGCGACGGCAGAGAGTCCCACACCGACCGTCAGGAAGGCGGCGAGGACGAGCGTGGTTACGCGGAGGCCCACTGGTTCAGGGGCCTGCCGGATCTCCCCCGTCTCAGATTCGAACCGGAGGATCTCCGCGTCGACGTCAGTACGTGCCATCACAATCCCCCCTCAGCCCACGAGGCGCAGCGGCGACGCCTGCCGCCCGGCTGTGCCGTTCTGCTGGTTCCACAGGTCGCGGTAGATATCGCACCGGTCGAGCAAGTCTGCATGCTTGCCGCGGTCGTGGACGCGGCCACGCTCCAACACCAAGATCGCGTCGGATTCCACCAGCGACGACAAGCGGTGTGAAATCACCAGGACTGTTCGCCCTTCGGCGATGCGCTTAAGGTTTGCGCTGACGATGGCTTCGCTTTCCGGATCAAGCGCACTCGTGGCCTCGTCGAGGATAAGGATACGTGGATTGGTGATCAGCGCTCGAGCGATAGCCAGTCGCTGACGCTGTCCTCCTGATAGGTTCGTCGTGCCTTCGGGCAGGTAGGTTTCATAGCCCCGGGGCAGGCGGTCGATGAATTCTTCCGCGCCCGCAAGCCGGGCAGCCCGGACCACTTCGTCAAAGGTGGCATCCGTCTTCGCGGCGCAGATGTTCTCGCGGATCGTTCCAGCAAACAGGAAACTATCTTGCAACACAACACCCAGGCTGCCGCGCAGATGATCGAGTGCATATTCCCGGACGTCGATGCCGTCGATCTTGATCAAACCGTCATATTCGGCGTGCAGGCGCTGAAGCAGGCGTGTTACGGTCGTCTTGCCCGAGCCACTTCGCCCCATGATGCCGAGGGTCGTCCCGGCAGGCACGATGAAGGAAGCACGATCCAGGGCAGGCGTGGTCGCGCCCGGGTATTTGAACAGCACGTCCGAGAAGCTCACCTCGCCGACCAGCGGCCTACGCACCCCCTGGCTCGGACGTACCTCTTCACCAGGCCGATTGAGCATGTCAGCAACGCTGGCAACCGCGATTCTGGCTTGATCATATTGTTCGACGAGCGTGGACATTTGGCGCAACGGTGCTGAAACTCGCTGCGCCAGCAGCAGGAATACAAAGATCTCCCCGACGGCAGCCGGATCTGCCGACGTTACCGCCAGGTAGACACCGATCGCGAGCGATCCCGAGATCATGAAACGCTCTACTGGCACGATCGCGGCCTGAATGAGCGTAGCCAGACTTCCCTCATGCAAGCGGAGCCGGGCAATCCGTGCAACGTGTACGTCGTAGCCGTGAGCCTGCCGCGGCTCGAGTGCAAGAGATTTAACGGTGCGGATCCCGTGAAGCGTCTGGACGACGAATGACCCCCGTGCCGCTTGTGCCGCGATAAGGGCGGTCATACGACGTCGATAGGCCGGAAGCATCGCAGCCGTCCATGCGCAGATTAGCCCACAACACGCCAGTACCACCAGCGTGAGAGGCACGCTAAAGACAAGCATCACAGGAATAAAGAACAGGAGACAGACAGAGTCCAGCACTGTTCCAAAAAGCTGGCTCGTCAAGAATTCTCGGATTCGATACGCTTCGTTAAGATTGTGGGTTATGAAGCCAATGGGGTGCTTTTCGAAAAAATCAACCGGCAGCCGCAGCAATCGATCAAAGATATAAGTTTCCATTTTTACGTCGATGCGCGACGTTAGATGTAGCAATAAAGTCTTGCGGAGCGCTATGAACGCGACCTCAAAGGCTACGAGGACAGCGAGGCCGATACACAGCGCCGTGAATGTATTCATGGCATGGTGCATCAATACGCGATCGGTGAGCAGGCGGTAACCTAGGATTGGGACGAGAGCGAGCAGGCTCAGTGCAACTGCGGCGATCACGACGTCGCGCAGGATGCGGCGCTCGCGCAGGATCAGACTTGCGAGAAATCCGAAGCCGAAGGGCTGCTCCTCATCGCGGACGCTGTAGTCACGCTTGATCAGGATCGCTGCGCCGTCCCAGACTTCCTCTAGCTGCACCCGATCGAGCACCAGCGGCGCGTCCTCCGGGGCCAACGGATCCCTTAGTACGACCTGTTCTACAGCGTCATTGCTCTCGACCCGTGTGAGCACCATCGCTGTTCCGGTCCGAAGCACCAGGACCGACGGCAGGACTTTCCGTAGTTTTACGAGATGGCGCCACCCGAGGTTGAGCCGTTTAGCTCTCAGCCCGGCGCGCCGCGCGCACCGCGCCAAGTCCGAAGCACTAACCGGGCCCGGCTTGAGCTGATTGTCGTGAATGATCTGCTTCGTCGACAGCTGGATACCGTGATGGCGCGCGACGATAACTAGGCAGCCGAGTAGTGACTGTTGCCACGTGTCCGCAGCAGGATCGACTAAAGCGCTTGATTGGTCAGACATCGAACCCGCTTTGCCTCGCTAGCTGTCAAACGCCCGAGCCGCGCCTGCTCCGGGCTGAAACGTCAGAACCGCGCGCTGAATCAGATTGAGGTTGTTCCCGTGACGCACGATCGTGGCCAATCTCTGGCAACGCGGCAGGGGTCATGGATAAATTTACGGCTGAGCTAATATCTAGCTACGCAACCCCAGCCCTAGAAGCGCACGACGGCAGCTACAATGGGCATCTATCAACTACGCATTTCTTAGGTATCGCATCGTGGCCAGCCAAAAATTGAGTCCCGCCGCCCTACCGCTAAGGCCCAACTATTGCCAGATTGATATTGTTTTTTTTGGAAAATCAACATTCCTTCGCCGGACGGCGTTTATGTGGCTTTATTAAACTTAATAAGAAAATGGTATCGCTGTTGCATGCATCGTAGAGCTACCAAAAATTCAACTGAATGCCTGACCCTCAGCCGCTCACCAGCGGCGTGGCTGCTGAAGCTTCGCCCCTACAGTGTCATCTGTTGCCCCGGCAGGGTGCAGCTTCTGCGGGCGGTAGGGACCGCTGCCTGCGTTGAGAACACGCTTCAGCGGCGCGGGGCGTGATGAGAACGACACGGGGCACTCCGAGCAGCAGGCGCGATCATCCGAACAGGTCGAGGCGGGAATTTTCCAGCGTGGCCGTTAACAGGGCGCCCCAACAAACCCCCTCGTCCGGGGCAACGATGACAAGAGTTACAAACTGGATCATCAGGTCTCCCCTGCGAGACAGTACTCTGCCCGCCAGTTTTCCGTCAGGTGCCGCTATTCCGTTGACGGCGGCTCCCACGACCCGAAGCAGTTGGGTGAAGCCGCGGGCAAAAATCGACGGGGTTGTAATCACCAATTGACACAACTGCTGATCTCAACGATCAGAGTGTTTGGTCAGCCACGGTCGCCGTATTATCGCTATAAAACGGTGAGATAATCAAAAGTGGGTCTGACATCGTGTACCCATAAGCGAGACGCGCGTGGTTTCGAGATGTGTGACTGGTCAGGGCGCCACACCCCGCCTCAAACACACCCAAAGAGCTTAACCCATGATCCTGGCGTTGTTGTTGACTGCGGCGGGCGTGATCGTCGGCATGCCGATCGTGCTCTACGGGTTCATCCGTCTTGACGAGCGTCCCGGATGGGTGAGTTGGTTCCTCCTGTTTATGGGTCTTGCTATTGTCGTTGCACCGGTGACCGCCGCTGTGGTCCTGCACCAGGAGAAAAGCGGCCACGACCGCTACGTTGGACGCTAGGGCGCGTGTGGCTGGCCCTGGCGCATACCTACCTGTGCATGCCCACGCGGGATGCTGCGGTCCCCGCGGTCGCGGTTCGCACACCGGTCGCCACCGGCAACGTGAGCCGCCTGATCGCGGCGCTCTGTGACCGACTGGCGCGGTCGCGCCCCGATGCCGAACTCCTGGTGATCGGCACCACCGTCGATGACCGCAGTCTGATCGCCGGTGGCGGGACGTTCGTCCCCAGCCCCGTTCCGGCCGATGACTCCTCGCGCCTGATCGAGACTTCTAGGTATCCAGACTTGCTCTCACCTTATCGCGACGGGCTGTTTCACCTGGTTGAGGCCCTAGCTCCGGACTACCCCGCCGGACTCGGCTACTTCGACTGGCCGGGTAGCGGCTTTCGCCTGCGCTTGAGCGATCTCACCCTCGATCCCGGATCCTCCGACGCGGAGGCCTCCACGCGGATCATCGATTGGTTGCCGGCGCCCCGGGCCAATTCAGAAGTGGGACGAACCAATTATGTCTGAGGCCGCCCCCGCGACCTATCGGGCGAAACTGGAGCGGACCGGCCCACGCTCGCTCTCCGGGTACTGCTACGACACGTCTGACCTGTCCAGACGCATCATCGTCGAACTGCGGATCGACGGGATCGGCACCGCGTGGACGCAGGCCGATGGGTTCGTCGATAGTTTGACTGAGGCTGGCGTCGGCGACGGCCGCTATGGATTCAGCTTCATCGTGGCGCCAGAGACCGTCGCCGGCGGGGGCTGTGCGCAAATCGTCGTGGCGAACACGACGGTGACACCCGCTCGCCCGCTCGCCCTCGTCCCCGGCGGCGGGGCCGTCGCGCGCGATGAGGGCGCCGGCTGGGTGCGCTGGGTGGGTGGGCGCCAGCTGTCCGGCTGGCTCATAGAGCAACTGGGCTCGCAGGGCGGGGAGGTGCGCGTCAGCCTCGACGGTCAGCTGATCGCACGCGCGCCGGCCGACCGGTGGCACCACCTTCAGGAGCCCGGGGGTGCGCGGCCGGTTCCGGGCTTCGATCTGCATCTGCCGGCCGCGGTCGCGGACGGAACAGTCAAGCGCGTCGTCGTGACCGACGGGGCCGGGCGACCGCTGCGGGGCAGCCCGCTGTCGCTCGTGGCGTTCCCGGATCCGCTCACCGCCGCGGTCGAGCAACTCTACGGCCCGGAAGTTGGAGCGACCCGAGCACGCGCCCAGCTGTTCGAGACGCTGCTGCCGAACTCGTGGCCACTCATGGATTCCGCTGGATGGCTGCAGCGCTACCCGGTTGCCACGCCGGAGGTAGCCCCGCCGACCGCCCTGATCATCATCGGCGACGAGGCCACCGCGGTCGACGTGACCCTGGCAAGCCTCAACCAGCAGCCCGGCCTGCCTTGGGTCGCGGCTGCGCTGCCCTCGCCGGATCGCGTCGGATTCCGGCCCGACGATCTCGGTGACTTCCTGTCCGGCGACGCCGGCCGGTGCACGGCGCTCCTCGCGGTGCCCGCGGGAGCAGCGTTCCTGCCTGGGCGCGCAGCCCGCCTCACGGCCGCTCTCGCCGAGGCACCTGACGCACCGCTCGTCTACGGTGATGTCAGCATTGGCGATGCTTCCATGGAAACGCTGCTCGCCTTCCCGAGCTTCGATTACGAGCGCTGGCTCGAACAGGGCTATGGCGCGCTCACCTTCGGCTTGCCGATCGCCAGCGCCCAACAGGCAGTGCGCGCGGGGGCCGACAGCCTCTACCGCCTCGCGAACGCGCCGCTCGATCATGCACTCGGACGATGGGACGCCGTCATCCACCTGCCCGGCATCGCTGCGCGGGTCCCACACCTAGACCTCGATGCAGCCTCCGCGCATCTCGCTTCCGCGACTCGGCGACATCTCGAAACCAGCGCGATCCCGGCCACGGTGACCGTCGGGCGCGGATCGATCTTGCCGGCGGCCCGGATCTCGCGGGCGCCACCGCCGGGGCTTGTCAGCATCATCATCCCAACGCGCGACCGTGCCGACCTCCTGGAGCGCTGCCTCGCCTCGATTCGGGCGGCGCGTGTGCAATACGGCTGCGAACTCCTCATTGTCGACAACGGCTCTTCGGATCCGGCGACACACGCTCTGTTCGCCGCGGTGCGCGCCGAGGGCGGCCACGTGCTCACGGATCCCGGACCGTTCAACTACGCGCGGCTGTGTAACCGCGCTGTCGAGACGGCCCAGGGCGATTTCGTGCTCTTCCTCAACAACGACGTCGAAATGGTGGGCGACAGCTGGCTCCATGAGTTGCTCGGCCGCCTCGCAGAACCCACAGCTGAGGCCGTGGGTGGCGTGCTGCGATGGCCGAGCGGCGTCGTCCAGCACGGCGGCGTGGTCTTGGGGCCGGGCTTTTCAGCCAGTCACGCCTTTGACGACCGGTACTACGGCGATCCTGGCTACGGTGATCTGCTCCGCGTGGCCTCTCAGCCGAGCGCGGTCACGGGCGCCTGCCTCCTCGTCCGCCGATCATCCTATCAAGCTGTGGGCGGCATGGACGCCATACATTTCCCAGTCAATTTTAACGACGTCGATCTGTGCCTGAAGCTCGGCGCGCGGGGCGGGCGCGTGGTCCTGACGCCCCACCTTGAGGCGGTGCATCTCGGCTCGGCGAGCCGGGGATTGGACCGGCGCCCAGATCAGCGCTCCCGCTACGCGCGGGAGCTCACCGCCCTGCGCGCGCGCTGGGGCGACGTACTGCAAGCCGATCCAGCCTACAGCCCCCTGCTCGCGTTATCAGACAATCCCTACACGGCGCTCGCCTGCCCGCCGCGCACGCTCACGCCACGCGGGCGGCAGATCGTTGCCGGCCGGGACATACCAAATGGTCTATGAGCGTTGGCCGCCCGCGACTCTTCCATCCTGTGGAGACCCACCGCTGCCTTGCGCCGAGATTTCCTTGCTCCAAGATCGGGAATGGCATGTCGGCAGGACGCTGCGGTCGCTTCGGGCTCACACAGGGCGAGCCGTCACTGGACGGAGAGAGGCTTGAGCGGAGTCGATCAATCCAATCCCTCGAAACGCTGTCGAGCGAACAATGCTCCGAAGACGGCTACGTCCGCGGAGACGTCGGCCGCGCCCGGTATCGATTTGACGTGGAGCCCCCTACACTACGATATCGTCCAGCACCGGGCGAAGCGACGGCGCCAGCGCCTCCTGACCAAGCCGCCCTCGGCCCGGGTCCCGTCGACACGCCGCATCGCGTGGTGGCTGACAAGCGATCCGGCCAGCCTCCCGCCCGAAGATTGCCGCTTCGTCGCGGCGCTGTGTGGCCTTGCGCCCAGGCTGCAGCCGAGCAGGTACGCGCCTTCGGCTCAATCCTGCGCGCCGGCGATCCGGCTGCGTTGAAGCCGTAGCTGCAGGTGGCCACCACGAGTGAACTCGGCGGGTTCGTCACTGGACTGCGGCAGGACGAGGCCGCTATCTACGCTGCTATCAGCGAGCCGTGAAGCAACGGCGCGGTCGAAGGGCAGGTGAACCGCTTGAAGCTGATCAAGCGCTCCATGTACGGCCGCGCCGGCCTCGAACTACTCCGACAGCGCGTCCTTCACGCTGCGTGAAGGTGGACCAGGAAGCGCCCGACAAACCAGATCGAGCGCCTCCCGCCATCAGCACCGAACCTACGGAATAATCGACGGGCTCCGCTGAGCGGCGCTCGATGTTCAGTCACGCCCGGCGCGGAACTCGAACCGCACACGGTGCCTGTGTTAACGGCAGCGCACCACTATGCCCATTCCGGCGCTCTGCCGCCAACGCGTATCACTGTGACAGCTCATTACGATTGGGGCGCAAGACAGCGGACAAATCTGCATCGCCAGCTGCACGCAGCGCCTCGTGTTGCTGGCAAAGGAACACCTCTCGGTTCCCGATTGTGAGTGTCGGGCCGCGCACCGCAACAAAAAGGGGCGGCATGAGCCGCCCCTCTTCAGCATTGGCAGTCTCAAACGGACTTGCCCAATTCGGTGGATGCTTACCCTCAGCCGATTTTGTGATCTTGATTGTCGCCACCGAAGTGCAGCGTGTCGATGCTGGACACCGTGACCGACTGGCTGCTGCCGGCAAACGTGATTGTGGTCGATCCGTCGCCGTTGCTCTTGTAATGGGCGTCCGTTGAGCTGTGCCCGTCGATGATCGCGGAGTGCGAGCTTGCACCGCCGACGATCGTGTCGTTGCCGCTGGTTCCTGTGATCTCGAAGGTGGTATGTCCTGAACCGGCGTAGAGCTTCGCGTCGCCCGACCCGGCGTAGAGCGTGTCGTTACCGGAACCAGCGTGAAGCGTGTCCATGCCGCCTGAGGCGTAGAGCGCGTTGTTGCCCTGCATCACCGACAGGAGATCGTTACCGGCGCCGCCCGTGAGCGTGTCGTGGGCGCCACTGCCGATACCGCCATACAAGGTGTCGCCACCTGAACCGGCGAACATCGCGCTCGTGCCGCCGCCGTAGAGGGTGTCGTGCCCGCTGCCGCCTTGAAGCGTGTCGAAACCCGCGCCACCGTTCAGCACGTTGTTGCCCTGCGACACCGACATGAAGTCGTTACCGGCGCCACTGTTGAGCGTGTCATGAGCGCCCGCGCTGAGCCCGCCATATAGCGTGTCGCCGCCGGAGCCAGCGTTCATCAATGTCGACCCGCCGCCGTACAGGGTGTCGTGCCCGCTGCCGCCCTGGAGCGTGTCTTGGCCACCGTTGGCGTGGAGGACGTTATCGCCGTACTTCACGGATAACAGATTGTTGCCGTTTCCAGCGGTCAGGGTGTCGTGCGCGCCTGCACTCAGCCCACCGTACAGCGTGTCACCGGCGGAGCCGACGATCAGCTGGCTCTGCCCGCCGGCGAGCGTGCTGTAGCCCGCGCTGTGAGCGTCGCCGCTGCCGGCTGTCAGGGTGTCGTGCGTGCCCCCACTCAGCCCACCGGACAGTGTGTCACTGGCGGAGCTGACATTCGGCTGGCTCTGCCCACCTGCCAGCGTGCTCTGACCTGTGCTGTCCGAGGTGCTTGTAGTCGACAGGGCGCTGAAGCGTGCGACGGAGGCGGACTGAACGGAGGTGGCCGTGGTCTGGATGGAGAACCCGCCGTTCGACATGAGCTCGGCCGGGTTCGCGTCCGTGGCGCCGAACTTGTTGCCGTCCAGCGTGATCGAGCTGACGTACAGGTTCTTGTCGTGGCCTTCGGTGAAGTTCAAGCTGCCGTCATACGCGTCGTTGAGGAAGCGAACTTCGACGTCGTGCGCGCTGGCCGGGCTGAAGTCGCCCTTCAGGGTGATGTCCTGCCACTGGCCCTGCGTGTGTACGGCCGTGACGGACTGCGGATTGCCCACGGCCTTGCCATCGACATAGTCATCGAACTGCAGTTCGCCCTGGTAGTGGTCACCCTAAACGCGCACCACCAGCGTCTTGTCGCCCGTGCCCGTGTTGCCCGTGCCCGTGCCACCGGTGCTTCCTCCCCTACCGCCGATGCTACCACCCGTACCGCCTGTGCTCCCGCCGGTGCCGCCGGTGCCACCCGTGGTAGGCGTCTGTACCGGGGCGGTCGTGAAGTTGATGCCGCCGTTCGACAGCTGAACGGCCGGGTTCGCGTCCGTGGGGCGGTAGAACTGCGCTAGCTCCAGAGCTTCGTCCGTTGATGGGGCCGCAATCGTCACGGTCTGCTGTGTCGTGCCCGCGTCCGAGCCGGTCAAGCGGAGGACGAAGGTGAGGCGATAGGCCTGCGTCGCCATGGCTACGTC
>NZ_JAKSYD010000063.1 GCF_022829605.1 Methylobacterium sp. E-065 | reverse complement strand
ATCTCGACCATCGCTGGGCAGACCAACCTGCTGGCCCTGAACGCCACGATCGAGGCCGCCCGGGCCGGGGCCGCTGGCAAGGGCTTCGCCGTCGTTGCCTCCGAGGTGAAGGCGCTCGCCGAGCAGACGGCCAAAGCCACGAACGAGATTTCGGGGCAGATCGCACAGATCCAGGCCTCGACCGGACAGGCGGTCACGTCGATCGGCGGGATCACCGGGCGGATCCGCGAGATCAACGGTGTGGCGGCTTCGATCGCGGCGGCCGTCGAGCAGCAGGGGGCGGCCACCCAGGAGATCGTCAGGAACGTCAGCCAGGCGGCCCAGGGTACAGGCGAGGTGACGCACAACATCGCGGGCGTCGCGGGCGCGGCTGAGGAGACGGGTGCGGCGGCGAGCCAAGTGCTGGGGGCGGCCTCCGAGCTGTCGCGCCAATCCGAGCACCTCACCGCCGAGGTCGGCCGCTTCCTCGCAACCGTGCGCGCAGCCTGAGGCGCCGATGAGCCCCGTGGGATCCCATTCCATCGTTCCGTTCGGTGAGGTTCAGGGTCTCACGGCGGCCCTGACCGGCGCCTTCGCTGAGGGCGTCGATCTCGGGCCCCGCGCGGCACAGATCCGTGCCCTGGGGGAGTCGCTGGACACGATGATCGCGGCGTTGCGCCTGGTACTTGTCTACCTCGGCGAGGGCCTACAGATTGATGACACGGACTTGGATCTCGATCAGCTCGCCCGCATGGCGAGGGCCGCTCGCACCTACGGCATAAGCGAGAACAGGTGAGGTCGAGTGGAGCTATAGTTGCCTGCCGTGAATTAAATAGGCTCGCTACCTTGTCGTACCGCCCGGGCGCACGTCTCGGCCTGCTGGATCAACAAGTCGATCTGAACCAACCCCTTACGTACCTCGACGCACAGTTTCGCGTTGATAACCTCGATCCGAGCATCGTCACTTGACGCCCGTGTCTCCAGCGTGACGTTGATCGTAAGTGGCTCGGCCCGCTGACGCCGCAGTTTCATCAGGATTGCGTCGAGCTGTGCCGACGACAGAGTTGGCGCACGCCCCTCGGCCAACAAGTCCGCCGCGGCCGCATCGAAGCCGGCGAGAGCGGATGTCTCGTCGCGCTTAAGCCGCAGCGGGATGACCGTCGCCGTCATGATCCGCAGACCTCCGAGTTCTGATCCTCGGATCGGTACGCTCGCCTCTGCAGGCCCTGTTTCAGCGCACGCTTCAAAACGGCAGCCTCGTCCATCGCCCAGCCCAGCTGCCGATGGGGTACCATGTGGCGATCGAAAGCAGCGTCGATCCGGGCGCAGCTCGTAGCGTGGGGTTCCGGCCCCACCTCGACCGCGGAGCGGAGTAGGTCTTCGAGCGCGCTGTCGAGGCTGGCCCGAACGGCGGCTTCCTCACTCGCGTCGTGCACGACCTCAGCCCACCGCCCGTGCCGCGACACGGACCTGGTGTGTGGCGGCATCGACCTGCTCGCTCGCCCTGGCAATGGCCTCCATGCCGCCGGCGATCGTCGTCACGCCATGGGCGGCCGTGTGCATGCTGCCCGACATCTCCCGCGTCACCGCCGACTGCTCTTCCACCGCCGCCGCGATCGCCGCCGAGACCTCGTCGAGGGATCGGATCGTGCCTTGTATCGAGCCGATCGCGCCCACCGCCTCGCGCGTGGCCGCCTGGGTCGCGGTGATCTGCACCCGGATCTGGTCGGTGGCCCGGGCGGTCTGCTCGGCCAGGGCCTTCACCTCGGACGCGACGACCGCGAACCCCTTGCCGGACGCGCCAGCGCGCGCCGCCTCAATGGTCGCGTTCAGCGCCAACAGGTTCGTCTGTGAGGCGATGCCCTGGATCATGGTCACCACCTCGCCGATCTGCGTCGCCTGCCCACTCAGGCCCTCGACGATACTACCGGTGTGGCGCGCCTGTTCGACGGCCTCGCCGGCCATGCGCGCGGCGTGGCTGACCTGTTGGCTGATCTCACCGACCGAGGCCGACAGCTCCTCCGCGCCCGAGGCCACCGCCTGGATGTCGCTCGACACCTGTCCCACGATGCCGGCGGCCTCGGCGGTCTGGCGCGTGACGGCCTCGACCGCGGTGCCGATCGCGTCGAGATCCGTGCCAATCGCGCGCTGCGCCTCGGCTCGGCGCTGGCGCTCGTGCACCTGCGCGGTGATGTCAGCGGCGAACTTCACCACCTTCAGCACCGTGCCGTCCACATCCTTGATCGGGTTGTAGCTCGCCTGGATCCAGACCTCGCGGCCGCCCTTCGCGATGCGCCGGAACTCGCCCGCGGCGAACTCGCCTCGGCCCAGCCGGTCCCAGAACCCCCGATAGGCCGCACCCTGCTGCTCGGAAGCATCGACGAACATGCTGTGGTGCCGGCCTTGGATCTCGTCGAGCCGGTAGCCGACCGCGTCGAGGAAGTTCTGGTTGGCGTCGAGGATCGTACCGGTCGGATCGAAGGCGATCACCGCCTGCGAGCGGTGCAGGGCGGCGATCTGGCCGTCGCTGTCCAATGAGCGCAGCTTCTGTGCGGTGATGTCGGCCGCGAACTTGACGACCTTCACGACGCGGCCGGCGCGGTCGAGCACCGGGTTGTAGCTCGCCTGGATCCACACGGCCCGCCCGCCCTTGGCGAGGCGCTTGAACTCGGCGGACTGGAAGGTGCCGCGCCGCAGGGCATCCCAGAAGTTCCGGTACTCGACGCTGTCGCGGTAGCGGGGCTCGACGAACATGCCGTGGTGCTGGCCCTGCACCTCGGGCAGCGTGTAGCCCATGGCGGCCAGGAAATTGGCGTTCGCAGTCAGGATGGTGCCGTCGGGCCTGAACTCAATCACGGCCTGCGAGCGGTCAAGGGCGTCGAGTTTGGCGGCCTGATCCGCATGCGTGCGCAATCCACCGAACATGGCTGTCTTCTCCCAAAATCCATTGGCCCGTTAGGCGGCAGATTGGGAGGCCACAGCCGCCAGATCATTCCGCTGAGACGTCAGCCGTCGCATCATCGCTTGCGGCAACAAGGCGTAATAACGATTTATTTTTGCTTAATAAGCTACGGTAAACTTGATAACGATGAAAAATATAACACACATCAACACGCAAAGACTGTATTCACGCGTCCGTGAACAGAAACAAAACAACTTATGCGTGCCGGAATAGCCCGAGGTTGCGCAGTCCATCGGTTAGCACGTCGTTACTTACACCGATCGGTTCACGGCGTCCGCCTACGCCCTGAACCGGTTCTCATCAGCATACAAGGTCCCGTTAAGATCTGGCATGCCACAGTCACACTCGAGAAGGCTTGGGTAGGCGTGACCGCGAGGTACCTGATGCCCCTGCTGCAGCGATGGACACGCCCGCTCCGCTACGCACGCACCTGGATCGCACTCGGTGTCCTGGCCCCGGTCGGCATGCTTGCAGCGTCGGGCGTCATGCTACTCGACCTGCGCCAGGACGCCTGGGACAAGGCTGAACAGACCTCGAAGAACCTCGTCCAGGTTCTTGAGCGCGACATCGCTCGCAACATCGAGATGTACGATCTCTCGCTGCGCGGCGTCGTCGACAACCTCAAAGCCCCCGGCCTCGGACAGGTGAGCCCTGAACTACGACAACTCGTCCTATTCGATCGGGCCGCGACTGCCCACGACATGGGTGTCATGGTCGTCACCGATGAGAGCGGCGACAGTATTATCGACGCCAGCGCCGTCCCGGCACGCAAGGTCAACTATGCGGATCGCGCTTACTTCCAGGCGCACAAGGCACGGGCCGACCTCGGCCTGGTCATCAGCCGCCCGTTGGTCTCGCGCCTGCTCGGCAGCCGGATGATCGCGCTCAGCCGCCGCATCAATAAGCCCGACGGTTCGTTCGGTGGTGTGGTGCTGGGGACCCTGAACCTGTCCTATTTCACGCGTCTCTTCGACCAGATCGGTCTCGGCCCGGACAGCGCGATCAACCTGTACCTGCGCGATGGCACGCGCATCATGCGCCATCCCTATGCCGAGGCCGACATCGGTGTGAACATCGCGAGCGCGGCGACCTTCAGGGGCTTCCTACGCGAGCGCAGCGGCAGCTTCGTCGAGACGTCGGTTCGCGACGGCATCGAACGCCATTACACCTTTACGCAGGTGGGCGACCTGCCGCTCATCCTCAACGTGGCCCTCTCCGCACGGGAGATTGGTGAGGAATGGCGCTCGAAGGCCATCGTCATCGGTAGCATCGTTTCGTTGCTGTGTGGCGTGACCATCGTTCTGTCGCTCTTGTTCGGGCGCGAGTTGCGCCGGCGCGAAGAGATCCAAGCCGAACTCGAACGGATGTCGCTCACGGATGCTTTGACCCGCCTGCCGAACCGCCGTGCTTTCGAGGCCGCCGGTGTACGGCTCTGCGGAGACGCTCGACGCACCGGCAAGCCGCTCGCCTTGCTCATCGTCGACGCCGATCACTTCAAGCGCTTCAACGACCGCTACGGCCATCAAGTCGGGGACGAGGTGCTGCGGGGCCTGGCACGCTGCCTCTCCGCGAGTGTTCATCGTCCACATGACCTGGTCAGTCGGGTGGGCGGTGAGGAGTTCGCCATCCTCCTGCCAGATACGGATCAGGCGGGCGCCCTGCGCATCGCCGGGAAAATCCACGCCGAAGTCTCCACCCTTGCGATCGGATCGGCCGGCATCGGAGCCGGTGCCGTCACGGTAAGCATCGGCCTCATCGCCGTCATGCCGAACGGGACGGAGCCCGCTGAATTGACGGACCTCTACCGCCTCGCGGACGAAGCGCTCTACGCAGCCAAGATGGGCGGTCGCAACCAGACCCGCTGTGCGCCGAGGCAGGATGCGCCGGCGCCCTTGCTGCAGCGGCTTCTTCGGGTCATGGAGGCCTCATAGGCCGATCGAGCGATGCGATCAGAGATCCCGCGCTTCCACGCCTTATGCAGCTAGGACTTCGGTACCGCAGGGGGTGACGCGGATCGCCTGCGGCTCCTCGTAGAGGACTGCGATTAGGCCTCGGGCACGCTGCATCCACAGATCGCGCTCGGCCCGGAGCCGATCGCATACGGCATGGATCGGCGATGGCGATGCGCAGCTCGTCCACGGTGCCCCGAAGTTCCGTCGTCCGATCGCGCTCGTCCGCCAGAGCAGCCTTCAAGATCGCCAGCGCGACGACACCTGCTTGGTCAGCGCTCGCGTCCTGCCGCTCGGTGTTGGTTCCTACCTCGGGCCCAGGTCGTGCTACGTCCTCACGAGCCTGAGGCACGTCCGGCAATCGCTGGATCGGAGCATCCGCTGCGGGGGCATCCTCGAGGCTGCCCAACGACTCCTCTTCCAACACGAGGTCGTGCAGCATCGTGAACACCGCATCCGCGCTCAGGCGCGCGAGATCAAAGCCGCTCTCCGCCGCCAACTCGTTCCACAGTGCTTGCCCCCGCGCCGACCGCCCGACGAAGGCCATCGACCAGTTCACGAAGCCGCGTTCCGTGATCGGACCGCCCTCCAACACCGTTACGTCGCCGTGGCGAGGATCGCACTGGATGCGCTCGAACGTCTGCTCGACGCCCTTCTGCGGCCCCTCCAGCACCTGCGCGAAGGCCCCGCCGTTGAACATCAGCGCGCCGGTGACCTCTAAGCGTTCGTTGGCCCGCCGCGATGCCTCCAGGATCTGCTCGACGGCGGCCTCGGCCTCGATCCCTTCCAGGAAGTTCTTGCTGGCATAGACGAGGCGGTAGAGCGCGCTCATCGGAGGTCTCCCAGTCGGGTCAGCGAGTCGCGGTCAGCGGGCGTGAGCGGCATGAGGTGCATGACCGGGCCATGCTTCTCGCAGGGGTGGACCGAACGCTGCGGCTATGGGCTGGAACGCGCGCACGAGATCGTCGTCTAGGCGACCGGTCATCCCGTCGAGGATGGCGTAGGCGTTCTCGCCGGTCATCGGCGCTCGGTAGGGCCGACGCTCGATCAGAGCGCCGTAGACGTCGCAGACCGTCACCAAGCGGACGAGGTCGGGGATCTCCCAACCGGTGAGCCCATCCGGGTATCCGGTGCCGTCGAGCATTTCGTGGTGCGAGCGCACGACCGTCAGCATCACCGCCTCGAACCCCTGGTCCACGAGCATGGCGTGGCCGCGCACGGGGTGCGTGCGCATCACCGCCATCTCCGCCTCGGTGAGCTTGCCCGGTTTGTTCAGGATCTGCGTCGGGACATGGATCTTCCCGACATCGTGCAGCAGGGCGGCTTTCGTCAGACGATGGCGGTCCGCCGCCCGCAGCCCGAGAACGCCCGAGAAAGCGGCCGCCAGGGCTGCCACGAGCAGGCAGTGTTGGTGCGTGGCATCGTCGAACTGCTGGACGGCTCGGACCCAATCGTAGATGCCGCTCTCGCCGACGGCACGCGCCACGAGATCGGTGCCGGCGTCGGCCATGGCGGGCGTGATCGGCGCGCCGGACATGAGAACCTGCTTCAGGAAGTGCCGGGCCTCGGTCGCTTGTTTCCGCACGCTGGCCGGGATCGGTTGGATCTGCACGCGCATGCGCCCGAGGGCGTCGAGTAGTTGCTGCGTGCCGGCCGTGCTGGTGAGCGTGCCGCTCGCACCCAAGATCTGGGCCTGCGCCTCGGCGCGAGCGACGTTGCCGTGCACGAGGAACAGGTACGGGACCTCTCCGCCGCGCATCGCCGCCAAGACGCGGCGCAACCGAATGAGGGCGTCGGACGTGAGCGTCTCGACGTCGCTGACGATCAGATCGGGCTGCCGGCACGGCAGCTTGTCCTCGTAGAGGTCGTGAACGTGCCACGTCCCGTGCGCGCCCAGACCCCGGGACAGGCGCTGGCCGCGGGCGATATCGTCGGTGATCAGCAGAAGTTCGCCCATCGCCTCGCCTCAGAGGATCAAGCGCTCGTCGCACACCCTCGACCAGCAGTTCGGCACAGGCACGTCAAAATCGACGCGCGGATACATCGTCCCGCCTCAGACTGGGCGGGACGATTGCTGCAATGATGGAACGCCCGGTCGACCTATCTCTCGGGTGTATCGCATAAGTAATAAAAATACATACTAGTCGTTACTTACTCATTAAAATATTTGCAACGCGACTCGGTTTTAAAAAATTGACGCAGATTATCTTCGAGTCTTCGAGACGACGATAGTCACGGGTTAGCCTGTGCCACGATGCAACTTATACATGTTCGAATACATTCAGGGCGCGTAGCACGCCGGTTAAGGCATCGTTACTTACGCTGGTTGGTTCGTAGCGCCCGGCTGCGCTGCCGACAGGGCGCCCGATCCGCCGGATCACCTCACGCTCGAACGAGATGAAGTTCTCGATGCGCCCATCGGCCGCACGCAACGGCCGGCAATCGATCTCGGCCCGGTACTTGGTGCCGTCGGCGCGGTAATTGGCGAGATAGCCGTGGAAGCGTTCGCCGGCCACCAATGCGTGGCGATAGGCGTCGAGCGTCGCCCGGCGGGTTTCCCGGCCCTGCATGAACCGGGGGCTGTGCCCGACGATGTCAGCCAGATCGCGCCCGACGAGCCGTCCGAAGGCCGCGTTGGCGTAGAGGATCGTCGGTCCAGGTGACTCGATCATCGGATCGGTGACGACGATGCCAATCGGAGCGTCGTGCGCCAGAGCGCGGATGAGTTCGAAAGCCGTCATGGTTCGGCAACGCGTTGGACTTGCTAAAGGGACAACGAGCTCATCGCGAGCATGGCCATAAGGCGGAATGAGTGATGATTATGGTCCTACTCGCCCGAACGGAGATCAGCGCCGATCCGCAGCGACGGCAGACGGTTCGTTCAAATTAGCAATTCGTATTTCCATCATAAGATTGGATTTCATCAGAGAACACTACGATCACGGTGCTCCGGTTACCTCTTAGATCGATGAGTGGTGATTAATTAACCGGCGGATCTCAAGCTCGACGTCTCGGAGCTTGCCATGCGATCCGTCTACACGTGCCTCACTCAGGCGCACGATCACCAGCTGATCCTGCTCGCTGCGGGGATCTGCGTCGTGGGCGTCTACGGCTCGTTCTCGGTCGCGACGCACGCGGCGCGGTCGGAGGGCCGAGCTGCCACGCTCTGGGCCGGCGCCAGCATCGTCGCCTCAGGCTGCACAGCCTGGGCCACCCACATGATCGGTCTCCTGGCGTTTCGGCCAGGCATGCCCGCAGGGTTCGATCCCTCCCTGACCGCCCTGTCGCTCCTGGTCGCCATCGCCGGCATCGGGATCAGCGTCGCCCTCGCGATCGGTCAGCGCAAGCGGCTCCATCGCTTCCTCATCGGCCTGCTTCTCGGGGGCAGCATCGCCGCCCTGCACTACCTCGGCGAGGCTTCCTACGTGGTCGCCGGGACCGTCGTATGGGATCCGGTCCTCGTGGCCGTGTCCGTACAGGCAAGCATGGTCATGTTCGGCGTCGCGATGGTCGTGACAGGGGAGCGCCGCCTGGATCTCCGGCGCGCCGGCGCACCGCTGCTGGTCGCCGCGATCGGTGTCCTGCACTTCTGCGGCATGACGGCGATGACGCTGACCTTCGATCCCGAACGGGAGTTGCCGCTTCAGGCTGTTCCACCGGAGGTGATCGCACCCGTCGTCGCCGGGGTATCTCTCGGCCTGCTGGCGTTGGCGGTGATCGGGATGCGCCTGACCTTGAACGCTCGGGCTCAGGCGCGCCGCGACCAGCAGCGCCTGCGCGAACTCGCCAACCTCGCCGTCGAAGGGCTCGCGGTCTGCGACGGCGAGGTGATCAAGACCGCCAACCGGAGCCTGGAACGGCTGGCCGTGGTCGAGGCCGGTGCGCTCGCCGGCCGGCGCCTGTCGGAACTGCTGCCCGGCCTCACCGTCTCGGCGCTTCCGGAGCGCGAGGAGCGGGAGGCGGAACTCGTCGGCGCCGACGGACAGCGCGTGCCGGTGCGCGTCCTGCGCAGCGAGGTGCCCCTCGGCAGCAAACCGCAGACCGTGCTGGCCATTCGCGACCAGAGGGAGCGGCTGCAGACCGAGTCGAAGATGCGCGCGCTGGCCTATTCCGACACGCTGACCGACCTGCCCAACCGCGCCCGCTTTCACGACCTGCTGGCACGTCATGCGGCAACCTGCGGTTCCGACGGCCGGGCCTTCGCGGTCCTCGTGCTCGACCTCGACCGGTTCAAGCTGGTGAACGACACCCTCGGGCACGGCATCGGCGACGCGCTGCTCCGCAAGACCGCCCGGCGCCTCACCGCGGCCCTGGGCCCGCGCGACGTGGTCGCCCGCCTGGGTGGCGACGAGTTCGCGGTGCTGCAGGTCGGCACGGCCGGCCCCGAGGGGGTGGAGACCCTGGCGGCCCGCATCATCGAACTGGTCGGTCGGCCGTTCCTGATCGACGGGCAGCTCGTCACCGTCGGGGCCTCGGTGGGCGCCGCCCTCGCGCCGACGGACGGGACCGAGCCGGGGGCGCTTCTGCGCAACGCCGACCTCGCGCTCTACAAGGCCAAGGCCGACGGCAAGGGCACGTTCCGCCGGTTCGATCCGGCGCTCGACGCCCGCGTCCGGGCCCGGCGCAGCCTGGAGGCGGATCTGCGCCGGGCGATCGCCGTGCAGGAATTCGAGCTGCACTATCAGCCGCTGGTCGACGCCCGCTCGGGTCGGATCACCGCCGCGGAGGCCCTGGTGCGCTGGCGCCATCCCGAACGCGGCCTCGTCTCCCCCGCCGACTTCATCCCGCTCGCCGAAGAGACGGGCCTGATCGGGCCGCTCGGCCAGTGGGTCCTGCGCACGGCCTGCGCCCAGGCGGTTCGCTGGCCGTCGCACATCCGGGTGGCGGTCAACCTCTCGCCCGTCCAGTTCCGCGACCTGCGCCTCGCCGAGACCGTGAAGGCAGCGCTCACCGCCTCTGGGCTCGCTACGAAGCGGCTGGAACTGGAGATCACCGAGGGCGTGCTGCTGGCCGACGAGGAGCGCACGCTCGCCACCCTGACCCGGCTCCGGGCCGCCGGGGTCGGCATCTCGATGGACGACTTCGGCACCGGCTATTCCTCGCTCAGCTACCTGCGCCGCTTCCCGTTCGATACGATCAAGATCGACCAGTCCTTCGTGCGCCAGCTCCCGGGCGACCCGGAGAGCGCCGCCATCGTCCGGGCGATCATCACCATGGGGACCTGCCTCGGCATGACGATCACGGTCGAGGGCGTCGAGACCGCCGAGCAATTCGCGTTCTCCGCCGCGTCCGGGTGCGATCAGGTCCAGGGCTACCACGTCAGCCGGCCGCTGCCCGCGGCGGACTTCCTCTCCTTCGTCGAAGCCCGCGAGGCCGCATGACCGCGCCCGACACCCCAGACTTGTTCCGGTTGGTCTACCGGAGCCGCAGCGCCCTGAGGGGCGACGCCGAGGAAGTGCACCGACAGGTCGAACAGATCCTCATCGTGTCACGCGATCGCAATGCGCAAGCTGGCATCACGGGCGCGCTGATGTTCACCGGCCTGTACTTCGTTCAGGCTCTGGAGGGGCCGGCCGCCGCCGTGGAGGCGACCTTCGACCGGATCTGCTGTGACCTACGCCATACCGGCATCGAGGTCGTCGAGTGTGGACCCGTCCTGGAGCCAGCCTTCGGCGATTGGTCGATGAGCCACCTAGTGCTGACTGCGGATGCCGGGGCTTTGCTCGATCGGTTCGAGCACGACGCCGAATTCGCCGATGCCGCATCGGCCGCGATGAAGCTGATGCTCGTCCTGCTCCAATCCGAGCCACACGCCATCGGGTCGTCGCAGCATCTCGCGATCTGAGTGCACCCGGATGGACCAGATCCACGTTCGTTTTATCGTCCGCCCGCAGACCGTCACCGCATGGCTCGGCCGCCTCCACCGCCCGCGCGGGTTTGAGAGCGATCGCTTCGGCCAGGGTCGCCCGCCGTCCCTCGGCAGCCTGCTTTGGGCTCCGCTAGCTTCGATTTCCCCAGATCTAGAACTTCAGTAGGCG
>NZ_JAKSYD010000060.1 GCF_022829605.1 Methylobacterium sp. E-065 | reverse complement strand
CGCGGTCGGGGGTGATGTCGAGGAAGTAGCCGCCGATCACCCGCTCGGCATAGGCGCTCGACGTGCCTGGCCCGCCCCGGACGACAGCTCCAACCTGCCGGGCGCCGCCTTCCACCGGTTTGGCTTCGGTCCCAAGAACTTGACTGCAGACCGCCGTCCGGATGCCTTTCGAGCGCAGGTCGATGCGTCCCCGATCCGGCTGCGTCCAGCGTTTCGGGATGCCCGGGAACGGAGGGCCCGGTCCCACCCCCCCCTTGGGCCTGGCAGGGTCCCGCCCCGGCGCCCACCCCGCCGCCGGTTT
>NZ_JAKSYD010000059.1 GCF_022829605.1 Methylobacterium sp. E-065 | reverse complement strand
AGTACCGGTGCTGGCGGCGGTCGAGAGATTGCCGACGTTCAGCTCGTGGGTGGCGGCCGAGAGCTGGGCCGAACCCCAGGCCTGATCGAGGCGCACGACGCCGACGAAGTCGGGCAGGCGCGAGCGCTCGATGCTGTCGATGTTGCCGTAGCGGTTCGGACCGACGAAGATCGGGGTCGGCTGGTTGGTCACGCCGAAGTTCTGCGTGCTACCCGTGTTCAGCGTGGCGGCCACGTTGAACGGCGAGAAGATCGGGGTACGGCGGAAGACCGGGTCTTCGATCGAGATTGTCGCCGACAGGCCGTTACCGACCGTGGCGGTGTAGGCCAGCAGGTTGGTCGAGAAGTTGTCTGAACCCGCGGTGGCGCCGGCGAATTCGAAGTCGTGGGCGTAGAAGTCGAAGAACGAGGAGGCGCGACCGGCGGTGAGCCCCGCGAACTGGATGAACGCCTTGTCGACGTTCATGAACTGCTGGTCGCGGCCGAAGCTGTCGGTGCCGATGCCGGGATAGGCCTGGCCGATACGCTGCTGCGTGCCGGAGGTGCCGACGCCGGAGTAACCGGTACGGGCACCGGCATCGAGGCGCACGAAGGCGCGCAGGGTGCCGTAGGCGGTCTGGGTACGGGCATCGAGGTTGATGCGCATCCGGCCCTGGTAGCCCGATGTGTCACCGGCGGCGCCCGCTTGGCGGGTGTAGCTAGTCTGGTATCCGCCCTCGAACCGGGCACGGCCCGAGACGCGCAGGCAGGTATCGGTGCCGGGGATGTAGAAGAAGCCGGCGCCGTAGGCGGTGCAGACGCGGACGTATTCGATCGGCACTGCCTTCTTGACCGGCAGATCGGCGGCGAGCGCGGCGCCCTCCGCCGCGAACGCGGCATCCGCGCCCAGCAGGGCGCTTTTCAAGGACCTCATGGATGACCCCAAAATCTTCGAAACCCATAGCGCAGCATCGTCCGGTGATCCTGATCTCACTGCCAAAATCATTTCTGCTCGCCTTCGTGCGCCTCGATGCCGGCGCACGCACCGGCT
>NZ_JAKSYD010000057.1 GCF_022829605.1 Methylobacterium sp. E-065 | reverse complement strand
CAGCTACGGCCCGCCCGAGGCCGAGTACGCGCGGTTGATCGAGGGTGCCTGATGCCGCGCTACTTCCTCAACCTGCGCTACGGCCGGGACAAGCTGGCGATCGATCCGGAGGGCGAGGAGCTACCCGATCTGGACGCGGCGCGGTCACGAGCGCTGGAGGCGGCGCGGGATCTGATCGCGCGTACACGCTCGTACAGCGTGCGGGACTGGTTCACCTGCACCTTCGAGATCGTGGACACGGCGGGACACTCAGTACTCACGGTGCCGTTCAGCGACACCGTTCCAGACGTGGAGGACAGCGACACCGAGGCCACTTCGACGTGACGAGCCCGTCTCCGACCTACGAGTCATCCTCTCAAATCTGCGACGTGAAGATCGAAGGAGACTGGCGCCCGGTCAGCCTCGATGAGGCGGTAAGCCGCTATGCTCTGGCCGTGCAGTGCTGCCCGGCTTGCAATGGACGCGCGTCGATCAACGGCTCCTACAGCGGTCTCGGCTTCGGCCAGACGACCACGCGCCGGAGAGCACACGGTGGCTGCCCGCCCCAGCCGGAGACGTTCTCCGGCGCACCATTCTCTCATCCGCAGGCACTTACCTGACTTCCGGCTCGGCCCCGCCGCCCAATCTGATCACGGGCTGGCGGGGGAGGTCGTCTATCTCACCGGCGTTCCAGCAGGATGCGCCAGCCGGGTTACGTCCGAGTGTACGGTGCCTCGCGCAGGGTGGCCGCGCGAGGTGAAGGAGTTGCGTGCGGCTTAGTACCCGTAGCCGCCGTAGTAGCCGTAGGGCCGGCGGTAGTAGCCATAGGGGCCGCCGTAGTAGCCCACGGGAGCGTAGCCGCCGTACCCGTAGCCGTAGCCGCCATAGGGATAGCCATAACCGCCGGCGAGGCCGTATCCGAGGGCCGCGCCCGTCGCCAAGCCAAGGCCTAATCCCACGCCACCGTAGCCATAGCCGCGGCCATAGCCGTACCCGCGACCGTAACCGCCATATCCCCCGCGGAAGCCACCATAGCCACCCCGAAAGCCGGCGCCGCGGAAGCCACCGCCAAATCCACCGCCGCGGAAGCCGCCGCCATGGAAGCCACCACCACCGAAGCCGCGTGCATCAGCGCCGGTTGGCACAAAGGCGAGGGCGGCCAGCAGCGCCGTCGAGGCAAGAGCAAGACGTCTCATCAGGATCATCTCCTATCCAGGAAGTGTGATCCATGAACTCGGTCGACCGCACGACGGATCCCATCGCCGAAAGCACAAGAAGTCGCAGATTTGTATCAAGTTATTGCTGAATAGAAATAAAAACCCGACCAAGGGGAGATGATCCTTGGCCGGGCGCATCCGAGTCGAGCAGTACGGGGCGGTAGTACTCGACACAGTTGCTTGGCCAACTAGTAGTACGGGCACCAGTTCCCCGGCGTCGGCTGCTTATAAGACTGCGTAGCCAGTTGCCGCCAGCGGTCGAGCCGATATGCAACGCGGCTCGGGATGCAGGATGTCAGGGTCCGGTTAGCCGAAGCACTGCGATGAGGGCCGGCGGTGGTCCCGGAATGGGAAGGGTCAGGCGCTCTTCAGATTGGCTGCGCTCTCCTTGCCGCTGCGCCGATCGGCCTCGACGTCGTAGGAGATCTTCTGCCCCTCGATCAGGTTACGCATCCCTGCGCGCTCGACGGCGGAGATGTGCACGAACACGTCCTTGCCGCCATCGTCAGGCTGGATGAAGCCGTAGCCTTTGGTCTCGTTGAACCACTTCACAGTGCCGGTAGCCATAGAGGTATTTTGGTCGTCTTCGGCTTACCAAAGCGGCGTGCCGTCCTATGCCGGCGGCTTGTATGGCGACGGACGACTGAACGCCACCGTTCCATCTGCCTCTGTCGCAGTCTCGGGCATGAGGCACTTTGCCAAGCGACCAGGAGTGATTTCGAGCATCGGTTTGAGGGCGCGAGCATGGCCAAGCCGCCCTGGTGGAGCGATGACGTTCAGAGCCTTAAGGGGGAAGTGCTGCCGGACAGTTCGCAATGCAGGCGCCAAGTCCGAGTCGGCGCTGATGATGAGCGCGCGGTCATATCGATCAAGAAAGGCATCTGCTGTTATCTGTACAGCAATTGCCACATCAGTCTCTTTTTCCTCATGCCCAACCCATCGGGCGTCACATGCTCGGCACTGTTGTTTCTTCTCCTTAAAATGCCCGATAACACATTCAACTCCAGCGTGTCGCTGCGCCTTGATAAACTCTTGATGCCTAACAATGGACTCAACCTTCCACGTTGGCAGAGCAGTAAAGAAATAAACATTGGTCAGCGTTTCGTTGCTGCCACAAATATTAGAAGACAACTGGCGAAGATCTACCCACTTGAGGTGAGGTTTCTTAAGATCATCTATGGCGTGATAAAGATTGAAGCCGTCAATATAGGCAATTACACGCCGCATCAGGAAGCTCGTGAAAACGAAAAGGCCGCAACCCCCGGAGGAATTGCGGCCTATCCACCGGGACATGCCACGGTGGGAGTGCGTGCCTGCTTAAATGCACACCGCGACGTGGCACGGCAAGGGACCGCGCGGGATTTCCCGCATCAAATGTAACGGCGCAACACCCAAGCCGGATCTACCGCTGTCCCTTCCGCTCCCGGAACCGGATCCCGGCCCCGCCGCCGTTCTCGGGGATGAATTCGAGCCCCGCGGCCTCAAAGGCCTCAACGGCGGCCTTGTTGTTCATGGTCGACATCTTCGCCGCGTCGTCGCGCTTTGCCTCGAATGCCGTGATCGTCGGCCGGGGGATGCCTGAGGCATCTGAAAGGTGCTGCTGTTGCCAGTCGAGGAAGGCACGAGCGGCCCGGCACAAATGCGGGTTCAGCCGGGTCACGGTCATAGAGTCGGGATCCTCATGGAAGCCAAATTTTAAGATCGCCAAGCCCGAAAAGCAATATCTCATGTCGAGCCCTGTTGACTGACACGAGCTATAGACCTATACATCACGTCGAGCTTACGACACGGTATAGCACTGATGCCCCACCGCACCGTCTCCTGGACCCGCATCGACCGCGCCGGCCGCGACAGCCGCCCGACGATCCCCGCCGGCCTGCTGTCCGCCACCGCCCGCATCGACATGACGGTGCGCACCACCCGCCGCCCGCTCTACGCCGCCGGCCAGTTCGACCGCGCCGCCATCATGTCGGCCGCCGCCAAGGCCGCTCACGCCCATCAGGAGCGCTTCGGCGGCACCTGGGCCGAGGCGATGTCCGTCTGCCTCACCGCCGCGTGGCGGTCCGCCAAGCTCGCCCGCCACATGGCCGCTCACTGAGGTCCGCACCCATGCTCGCCAACCTCACCCCCGACCAGATCGTGTTCCTGGCGTGGCTCGCGCCCGTCTTCCTGGGCGCCAGCAGCATCATGCTCGTGCGAGACCTCCCGGCCGTGCGCCGCTACCTCGGCGAGGTGGCCTGAGCCATGGCCCGCCGCCTCACACAGCGCGCCCCTGCGCCGAAACCCGACAAGGCGCTTTACGCAGATTTCATCGCCGCCCTCACCCGCGTGATCGAGCACGGCGAGACCGTCAGCTTGCACGGCTACACGATCTCCTGGCCGAAGACGCAGCCGAACTACTGGTGCCTGCACGTCGACGCGCCGCGTACCGTTCGTGACCCCTGGACTGGCGCGCTCCACGTCATCGTCGGCCAGCAGGGCGGTAGCGCCCTCTATCCGAAACGCGTCGCCGCCAACCTCGCGTTCGAGGTGATGCACGACCGTGCCAGCGTCGCTCGCATGCTCGCCGAAGCACGGCCCGGCATCCTGGCCGGCTCCGTCACTCACGAGGCGACCTGATGTCCGCCCGCATCAACCGCCGCGCCCTCGCCGCCGGCCTTCTCGCAGCCACGGCCGTCCCTGCCGCGAGCAAAAGCGCCAATTTGGCGGATTTGGCCCTTCGCGGCGACGATACCGCCCGCCTGCCCGACCACGCCGCGTTCTGGTCCCGCCTGCCGCTTCCGTTCTCGCTGGCCGAGGCGTGGCACAAGCTGTCGCCCGCCACACAGGCCGAGATCGGGACTGCCGTTCTGGGCATGGCGCTCGCGCAGTACGTCTACGGCGACGGCCGCGCCGAGGCCGACCAGTTCACCGACGAGGATCTGCGCGCCGATGCGTCCGACGTCGCGGACGATCTGCTGAACCGGATCGATGATCGGCTGTGGGTGCTCCTGCCCGACCTGTACGGGCCGGACGGCGACCATCCCGCATGGGCCTATACCGCCGGCATGGTCTACCCGCTCGGCACCGTCCTGCCGGACCCGGAACCCGCCCCGGCGCCCGCCGTGGATCCGATCTTCTCGGCGATCGAGGCCGCCGACGTCGCCCGGCAAGCCCATCAGGCCGCGCACGTAGGCTTGGACGAGGACGACGACGCGCAGATGGCCCGTTTAGGCGAACTCGTGGACGCCGACCGGGCTGCGTTCGAGGCTTTGGCCGAAATCGTCCCGACCACCCGCAGGGGCGATGTCGCCTTGGCCGATTTCTACCTGCGGACGCTGGACGATCCGGACGGGCAGGCCACCGCTCACCTTGAGCACCTTCGCGCTGTTCTGGCGGACGCTGCGTGATGCCCGCCCCCGTCACCCGCCGCACGGCGCTCGCCGTCGCTGTGTCGCTCGCGTCCTACCGGCCCGCCCTAGCGTTCGATCCCTTCGCCGAGGCGATCCGTTGGGCCAAAGCCGGGGATGCGGCCTACCGCCGGACTGGTGACTGCGCCCGTGCAGCGCAAGTCGCTGGCGCTCCCCTCCCGGCTGACTGGCGCCCCTACCGTGCCGGCCTGCTGCGGGTCCGTACGGAAGCACGGTTCGCGCTCCACAGCATGACGCCCGCGACAGCCGAGGAAGCCGCTGCGCTCGTCGCCTACTACCGCGACCGGGCAGAGGCGTCGGGCGATCCCGTCGCCTTCCGCGCGGCCCGCAGGCGCCTCCTCAAGGTCGCCAAGCGGCCGGGCGCCGCCCCCTTCGACCTCACGCCGCTGGACCGCGCCGCACCGGCCTAGCCGCCTCGCACCCCTCACCACCACCGACCCACCGCCACGAGCCCCACCAGGAGCGCGAACGATGACCTATGCCCGCATGCCGAATTTCAGCCAGCCCGTCCCAGTCCGCAGCACCAGCGCCCGCACGGGTCGCCGCCAGATCCCGCTGGATCGCCGCTACCGCAGCCTGCCCGACGAGACCCAGCCCGGCACGATCGAGCCTTGGCAGGCTGTCGCCCCTGTCCGGCCCGACACCGCGCACAGCCGTAGCCTCCGCTTCCTCGACACGGCTGGCGAGCTGCTGGCCGCCATCGCCATCATCGGCGGCGGCATGGTGCTGACCGGCCTCGCCACCTTGTTCTGAACCCAGCCCGCACCCCGAGCGGGCCGGCTGCCCGCGCCCTCATCCGAGGATCCCGCGATGTCCCTACGCACGTCCCTCAAGAACCTGATCCGCCGCGACCCTGCCGCTGGTCTGCGCGAGCGCGCCGCTGACCTGCAGGCCCGCATTCCAGCGCCTAGGCCGCTCGCCACCGAGCCTTCGCCGGCTCCCGTGCACGCCGAGCAGGTCGCGCAGGCCGGCCTCACCGACGACGCGCTGGCCGGCGGCGGCATCGACCATCGCGACGGTACGATTTCCTACGCCGACGCTACCGGCAAGGTCTCCCGGCGCCCGGTCGCGCACTGGCTCAGCTTCAACGCCCTGCAGATGCACACCCGCGTGCAGGCCGAGATGGCGCGTCGGCGCATCCTTGAGACACCGCACCTGTCGGCTAAGGCCCATGCCGAATGGGAAGAGCGGATCCGGCGCGAGTTGCGCAGCGACGCCGTGCACGCGCTCACGTTCCGATCCGATCGCGTCTTCGGGGCCGCCCAGGCGATCCGGACCGGCGCTGAACCCGCCACGCAGGCGCTGCGCGAACAGAGCGACGCGGAATTGATGGCGCTCGCACCACTCTGGGAAGCCGCCGTGGATCTCTACCAGCAGCGGATGGACGAAGAGAGCGCTGTTTGCGAGGCTGCCAGCGGTCAAGATTGGCCAGGTGCCGCACCTGCAGATGCCGGCCCTGAATGGCGGGCGTGGTTTCAGAAGAAGGAAGAGTGGCGCGAGCGGACGGGCGTAGCCGCAGCCGAGGAGGCGTCAGGCGAGGCTGGGATAGCCCTGCACGAGATTGAGATCCAGATTGCGGATCTGTCGGCCGCCTCGCTGGCTGGGCTCAAGCTCAAGGCGCGCGTTGCACAGCGCAGCGACGATATTGGCGTGACTTGGCCGGATGGCCTCGGCGAAGGCCTGACGCGGGATCTGCTGGCGTTCACCGAGACTCAGGCACGGCGGCCGGCTCCGGCTGCCCCGAACCTCGTCAGCATGCTCGACCTCGCGTCCGCCACGTTGGACGAACTGCAGTCCCTCCACGACCTCGCGGACCGCGTCGGCAGCGCCGCTTACGCCTTTGTGTGGACAGGGCGCTGCAAGAAGCGCGGCCTCAACGGCGACTTCAACGTGGCTGGCGAGCTGATGCAGTGGCTCGGCGATGCCCTGACCGACGTCGAGACCGCGGCCACCGACGAAGCGCGCCGGCGGCCGCCGACGAACCGTACAGATCGTGAGACCCGTCTGAAGATCCTGGCCGTACCGATCGTCCAGAACGGCGACCCTGACGAGACCGAGGCTTTCGCCCGCGAGCTGCTGGCTCACGTCCAGGCCGAGCGCCTGGGTCGCTGACAGCGGCTCCATCCGTCCTGTCGTCGTGCGTACCGCCCCGGCCGGATCCCGCCGGGCCTTTCCTTCACACCCCGAGACCTGACCCCATGGGCGACGTGCTCACCTTCACCCTGCGGCCGAAGCCGGTTGCGCCTGCGATCCTAGCGCCGCTCGACGGCCCCGCCCTGCGCGCCAGCCTAGAGGAGGCGGCACAAACCGCCCTCGACGCAGCAGACAGGATCATCGCGGTTCTGGATCGCATGGACGGCGACGCCGACCACGAAGACGGTGGGGACGCTGAGCCGTCCCTCGCCGCTCCCGAGAACACCGCCGGTTCGCAGGTGACATGGCTGCGCGGGAACGATCAGGACCGTGAGATCGATGCGCCTGAGCAGGAGATGCCGGATGCGGCGACCATCCCGACCATCGAGGTGGAGATCCTGCCATGGCGTGGCCGGGGCAACGTTATCGCCGCTGCTGGTGTGGCGCTCGTGGACCTGCTGGAGCGGGCCCGAGACCCGGCATCAGCCCGCCACGCTGCCGGTGATCGAATAAGCTGATTTGATGTCAGTTTACGCTGTATCCTGGATAACACAGCTAACGATAAACTGCGGCCTGCGAGGGCCAACGACTGCGTTGTGATCGCTTCCGCCCTCGACTCCTTGAACTCAACGACGCCACGACAGGAGATAAGCACCCGCCCGCGCGAAATCGCGGCTGACGGGTCCATGCAGGGCGACCAGGGACGCAACTATGTCAGGTGGGCAGGGCGGTAACGGCGCAGGTGGTACTAGCGGCGGTACGCCCGGCCAAGACGATCCGACCCTGAGCGGGACGGGTGGAACCGGTGGCTCGGGTACCCAGCCAGGCGCCGGTGGCGGAGGTGGCGGAAGTGGGGCGGCGGGCGGCGCTGGTGGCGCGGGCGCTGGCGGCGCTGCCGGCGGCGGAACGACCAATTCTCCACAGGTCATAGCCCGTGTCGACGGCACGCAAGGTACATCTGCGACCGCTGGATCGAACGGCGGTGGCGGTGGCGGCGGCGGCGCCCCGTCTGATTTGTTCAATTATCCTGGCGTCGGCACAATCCAGAATACCGATTATTCCAATTTAGTCGGTGTTGGCGGAGCTGGTGGCGCTGGCGATGGTACTGGCAGCGGCGGCGGTGGCGGTGGCGGTGGCTCCCTAGTCAGATTTGCAGCGGGAAGTACCAACAGCACCAGTAATGGGACGATTATCACTGGCGGCGCCGGCGGACAGGGCGGCGCGGCTGGCGGTGCCGCAGGTTCGTTCGGCGGCAACGGCGGCGGTGGCGGTGCAGCCCTCTATTATGGCGACAACTCCAGCCTCACGATCGTCAACGGAGCGTCGGTTACGGGCGGCGCCGGCGGGGCCGGAGGCAGTGGCGGTCTAAGCGGAACGGCCGGCACGCAAGGGACGGGCGGGGCTGGCGTCGTTGCTTCGAATACAACCATTTCGGTGAACGCCGGTGGTACGCTGGCCGGCGGTGCTGGCTCGACGCAGGGCAACGCCGCGACGTTCACGTCGGGCGCGAACACGCTCAACCTCGGTGGCACGATCAGCGGCAACGTCGCGATCCAGACTGGCACGCTGCAGATCAACGCGGCCGCTGGCGGCTCCACGTTGGCCAACACGATTACCGGGACCGGCGGGGTCATCCAGAACAGCGCCAACACCCTGACGCTCACCGGGGCCAACACCTACTCGGGCGGCACGACGATCGGCGCGGCCGGGAGCGCAACGTCCAGCACACTGCAGCTCGGTGCAGCGACCTCGGCCGGCACGGGGCCCATCACCTTCGCCAGCATGTCCGGCAACGCCACCGCGCGACTTGGGCTTGATGTCGCTGCTCAGCCAGCCAGCAACACCACCTTCTCCAACACCATTGCCAACTTTGGATCTGGCAACGAACTCGCACTGGCCGGGCTGACCAACTCAAGTGTCAGCTACAATAGCGCCAACACCTCGATCACCATCACCGGTACCCGGGCCGGCGGCGGGCAGGTGAGTGAGAACTTTGTGCTGTCCGCTCCGCGTACGACCAGTTTCGTGGCGGCGTCAGACGGTAATGGCGGCACCGTCGTCCGCGCCGCACCGGCGACCAATCCCACTACTCCAGCCAGACCCGCCCCCTGCTACGTCACGGGCACCCGCATACGCGTGCTGCGTGAGCGGTTGATCTCGGACGTGCCGGTGGAGCATCTGGAGGTGGGTGATCTAGCCATTACCGCCGGCGGCAAGCCCCGCTCGATCCGCTGGATCGGCTCGCGCGGCTATTCTGGCTTCACAGCGCCGAAACACGATTGCCCCGTGCGCATCAATGCGAGCGCTCTGGCCGACAACGTACCCACCCGCGACCTGCTGCTCTCGCCCGATCACGCTCTATGGCTCGACGGCCTGTTTGTAGCCGCCGGCCACTTGGTCAACGGCACCAGCATCACCCGCGGCGAGACTGTCGCGGATCTCACGTACTGGCACATCGAACTCGACAGCCATGACCTGCTGCTAGCCGAGAACACCCCGGCCGAAAGCTTCCTGGCTGCCCCGGGCGTGCGCTGTGGCTTCGGTGGTGTCCACGCCCTCGATGCGGGCGTTGCACCCGTGCCCTACGCTCCGCGCACCGAACTCGGTCCCGAACTGGCCGCGCTGCGTGGACGCTTGGCCCGTCGTACAATCGCGTCATGCGAAAACACGGAGCTGCGCCCTGTGCGGGCTTGGCTGGACCGCTGCGTGGTCGGTGCGGATGGCATGCTGCACGTGGGCGGCTGGGCGCAGGATGCCGCGCAGCCTGCCACACCAGTGTGCCTGGACGTGCTGGTGGACGGGGCTGTGGTGGCGCTCGCCGTTGCAAGCGAATACCGCGCAGACCTGGCCAAAGCCGGCGTCGGAGACGGCCAAGTCGGCTTCGACCTCGGGCTGGACGTGCGGCTGGCTCCGGGCGTGCCCCACGTCGTCGAGGTGCGTCGCTCGGCCGACGGACTGCGGATCTGTGCTAAGGCGGTCGATGCAGTCGGCGCTTGGACGGCGCTGCTGGCGGCGTGAGAGGCCTGTGGCGCTGCTCGGGCACGTTGGCACCCTGACCCACCGGCGGATCGTCGGCTGGGCATGGGACCCGGACATGCCTGACGTGTCTCTATGGGTGCTGATCGGCATCACGGGACGCATGCTGGGCCGCTGCCGGGCCATTCAGTTCCGTGAGGATCTGGCGGTAGAGGGGATCGGCACCGGCTGGCACGGCTTCACGCTGGACCTGCCTGCAGGCCTACTCTCACCACGCCAGGCCTCCGAGATTTTTGTCCGACGTGAGGGCGACGGCGCGCATTTGCCCGGCTCGCCCTACGTGCTGGAGCCGGCACTCCGGATCGTGCGCGACCAGTAGTCCTCGAGAATTTTGGCTTGACCGGCTCTCAATCGAGCGCGGCCATTGCGATTGGGCCGTTGCTCTCGTCGATCTGATAAGACATCGCGATGTGGGAGCCACGATCAATCAGCTGCATCTGACCGGCCAGCATCAGCAGGGCAAACGCACCCCATAAGGCAACGAATAAGAGGGGAGGTCCTTCGTCAGACATGCGATATGCTCCTCTGCAGCGGGCATAAGGTCGCTGAGTAGCTGTGCCTGGAGGTGACTAATCAGTCGTTGGCCGCATCGTCCGGTTGCGCAAACTGGACTTTATCTCTGCTCAGCTGAGCTGCCGTCCGTGAGGTGTCGTCTGGGCAGCCGATCTGCTGGCGCTCCAGTAGCGTTGAGGTCAGTGCACAAGCCAGCTCCGGCAGATCTGCCAGGTCGTCCGCTCTAGGTGCGCTGGTCATGGTTACGAGCAGGACGGATACCAAGAAAAAGCGCATCGAAAGTTCCTCCGCGAAGTCCACGGAGACAAAGCTATCGGGCATCGAAGGGAGGCGCGTCAGCCGTTCGAGGGATGCGGAACACCGCCATGAGGCCCGGCCCTCACTCAGGGCCCATGGAGCGATCGGTGCCCCGCTGCCGGCCGTTGCACTGGTGCGGGTAGCGCCAAGCTACTCCCGCTCGGGCTTAGGCTCCGGCTTGGCAGCCCGTATCAGGCTCTGGATCACCCGCGGTGACCGACCAGCCTTCGCGGAGATCTCGGCTTCCTGCTGCTCGATGAGATCGCGGGCAGGCTGATCGCCGTCGAGACCGCCCAGGATCTCCATCGGCACACGCCGGTTCGAGGCGCGGCTGCCATCTTCGAACACGACGTCGAACAGGACGGTGCCTCGATCCTGAGGGTACTGCTTCACGCGCTTGGCCATGCGGGCTGATAATCCGGTAAGCTCGGCAGTTCCAGATCACTTGGCGGCCGAAATGTTGTCCGATCCGCTGCCGGTCGCCGACATCCTGCCCTGGCGCGGCCGTGGCAACGTCATCGCGGCGGCCGGCACGCTGCTCCTCGACCTGCTCGAACGAGCGTGATGTCGTTGGTACTTCCGGCCCACTTGGCCTCCGAGTCCATCTCTGAGACCAGCTATCGGAAGAGGGGTAGACCAGCTCCGATCAGACAGAGGCTGAGCACGATCAAAAAGCCACCGAGGCCTTCCATCAGAGCTTGTTGGCTGGGTCGCCGTGAAGCAGTGCCGGCGAGGACACATCCTGAAACAAGACAGATCAAGCTCAGGATGAACACGGCACTCAACACCCAGTTAGTGAATAGGTATTGATTAGCTAAAAACGTTCCGTGGACGGAGATTAATAATAAACGCGCACAGACTGGTTATCGCCCCATCACAACGAGTCCGTGGCAACGCGATTAACGGCGAGTGCTCCACCGACGACCGCCTGCTACGCTTGGTGCGGCGATGGTTCGCCGTGCACGAGGCGATAAGCACCCTGCTGCCGGAGATGCTGACTGAGGGCTGTGGGCGACCATTGATCTGGCGCGCGCCTTGGCCAATTCGTACGACCTAGACTGCACTCTATCGCGAGATTGTGAGCGCAAGCACAGGCCAAGATCCACATAGATCACTGTGCCATTGTGCGGATACGTCTACGGCGCGGCGATGGCGTACCCTATGACCCTCGATCTAATGGCAACGCTGCATGTCGTCGATGACGATGTCGCGGCGGTCGTCGACGCCTACATGGCCGACCCGCAGAGTGGTCCGGTGGTTTTTGGCGAGAGCTTCCGCATAGATCCAGCCGCGGCTGTCGCGGGGCATCCGTTCGCTAGGACGCTGATGCGTCAACCTTGGGCGAGCGATGATCTGCGGCGCGCAGCGGTGCGCGCTGCCATCCTGTTGGCGCAGCCGGAGCGGTGCTGAACGACCCGCTTAGGATGCCCGCAACAGTCGTTCCGCCTCGTCCTCTGGCTCAATCTTCTCGCGGTTGAGCCGGGCCTGCATCACCTTGCTCGGACTGAAGTGGATACTAGTCTTAGCCGCCACCTGCACGATGGCGCCAGACCGTGGATTGCGGCCGGTGTGGGCCTCGACTGCTCGTGTCGAGAACGCCCCGAAACCGCGCAGCTCCACGCGGTCGCCGTCCGCCAGCGCATCGGTCATCCTGTCGAGGATGGTATTCACCACCGCCTCGACATCCCTCGCGAATAGGTGCGGGTTCTGCGCCGCAATGCGGGCGACGAGCTCGGATCGGATCATGCGGCACCGATGCCGCGGCGCTCATCGAACCGCAACCGCACCGCGACGCGCTAGCGTTTCATTAACCATCCGACGTGAGAAATGCCCTCGACGTCCGGAAGCCATTCGGGGCGCCTCCCTTACCTTCGCCCGCCCGGTACCCCGCGGCGGGTTTTTCTTTAACGGACGCATGGTACGCCTCGCGGAGGTTCGATCTCATGCCCCCGATGTTCGGATCTGGATCAGCCCGCCCGGCTCGCCGGCGCGGGCTTTTTCGTGTCCGAAATGCTCAAAAGCTGGCTCATGTTGTAGCAGCCGCCACTGGATGCATTCAGCTAAGCCTGAGCCCGAGACCTACCTTAGCCCGCCCGGTTCGCCGCGGCGGGCTCTTGCGTGTGCTGATCTCACCCCGGGACGCCGAACGTAACGGGTTGGGCACAGTACGCTAACCGCCTAGCACCACCCTACCCCTGGCCCGCGTTGCGTATCAGCTTGGCTCATCGCTGGTGAGATCGGATGCTCCCCCGACCCGTGATCAGATCGGGGCGGTGCCGAGCGGGTTAGAGGATCTCTCGAACTATGCTCGCGAGCTCGCCCCTACCTGGTTGAGCTAACAGCCAGACCGGCAGGACGCCGATCGGACCAGAATATCGGCGTCGCCGACCGTCATCACACTGATGATCTGCTCACCACGCTTCCAAAGCATTGAGCAGGCCGCCGCTCCGAACGGCGCACACTTCTCAGCCTCCGGGTAGGCGTCGCAAGTGCTCTCGCGGCGATCACATTCCCGGCTCGCTGCGGGCACAGGGGCAGGTTGCCAGCCGAGCCCCATCAGCGTGGTGCGGGCATCCGAGTAGAGGGTGCTGGGCTTGAACTTCGGCAGTTGCTCAACAGCCTGCGCCCCACCGGCAGCGACGACGAGAGCAAGTGCGGCGAGAACTGTGCGCATCCCGGCAGGATAGCCGTCTGGATGGCGGTGTCGAGGCAGTCGTCTTGGCTATCGCTAGCGTCCGCGCAGGAAGAAGAACTACAGCAGGATGATGAGGGGGATCGGGCCCCAAATCATCCATAGTAGGCTACCTGTCAGCATCTCACCCTCGCTTCGACCTGCCGAGCAACTCCGTGGTGACGCGTCCGTTCCGAGGCGGCTCTACGCGACGGCATCCAACAGCGGGAAGGCGTGAGGAGCTACCTCAATCTCGACCACGACCAGGCGTTCGATCGCGTGATCCGGCTGACGATGGCGTTAGGCGTGAGCCGTGCTTGGAAGAACTACTGGCAGTAGCACCCCCGGCCCCACGCAATTCTTGTCGATGAAGATAACGCCGGAGGCCTCGCGAGCGCCTTCAATCCTCCGGCGAAGGCTCGGCGGCTGCGGCGCCCGGCTCAGGGGCGGGGCCGGTATCAAGTGTGTCTCCGCTGACCAGCGCGTTGGTCCAAGCGCTCGCGATTAGGCGGACCTGCTCGATGGCCTCGGCGCGCGTGAACGGTTCATCGCCTGCGTCGCCGCCACCGTCTGACCAGGCGACGAAACCGGTGCGTCGGCCATTCGCATCCTCGACGCAGGCCGCGTCATCAAGGATGCAGATGCGGAGCGGAAGCGTGAGGCTGAGTGTGGGCATATGGGCCATGTAGAGCGCGTCAACCGGCCTTCGACCGCCCTACGTATCAACGCCGACGGGGCGGATCGCGATGGCGCTAGTGCAGGTGCTGCTGCAACGAGAATGACCGCATGCCATCTTCGCTCGCAGCCCGCTCGAAATCCTCGAACGCGGACTGATCGTCAGGGAAGAGCTCTTTCCACACGGTGCTCGTGCCGACTTGGTCGACGACCTCAAGCGTCCACTCGTCAGAGGTGCCAGCGGAGCGGAATATGTGAACCTGCACGGTGACTCCGTCGCGGGTGACCCATCCACAGAGCGGCGAATACTCAATTTCTGAGTCGGCGGCATCAGCCATCAGTTCGCACCCTCACGATCCTCGCAGTGCCGCACGTAGCTCGATTTGACGAGCAACCGGCTCATAGGGCGTCCCATATCCAGGCCGCTCCCATCATCGCCAAGCCACCGCACACCAGTGCTACAACAATGTAGCGGTGCAGGTGGTCGTAGAGATGAATTGGCATGGCGGCGACCTGCGGGAACCTGCGGCCTGATGGCGGTACGCTAACGCCGGCCGCTAAGTCGCGAGATTGACCAGCGGCAAATTTAGATTTTGGATGATCTGCAGGGCACAGCGACATCGAGCAGGCCAGCGGCCGCCTCACATTCAGCGCCTCTTCCGTGAGGCGTGCGACAGGGTCATCAAGGTTCCTACTTGCGGCCCTGCTTCTCGGTTTGATCGTCCCTGAACCCGTCGAAACCCTTCAGCGGCGCGCCGGTTCTGAAGCGATTGTACTTGCGACCCATTGCATCGAGCTCTGCACCGACTGCGATCCTGGCGAAGGGACGGAGCTCCTCGCTGACGACGCGCAGCAGCCGTGCGCGAAAGAGCTCGTCGGGTTCGGGGTCGCTCATGACCCAAGCACCATCATGACCATGCCCGCCATTAGCCCAGCAATCAGAACCATATAAGGAGCCTGGTCGAACCCGGCCTCACGAAGGAGCCTTACCGCGCCGGTTGCGATCACGAAGACGCCAACCGTCATCGCCAGCGGCGTAAACTTCACTCCAGACAGCCCTTCGGCTTCAGGCGCTCGGTGAAGGGCATCAACTTGTCCCTTTTAGATCATCACCGCGCGGCACGTAGCTCTAGCTGGTGACCCGCTTGATCGCTGCGGTGATCTCGTCGCGTAGCAAGCCCTCCTCTAACTCAGGGTCGTTGAGGTCAAGGCCTTCCGCGCGGGCGTCATCCTTCAGGCGCCCGATTTCGTCTGCGGTCCGCTGAGCCAGATCGCGTTCCTGATGGACGGGATCGCTGCGGATATTTGCGGCGATCCAGTCGCGCATGAAGCTCGATGCCTGTTCGGCCACGGTGGTTCTCCAGTTCAGCGCCATGCATACGCTGAAGGATTGGACCAGCGAACCCATCGTTCGGGCCGCACCGATACCGAGCCTGTCATGCCGCGCGTGGCAGGCCTGCGACTTCAGCCCTTCAATGCGGCTTCGTCTGACCGCCCTGCGTCCAGCCGTGGGCCTGGACCGCCTTGACGATCTTGCCCTGCATCTCAGGCATCACTGACTGCATCCACTGCTGCATACCCGTCAGCTGCACCTGCGCGAGTTGCGGCTGCGCTGCCACGAGGCGCTTGCCGGCGGGGGTAGCGTAAAAAGCCGCGATGGCCTGTAGGTCGTCCTTACCCAAGACTGTGGCGAAGCCGCGAGCCTGCATGTCGAGCAGCTCGTCGTAGTGCGCGGTCAAGGTCGGTAATACGACTTCCTGCACCAGCACCTGCGCCTTGTCGGGCTCCTTGATGCCGAGCTGCTGCATCATGCCGACCATGGGTCCAGCCATGGCGCTGAGCGTAGCGGTGCGGTCGCCCTGCATCTGTGACACCGTCTCCCGCGCGACCTTCACCAAAGCCGGATCTGGGGTGGTCATAGGAGCAGACTTCTGGGCCGATTGGGCGAACACAGCGCAAGGCAGCGTAGCTCCGAGACACAGGCCGGCAAGAACGGTCGAGAGGCGCATAAGACGGTCCGCTTGCTGTGGTGGCGCGATCAGGCTGTGTGGCAGACCGCTGGTTCAGCAGCATACGGCGGCATCGATCGATGTCGACCATTGGGATGCCAACGTTGACTTAACCGTGCCGCCCAGCCGACATGGACCGTTACGGCCCGGCCGCCTTTGGCGAGTCGTGGCTATCGTCAGGAGAGCAGCCACCGCGGATCTGAGACCCTGAAACGACTACGGGCCCCCTGTCGCCAAACAGAGAGCCCGCGAAATCGAAATGGCCTGGTGGGGCCGCTGTCAAATCCCCATCAGCCATAGCTCCCGCCGGGAGTCAACGGGAACGCCAATTCCCGGAGCGATGAAGTCGTGCCTCGTTCACAGCCGCGGTCCGAAAAGGACCGGGTTCGATGACCTATGCCGATGAGATCCGCCGACAGGTGGAGGCGGCTCCGCGCGCCGCGTTGTCCGCTGTCACGGCCGCGTTGTGGCGCGCGTTCGGGGAAGGGCAGATCACGGAGGCCGAGGCCGAGGCGCTGTCTGGGCTGATCGAGGCGCGGCTAGAACAGGGGGGGCGCAAATCTGCGCAGGCCTCCCCGGATCGAGCGAGAAGCCCCAGGACGGGCGTAGGCTCTCAGCCGCGCACGGATGCCTCAATGGAGCGCCGCCGCCGCTGGGCCGCCTCTGGACGGCTCCCGCCAGCTATCGCGGCACGCTTCACCCTAGCTGAGCAAGGCGTGCTCGCCCTCGTGGCGGCCGAGGTAGCCCGCCGGAAGGATTGCCGTCTTGCCGTGGGCAATCTCGCGGCGATCGTCGGCGTGGCTGAGACGACGGTCCGCAACGCGATCCGCGAAGCCGTGAAGCTCGGTCTCGTCACCGTCGAGGAACGGCGCATCACGGGCTTTCGCAACGACACCAACATCGTCCGGATCATTTCGCCCGAGTGGGCGGCCTGGCTGCGGCTGGCGCGGAAGCCGACAAGGGATCACCGTCATGGTGACACCCTGCCAAAGGGGGGAGGGTGCAAATCCCCGAAGGGCACGCCTACTGAGGTTTCAGTTCTGGGGAAAACCAGGCTAGCGGAACCAAAGAAAGGCTGCCGAGGGGCAGCGGCCGACCTCAACCGAAGCGATCCCGTGAGAAATCTCGCGGGCGGTAGGACGGGCCGAGCCATGCGGTGACGGTCTGCTGCCGGGCGGTCTGACGAACGATGCACGGGGATAGCCCGGCTGCCAGTTTCTCGCGTAGGTTGCCGCGCTCGATGCGGGAGGCGACCTTTGCGGGGACTGGTTATCGCTGCGGCCGTGGCCGCTCTGGCGTCGGCGTGTCAGACCGCAGCCCCCACGGCACAGGCCGATGCGCCCGCAGCTGCCGCGGCACGCTCGCGCGCCGAAGCCTTGAAGGCCGACCGCAACGCGCATCGCATCTCATGGGCCGAATGGGCACGCGGGACGAACGCAGAGCTGCGGATCCTGACAGGCAGGCCAACCACCGCAGGCGAAGAGGAGATCCTGGCCTATCGCGTCGTCCTGGCCGAGAAGGTGGACCGCAAGCAGATGATGCCGGCCGAGTTCGACTTCGAGCAAGCCAAGGCAGCCCGTCAGTTCGAGGACCGGGCTGCCGCGAGCCAACTGGCGACGATGGCCGCCGCACCCGTTGCCGGCCCAACAACCTGCGTCACGAACCGCGTAGGGATGACGACCCTGACGAACTGCCGATGACCGCCGATTGCGCGGCCTCGCGGCGCCTCCCATCTTGAGCCTATGGCCGGGTGGCGCTTCACGACTGCTGCACAGGAACGCGACCGCTTGGAGAGCGAGGGGCGGCTACCCCCGTCTGTCGATTGGACCAGAGAGGCGAAGTTCTGGTTCAGCCGCGAACCATATACCGGCCGCAATCGGATCACCCTTCTACAGCTTGCCATCACGCTCGCGGTCGGAGGCATGGCGATCGTCAACCTGATCGTCTGGGCCTACCACGGAGGGAATTGGGTGAATGCTGCATCCTGCGGCACGCTGGCTGCTGTGATGTTCTACCCGGCCGTGCGGCACCGCATCGAGCGCGGACGCTGGCCGGACTAAGCTACTGCTGTCCAGCGTAGAGCCCAGCCCCGGCGCCGACCTGTCCCGCCGGCAGGGTCGGAGGCGGCGCCAGCAGCCGTGGTGCGCCACCTTCGAACGACCGACGAGCTGAAGCCGCGCCCAAGCCGCCGATGATCGCCCGCGTCCCAACCTTGGCGCCATAGGTGCCGGCCGCTGCGCCCAAGCCGCCGACCTTGAAGGCGATGGCGCCCGCGATCAGGTCCGCAGCCTTCGCCACAGCCTTGCGCCCGACCTCACCGGCAGCGCCCGGCTTGATCGTACCGTCCGGTCGCACCGTCGCTTGCAGCGCCGCAGCGAGGCGCCGGAAATGGCCCAGCTCCTCCGCAGAGAACAGGGTCGAGGCAACTCCTTTGCCGGCGCCGTCCGTGAAGTCACGGAGCTGCCCGACCATCTTCGTGGCGGGCGTCGCGGGGTCGATAAGCCGCTGAGCAGCCGCTTGGCGCAGACCGGACCATTCCTGACTGTCGGCACCTAGGAACGCCCGAGCGGCCCGCGCTTCGGCTGCGGCCCCCGGCTTTGCGCCAATCGCGCCCGACGAACCGAACAGGCTCCGGCCGACGGCGTTCGGATCGAACCCGGTCCGCTCCAAGTCGGTCGCCCAGGTCGGGGTAGGCCGCCCCGCGTTCTCGGCCTGCTGCACGGCTGCCCGCAACTGCCCAAGGCCGGCGCGCTGCTCCTCACTCAGATAAGCCGTCAGGGTCCGCCCCTCGCCGCGCAAAAGGTAGTCGAGGCGCCGGCCCAGGTCCTGGCCTTCGCCGCCCAAGTGCCGAGCGATGAGGCCCCGCTGCACGGCCGCCCACGGCTCGCTATCGGTGCCGACGGCATCGCGCAAACGGGCGAGCGTCTGCATCTGGCCGGGCGAGACACGCCCCGTGGTCGACCCGAACAGCATCGAGGCGACTTCGTTCGGGCTGGCGTCCCGCTCCACGATGCGCCGCAAGTTCGCGCCGGCCGTATCGCCGGGGCCACGAGGCTTGAAGGTAGTCTGATACTGGCGGAACAGGCCGCGGGCCCGCTGCATCGCTTCCAGGGGCGCCGTGTCGCCGATCGGCAGCGCGTCGGACGTGGCACGCGCTGTCGCCCCGTCAAACGGGATTTCAGGCGCAGGGCCGCGCGGGGTCTCGCCGGCCGGGCGCCCCATGATCGCGGCTTCAAAGGCATCGGCGCCGTTATCGTGTTCGCCCCGGTAGAGGCGGGCCGCCGCGTCTTCGAGGTGTTCCGGGTGCGCCTGCCGCGGATCTACGCCCGCCGCCGCGAGATCGTCGGCAACCTGCTGGTGGAAAGGCGCCATCCGCTCTGTGTAGGCAGCATTCTCGCCAGCAAGACTGTCAGCGGCACGGCGGCCACCGATCCCGCTTTCCTCGCCCATCCGCACGACCGGGCGGCCCCCGGTGCGTTCGGTTTGGATCGCGTTGCGCGCCCAATCAGCGACATCGCGGGCCGAGGCGGTGCCATCCATGCCGGGCGGCAGGAAACCTTCTTCGGCAAGCCGGACCCGAATTTGATCCCACGTCGGCGCGTTGTTGCGGGCGAGCGTACCTTGCCCCGGAACATAGGCCCGATGCAGATCCGCAGCGCGCGCTTCCGCATCGAGTGGCACGCCGCCGGACCGGCCGAGGAACCGCATAAGGGTCTCAGGCTCGCCCGTGCCCGTAGGAGCCCCGCCAGCGGCCGAAGTAGGCGCCGGGGCTGCGGACGGTGCCGCAAAGCCGGGAAAGTCGTCCACGGCCGCCGCAGGGGCCGCAGAGGGACGGTTGAGCGCGCCAATCGCCGCCGCGTCGTTCAGGTGGCTGTCGTATTCGTCCAAGACCGCCCCAAGGGCACGCCGATCCGCCGGGTTGGTTGCGGTTGAGGGATACAGAGAGCCAACCCGTCGGCGAAGCTGTTCCGTCTGCGCGAGGCTCGGCCCCTGCCCCGGTGCCAGGTTGAAGATCTCGGGCACTTGGTCGAGGTCCTGCAACGCGCGGTGCGCGGCCGGCGTCAGGCGATCGTCTATCACCACATCCGGCGCGAGCCGTGAGCGAACACGGCTACCCAGCATGTCGAGCGCGCCGGCATCAAACACATGCGGCAGCGCCCCCACGTCATCGTAGGCTGCCCGGTATCCGGCCTTGCCCTGCGCCGAAGCCTCCCGCAGGCCCTGAGCCGCGGCCGTAGCGCCGTCGAGGGCATCCGCACCACCGCGGCCACGGACGGCCCGCAAGGCGTCATCCAGCCCACGCTGCGCCACGCTCGCGCGTTCAGCATCGGCCTGGACAGCCTGCCGAGCCCGATCCGCCACGGCCTCGTATGCCTCCTGCGGGCGTTCAATCCGGTCAAACGTACCGGCAGCCATGCCCTGAAACCTATCGCGGACACCGGTCAGTGCCTCCGTCTGCCGCGCGGTGAAGTCCTGCCCAATCTCCTGCGCGCGGGAACCGGACTGGCCCGCCAAGGCGCGCCCCTCCTGAGCGAGGATCTGCGGGTCGGCGGTCGCCTGCCCACGGGACAACGGCAAGCCGAACTCTGCCGCCTGCGCCTCGCGCGCCGCAGCAGCAGATGGCCCCTTGGCTGCAAAAGCGGCCTCAATCTCGGGTGTGATAGTCGCCGGGTCTATTCCAGCTTCGCGCAGCGCTGCAGTTGCTTGATCGGTCAGCCCGCCGTCGGCGGTACGGAACGGGGCACCGCGT
Organism: Methylobacterium sp. E-065; assembly: GCF_022829605.1. Classification (GTDB taxonomy): domain Bacteria; phylum Pseudomonadota; class Alphaproteobacteria; order Rhizobiales; family Beijerinckiaceae; genus Methylobacterium. The sequence continues at coordinate 4,983 of NZ_JAKSYD010000057.1, read as the reverse complement.
CGAGCAAATGCCGAATAGACCTTGCCACCCGCATCAAGGAGGCCGCCCCCAAGCACGCCAACACCGCCCCCGACCAGACCGGCCTTCGCCGCGCTGCCGAGATCCTTGCTATCCGCAAATTCGGACGCCGCGCCGTAGCCCAGACCGGTGCCGAAATTGGCGAGCGCCCGCGCCACGAAGCCTGCGCCCTCCGCAGCACGGATAGCCGGCAGCCCAACGGCTCCGGCCCCGATCCCGGCCCCCGTGCCGGCGATGGCCGTCTTGGGATATTGCCGCGCCAGGGCGTCTTCCTGATCCTTCGCCAGCGTGTAGTTCTCGGAGAAACCACGCCCGTTGCCGACACCCGGCAGGGACGCGATCGCGGCGCCCGCGTTCCTCGGGAGGTTGAGGCCGAAGGCATTGCCGGCCCGCATCGCGGCCACCGCCGCGGCATTCGTGACCGAAGGCGGCCCCACCAAACGCTCATCCGCGGTCCGACGCAGCGCCAACCCCTCCGGCGTCGAGGTGTCGAGCGTCGAGGCCATCGGCCCGTCACCGAACCGATCCGCGAAGCTGGCAGCGCGAGGCTGCGGCGCCGGGGCGTCGAACTGATCGAACGGGTTGCTGGCCGCGGTGGACGCTACCGGCGCCGCGTCGAACTGATCGAACGGATTTTCCATCGTGGCGCCTTTTGGGCCGGAGGAGGAGGCAAGGACCGGCACACCAGCTACGGCGCCAGCAGGTCCGCCGCTGTAAAGGAGGTGTTCCGGATCGTAGTAGGAGCGCACGCGGCCGGGTGTCAGGGCCACGATCTGATCGCCGCCGTTGCTCTCAGACAGCCCCCGCAACACCGCCGTATCAAGGCCGCGCTCGCGCGCCATCTGCATCGCGGCACCGGTCGCGCCATAGCCCCATTGCACCTGCGGAACTTCGGTCGCCGGGTAGCCGAGTTCGGTAAGCTGCTTGTTGAGATCGCGCGCCGACTGAAACTCTTCGAGCATGCGCGCATGGCGCTCATCGAACATCCGGCCAGCCGCCGGCCGGCCGTCGTTCTCGTCAATAACGGTCTGCCGCGCCCGCGCCACGAAGGCCGGGTCATTCTCCATCAGATGCGGGAGGTCGAACACGTCAGTGCGGCCCGGATCGACCGTTGCGCGGATGACCCGCGGCCCGGCCTCCGCTCCCGCCCGACCGCCGATGCTCCCGGAATACTGCGCCGCCTCGTCTGCGGACGGCGACAGGAACACGCCGCCGGTCTCGCTGCTGGGTGTGTGCCCCCGCTGAGCCTTGGGCAGGTTCGTGTCGAAGCGGGTGAAATCGGCCGGCGCGTCGGTGCCGTGGTAGAGGTCCCAAGACACCGCCCGCGGATCAACGCGGCTGATCGGGCGAATGTCCTGAACTGCCGAGGCGGTGCCCTTATCCATCGCTGCGGACATCGACGCCAAGATGTCGTCCAGGCTTTCGCCGCCACCGAACGACCGGATCGCGCCAGCCGGCGCCTTGAACGGCATCGAACCAGTCATGGCGAAACCGGCCATCTGATTGGCCCGACCCATGGCTTCATCCGTCACATGCCCATCGAGGCCGAACACAGGGAGCGCGCCAGAGTACGCGTCGCGAGGCGCCGTGACGGCGGATGCCGCAGTGTCGTACAGACCGCCGAGAGCGTGGGACGCGACAGCCCGCGAGAACGCACCGGGGGCGATTTCACCGCTGCGGATGCGGCCGTAGAGATCCGCTGTGCGCTGGCCCATGTCGGCCAGACCGTAGCCGGCGCCGAGCGCGAGATCCGCGAGCGCCGTCAGCCCCTCACCGTGATAAACCGGGACCGGGGCACCGGTCGGAGCGACGGGGGCAACATACCCCGTGAACCCCGGCGGCACCGTGTCGGGATCGTCGTAGAAGGCACCCAGAGGGGCCAGGCGAGCCGAGGACGCCATATCAGCGCCCGCCGAGGATCGCAGCGGCCGAGCCCGCCCCGTACTTCGCGTCGAAGGCCGCGCTCAGCCGCGGGTTATCCAGCAGATGTTGGACTGCGGCAGGCGGCGCAGAGATGGCCGCCGGAGCATCAGAGCGCGCAGGAGGACGGTTCGAGGCCGAAGGGGGCGGCAGAGCCGGAAGCGCGGGCCCGCCGCCCTGACCGCCGCCGGTTGCGCCAGCCGACGCGCCGCCGCCGGGACGGTAATAGGTCCCCTCACGCATCTGCCCAATCCGGGCCTGCGCAAGATCTTTCTGCCGCTGCGCCAGGGTCAGCATGCGGTCGATGGTGCGGCCGCGGATGTCCGGCGGGGTAGCCGGGTCGCCCAGGATCTCCACGAACCGATCCATCTCGCGATCCGTCGTCGCCCCCTTGAGGGTCGAGGACATCGACTTGATCGCCTCCATGGACATGATCTGATTGAATTCGCGGCTCGCTTCAGCCTTCTTGGGGTCGAGAACCAAGCCAGCGCCGGGGAACGTCGTGCCGGTGCGCCCCAGAACGCCGGCCCCGAGCCCGGTATAGGTCTGCGGGTTCAGTTCCTTCGCGCGAGACAGGGTGCCGATGGTCTGATCCAGCACCAAGGCGTGGTCCTCAGCGTCGTTGATCGCCTTGCGATCGCCGGCCGTGAGCTGCTGCTGGTTTTCCTTCGGCAGGTTGCCCGAGACGATGAAATCACGGATCCGCGGGTCCGCTGGGTCGAGGCCCTGCGAAATCGCCGCCTGACGGCGCGCGGCGGCGCCGGCCGTGATCTTCTCGGCTTCCGTCTGCCGCTCGGCCACCGGGCGATTACCCAAGGCGTAGTTCTGCAGCTCAGCCGATCCTGGCTGCAAGCCGAGACGAATTCCCTCTGCCTCCCGTGCGCGGATCTGCGCCTGTAGCTCCTGCCCGGGATCGCGCGTCGGCTTGTTGCCGAGAGCGTAATCCCGAAATTCGGGACTATTGGGGTCCATGCCGAACCGCTGCCCGGCCGCAGCACGGGCGTCGATCTGGCCCGTCAGGTCCTCGCCCGGATTGCGCAGCTTCTCGCGAGCATAGGCCGCCGGGTTCTGCGCCTGCGTCCAGCCGTTGGCCCGCGCGATCTGAAACTCCTTTACGCTGTCGGGCATGCTGGTTTCATCGAACGCGCGCTTCAGCAGCATGTTGGCGACTTGCTTCGGCCCCTCGCTCAAGTTCGGGTTCGCCACCGCTCGCAGCAGGAGCGGGATGCGCGCGCTGAGAGGCGACTGCGCGATAGCGTCCGCGCGGGCCGTGAACGCCTGATCCACCGGAGTCACCGCACCCGTCTGTGCAATCGGCGCCGGCCCATCGCCCGGCATCGCCATGACGCGACCCGAGGGGCCGCCCAGAACGGGCAGCGTCGGGGTCTGACCCGGCAGGCCACCCGAGGAAATTTCAGGCGCGCCTGAGAGCGGCATCTGCGGACGCCGCTGCGGCACCGCCGAGACGCGAGAGTCCGCGCCGGTCACGCTCGGCGGGATTGCGGCCACGGCGCCCGGCGCGGCCTGCGGAGCGGGCGGGATGACGAACTGCGCTGGCTGAGCGTTCGGCGCCGGCATGTCCGCCTGCGGGTTCGCAGGAGGTGCGGGCGGCATCATCCCCATGCGCTGCTCAAGCGCCTGAGTCTGCGCCTCGTCGTCCGCGAACTGGACCGGGCGCAGCGTCGGGGTGGCCTGCTGCGGCCGAGCCGGGTTCATGCCCTGCACAGGCGCTTGCGGGGACTGGCCCGGCATCTGCGGTGCGAAGGAAGGATCCGCGCTCGCGGTCTGCGGCGTAGCCTGCGGGGCAGCACGGCCACCCCCGCCAAAGCTGCGACTGAAATCTCCAAGCACCTGGCCGGCTGATTTCGGCGAGCCGTCACGGTTGAAAAAGATGGTTCGATTGGCCGCCACGGCGTCGGGGCTGGCAAGCATATTGGCCGGGGTATCGGGGTTGCGCATTGCACCAGCCACAAGGCGGCGCCCGCCGCCGCCACCCAGGAAGTGCAGGGCGTACCGAGTCGCGTCCGTCACCGGGAGGCCGGCGCTCTGCAACAGGCCTTCGTTTTCGGACGTGAGCGCCTGCGTCGCCCGGATCATCTGTTGCGGATCGGTCCGGCCATCCGTGCCAGGGCCTACAGGCGTCAGGCCGAGGTCGGGGTTCTGCTTCGCGACCCGGTTCCAAGTACCGGTAGTGAACTGGCCGAGCCCGCGCGCCGAGGACGTGCCGGCTTGAGCGTTCGGGTTGTTGTTGCTCTCCCGCTTGAACAGGTTCGCTTGGTAGCTCCCTGACGGGCCGGACAGGTCGAGGAACGACGGCACACCGCCAGACGGCGAAGGGCCGCCGCCAGGGGCGCCGACCGGTCCACCGACGCCGAAACTACCGCCAATGCCTCGCATGAAGTCCGTATCGGCATCGGCCGTGAGCTGCTGCTTCCGCCGCTCCTCGCTTAGCTTCAATAGGCCGATGCCGGTCCCGACATCGCCGGCCCCGAAAGCGGTCTGAGCGGCAGACGCATAGTCGCCACCCTGTACCTGCTGGCCGAGCCTGGTCAGGGCGGTCTTCTGCAAAGCCGCGTCATAGCTACTCTGATAGGACTGCCCGAGCTTGCCGAGCGCGCCAGCAAGATCAACGACAGGAAGTCCGAAGCCGCCGCTCATGTCGCCCGCCCTTACTGGCCGCTGAAGGGGTTGCTGAAGAAGTTGCCGATGCCAGAAAAGAGGCTCCCGCCAAGCGTGCCACCGCCGGAACGAGCCGCGCCCCCTGCCGCCCCAGCAGCGGCGCCAGCAGCCGAGCCAGCCGAGCCGGTGCCGAGACCCGCGAGGCCGACGAGCGCGCCCAAGATGTTCGCGCCGGCCGCGTTCTGAGACTGCGCCAAGTTGTTGTTGTTCTGCGTGAGGGCGTTCGTGGCGTTGATCGGCCCCCACAGGGTGGTCCAAGGTTAAAGTTAGTGCGCAGTAGGCCGCTCCACCACGGTTAGCTTGGCCGGCGGAGCTGGTCGGGCGAGCGCAGCCGGCCAAGCGGTGAAGGCTGGCATGAACACCTCT
>NZ_JAKSYD010000046.1 GCF_022829605.1 Methylobacterium sp. E-065 | reverse complement strand
GGGCACCGAGATGGCGCCGTCGCGCCCGACCGGCTGCTCGGGGATGAGGGCGGACTTGGACCCGGCCGAGAAGCGGTCGGCGACCAGCGGGCCGGAGAACAGGCCGCCGGATCCGGCCTCCCAGATCGAGACCGAGACCATGTCGCCGATGCCGATCACTGGTTCGGCGGAAGGGCGGTGATCGCCGAAGGAGGCGAGCAGGCTGTCGAGCGGGCGCCCGCGGAGGGCCTCGACGACGGCGGGGTTGACGTCGATGATCTCGTAGCGAGCGACCAGACCGCCATCGGCGGTGGCCACTTCCGATCCCGCCTGGATCGCACTCGCCGTCGGACCCGCCGCAGGCAGGTACGTGCAACCGCCAACGGATCCAGCCGCCAGGGCGGCCATCAGGGCGGTGCGCGCCGTCTTACGCAGCATCACAGAGTCTTCTCCAGCCGATCCCGCGCCATCGCTGGCCCGGACCGGGACATCCAGTTAGATCGCCAAACGCTGCGATCGCTTTAACGGCCGTGCGATCGCCCTCGCGGAGCGCTGCATCATCCGTCGGTAATACGTCACCAGCATGGCACCGCCACGCTTCACGCCGGCAAGCGTGACCATATCACGTCGCTGCGGCACTGTCCGCAGGCGCGGTGGCGATGGCGCCGCGCAGTTCCCGCCCCAGGGCGTCGGCCGTGATGTCGAGCCGGCGCGGGGGGGCCACCGGCCGTCCGAACCGGAACAGCGCATAGTCCGTCGTCCGGCCGCCGAATCCGGGCGTGCAGGCGGGGAGCGAGGGGGCGTGGTCGCCGAACACGCACAGCGTCATGGTCTGGCCCCGCTCGCCGGCGAGGCGTTCGAGCCCGGCGAGCACCGCCTCCACCATCTGCCCGGTATGGACCACGTGGTGCATGTACTGCGCCTGCGGATCGTTGATCCCGGGGAGCCGACCGGGCTTCCACGGGCCATGGTTCTCCATGGTCACGCAGAACAGGAGCAGGGGCGTGCGCCGCGCCCCGACCTCCGCCAGCAGGCGCTCGCCCAGCGCCACATCCCCGACATAGGGCCCGACCCGCTCGGCCCCCGCGAAGGCCTCCTCCATCACGATGTCGCTGAAGCCGAAGGTCTCCATCACCAGGGCCCGGCGGAAGAAATCCCGGTGGAACGGGTGCAGGAACAGGGTCTCGTAACCGCGGTCGCGGGCCAGCCGGGCAAGGCTCGTGGGCTCGTCGCCGCTGCGTGACGTGTAGGGATCGTAGCGGCCGAAACCGAGCGTTTCGGAGGGCCGCCCGGTGAGTACGGCGTGCTCGCTGCGCATCGTGTAGGCGCCGTGCGCCGGAACCTGGAGGCGGCCGTACTGCGCGGCCCGGCTGCGGAACAGCTCCATCACCGGCAGGGACGGGCCGCCCAGGCGCTCCGGATCGATGAACGATTCGAGCTGGATCACCACCACCACGTCGTCCCCCGGACCGGGGGGCAGCACAGGCGGCCCGGGCACCGGCTCGCTGCCCGCGAAGGCCCGGGCGGTGTAGCCCAGCAGACTCGCCGGCAGGCCGACCCGGGCCACGTCGCCTTCGAGGTCGGGGCGCGGAAACCAGCGCGTGACCCGCCGGGCGAGCGGCGGGCGCGGCGCAGCCCAGGCCAGCAGACCGAGCAGCAGCGGCAGGCCGAGGAGCGCCAGGATCCGCGGGAGAGCGGCGGCCGGCAGCACGCTCGGCTCGGTCCGATACCAGAGCGCGGTCGCGCCCAGGATCAAGAGGACGGGGATGCTCACGCGCGGATGCCACAGGGGCGGGATGTAGTAGAGCTGCGGGTGCCGCGGCACCTGCGGCAGCAGGGCGAAATCGCTGAACAGCAGCGGCTCGCCGATCACCGAGCGCTTGGCCCGGCTGACGAAGATCAGCGCCGTGACCGAGATCACCAGGGTCAGCCCGGCGAGCCAGGGCCGCCAGGAGAATGCGAACCAGAACAGCAGGATCAGCAGATAGCCCAGCAGCCGCAAGGCGAGGTCGCGGGGGGCGAGGCTTGCCCGGGTGATCGAATCGCCCACGACCACCTCTAGGACAAGGCAGAGCGCGAGTGCGAGGCCGGTGGCGGTGAGGAACGTCGTCAAGACTCGAAACACTCGGCGTGGGACAGCTTCGGCGCTGCCGGGAAAAGGTGTGCGGTAACAAAGTTTTGTAGGCGGTTCCTAAGCCCGCAGCGAAGGAGCCGGCCCGGTGGCGAGTTTCTGAGTATCGACATGAGCCGTACGCGCTATCGCTTTGAAGCCGCTGGCATGTCACGCCTTAGGGTCTTAGTCCGTCTTAGGTTTTTGTCGCAGAACCGGCGGCCACTTTTGCGAAACCTGCTCAACGCGGACCGGCCTCGCGGCCGACGCCCCGGCGGCTGCGCAGCGCCCGCACGAGCGGATTGAGCAGGCCGTAGCGTACGCGCATCGCCCAATGGGCGGCGCGGCCGATCGAAAGGGCACTGCGTGGGGCCGCATCCCGGGCCGCGCTCAGGCGGTCGAGGAGCTGTTCCGGGCTGCACGGCTTCATCGCCACCGGATCGAGGTACCGCGGATAGAGGATCATCGCCCCCGCCACCAACGCGTCGAGGTCGAGCCTGCGGCCGCGATCGGCCCCGGGTGCCAGATCCTCCGACAGACCCCAGCCCGCGTAGAACGGCCGGCCATGGGTCGCCACGGTCAGGCCGCGGATCAGCGCTTCGAACCCGGCGAGCGATGTCATGGTCTCGACGTGATGCACCCGGTCCAAGAGATCGACGATGCTGGTGCCAGCGACGATCCGGTCGGCGAGCGTCAACGCCTCCACTTCCGGGATGATGCCGGGGCGGAAGCCCGCCTCGACGTCGGGATGTGGCTTGTAAAGCAGGAACGCGTCCGGGTTGCGCCGCCGCGCCGCTTCCAGCAGCGCCCGGTTCGAGCGGACCAGCGGGGAGCCGTGCCGCACCGAGGCGTCGTCCTCCACCTGGCCCGGCACGAGCACGATCTTGCGCCCGGCGGGCCAGTCGAGCGCAGTCGCGTCGAGGCCGACATTGTACTTGCTGAGCCGGCGCGCCACGACCTCCTCGCGCAGGCGCTTCGCCCGGGCGAGGAGGTCCGGCGTGAACTCCGATTCCGCCAGCAGGCGCTGCAGCCGGCTCTCCCGGCGCGGGTCGTAGTAGATGCCGAGATCGTCCACCACGATCGAGGCGCCCGGCCGCAGGCTCGCGCCGAGGCCGACCGAGCGCAGGAATCCGTCCTCCACCCGGGCGAGGGGCAGGCCGGCCTCCGCGCAGGCGGCCTCCAGCTGGCCCGGCGCCCGGGTTGCCCAGGCGAGGACGCGACCCTGGTGGCGTTGACCTGCCGCGACCGCGGCCTCGGTGGTCATGGTGTGGACCGGGCGCCCCGCGGGTCCGGCCCCGAGCACGTCGAGGGCCGGCCGCTTCCAGCGCGACATCCCGACATAGACGACGCGCCGGTCGTTCTCGGCGAAGCGCGCCTGGAGCCACGCCACCCGCTCCGCGCAGGATGCGTGGTCGACCGGCATCCGGGTCCAGGGATCGAGGTAGTGAACGCCGCCCTCCCCGCCGAGCGGCCGTCCGTCGAGGCTGATCCGCAGGGATGCAAAGCCGCGCTCCGGATCGTCGTAGGGACTGAGGATCGGTCCGGGCGCGACCACGAGGCGGCGGCGGCCGGTCAGCCTCAGCAGCCGGTCGGCCGCGCGCCCGGCCCCCCAGGCCGCGCCGACGGCGCCGAGGCGCGCTTGCCCGAAGGCGAAGCCCGTCGCGGCCTCGATCTCCGCCCGGAGCAGACGGATCGTCCGGCCGGTCGCGTAGAGCGACAGGGTCGGTTCAGGGGACATGGCTATTGGGGCATCTCTGGTTGTCGGGCTCCGCGCGGTCGTGACGTTCGCCTGCCTGTAGCGCATTTTCGCGCGGATAGCGCGGGGCTCGCAGGTGTGGGATTTCGGGGACAACCCCGACGGTCCGGCACAAGCGCCATACCCTTGAAGGGATTTGGACATACCGTCGCCGCGATTGGTCGCTCAATCCGGGTGAGAGCCGCAAAAGCGCGACCGTTGCAGACGGGCCACGCGGGTGCGGAAAAGCCGTGCTGCGGCGCCCCCTCGGATTGCGGGGCCGCCGAGGCTCGTGCCACCTCAGGGTAACGTGCCGGCCCGTTGGGCCGGTCTCAGGGTCAAGGAAGAAGCGCCGCGGAATGCAACAACCCGCCTCCGATGCCCTCCGCGACCGCCCGGCAACCTTCCTCTTCCTGCAGGGCATCGCCACGCCGTTCTTTTCCGATCTCGGGACGGCGTTGCGCGCACGGGGCCATCAGGTCCGGCGCATCAATCTCTGCCCCGGCGACTGGCTGTTCTGGAACGGCGCGGCCGACAATTACCGCGGCCGCCGTGAGGCCTGGGGTATCTATCTCGAGGCCTATCTGACCCGCGAGGGCATCACCGACATCGTGCTGTTCGGCGATTGCCGGCCGTTCCACAAGGCCGCGCGGATGATCGCCGAGGATCGCGGCCTGCGAGTCCACGTGTTCGAGGAGGGCTACATCCGCCCGAACTGGATCACCTGCGAGCTCGGCGGCGTGAACGGCTTCTCGTCTCTGCCCCGTACCGCCGACGAGATCCGCGCGCTGGCCCGGCGCCTGCCGCAGCCCGGCCGGGCGATGCCCTCCACGGGCGACATGGCGCGCCGGAGCGTCTGGGACGTCGGCTACAACCTCGCCAACATCCTGTTTCCCTACCTTTATCCGCATTTCCGCAGCCACCGGCCGACCCACATCGCCGCCGAATACGCCGGCTGGATCAAGAAGTTCGCCCGGCGCGCCCATACACGCCGCGAAGCGGCGCGCTGCGACGAGATCTACCGCGCGGTCGGCTGCGACTACTTCCTGCTGCCGCTCCAGCTCGACAGCGATTACCAGATCCGGGTCCACTCGCCGTTCCTCGGCGTCGAGGGCTTCATGGACCGCGTAATCAAGTCGTTCGCGGATGCCTCGGCGGCGCCGACCCGGCTCCTCGTGAAGCTGCACCCGCTGGACAGCGGCCTGATCAACTGGCGCAAGTTCGCCCGCGCATCGGCCCGCCGCCACGGCGTCAGCGACCGGCTCGACTTCATCGACGGCGGCGACCTGCCGGCCCTGATCAAGGGCGCCCGGGGCGTTGTCATCGTCAATTCGACGGTCGGGATGCTGTCCCTGGAGATGGGCTGCCCGACCCATGCGGTCGGCACCGCGATCTACAACATGGCCGGCCTGACCCATCAGGGCGACCTCGACGGCTTCTGGACGAACCCGACCCCGCCCGACATGGGCCTGATGGCCGATTTTCGCCGGGTCGTCCTGCACCGGACACAGGTCAACGGCGGCTTCTTCTCCAAGGAGGCGATCGACCGGTCGGTGGCCGGCTCCGTGCCGCGCATGGAGTCCGCCCTTCCCGATTCGATGCTGGCGGCCGCGCGGGCGATCCGCGAAGGGACGATGCGCGATGGGGAACTCGCGCCGGTCTACTGACGGCTTAAGCCCGAGGGCTTTCCTGGCCTGTGAGTCTTGCCGACCCTTGATCTTTCTACGCCGGCCGGCGTAACCCGCCGCATGCTTCGCATCCTGATTACCGGCGCGTCGAGTGGTATCGGCGCGGCGCTGGCGCGCCATTACGCGCAGACCGGCGCGAGCCTCATCCTCATTGCGCGCAACGCCGAGCGCCTCGAACGAGTCGCCGGGGATTGCCGCGCCAAGGGGGCCGTCGTCGAGGTCGCCCGCCTGGATACCCGAGACCGCGCGGCAGCGATCGCGCTGGTTCACCGGGTGGATGCGGCCCAGCCCCTCGACCTGGTGATCGCCAACGCCGCGGTGAATGGCGGCAACCAGCGGGGCGAGGTCGAGACCGAGGAGACGGCGTTCGAGACCGCCGACATCAACTACACGGGCTCGCTCAACGTGGTGCTGCCCAGCCTGACCCTGATGCTCCAGCGTGGTCGCGGCCAGATCGCGCTGATGTCGTCGCTGGCGGCCTATGCGCCGTTGCAGGATGCGCCGGCCTATAGCGGCGCCAAGGCTGCGCTGGTGGCGCACGGGCTGGCCCTCCGTCAGAAGGTCGGGCCGCGCGGCGTCAAGGTCAACGTCGTGGCGCCGGGCTACGTGAAGACCCCGATGGGCGGCGAGCTGAAGGGCTGGCGTCCGCTGGAGATGAGCGCCGACGAAGCGGCCGTGCACATCGCCAAGGGCATCGCGAAGGATCGCGACGTGATCGCCTTCCCGTTCGTCCTCGCGGTCCTGGCGCGGACCGTCCTGCTGCTCCCGGAAGGCATTCGCCGCGCCAGCCTGTACGCGTTCCGGTTCCAGAGGCGGGAGCGGCGCTGATGGCCCGGCCCCGGATCGCGCTGTTCGTCCTGGAGGCGCTGCCGAACGCCCGGGTGGTACGCCGGTTCGTCGCCGATCATCGGGCCGACATCGCGTTCGTGGGCCTGTCGAATGCCGAGCGGCCGTCGAGCGGCGGTCTGACCGGGCAGATCCGGCGGCACCTCACGCGCTCGGGCACCGGCATCCTGCCCTATCTCGCGGTCAATTTCGGGCTGCCGGATCTGCTGCGTCCGCTCGCGCCGCTGACCCAGGCGGCGACGGGCAGCGGTGATACGCCGGAGGCGACGCCGCTCAAGACCCTCTGTCGCCGCCTCGGCATCCCGACCCTGACGGTCGACGACGTCAACGGCCCTGAGGTCGCGCACAGGCTGCGCGCGGCGGCGCCCGACCTGATCCTGACCTACCATTTCGACCAGATCCTGAAGCCGGAGACGATCGGGCTGGCACGGCTCGGGGGCATCAACGGTCATCCCGGCCTGCTGCCGCGCCATCGCGGCCCGGTGCCGACGATCCACGCCCTGGCGGATTCGCCCGGCAGCTTCGGCATGACCCTGCACCGGCTCGCCGCCGCGATCGATACCGGCGCGATCCTGTCCCAGGAGGCGGTGCCGCTGCCCGCCGGCACCACCGCCACCCGGGCGGCCGTGGCCCTCCACGAACACGGCCGCGGGATGCTCGACCGCCTGCTCGATGAGGTCGCTCGCACCGGCACCCTACCGGAGGGCCGGAGCTTCGAAGTCTTGCCCTATTGCCCGTTCCCGGACCGCGCGATGCTGGCCTCCCTGCGCCGCCGGGGCCTGCGGCTCACCGACGGGCGGGATCTGCGGGAGGCGGTGAGCCTGTCCGGGCGGGCCGCTTAACCGCCGGTTAAGCCTGTTTGACAAGGATTCGTTCGGCTCATTTCCACCCGCCCACGAGGCCTCGCCCATGCCGGATACCAGCGCCCTCCACGCGGCGTCCGACGTTCTGGCCGCGGGTCGGCAGGTTCAAGGCGGCCGGATCCGGGCGATCTCCGAGAACCTGGCCAACGCCGATTCGGTGTCAGAGACGTCGGGCGGCGCGCCCTATACCCGCAAGATCGCGGTGTTCGCCCCCGTGGTCGCCGACAACCCGCGCGATCCGGTCGGCCGCATCGTGCGCGACACCACCGCGTTCCGCACGCGCTACGACCCGTCGAACGTCGTGGCCGACCGCCGCGGCTACGTCCAGTTGCCGAACGTGAATGCCGCCACCGAGTCGGCCGACCTGCAGAAAGTGGTCCGGAACTACGAGGCCAATCTCAGTGCCTCGGGCATCCTCGACAGGTTGAGCCGCGCAACGCTCGATCTCCTCAGCTGATCCGGGCGTGGCGCCTTCCGTAGCCGGCGTAGAGGGCGAGCCCGATCGCCAGCCAGAGCGCGAGGCGGATCCAGGTCTCAGCCGGCAATGAGGCCATCAGCACCAGGCAGGACAGGATGCCGAGCCCGGCGATGAACGGCGCCGCCGGGACCCGGAACGGGCGCGGCCGGTGGGGATCGGTCCGGCGCAGGATCAGCACCGTCGCGCAGACGAGGCAGAACGCCAGCAGCGTGCCGATGCTGACGATCTCGCCCAGGATGTCGATTGGCACGAGCCCGGCCAACGCGGCCGTGAACAGGCCGATCACCGTCTGGCTGGCCGCGGGCGCCCGCGTCACCGGGTGGACCCGGCAGAAGACCTCAGGGAGCAACCCGTCGCGGGCCATGGCGAAGAAGATCCTTCCCTGCCCGTAGAGGGCGGTCAGCGCCGAGGTGGTCAGGCCGATCAGGGCGCCGATCTTGATCACGATCGCAAAGCCCGAGAGTCCGATGGCGTCGACCGCTTTGGCGATCGGATCGGCGACGTCGAGGTCGCGGTACGGGACGAGGCCGGTGAGCACAGCGGCCATCGCCACGTACAGCACCGTGGTGATCAGGAGCGAGCCGATCAGCCCGACAGGCGCGTCGCGCTGCGGCGCCCGGCACTCGCCCGCGGCGGTGGCCACCGTCTCGAAGCCCACGAAGGCGAAGAACACCACCGCAGCGCCACGGAAAACGCCGCTCCAGCCATAGGCGCCGAAGGTCCCGGCATTGTCCGGTATGAAGGGGTGCCAGAGTTCCGGCCGGAGGTGGACGGCGCCGACGCCCACGAAGGCCAGGATGATCGCGATCTTGCACGCCACGAGGAGCCCGTTCACCAGCGCGGTCTCCCGGGTGGCGCGGGTCAGCAGGGCCGTGAGCAGCAGCACGATACCGACGGCCGGCAGGTTGACGATCCCGCCTTCGCCGGGCGCCCCCGCGAGCGCCGCTGGCAGGCGGAGGCCGAAATCCGCCGCGAGCGACTGCGCGTAACCCGACCACCCCACCGCCACCGTGGCGGCCGCGACGGCAAATTCCAGCACGAGGTCCCAGCCGATGATCCAGGCGGGAAATCGGCCCAGGCTCTCGCGGGTGTAGGTGTAGGTGGAGCCGGCCTCCGGGATCATCGCCGCCAGCTCGGCGTAGCACAGGCCGACGAATCCGCAGGCGATCCCGCCGATCACGAAGGACAGGCTGAGCGCCGGCCCGGCATATTGTGCGGCGGCCGTCCCGGTCAGCACGAAGATGCCGGCCCCGATCGTGGCGCCGAGCCCGATGGCGATGAGGCCCGGAGCCGTCAGGCTCCGGGCGAGGGTCCGGTCCTGACCGGACGCCGCCACGCCACCCCTGGTCGCCGCCGATTCCGCCATCCCACGCCTTCTCCCTGATCGCCCGACATTCGGCCGGGCAAAAGGCGCGCCGCGGGGCCTGTGCCAGGCACGCGGCCCCACTGTTGCGCAGACTGGATCACCGTCTGCGTCCCACGTCGAGGCCCCTATTCGGGAGGCTTCCGGCGCGGGCTCAGGGTCGGCGCCGACACCGCCTCGGGTGCCGACGCCCCCGTAATCAACCGCGTATCCGTCCGGAAGAGCCGGGCGACCACGCCAGCGAAGCGGATGAAGGCGCGGCCCTGCGGGGTGATCACGTAGCCGTCCGCGGTCGGGGCCACGTTGCCCGAGGCATTCTGCTCGGAAAGCCGCCGCTCCATCTGGCGGTACGTGCCGAGGTAGACTGCGTCGAACACAGCCCGGGCGCGGTTCGCGTCGAAGCTCTTATCGGGATGCGCCGCCATCTGCCCGAGCAGGAACACGCTGACCGAGCGGTCGACCGTGACGGGCAGGATCACGAAGCCGCTCAGGTTCAGGGACAGCGACAGCACGCAGGCCCCGAGGGCATCGCGCCGCCGCAGCCCCCAGCGGCGGCCAAGGCCGGCGAGCGCCACGGTCGCCGCCAGCGTGATCAGGAAGGCCACGACCAGCAGGAGGAGACCGCGATAGAACAGGATCGTCACGCCGGACCAGAGACCCGTCTGGAACAGCAGCACGAAGGTGCCGAAGCCGAGAGCCAGGGCCCCCGCGTGCAGCAGCGCCTGGGCGCCGATCCAGCGCAGGACCCGTCCGGTGCTGGGCGAGAAGGAATCAGTCATCGAGATCCTCGACGCGCAGGATCCGCACGAGCGGGTCCGCGTAAGCCGCGTGCGTACGCCAGATCCAGGACTCGGGTTCGCTCCAGGCGGCGTCCGCCGCAGTGACCACCAGCGCGCCGATCCCGGCCTCGGCCGCCCGGCGGCGCACCTCCGCGACCGGCAGCGTCGCGTCGAAGATCGGCGACACAGCGGCGAGGCGCGCCGCAACTGCCTCGGGCGCCGCGCCGAACAGGCGCGCCTCGCGATCGGCCACTGCCACGGGCTGCGTGCCGTAAAGCCCGAAATCGAACACGCGGCGCGGAAGCGGCGAGGCTTGCAGGACGAGATCCACGGGCAGATGCGTACCGGCCCAGCTGTAGGCTGCGCGCATCGACCGATCGATATCCGGACGCCCGTTGAGGATGGCGAATTGCGGATGCTTCGCCGCGGGATAGGCGCGCATCCCAACGAAGCCGTAGAGCGTCGAGGCGTATCCGAGGAGCAGCAGCACGCCAAGCGATCCCGAAAGCCTGAGCCGCGGGCCCGGGCTGGTCCGGGTCACGGCCACGGCGGTCCAGACGAGCGCCGAGACCTGCGCCAGCAGGACCACGCGGGCGCCGAGGTCGTTGTTGAGGATCGCGGAGCGCAGGAATCCGCCGAGCAGCAGCCCGGCCGCGGCGCAGATCGTGAGCAGCCGGCCCGCCTCGCGGGCATGGGCCTCCCGGCGCGGCACGACGTGCCAGAACAGGAGCGCGCCGCCTGCGAACACACCCAGCGCGACGTAGTAGTTCATCGGCAGCAGGATCAACCGGAGGAGGTCGAGGCCCGGCCCGTCGTAGATCTGCTCCAGAGGGCCGAAGCGCCGGATCGCGAACCGGATCGTGCCGCTGGTATCGGCCCGGTTCGTCAGGATGCCGACAAGGTAGGGCGCGGCCAGGACCGCGCCGACAAGCCCGGCCGCCGCGAGCCGCGCCACGTCGCGCCAGCGGCGCTCGGATCCGAGCAACGCCAGCCAGATCCCGGCGGCTGCGGCCGCGCCCAGACAGACCCAGATCGACAGCCCCGCGCAGGCCGCGAAGGCGAGACCCGCCGTGGCGATCGCGGCTTCCTCCGCCCGGCGATCCGGCGTCGCCCCGTCGGCGCGTTCGGCCAGCACCAGCAGGCCGAGCCAGCCCGCCAGGGCGGCGGCCACGTGGTGCGGGACCCAGACCAGGGAAGTCGGCCAGTTGACGACCTGCTCGTTCAGCCATTCCGGGACAGGGATCCAGAACCCCGTTCCGGCCCGGTTCGAGAGGACCATCAGGATGTCGAGGCCGCCCGCCGGCAGGAGCACGAGCACCGCCCGGCGCAGGAGCCGGGGGGCAACGTCCCGCGCCAGGCCTGTGGCGGCCAGCAGCCGGTCCAGTAGGCCCAGCAGTGCGATTCCGGTCCAGACGGCGAGGCCCGCGAAGGCGGTGCGGCCGTCGACCAGCCGGCCCCCGGCCCAGTCCACGAGGGCGGTCAGCGTATAGAAGAAGTAGTAGTACCCGGCCCGCTCGGGACGGGTGAAGAACGGGTCCACTGGCGGCAGGCCGTGCTCGACGATCGCCCGGGTCAGGGCCGCGTGCTTGACCAAGTCGATGATCGTGAGCGGCTGGTGGGTGGCGGTGCCGGTGTCGATGTCGATCAGCGCGTAGGTCACGATCCCGAGCCAGAGCGCACCCATCGCCAGGGCCGGCCGGTCGAGTCGGCCTCGCAGGTCGCGGAGGGCCGGGCGCAGGGCGGTGAGCCCGAGGCCCGCGTTCGCCAAGGCCGCCACGGGCACGCCGGCCGCCTGGATCAGCAGCGCGTCGAGGGCGGGCAGGAGCGCGATGCCGAAGAGGGCCGCGCACAGGGCGCGCCGGCCCGGCGGCAAGGTCCGAAATTCGAGCACGCCGGTGATCGTGCCCAGCGCGTAGCCCGGCAGGAGGACGAGGGGAACGCCGAGCAGCGTCGCGAGCAGGACACCGCACGCATCCGAGAGGGTGCCGTTCATCGCCGGGCCGCGTTTCGTGCGGGTTCCGATTAACACCGGGGCGTTAACCGTTTCCTGGCCGAGCTCCTGGCCGAGCTCCTGGCTGGGTTCCTGGCCGAGGTCCCGGCCGCGCCGCCGCGTGCCGGCGGATCGACCGCAATACGCCCCGGGGCTGGCATAACCGCTGGTTTCGTGTATGGATCGCGCAGCCTCGACCCGGGTTACCGGGCGGGGCTTGAACCGCTTTGCGCTGTGACCGTGCTGGACGACATCCCGGCACCGGCCGAACGCCGAGCTTGCGCGCGCCCGGATGGGGCGCCGCATCCGATCAGCACAACCCGAAAGGCATGCGATGTCGATCACGGCAGAGCGCAAGACCGCGCTCATCAAGGAACACCGCAAGGACGCCAAGGACACCGGGTCCCCCGAGGTCCAGGTGGCGATCCTGACCGAGCGGATCGCGAACCTGACCGGCCACTTCAAGACCCACGCCAAGGACAACCATTCCCGGCGCGGCCTTCTGAAGATGGTCTCGCAGCGCCGCTCGCTGCTCGACTACGTCAAGCGCAAGGATGAGGCCCGCTACCGCGCCCTCATCGAGCGTCTCGGCATCCGCCGCTAAGGCGTCTATCGCGCGGTTCCGGGCCCGGCCCGGAGCCGCGTTTCACGATCACGGGCTGCCGGAATGGGTCCGGCCTCCCGACAAGCGGGCCGCTTCGAGGCGTCGGCATCGGGGCAGGATCGCGAGACACTTTCACGCGAAGTGTCTCGCCGTCTTGCCCCCGGCGGCGCCGGGCCAACGCCCGCCGCAGGCAAGGAAGAGATCAAGAATGTTCGACGTTCAACGCGAAGAGCTGATGTGGGGCGACCGCAAGCTCGTCCTCGAGACCGGCAAGGTCGCCCGGCAGGCCGACGGCGCCGTGGTCGCCACCTACGGCGAGACCTCGGTGCTCGCCACCGTGGTCGCCACGAAGGAGCCGAAGGCCGGCATCGACTTCATGCCGCTCACCGTGAACTACCAGGAGCGGGCCTACGCGGCCGGCCGCATCCCGGGCGGCTACTTCAAGCGCGAAGGCCGGCCCTCCGAGAAGGAGACCCTGGTTTCCCGCCTGATCGATCGCCCGATCCGTCCGCTCTTCGTCAACGGCTGGCGCAACGACACGCAGGTCGTCGTCACCGTCCTGACCCACGACCTCGAGAACGATCCCGATATCGTCGCCATGGTGGCGGCCTCCGCGGCGCTGACCCTCTCGGGCGTGCCGTTCATGGGCCCGATCGGCGGCGCCAGGGTCGGCTACATCAACGGCGGCTACCGGCTGAACCCGCTGGTCACCGAGACCAAGGAGGAATCCTCCCTCGACCTCGTCGTCGCCGGCACGCAGGACGCGGTGCTGATGGTCGAGTCCGAGGCCAAGGAGCTGTCCGAGGACGTGATGCTCGGCGCCGTGATGTTCGGCCACAAGCATTTCCAGCCGGTGATCGAGGCGATCATCCGCCTGGCCGAGAAGGCCGCCAAGGAGCCGCGCAACTTCCAGGCGCCCGAGAACGGCGAAGTCGAGAAGGCCGTGCTGGAGGTCTGCGAGACCGAGTTGCGCGCCGCCTACACCAAAACCGTCAAGCAGGAGCGCTACGCTGCCGTCGACGCCGTGAAGGCGAAGGTGATGGCCGCCCTCTGCCCCGAGGGCGCCGAGAAGTACCCGGCCGAGAAGGTCAAGGCTGCCTTCAAGGAGGCACAGTCGAAGGTCGTGCGCTGGAACGTGCTCGATACCGGTTCGCGCATCGACGGCCGCGACCTGAAGACGGTCCGCCCGATCGTCTCCGAGGTCGGCGTCCTGCCGCGTGCCCACGGCTCATCGCTGTTCACCCGCGGCGAGACCCAGGCCCTGGTGGTCGCCACGCTCGGCACCGGTGAGGACGAGCAGTTCATCGACTCGCTCGACGGCACCTACAAGGAGCGCTTCCTGCTCCACTACAACTTCCCTCCCTATTCGGTGGGCGAGACCGGCCGCATGGGCTCCCCGGGCCGTCGTGAGATCGGCCACGGCAAGCTCGCTTGGCGGGCGATCCGCCCGGTTCTGCCGCCGGCTCACGAGTTCCCGTACACGATCCGTGTCGTGTCGGAGATCACCGAGTCGAACGGCTCGTCCTCGATGGCCTCGGTCTGCGGCGGCTCGCTGTCGCTGATGGATGCCGGCGTGCCCCTGCGCCGTCCGGTGGCCGGCATCGCCATGGGCCTCATCCTCGAGGGTGAGCGCTTCGCGGTCCTGTCCGACATCCTGGGCGACGAGGATCACCTCGGCGACATGGACTTCAAGGTGGCCGGCACGGACGAGGGCGTGACCTCGCTCCAGATGGACATCAAGATCGCCGGCATCACCGAGGAGATCATGCGGGTCGCCCTCGATCAGGCGAAGGACGGGCGTGCCCACATCCTCGTCGAGATGGCGAAGGCCCTCACGGCTGCCCGTCCGGAGCTCGGCGAGTACGCGCCGCGCATCGAGACGATGCAGATCCCGACCGACAAGATCCGCGACGTGATCGGCACCGGCGGCAAGGTGATCCGCGAGATCGTCGAGAAGACCGGCGCCAAGATCAACATCGAGGATACCGGCATCGTCAAGATCGCCTCGGCGGACGGCAAGGCGATCAAGGCGGCCTACAACTGGATTCGCTCGATCGTGGCGGAGCCGGAGGTCGGCGTCATCTATGACGGCACGATCGTGAAGTGCATGGAGTTCGGCGCCTTCGTGAACTTCTTCGGCGCCAAGGACGGTCTCGTCCACATCTCGGAGCTCGCCGCGAACCGCGTCGCCAAGGTGACGGACGTCGTCAAGGACGGCGACAAGGTGAAGGTGAAGTTCCTCGGCCAGGACGACCGCGGCAAGATCCGCCTGTCCATGAAGGTGGTCGATCAGGAGACCGGCGAGGACATTACCGAGAAGGTGAAGGCCCAGCGCGACGCCGACCGGCCCGAGCGCGGCGACGAGCCGCGTGAGCCCCGCGAGGGCGGCCGCCACCGCGGCGAGCGCCGCCGCGAGGCGGGCGAGTAAGCACTCCCATCACCCGCGCGGGCTTCGGCCGGCGCAGGTTCTTACGACAGGCGCGGTCCTCCGGGACCGCGCCTTTTGTTTGCGGATTACCGTCCTTGCTCGCGGAGGGAAGCAATTCGTAGCGGCACGCCGATCGGCCTCGGCCATCGGAACTCGGTCAAGGCGGGAACGCTGCTCGCCGGCCCGCGTTCGCCCGGCGCCCCCTCAACCAAGGATCCTTCCATGGCCAATGACATGATGCACGACATCTTCAGCGGGCAGCCGAACCTGTCCACCACGGAGCGCGCCGTCTCGGTGGCGCTCGGCCTCGGCATCGCGGCAGCGGCCGCGCAGCCGCGGCCGAACAAGCTCCTGAGCCTGCTGGCGCTCGTGGTCGGCGTCGGGCTGGCGGTACGTGGCGCGACCGGCCATTGCGCCGTGAAGGCCGCCTCCGAGCATCTCTGAGCGCACGGGACGGTACGACAAAAAAGGGGCGCCCCGCGGGGCGCCCCTCGTCGTGTCCGGGTGTGCCGGAGAGATCAGTAGGTCGTGGTGCGGCGGCTCGCGATGAAGCCGTAGATGAACAGCACCACCACGGCGCCTACGATGGCGCCGATGAAGCCTGCCCCCTGGTTAGGCCCGTACCAGCCGATGGCCTGACCCAGGAAGGTCGCCACGAAAGCGCCGACGATGCCCAGGATCGTGGTCAGGATGAAGCCCGACGGCTCGTTCGGTCCCGGCATGAGGAACTTGGCGATGACGCCGGCGAGGAACCCGATGATGATGGTCCAGAGGATACCCATAACAAACCCCAGTGCTTGATTGTCGATGCCGGCAGAACGCTTCGGGCCCCGCGACGGTTGCCCGCACCCTGCGACAGGACGACAAATTTCCGCAACGAGCCGCGATGTGCGGACGCAACACCCTTTACGGCCGGCCCGTCACGACGGCAGATAAGCCCGTTCTGAGAGGTCGGAGACGGGTATGGACATTCAACGGATCGAGCCGGGCAAGCGGATGGCGCAGGCCGTCACCTTCGGCGACATGGTCTACCTCGCCGGGCAGGTCGCTGCCGACACGGTTGGGACCGGGGTGACGATCCAGACCCAGCAGATCCTGTCCGAGATCGACCGGCTGCTGGCCGCAGCGGGCAGCGACAAGGAGCGCATCGTCTCGGCCACGATCTATCTCGCCGATATCGCGACCTTCGCGGAAATGAACGCCGCCTGGGATGCCTGGGTCTCCCCGGAGAACCCGCCGGCCCGCGCCACCGTTGAGGCCAAGCTCGCCGCCCCCGAATATCTCGTCGAGATCGTGGTCGTGGCCGCGAGAAGCCGGTGAGCTTTCCCCGCCGCCCGATCCTGGCGGCCGCCGCCCTCACCGTCCTGGCGGCGCTGGGCTCGGCCGCGATGCCCCGGGCCGCGGAGGAGCGGGTCCTCAACATCTACAACTGGTCGGACTATATCGACCCGCAGGTGCTTGAGGCCTTCACCCGGGAGACCGGCATCAAGGTCGTGTACGACACCTACGACAACAACGAGATCCTGGAGACCAAGCTGCTGGCCGGCCGGTCCGGCTACGACATCGTCGTGCCGTCCGGTCCCTACCTGCAACGGCTGATCCGGGCCGGCGCCTTCCTGCCGCTCGACAAGTCCAAGCTGAAGAACCTCGGCAACCTCTGGCCGGAGGTCACCGGCCGGCTCGCCGCCTACGATCCCGGCAACACCTACGCCGTCGACTACATGTGGGGCACCACCGGAATCGGCTACAACATCGCCGCTGTGCGCGAGCGTTTGGGCGCCAACGCCACGGTGAATTCCTGGAACCTCGTCCTCAACCCCGCCTCGGCCAACAGGCTGAAGGAATGCGGGATCATGATGCTCGACAGCCCGGAGGATCTGATCCCCAGCATGCTGCCGGCCTTCGGCGCCAAGGCCGATTCCAAGCGCTGGGACGACATGACCCTGGTGACCGACGCCCTCTTCAAGGTGCGCGGCACCGTGCGGAAATTCCACTCGTCGGAATACATCCAGGCGCTCGCCAACGGCGATATCTGCGTGGCGGTCGGCTATTCGGGCGACGTGATGCAGGCCAAGCGCCGGGCCGACGAGGCCAAGAACGGGATCGAGATCGCCTACGTGGTGCCCAAGGAAGGCGCACTGATGTGGTTCGACACCTTCGCGATCCCGAAGGATGCCGCTCACCCGGCCGAAGCACTGGCCTTCATCGACTACATGATGCGGCCCGAGGTAGCGGCGGCCAACAGCAACTTCGTCTCGTACGCCAGCGGCAATCTCGCAGCGAAGAAGTTCGTGAAGCCCGAGATCCTGAACAACCCCGGCATCTATCCGGACGAGGCGACGATGCAGCGGCTCTCGACCAACACCGCCTGGGACGACCGCACCCAGCGCTTCGTCACACGGCTCTGGACCCGAGTTCGAACCGGGCGCTGAGCAGGGAGCCGGCGGACCGGCTCCCTCGTTTCCTATGGCCTAGTGCTTCAGATCGTCCGGCACCTTGCCGCCGTTCTCGGCGAGCTTCTGCATCACTTGCTTGTGCAGCCAGATGTTCATCGTGGCCGAGTCGTCCTTGTCGCCGGTGTAGTGCAGCTCGTCGGCGAGCTGCTTGCGCGAGGCGAGGCCGGAATCGAGGCCCAGCAGCTTCATCAGGTCGACGATGGAGTGGCGCCAGTCGAGCGTCTGCGGGTTCTTCTCGGCGAGGCCGGTGAGAACCGCCGCGACGTCCACGGGCTCGCTGCCGCCCGCAGTTCCGGGTGCCGAGGGTGTCGACGGGGTGCTGGTGCCGGCCGGGCTACCCGAGCCTGCGGTTGGCGCGGGCGCGGCATCCGCGGTCCCGCCGCCGAACGGGTGGAGGATCTTGCCGACGATGCTGCCGAGGAGGCTCATGAGTCCGCTCCGATAAATGCGGCCCGGCTCACGTGCCGGGCGGGCGTGTAACGGGCGGTTCCAGCCTGGCGTTCCGACACGGATGCCACGACTCGGTCCCCGCCGGCCGAATTCTACCCGTGGGCGCCGTGGAGCGCTACGCCGAGCAGGCTCAGACCGAGGACGAGACACACGCCGCTCCAGCGCTCCAGCACGGCGGCGCGGGCGGGATCATGGAGCGAACTGTATGCGAGGGCGATCCCGCTAATCAAGCAAACCAAACTTATCACGACGACCAGCGAGTTCCCCTGAACCGAAATCTACGCGACCAGCCATAATCAGTTTTCGCGCTTATGCGAGTCAAAAAATAACGTAGTCAATTTGGATGAGGACAATTTACGCGGCTGGGTCACGTGGACGTGTTCTGGGGTTCATAAACATAATCTGAAGTTGCAGGGCGACCGACCCTGTAACTATGAACCTTCTGTCACGCAGAAGAGCGATCTAACGACCTGACAAGATAAGGTGTCTTAGATTAGGCAGGGGTTCGAAGGCTTTTCACTTGAACGTCCCGCGCATATGTGCGGCCAGGAACGACGATAGATCGTATTTCGATCCCTTACAAAACTCTGATTTAGACCCGGTCGAGTAGGGCCGAGACGATCGTGGCCCATTCCTCCGCGACGCTTCCCTGTGGATCTGTGCGGCCGGCACAGCCGTACCAGTAGCGCGCATTCCCCGCGTCGCCCTCGATGCGATGGAGATGGGCGTGCACCCAGGCGGCATCGCGGCCCGGTTCCGCCTGCACGAGGGCGTGGGCCTGCTCCCAGCCGCTCGAACCCGGTCCGGAGGGCGCCTGCGCCAGCCACCAGAGCGCGGCCAGCGGGGCCGGCCATTCCGTGGGCGGGGCGGGCTCGGTCAGGGTCGCCGTGAAGGCGGCGAATGCCGGGTCGGCGACAGGCAGGATCTCGGTCACGGCGCTTTCCTCGTTCCCGCGGCGTTTCAGCGTCGGGCGGCGCGCTCCAGCGGCCAGCGGCCCCGGCGCTGGCGGGCAGACCACGCATAGCGCGTATCGCCATCGAGGCAGTCGAGATGGTCCGACAGGCGGTTGCGTTCAAGCCAGCCGAGCGCCGCCTCCAGCTCAGGCAGGGTCATGGTCGCGCGGCCCTTGCCGAGCACGCGCTTCAGCACCGCGTTGTAGCGGTGCGCGAGGTTGCTGCCGCGGGGTACCCGGAGGGACGCCTCGTCCTCCACCGCCTGGGCCGCCACCGTGGCGGCGAGCCTCTGGCGCAGGGTCCGCTCGGTGACGGAGGGCGGCTCGGGTGCCGGGGCTGCCGGGGCGGGCTCGACGAGGCGCGGGCGCAGCAGGGCATAGCGAAGGCCGATCGCATTGCTCTCCAGCGGGGTGATCCCCCCGGGATCCTCGTCGCGCCAATGAGTCCGCTCGGGTACGACGGCGCTGACCGGCCGCTCGCGCCGGGGCCGGATGCTGCTGCCCTGCTCGGTCTCGAGCTCCAGGCGAAACCGGGCGAAGAGCGGGTCGTCGGGGTGGAAGACCAGCGCCTGCTGCGTGTCGTAGGCGCCGGCATGCGGATCGACCCGGGTGGCCCGGGCCAGCATCTGCTCCAGCCAGGGGCGCGAGCGGATATGCGTGAGGGCCGCCACCACGGCGACCTCGGGGGCGTCGAGCCCCTCATAGGCCATCGCCACCGTCACGAGGATCGCCGGCTCCGGCGTCAGGCGGAAGGCAGCCAGCGCCGCATGGGCATCCCCCTGGCCGGAGGTGGCCAGCCGCACGTCCCGCGCCCCCTGCCCCGCCGGCATCCAGCCCCGGAGGGTTTCGAGGTAGGCGCGGGCGCTCGCCTGATCCGGCGCCACCACGAGGAGCTTGCCGAGGCCCCGCACCGCCTCGCCGGGCGGCAGAGCGCGTTCGGCCCGGCGCCGGGCGCGCAGGCGCTTCGTGGCGTGGAACGCCTCGCTCAGAAGGTCGCGGGCGAAGCCGGTGCGCAGCGCCGTGAACAGGGCCGGCCGGGTGGTGATGCGGACCGACCCCGCGCCCAGGCGATGCGGCCCGACCCGGGGGCTGTCCCCGGCGATCCGGCCGCCTTCCAGCCAGCTCGCCTCGCCGTCGATGGCCCCGAACGTTACCGGCAGCACGGCCCGCTCGGCCAGCGCCTGCGACCGGGAATAGCCGATCACCGCGAGCCCGGGTGTATCCAGATTGAGCTCGGGCCCGCGCCCCGGTGCGGCGGGCCGGTAGGGCAGTCCGAGGATGCGCTTGCCGTCGGCGCGCTCCAGCGTCCCGGACAGGTAGAGGCGGAACGTGGCGGCCTCCATCACGGGGAGCATGGCCCGGGACCACGCCCCGGCCTCCGCATCCTCAGTGCTGCCCTCGTCGGATCCCGGCCGTCCGGGGGCCGGCAGGTGATGGACCTCGTCGATCACCAGGAGGGTGCGGTGCGCCCGCGCCTCGGCGAGATGGAGAGCCGGCGCGGCGGCGATCGCCTGATAGGTGGTGATGTAGCCCGACAGCCCCCGGGCGGGATCGCGCTCGTTGTCGGCCGCGCGCACGCTGAGTGTGTGCCCGAAAGCCGCGCGCCAGAGCGGGTCGGCAAACGCTTCCTCAGCCTGCAGACGCAGGGAATCCCGCGGCACCACCCAGACCACACGCTCGACCAGACCCGCCGCGATCAACTGGTGGGCGGCGATCACCGGCAGCAACGACTTGCCGCCGCCGGGCGTCACCGCCGCCAGGATATCGCGGACGGCGCCCGCCTCCCCGCTCGCCATGGCCGCCACCAGGGCCATCAGCGTGCGCTGGTGCGACCGCAGGGACGGGGCGGGACGGGTCAATGGCCGACGAAGCAGGGCGACATAGGCCCACCGTGGCCGATCGCGATTCCTTTGTGAATCCCTTCCGTCGCGGAACGTTCGCGTTTTCTTCCGGACGGGTGGTACGGCTGCGTGTCAGCGGAGCGGCGCTGCACAGCCCGGTGCCGGATCGGCGCACGAGAAGCGTTGACACCCGGCCCACCCCTCACCATAAGGGCGCCGCGGGCGAAAAAACCCGCCTTGGGGGAATGTCCCGAGCGGCAAAGGGGGCGGACTGTAAATCCGCTGCGTAAGCTTCGTAGGTTCGAGTCCTACTTCCCCCACCAAGTCGATCCCAATCCCGTCAGCCTTGTTTCGCCAGCGCCGCCTCGATGCGCGCGGCGGCTGCGGCGGAAAACCCTTTCCCTTCGAGCCCTTGCCCCGCGGCCGCTTGGCCCGTGAGGCTGCGGCGCTTGCCCGCCGGCATGTGCGCCTTGCGGAGCGCGTGCGAGTCCCGGTGGCTGGCATGGGTGATGGCGATCGCCAGCGCGTCGGCGGCGTCGGCCACGCGGAACTCGGCCTTCGGCAGCAGGAAGCGCACCATCGCCTGGATCTGCACCTTCTCGGCGTGGCCGGAGCCCGCCACGGTCTTCTTGATCAGGTTGGCGGCGTATTCGAACACCGGCAGCCCGGCGAGTGCCGGCACCACCAGCGCCATGGCGCGGGCATGGCCGAGCTTAAGCGTCGCCTGCGCGTCCTTGTTGACGAAGGTCTCCTCCACGGCGACCTCGTCGGGCTGCTGGCTCTCGACGATGCGGCCGATCCCCTCGAACAGCTCACGCAGCCGCAGGGCCAGGGGCAGGTCGCCGTCCGAGGTGACGACACCGCACGCGCCGTAGGTGAGCTTGGACCCCTGCGCAGTGATCAGGCCCCAGCCGGTGCGGCGGAGCCCGGGATCGATCCCGAGGATGCGGACGGGGCTGGTCATGATGCTCCACGGCTCGACGAACGGCCCGAGGCTGCCGTACGTATCGTGAACGCTTGGTTTCACCAAGACGCGGATTTCGTGAGGACGATCATGAGCGCGGACACCCCGATCAGCCGCTTCCCGGTGCTGAAGCTCTCCGACATGCCGGAGGATCTGCGCGTCCGCATCGCCCTCGTGCAGGAGAAGGCGGGCTTCGTGCCCAACATCTTCCTGGCGCTGGCGCATCGGCCGGAGGAGTTCCGCGCTTTTATGGCCTATCACGACGCGCTGATGGACCGGCCCGGCGGCCTGACCAAGGCCGAGCGCGAGATGATCGTGGTCGCTACCAGCGCGGCCAACGATTGCCTGTACTGCGTCGTGGCCCACGGGGCGATCCTGCGGGTCCGGGCCAAGAACCCGCGGATCGCCGACCAGATCGCCATCAACTACGCCAAGGCCGACATCACCCCGCGCCAGCGCGCCATGCTGGATTTTGCGGTCAAGGTAGCAACCCGCTCCCAAGCCGTCGGGGCGGAGGATCACGCCGCGCTGGCCGGGCACGGGTTCAGCCCGGACGACATCTGGGACATCGCCTCGATCACCGCCCTCTTCGCCCTTTCGAACCGGATCGCCAGCGTGACGGACCTGCGCCCGAACGACGAATTCTACGCGATGGGCCGCTGATCAGGGCCGGCGGCCGAGCAGGATGATCGCCGTGCCGACGAGGCAGATCGCGCCCCCCGTGAGATCCCAGCGGTCCGGCCGCTGGCCCTCTACGAGCCACAGCCACAGGACCGAGGCTGCGATGTAGACGCCACCATAGGCCGCGAAAGCACGACCCGCCGCCGGGCTGTCCACCAGGGTCAGCAGAAAGGCGAACAGCACCAGCGATGCGACGCCCGGCAGCACCCACAGAGGGGAGCGACCGACCCGGAGCCAGGACCAGAACGCGAAGCATCCGGCGATCTCCGCGAGGGCGGCGCCGGCATAAGCGAGGAGGGTCATGGTCAAAGCTTGGCACGGCGTCGCGCATGAGGCGAGTTTCGGGCCTGAACGGTGGGCTGCGTTAAGTCTCCCGCAAGGCTGATCCGGTCGATTGGCACCATGAACGCGCACGCCTCCACCGACGACCTGTTGCTGTTCCCCGGCGACGCGCGCTTGCGCGCCGTGGTCTTGGCGTGGCTCGACGGGCTGGCGCGCGAGCGGCGGATGGCGCCCAACACCGTCGAGGCCTACGGGCGCGACCTGCGCCAGTTCCTCCACCACCTTGCCGGGCGGCTGGGCACGCCGACGATCCCGATGCTGGTTGCCCTGAAGGTACGCGACATCCGCGCCTTCATGGCGGCGCGTCGGGCCGACGAGGTTTCCGGGCGCTCGCTGATGCGCATGCTGGCGGGGCTGCGGTCCTTCGCGCGCTTCCTGGAGCGCGAGGGCCACGGCACCGTTTCGGCGCTAGGTGGCGTGCGCTCGCCGAAGGTTCCGCGACGGCTGCCCCGCCCCCTGCCGGTCTCCGCCGCGGTGGCGCTCACCGATACGGGAATCCGCGCCGGCGAGGAGCGCGAGCCCTGGGTGCTCGCCCGGGATGCCGCCGTACTGGCCCTGCTGTACGGCGCCGGGTTGCGTATCTCGGAGGCCCTGGGTCTCACCCGCCGCGATGCCCCGCTGCCGGGCGTCGATCAGGTCACCGTGCTGGGCAAGGGCGGCAAGCAGCGCATGGTGCCGATCCTGCCGGTGGTCGCGCAGGCGGTCGCCGACTACCTCGCCGCCTGCCCGCTTCCGCTGCCGCCGGAGGGGCCCCTGTTCGTCGGCGCCCGCGGCGGCCCGCTCTCGCCGCGGATCATCCAGTACACGGTCGCCCGTGCCCGGGGCACCCTCGGCCTGCCGGAGAGCGCCACGCCCCATGCCCTGCGCCACTCCTTCGCGACCCATCTCCTCGCCCGGCAGGGGGAACTGCGTGCAATCCAGGAACTCCTCGGCCATGCCTCGCTGTCGACCACGCAGCTCTACACCCAGGTCGATGCCGCCCGGCTGATGAGCGCCTATGCGGCCGCGCATCCCCGGGCTGGACGCTAATCTAGATTGCTATTCTTGCGAATTCGGCGGCCGATTGTCTCCAGAACAGTAAGCCGGTCGGCTATAACGGTGAACATCCGTTTTCTTTAAGGGCTTCGTCACCATCGGCGCCCATTCTGACCGTTACGGGGTGGGTCGGCACGGACGGTCGTGATGGAGCTTGCGGAGGCGCGGACGCCCATACGGGTCGTGATCGCGGATTGTGACGCGGGCCGCCGGGCAGCGCTCGGTGATGTGGTCCAGCGATTCGATCCCACGGCCGTGATCGACGAGGCGACGTCCGGTCAGGCTTTGTGCGACATCTTCCTCCGGCATCGACCGACCCTGGCCTTCGTCGGCCTCCAGCTGGAAGATCTGAGCGGGCCCGAGGCGGTCGCGGTGGCGCGGCGCGCGGGCGCGGAGCCGCCCTGCCTGGTCCTCGTGGCCAACCGTGTTCTCGCCCAATGGCAGGAGATCGCCACGAGCCTCGGCGCCTATGAGGTGCTCAAGACGCCCCTCGACCCGAGCCATATCGAGCAATTGCTCCACGCCAATGCCCGCCGTCGGGCGCCGACGCGGGCGCTGCTCGCCTGCTCGTCTCCGGCCGGGCGTTCGGCGATCAGCCGGGTCGTGGCCCGAAGCGGCTTCACCATCGAACTCGACGAGACGGATGACGGCCGCCACGCCCTCAAGCTCCTGAAGCTCGCGGCCTATGACTTTGCGTTCATCGACGTGAAGCTCACCGGCATCGACGGGCTGGAACTCGCCTGCCAGATCCAGCCTCTGGGCCTGGCCACCCGCATCACCCTCCTGACCACCTCCGAGCCGGAGTCGGTTGCTCAGGCGGGCCGCTATTTTGGTGTCGACGCGGTGCTGCGGATGCCGTTCTACGCACGCGACATCGACCTTGCCCTGCACAACGCGCTGGGCCTGCGCCGGCCGTATCTCCTGAACGCGCTGACGGCGCCGCCGGCGCCGAGCGCGCTGCTGCGGATCGTCGATCTACCGAACGCCCGGCGCAAGATCGCCTGATCCCGCGCCGTGGGGATGGACCAGGTCACGGTTTCGAAAGGTCGAGACCTTTCGCGGGTCCATGGCGGAGCCCGGGTCAAGATCTTAGGGCTCTGCCCTAAGAACCCGCCAAAGGGATGAAGCCCTTTGGAAACCCGGTATCTTACGGCTCGAACAGGTTCTCAGACGTGGATGGCGCGCTTGTTCACCGCGAGCGCGGCTTCCTTCACGGCCTCGGTTAGCGTCGGGTGGGCGTGGCAGGTGCGGGCGATGTCCTCGGACGAAGCGCCGAACTCCATGGCCACCGCGACCTCGGCGATCAGGTTGCCAGCATCGGCCCCGACGATGTGGACGCCGAGCACCCGGTCGGTCTGGGCATCGGCCAGCACCTTCACGAACCCCTCCGTGGTGCCGTTGGCCTTGGCCCGGCCGTTCGCCGTGAAGGGGAATTTGCCGGCATTGTAGGCGATGCCGTCCTTCGTCAATTCCTCTTCGGTCTTGCCAACCGAGGCGACTTCCGGGAACGTGTAGACCACGTTCGGGATCACGCCGTAATTCACGTGGCCGGACTGGCCGGCCAGCATCTCGGCGATGGCGACGCCCTCGTCCTCGGCCTTGTGGGCCAGCATCGGGCCGGCGATCACGTCGCCGATGGCATAGATGCCGGTGACGTTGGTGGCGTAGTGCGAATCCGTCTGGATCCGGCCCTTGTCGTCCCGCTGCACGCCGACCGTGTCGAGGCCCAGGCCTTCCGTGTAGGGCACCCGGCCGATTGCCACGAGAACGACGTCGGCCTGGAGCGTCTCCGCTGCGCCGCCCGCGGCCGGCTCGACCGTAACGGTTGCGCCACCCTTCTTGCCGACCTCGACGCCGGTCACCTTGGTGGAGAGCTTGAAGGCGATGCCCTGCTTGGTCAGGATCCGCTGGAACTGCTTGCCGACTTCGCCGTCCATCCCGGGGAGCACCCGGTCCAGATACTCGACAACAATGACCTCGGCGCCCAGGCGCCGCCAGACCGAGCCGAGCTCCAACCCGATCACGCCGGCGCCGATCACGAGGAGCTTCTTCGGCACCCGGTCGAGTTCGAGGGCGCCTGTGGAGGAGACCACGACCGTCTCGTCGATGGTTACGCCCGGCAGGCGCGTCACGTCCGAGCCGGTGGCGATGACGATGCTCTTGGTCTCGAGCATCTGGTTGCCGCCATCCTCGGACACGACCTCGACGCGGCCGGCGCCTGCGATCCGGCCGGTGCCGTGGAAGGTCTCGACCTTGTTCTTCTTGAGCAGGAACTCGACGCCCTTGGTGTTGCCGGCCACGCCCTCGGCCTTGAAGCTCATCATCTTCTTGAGATCGAGCTTCACGCCGCTGACCTCGATGCCGAGATCGGCGAAGTGCTTGGTCGCCTCCTCGAAGGCCTCGGAGGCGTGGAGCAGCGCCTTCGACGGGATGCAGCCGACATTGAGGCAGGTGCCGCCGTGTGTGGCGCGCTTCTCGACCACGGCGGTCCTCAGGCCGAGCTGCGCCGCGCGGATCGCGCAGACATAGCCGCCGGGGCCGGTGCCGATGACGACGAGATCGTAGGACATGCAGGTTCGCTTCCGGTCGGTCGTGCCGCGTGCGGGACGGGCAAGGATAAGTCAGGTGAGGATCAGCGGCCGCCGCCGATATCGAGGATGGCGCCCGTGGTGTAGGAGGCTTCCTCCGAGAGGAGCCACACGATCGGCGCGGCGACCTCCTCGGCAGTGCCGGCGCGGCCCAGCGGGACAGCCGGGCCGAGACGCTCCACCCGGTCGGGCTCGCCGCCGCTGGCGTGGATCTCGGTGGCGATAATGCCGGGCGCCACCGCGTTGACGCGGATCCCCTCCCCCGCAACCTCGCGGGCGAGGCCGATCGTCAATGAATCGATCGCGCCCTTTGAGGCGGCGTAATCCACGAACTGGCCAGGACCGCCGAGGCGCGCCGCCACCGAGGACAGGTTGACGATCGCGCCCCCTGCCCCGCCACGCTTGGTCGACATCCGCCGCACCGCCTCGCGGGCACACAGGAAGCTGCCGACCACGTTGGTGTTCATCATCCGCTGGAGCCGGGCGAGGCTCATGTCGGCGACGTCCGCCTTCACATCGACCACGCCGGCATTGTTGACCAGCGCCTTGAGCGGGCCGAGCGCGTCGGCGGCCTGGAACAGAGCGATCACGTCGGCCTCGCTGCCGACATCGCCCCGTACGGCGAGCGCCCGGCCGCCCTGGGCGGTGATCGCATCGACCACGCCTTGCGCCGCGGCGGCATCCGACACGTAGCTCAGGCAGACCGCGTAGCCGCGCTCGGCCAGCAGCAGCGAGACGGCCCGGCCTATGCCGCGGCTGCCGCCGGTCACGATGGCGACGCTGGTTCTGTTCATCGGCTCACTCATGCGGCTGCGATGTGCTTCCTCTCGAACCGATCCGCCAGATCCTCCACGATCTGGGTCTCGATCCGGATCCGAGTCGCGTCGGGACAAAAATCGATCTCTTTCCCCTCGCCATCGAGGTTCCAGCCGAAGGTCCAGCCCTGCTCACCGACTGCGACCGTCCGGAAATAGGCTTCATCCTTCAGCGGCGCGAAGACGGGAGCTTCGGCGATCAGGTCCGACAGGTCGAGAACACCTTCGAGGCCGTCGTCGAACGTGACGCGGAGCGCCGGATAATCCAGAGCCTGTACGGCGGAGACCCGATGATGTGTCACGCGATCATCCCTCCACTGTAGCGGCCGGCCCGAATCTCCCGCCAGATGTAGGAGACCTGTTCGCGATCGGCATCCAGCCACATCTGGACCGCCTTGAGTTTCGTGCGCGACAGCTTTCCGCTGAGGACTTCACCGGTGGCAATCGAAAGCTTGGCTTCCTACCCGGCAAACAGCGCGTGCAGGTGGGGAGGCAGATGATCGTTGAGGAAGATCATGATCCGAACCCCCTCGACGATGGCGATGGTCGGCATCGATCAGGCCGCCTCCGATCGATGCCGACGTCACGGCGCCTGGACGCCGCTCAGAGATCCAGTACGAGCCGCGCCGGGTCCTCCAGCGCCTCCTTGACCCGCACCAGGAAGGTCACGGCCTCCTTACCGTCGACGATCCGGTGATCGTATGACAGCGCGAGGTACATCATCGGACGCGCTTCGATCTTGCCGGCACGGACCACCGGGCGCTCCTCGATGCGGTGCATGCCGAGGATGCCCGATTGCGGCGCGTTGAGGATCGGCGTCGACATCAGCGAGCCGTAGATGCCGCCGTTGGTGATCGTGAAGGTGCCGCCCTGCATGTCCTCGATGGACAGCTTGCCGTCGCGCGCCTTCTTGCCGAAGCCCGCAATAGTCTTCTCGATGCCGGCGATCGACAGGTCGTCGGCATTGCGCACGACCGGCACGACGAGGCCCTTATCGGTCCCGACCGCGATGCCGATGTGGTAGTAGTTCTTGTAGACGAGATCCTGTCCGTCGATCTCGGCATTGACCGCCGGCACATCCTTGAGGGCGCCGATCACCGCTTTGGTGAAGAAGCCCATGAAGCCGAGCTTCGTGCCGTGCTTCTTCTCGAAGATGTCCTTGTACTGGCTGCGCATGGCCATCACGGCCGACATGTCCACGTCATTGAACGTGGTCAGCATCGCCGCCGTGTCCTGCGCGTCCTTCAGGCGGCGCGCGATGGTCTGGCGAAGCTTGGTCATGCGCACGCGCTCCTCGCGCGACGCATCGTCCGGCGCGGAGGGTGCCCGCGGCAGGGTCGGGCGGGCCTCCTTGGCGGGCGCGGACGGAGCCGGACCCTTGGCGATGGCGCCGAGCATGTCGCCCTTGGTGACCCGGCCGTCCTTGCCGGAGCCGTTCACGCCCGACGGATCGACGCCGGATTCGCGGGCGAGCTTGGCCACCGCCGGGCCGTTGTCGCCGACCGGGCGCTGCTGGGCTGCGGGGGCCCCCGCTTCGCCGTGATTGCCGTAGCCGGCGGAAGATTCCTGGGCTGGCGCCTCGGCCTTGGCGGGGGAAGCGGCCTTCGGGGCCTCGCTTCGGCTCTCGGCCTTGGTCTCAGTGGCCGCTTTCGGAGCCGCCTTCTTGGCTGGTGCCACGCCGGCGCCCGCCTCGACGATCGAGCCGAGCAGGGCGCCGGGCTCCACGGTCTCGCCGTCCTTCACCAGGATCTCACCGAGCTGGCCCGCCGCCGGGGCGTTGACCTCCAGGGTGACCTTGTCGGTCTCGAGTTCGACGATCGGCTCGTCGGCCGCGACGATGTCGCCGGGCTTCTTGAACCACCGGCCGATGGTGGCCTCGCTCACGGATTCGCCGAGGGTCGGGACGAGGATGTCGGTAGCCATGTCGTTTCGCACTTCCGGATCGGTTCGGCCGTGCCGGACGGCCTGGACAGTGACGGCGGCGGCCCGAGCGGGCCGCCGCCAAATCCCAAAAATCAGACCGCGAGGGCCTCGTTGAGGAACGCCTGAAGCTGCGCCTGGTGCTTCGACATCTGGCCCACGGCCGTGGAAGCCGAGGCCGGGCGGCCGACATAGCGGGCCCGCTTGACCGCGGAGCCGGCCTGACCGAGCACCCATTCGAGGTAGGGTTCGACGAAGGCCCAGGAGCCCATGTTCTTTGGCTCTTCCTGGCACCAGATCACGTCGGCGTTGCGGAAGCGGGCCATCTCGTTGGCCAGCGCCTTGAGCGGGAACGGGTACAGCTGCTCGACGCGCATCAGGTAGATGTCGTTGAGGCCGCGCTTCTCCCGCTCCTCCAGCAGATCGTAATAGACCTTGCCCGAGCTCAGCACGACGCGGCGGATCTTGTCGTCGCGCACCAGCTTGTTGGGCGCGCCCTCCTCCTCTGCATCGTCCCAGAGGACGCGATGGAAGGTCGAGCCCTCGGCCAGCGCGTCGAGGTTCGAGACGGCGCGCTTGTGGCGCAGCAGCGATTTCGGCGTCATCAGCACAAGCGGCTTGCGGAAGTCGCGCTTCAGCTGCCGGCGCAAGATGTGGAAGTAGTTCGCCGGGGTCGTTACGTTGGCGACCTGCATGTTGTCCTCGGCGCAGGCCTGGAGGTAGCGCTCCAGGCGGGCGGAGGAATGCTCGGGCCCCTGCCCCTCGTAGCCGTGCGGCAGCAGCAGCACGAGGCCGGACATGCGCAGCCACTTGCGCTCGCCGGACGCGATGAACTGGTCGATCACCACCTGGGCGCCGTTGGCGAAGTCGCCGAACTGCGCCTCCCACAAGACCAGGGCGTTCGGCTCGGCCAGCGAGTAGCCGTACTCGAAGCCGAGCACCGCCTCCTCGGAGAGCATCGAGTTGATGATCTCGATGGATGCCTGCCCGTCGCGGATGGCGTTCAGCGGCGTGAAGCGCTGCTCGTTCTCCTGATCGATCACCACGGCGTGGCGCTGCGAGAAGGTGCCGCGCTCGACATCTTGGCCCGAGAGCCGGACCCGGTTGCCGTCGAGCAGTGTCGCCCCGAAGGCGAGCGCCTCGGCGGTCGCCCAATCGATACCCGTTCCGGTTTCCACCGCCTTGGCGCGGTTGTCCATGAAACGCTGGATCGTCCGGTGCAGGTGGAAGCCCGGCGGCACCTGCGTGATCTTCCGTCCGATCTCCTGCAGCGTCTCGGCCGGCACGGCGGTGCGCCCGCGGCGCGGGTCGTCCACGTCCTCGTGCACGGCCTTCACGCCGGACCACCGCCCGTCGAGCCAATCGGCCTTGTTGGCCTTGTAGTTGTTGGCGACGTCGAGCTCGGTATCGAGCAACTGCCGGAACTCGGCCTTGCGAGCGTCCAGCGCCTCCTGGGTGACGGAGCCGTTCTCGACCAGCTTGCGGCCGTAGGTCTCCAGCACCGACGGATGCTTGCGGATCCGCTGATACATCTTCGGCTGGGTGAAGGCTGGCTCGTCGCCCTCGTTGTGGCCGAAGCGGCGGTAGCACAGCATGTCGATCACGACCGGCTTGCCGAACTTCTGGCGGTACTCGACGGCGACCTTCGCCGCGAAGGTGACGGCTTCCGGATCGTCGCCGTTGCAGTGGAAGATCGGCGCCTCGACCATCTTGGCGACGTCGGACGGATAGGGAGAGGAGCGCGAGAAGCGCGGATCGGTGGTGAAGCCGATCTGGTTGTTGATGATGAAGTGGATCGAACCACCGGTACGATGGCCCTTCAGGCCCGAGAGGCCGAAGCACTCCGCAACCACGCCCTGGCCCGCGAAGGCGGCATCGCCGTGGATCAGCAGCGGCAGCACCGTGCGGCGCTCGATGTTGGGCTTGGCCCACTGGTCCTGCTTGGCGCGGACCTTACCGAGCACCACCGGATCGACGATCTCCAGGTGCGATGGGTTGGCGGTGAGCGACAGGTGGACGTTGTTGCCGTCGAAGGCGCGGTCCGAGGACGCGCCCAGGTGGTACTTCACGTCGCCCGAGCCCTCGACCTCGGCCGGGGAGGCCGAGCCGCCCTTGAACTCGTGGAACACCGCCCGGAAGGGCTTCGCCATCACGTTGGTCAGCACGTTCAGCCGGCCGCGATGGGCCATGCCGAGCACGATCTCGCGCACGCCGAGCGCGCCGCCGCGCTTGATGATCTGCTCCATGGCCGGGATCATCGCCTCGCTGCCGTCGAGGCCGAAGCGCTTGGTGCCGGTGTACTTCAGATCGAGGAACTTCTCGAAGCCCTCGCCCTCGATCAGCTTGTTGAGGATCGCGCGCCGGCCCTCGGGGGTGAAGGAAATCTCCTTGTCCTTACCCTCGATGCGCTCCTGGATCCACGCCTTCTCGGCGGGGTCGGAGATGTGCATGAACTCGACGCCGAGCGTCTGGCAGTAGGTCCGCTCCAGGATATCGACGATCTCGCGGATCGTGCCGAACTGGAGGCCGAGCACGTTGTCGAGGAAGATCGGCCGGTCCCAGTCAGTCTCCTCGGTGAAGCCATAATGCTGCGGGTGCAGCTCCTCGTGATCGCCCCGCGGCGCAAGGCCCAGCGGATCGAGCTTGGCGTGCAGGTGGCCGCGCATGCGGTAGGAGCGGATCAGCATGATCGCCCGCACCGAATCCTTGGCGGCCTGCTCGACCGAGACGCCGGTGGTCGCGGTGACGCTGTCCTGCGGCTTGCCGGGCTTGGCCTCCTTGGCATCGCGGGCGACGATCCGGTCGCCGACCGCCTTCTCCAGGGCGCCCCAATTGCCGTCGAGCGCCGAGACCAGCTCGCCGTTTAGCGGCACTGGCCAGTTCGGTCTCTCCCAGGAGGCACCGGCGGCGTTCTTCTCGACGAGCGTCTCGTCCTCGCCGAGGCCCTTGAAGAAGGCCTGCCACTCGGGATCCACCGAAGCCGGGTTGCGGGCATAGGCGGCCTGCAATTCCTCGATGTAGGCGGCGTTGGCGCCGTAGAGGAACGAGGTTTCGAGGAGCGCTTCGTTCACATCCTGGCGTGCCATGGTGCGTCCATCCTATCGCGCGGGCAGGCTGCCCTGCCCTTCAGGCGTTCCGTCCGCGCGGCGGATCGCCTTCAAACCGAAACGGGGCGGGTGGCCGCCCCGCTGAATTTATCGTCTGTCCGATATGGGTGTTGCAGCCCTGCGATGGCTGCAACGCTGTCGCCTGGAACTCAGCCCTTCAGGACCTCGACCAGCGTCGAGCCCAGCCGGGCCGGCGACGGCGACACGCGGATGCCCGCGGCCTCCATGGCGGCGATCTTGTCCTCGGCGCCACCCTTGCCGCCCGAGATGATCGCGCCGGCATGGCCCATGCGTCGGCCCGGAGGCGCCGTGCGGCCGGCGATGAAGCCGACCATCGGCTTCTTCCGGCCGCGCTTGGCCTCGTCACGCAGGAACTGCGCGGCTTCCTCCTCGGCTGAGCCGCCGATCTCGCCGATCATCACGATCGACTCGGTCTTCGGGTCGGCCAGGAACAGCTCCAGCACGTCGATGAACTCGGTGCCCTTCACCGGATCGCCGCCGATGCCGACCGCCGTGGTCTGGCCGAGGCCGGCATTCGAGGTCTGGAACACCGCCTCGTAGGTCAGCGTGCCGGAACGCGACACGATGCCGACCGAGCCCCGGCGGAAGATGTTGGCCGGCATGATGCCGATCTTCGACTCGCCCGCGGTGACGATGCCGGGGCAGTTCGGCCCGACCAGGCGCGACTTCGAGCCGATGAGCGCCCGCTTCACCCGTACCATGTCGAGCACCGGAATGCCCTCGGTGATGCAGACGATCAGCGGGATCTCGGCGGCGATGGCCTCGCAGATCGCATCCGCCGCGCCGGGCGGCGGCACGTAGACAACCGAAGCGTCGGCACCGGTGGCCTCGCGGGCCTCCGCCACCGTGTCGAAGACAGGCAGGCCGAGATGAGTCGCGCCGCCCTTACCCGGGGAGGTGCCGCCGACCATCTTGGTGCCGTACGCGATGGCCTGCTCGGAGTGGAAGGTCCCGTTCTTGCCGGTGAAGCCCTGGCAGATGACCTTGGTATTGGCGTCGATCATCACCGACATGATCAGGCTCCCTTCACGGCGGCAACGATCTTCTGGGCAGCGTCGTCGAGGTCGTCCGCCGGAATCACGTTGAGGCCGGAATTGCGGATGATCGCCTTGCCTTCCTCGACGTTGGTGCCTTCCAGGCGCACCACCAGGGGCACCTGCAGGCCCACCGCCTTGACCGCAGCGATGACGCCATTGGCGATCACGTCGCACTTCATGATCCCGCCGAAGATGTTGACGAGGATCCCCTTCACCTGCGGATCGGCGGTGATGATCTTGAACGCCGCCGTGACCTTCTCTTCGGAAGCGCCGCCGCCGACATCGAGGAAGTTCGCCGGCTCCTCGCCGTAGAGCTTGATGATGTCCAGCGTCGCCATGGCGAGGCCGGCGCCGTTGACCATGCAGCCGATCGTGCCGTCGAGCGCGATGTAGGCGAGGTCATATTTCGACGCCTCGATCTCCTTGGCGTCCTCCTCGGTCTCGTCCCGCAGGGCGACGATATCGGCGTGCTTGTAGAGCGCGTTCGAGTCGAACGAGATCTTGGCGTCGAGGCACTTGAGATGGCCGTCTGACGTGAGCACCAGAGGATTGATCTCCAGCATGCTCATGTCCTTGGACATGAACGCCGCGTAGAGTTTTTCCGTCAGCGACGCGGCTTCCTTGGCCTGGGCGCCGGTGAGGCCCAGCGCCTTGGCGACGGCGCGGCCGTGATGAGGCATCACGCCCGTGGCCGGATCGACCGCGATCGTATGGATCTTCTCGGGCGTGTCGTGGGCCACCGCCTCGATGTCCATGCCACCCTCGGTGGAGACCACGAAGGCGACTCCGCCGGTGACGCGATCGACCAGCATCGAGAGGTAGAACTCTTCGGCGATCTGCGCACCTTCCTCGATATAGAGGCGGTTGACCTGCTTGCCGGCCGGCCCGGTCTGGATCGTGACCAGGGTCTGGCCGAGCATCTCGCCGGCATATTGCTTCACCTCGTCGATCGACTTGGTGACACGCACGCCGCCCTTGGCGCCCTCGGGCGCGCCCTTGAAGGTGCCCTTCCCGCGGCCGCCCGCGTGGATCTGGCTCTTCACGACCCAGACGGGGCCGCCGAGCTCCTTGGCGGCGGCCTCGGCCTCCGACGGGTTGAAAATGGCCACGCCGCGGGAGACGGGCAGGCCGAACTCCTTCAGCACGGCCTTGGCCTGATATTCGTGAATATTCATCGGAGCCTCGTAGGGAGGAGCGAATAGGTGGAAGCGAACGGCGCGTCGTGAGATCAAGCGATCGGAAATTGGATCTCCGAACCCAACGCGCTGCCCGGTCTCCGCTTACCGGTCAGGCGAGGTTGCTGTCGACGCCCTTGCAGGCCTCGATCAGGCCCGTGACCGAGGCGACCGACTTCTCGAACATCGCCTTCTCGGCGGCGTCGAAGGTGACCTCGAGGACGCGCTCCACGCCGTTGGCGCCGATCACGATCGGCACGCCGATGAACATGCCCTTCACGCCGTACTGGCCGTCGAGATAGGCCGCGCAGGGCAGGACGCGCTTCTTGTCGCGCAGGTAGCTCTCGGCCATGGCGATGGCGGAGGCGGCCGGCGCGTAGAAGGCCGAGCCGGTCTTGAGCAGGTTCACGATCTCGCCGCCGCCCTTGCGGGTGCGGTCGACCATGGCGTCGAGCTTCTCCTGGGTGGTCCAGCCCAGCTTGACGAGATCCGTGAGCGGTACGCCCGCCACCGTGGAGTAGCGGGTCAGCGGCACCATGTCGTCGCCGTGGCCGCCGAGCACGAAGGCGGTGACGTCCTCGACCGAGACCTTGAATTCCTCGGCGAGGAAGTGGCGGAAGCGGGCCGAGTCGAGCACGCCCGCCATGCCGACGATCTTGTTGGTGGGCAGCCCCGAGAACTTCTGCAGCGCCCACACCATCGCGTCGAGCGGGTTGGTGATGCAGATCACGAAGGCGTCCGGCGCGTAGGTCTTAATGCCCTCGCCCACCGCCTGCATGACCTTGAGGTTGATACCGATCAGGTCGTCGCGGCTCATGCCGGGCTTGCGCGGCACGCCGGCGGTGACGATCACCACGTCGGCGCCCTTGATGGCCGAATAGTCGCTCGCGCCCGCATAGGTCGCGTCAAAGCCCTCGACCGGGGCGGCCTCGGCGATGTCGAGCGCCTTGCCCTGCGGCACGCCGTCGACGATGTCGAACAGCACGACGTCCCCGAGATCCTTGAGGCCGGCCAGAAGGGCCAGGGTGCCGCCGATCTGGCCGGCACCGATGAGCGCGATCTTGTTGCGAGCCATGTCGGATCCGTTTCCCTTGCGTGTCGCTATCGAGGATGCGTCGGGCGTTGCTGGGATTGCGCTTCCGTTCCGGTTCGCGGTCAGATTCGCGGCCCCAAATCTGCGCGGTTGTGTGGCCGAAAAGCACCGTCGCTTCAACCCGATGCGGGTCGAGCCTCGGCGTCGGCGTCGAGGCCCAGCTGCCGGACGGAGGCGCTTATGGATGGAGAAACGTCAGCGCGGCGAAGGTTTTAGGTGCAGTGCAACCTGGATCCGACGCGCGGCGAAGCTTCGATGACAGATTCCGAAAGCTGTCATTTGCACGTTTCGTCACCGACGGCGGTGCTGTGAACATCTGGACATAGCAAAGGCCCGGATTTAGGGTCCGGGCCTCGGAGAATCCGTCACGCTGGCGTCGGGTTTGTCAGAGAACCCCGGATCGCAGAACCCTCTGGATCGCGTGAATGACGGCGCCGAAGCGCGCCTCGATCAGATCGCGCGGCACTTCGGCATCATGCTGGATCGCCAGGGGATGCGTGAAGCGGTAGCTCGCATCGAAGATGTAGGCGATCGCCCGCTCCCGGTCCCGGGCCGAGAAGATCCCGGAGGTGATTCCCTCCTCGACGACCCGCTCCACGAGGCTGCGCAGGCGGACACGGTGCCGCCGGGCGATCGGCCGGGCCGCCACGGTGGCGTCGAGATGGACTGCGAACAGGTTCGGCTCGTCGACCAGCGCGTCGCGTTGAACGGTGGCCAGCGCGGTAAGGAGACGCTCGATCTTGTCGTCAGCCGGGTCGGGTGCGTCGGCGATGCCGGAGAGCCGGGCTTCGACCTCGCGCAGCCAGCGCCCTGCCACAGCGTCGAGGAGTGCGTCCTTCGACGGGAAGTAGCGGTAGACGTTGGCGTGGGTCATGCCCGCTTCGGCGGCGACGGCCACCACCGTCACGCGCTTGGGGCCGAGCCGGGAGAGATGCTCGGTGGCGATGCCGAGCAGCCGAACGTCGGCAGCTACGGGTGCGCGTGGCCTCGATCCGCCAGGCACATCAGCCGCGTCCCGGGGCGTGCCGGTATCGGCGACCTCGGCGACGGAGAGCTTAGATTTGGCGCTCAGCGCCTCTTCCTTGGACCCGTCAGATTCTGGCTTCAAAAAAGGCAGCGGAAGGCGGGAAGTGGACAGGTGGTAGGGCGAGACGGACCCCCATCATACCGGCTGAAGCGTCCCGGCGCTTCGCGTTGACGTTACGGCTTCCCCCCGGGAGCCCGTTAACCTGAGCGGATTTAGTCCGCTTAAACACTCCTATGTGTCAGTTTGCCTTGAGAAGGCAACAAATTTTTCTCGTTATCCCTGCGTCAGAAGCGGTTCTTCCACGCCCTAAGAGCGACGAAGACCGATTCTGGATCGCTTCCTGGTGGCAGATCG
Organism: Methylobacterium sp. E-065; assembly: GCF_022829605.1. Taxonomy (GTDB): domain Bacteria; phylum Pseudomonadota; class Alphaproteobacteria; order Rhizobiales; family Beijerinckiaceae; genus Methylobacterium. The sequence goes on along the minus strand of NZ_JAKSYD010000046.1, from coordinate 91,178 downwards.
ACGGATTTAGCCAGTGCAGGGACTGCGCAGCGCAGGAACGGGTTGGTGGCGCGCTCTGTGCCCATGGTCGAGGGAACGAGAAAACGGCTCTCCGCCTTCGCGGTTTCGGCCTCGGCGAAGCGGGTCTTGAGCGCTGCGTTGTCCGGCTCGGCCGCCAGGGCGAAGCGCGCATTGGAGAGTACGTAGTCGTGGCCGCTGAAGACTTGAGCGGAATCGGGGAGATCGTCGAAGCGCCGCAGGGATCGGTAAAGGGTCTCGGGCGGGCTCTCCATCACCCGGCCGCAGCCGAGGGTGAACAGCGTGTCGCCGGCGCAGACAAGCCCCGCCTCAGAAAACCAGTACGTGACGTGATCGGCGCAATGGCCCGGCGTCTCCCAGACCTGCGCGGTGAGACCGCCGACCTTTACCGTGTCGCCCTCCCGGACGGTGACATCCACCAGGGGGACTGCGTCGCCGGCTTTGGCGGGCGCGACGACCCGGGCGCCGGTGGCCTGCTTCAGCGCGGGGATGCCTTCGACGTGATCGGCGTGCCGGTGCGTCACGAGGATGTCGGTGAGCCGCCAGCCGGTCTCATCGAGCACCCTCAACACCGCGTCGGCCTCCGGCACGTCGATCGCCGCGCAGGCCCCGGTGGCGGGATCGCGAATCAGGACGCCGATATTGTCGCTGCGGCAGAGGAAGGTGCGGATCTCGGTCTGGGCGGCCATCGGGGGATTCTCCTCGGGGCGCAAACGCTGTCGCCGTGAACAGGCGGTCCCACGGCCGGGTTCCGCGTACTTCGGTTCCGTAACGCTTGCCGCGGGCGACCCGGGTCACCATTGAGTACGGCGACCGTTCCCGTGTCGGTAGCCTGCCTCTTCATGCGTCTCGACGTCAACGATTTGCGGGCCTTCTATGCCAGCCCCCTGGGCCGCACGACGCATCGCGTGGTCGGCCGATCGATCGACGCGTTCCTCGGCTCGGTCTCGGGCCTGCGTGTGCTCGGGATCGGCTACGCGATGCCGTATCTCGGCCCGATCCACTGTATCGCCGAACGCACCCTCGCGTTCATGCCGATCAGCCAGGGTGTCGTGAACTGGCCGGCGAGCGGCCGATCCTGCACGGCGCTGGCCGATCCCACCATGATGCCGCTGCCCGAATCCGCCGTCGACCGGATCCTGCTCATCCACGCCCTCGAAGCCGTCGAGAGCCCTTCGGAGCTGCTCCAGGAGGTGTGGCGGACCCTCACCCCCGGCGGGCGGATGATTCTGGTGGTGCCGAACCGGCGGGGGGTCTGGGCCCGGCGGGAGGCGACACCCTTCGGCCATGGTCAGCCCTACAGCCGCTCGCAGCTCGGCCGGCTGATGCGCGAGACGCTGTTCTCGCCGGTGAACTGGACCGAGACGCTCTACATGCCGCCGGTGCGCTCGCGGCTGATGCTGCGCACCGGGCCGGCCTGGGAGTGGACCGGCACCAGCCTGTCCCTGCCCTTCGCGGGCCTGCACGTGGTCGACGCGACGAAGCAGCTCTACCGGCCGGTCACGGTGCGGCAGGTGCGGCGCGCCCGCCGCCTCGCCCCGGCCCGGGTGCTGGTGCCGGCGCCCGCCCCGGGCTGAGCGGGCGTTGGCACGGGCGGCCGGCGGCGGAAACCGGATTCCGTCGGCGCGCCCGGTGGCCTAAGCACGTTTCGCAAAAGTGGCTGCCGGTTTCGCGACGAAAACCTGCGATCGACGAAGAACCTAAGCGGAGGTTGCGTTGGCGTGCCAACGCAACTTTGCTTAGGAGGACGGCCCGCACGGACCGATCCTGATGAGCATCGATTTCACCGTCCAGCAGTTCCTGCTCGCCCTTTCGGGCCTGGTCGCGATCGTCAACCCGATCGGCGGCGCTTTCATCTTTGCCCAGGTGACGAGCGCCTACAGTCACGCCGAGCGCGTACTCCTGTCGCGCCGGATCGGTGTCTACGCGGCGCTGGTCATGCTGGGCGCTCTCTGGGCCGGGACGCCGATCCTCAACTTCTTCGGCGTCACCCTGGCGGCCCTGCGCGTCGCGGGCGGGCTGGTGGTGATGTCGTCAGCCTGGACCCAGCTCAACCGGCCGGAAGCCCGCGAGGCGCGCAAGCAGGCCGAGGCGTCGGGCTCGGCCGGGCCGGGCGCTGCGGCCCCCTCCGAGCCGGTACCCACCGCGGCGCTCTCCGAGATCGCCTTTTTTCCGCTGACCCTGCCGTTCACCACCGGACCGGGCACGATCGCCGTGGCGATCACCCTGGGCGCGAACCGGCCGGCGGCTTACGCCGAGCGGGCCGGTTTCTATTTCGGCGTCACGGTGGCGGCGCTGGTGGTCGCCGTTACGGTCGCCCTCCTGTACGCCTCGGCCGACCGGGTCGTGGCGCTCATCGGCCCGGCCCGGGCCCGGGTGGTCGGACGCCTGTTCGCCTTCCTGCTGCTCTGCGTCGGCACGCAGATCCTGATCAACGGCCTGACCGACGTGATCGCGCCGCTGCTGGCGGCGCGATGATTCCGGTCCGAGCCGCCGTCAGATGACCGGCAGGGTTCCGAGGCCGCCGAACAGGGCTGCGTGGCCCGCGTAGTAGAGGAACAGGAAGGCCGCCAGCGCCGCGCCGTACCAAGCCGGCGCCAGGAGCACTTGGCGTGCCCGCACCCGAACCCGGACATCGTCGGCGGCGATCGCCAACAGAACCACGATGATCCCGGAATGGCCGATCGCGTCCACTTTGCCGAATTCGACGATCGCCGAGACGAAGATCGCCGCCAGGATGATCGCCGCGCAGCGCCGGACCAGGGGCGTCCAGATCAGCGCGAAGGCGAGGGTGAACTCGATCACGCCGGCGGCCTGCATGAACAATTCGGGGGTCGCGCCCATGGTCATCTGCGGCTTGGCGGCGAGCAGCGGCGCCGACCATTCCGGATAGGCCCACTTCTCAATCGAGGCCCACATCAGCGTGACCGCGGCGGACCAGCGGACGAGGTCGAGGGGGCGGATGTCGAAGGGCTTCAGGTCGAGTCCCTGCACGATCAGGTAGACGGCGATCCCGAGGAAGATCGGATAGTCAGCGAGGTGGAACAGCCCGTATTGCGCGGTCGCGTAGCTGAACAGGAAGACGAGGCCCAGGCCTGTGATCGGCATCGTGCGGCGCCAGATCAGGCAGCCGGCGAGCGCGAGCTGAAACCACGGGATCCAGGCCACGTCGGTCTTCAGCTCCGGCGTCAGGATGATGCCGCCGAGGACGAACAGCGAAACGAGGAAGAAGCCCAGCGTGGCGCGGACCAGCAACTCCGTGTCGGTGCGGATCCGCGTGGTCACGCGATCGAGGGCGTTGAGCAGCGCGCCGCCCAGGGGCGTGCCCTCCGCCAAGCATCCGAACATCAGGCAGAGCAGCGCGAGGCCGGTGAGCCACTCGAAGTCGAGACAGAGGACCTGTTCGAGGCCCTGCGGCTGCCCGGCCACGTCGAAGGCGCAGAACCATTTAACGTGCGCCTCGGCGGCGTTCGTCCCCGCGAGGATCAAGGGGCCGGTGAGGCCAAGGGCGGGGGCGACCGCCAGGGCCGACTTTTTGTTGGATGTTGGCATTGAGCCCTCGTCGCAACGCAACGACACCGTGGTTACCGGTTTACTTAAATATACCCGGCGCATTTTAGCCAAGGGTTTGTTAACGAATGTGAGTGAACGGTTAACGCTGTGGATTGTGCTTAGGTAGCGTCGAATCCCGTTGTGGCTGTGCGGAACGTCCGAGCGGCGCCACGACCCTCAGCGGCGCGTTGCCGGACGGATTGCTGCTCTGACGGCCGTCGGCTCGACTATCCCCGTCAGATGGCAAGTCTCGACCGGGCCGGGCCTTGCAGCGACCACGCCTGTACCGCGCTGTCGACAAGTCTCGCAGGTCCGAGCTCCATCAGTGCCGCGATCCCGGCGCCGAGCCGGAATGATTTTCGTTTATACGTCCAATATTGATAGTATCAGCACAACGAATGCGCCCAATATCAATATCTATCAAAAATAATACACGATATAAAGCCATTCATGCGGGAATTTAGACTAGTAATATGGGTAATCGTCGTGAGATTGATTCATTAATGTTTACGCTGTAGCGGAAAGATGCCTGCAGAGACGGCAGGTATCGGGTTCGCATCTTGCGTGAGCCGGCACGTTGTCTTGGTCGAACCGAATTCAAAGGCTGGTCCTGCGCGGCTGGTCCGCCGGAGCCAGCGACTGAGCGACGAGGTGCACGCAATGGGGAGGGACGCCATTCCGAGGCCCGACACACCTGTCGACCTGCGGCGGTCGCGCATCCCTGAGCCGTGGCACCGGGTGGCCCATCGCTCTGCCGCCGGCCCACCGGGCGAATCGCAGGGGTTGGCGCATGTCCGAGCGGGCGTAGCCGGGGCATCGGAGATGACCGAAGCGAAGCCCTGACGGCGTCCCGGCTCCGGTTGCAGCGCATCACTCCTGACATCCCGCGGGACAGTCCCTCGGCGCTTCGGCGCGCGGCACCGCCCTATCCATCAGCAAGGAGAGACTTCATGGCCGACGATACGCAGACCAAGGTTCCGGCCTGGTACGGACCGGACGAGATCCAATTGATCCAGCGCGACCTTCTCGGTTCGGCGGCGAAGATCCTGATCCTTTGCCTGGGCGGCAAGGGCGGTGTCGGCAAGACGACGATCGCGCTTCAGGTCGCCGATCTCTGCGCCGAGGTCAGTCCGGTCCTGGCGATCGACACCGATCCGGCCAATCGCCATTTCCACACGGCTTTAATGCAGGAGACCAACCCCGGCAGCGAGAGTTTCGTGCCGCGCCGGCCCGACATCACCTGCTTCCGTCAGCGCCTGCGCGCTGAGGACAGCACCGGCCGCGTCGACCCGACCCTGTGCCAGGACATGATCGAGCACGTGATCGAGGCCGCCGAGCGCTTCGTGGTGGTCGATTTCCCGGCCGGCGACACCGAGACGACCCGCCGCTGCGCCGAGATCATCGTGGAGAGCTGCCGGGAGTCGAACATCCGCCTCGCCGTGGTCGTCGCGGCCGGTGCCGTCGATCCGACCGCCCTCGATGTCCTGCGCGAACTCAAGCCGATGCTGATCGAGTGCGACCGGGCCATCCTGGCGAAGAACACCGCTCAGGCGACCAATTTCGACTACCTCGAATCCTCCGAACTCGTGAAAGCCCTGCGCAAGCAGCCGAATTTCCGTGTGATCGAAATCGAGAAGATCGGCGAGCGCCTGATCGAGGCCCTGCGCGTGCAGAACATGACGTGGCAGACGCTGGCCAACACGGCGCCGATGCGCCTGCGCGTTGAAGGCCGCCGCCTCCGGCGCAACTTCCACCAGGTGTGGCGGGAAGCGCTCCGGCCGTGACCAACCTCGAGCGGTTCTACCGGTCGGTCCACGGCCGCGATCTTCAGCCCTGGGAGCGTCAGCTCGCCGTGCGGATCGCGGCCGCCTTGAACACGACGACGAACGACGATTTCGTCGTTCACCTGCTCCTCGTGTATATGTCGACGAACTCGATCACCAACATGTACAACGAGTTGGTGGCCGCGCGGAACACGCTCGCCGAAGACAACCGCTACCTGATCCAGACCGTCACGAAGGATCTGCGCCGCAACAAGCTGATGACCTACGGTCTGATCGGCGCGGTGGCGCTCGCCGTCATCGCGGGGGCCTGGACGCTAGCCACGGTGGTCAGCCTCTCGAACGGCGCGGCGGCGAACGAGGCCCGCCTCGCCGCCGCGCTGGAAGCCTGCGAGCAACGGAATACCGGACGCCCCCCGCGCGGGCTCGACCTCGGCCGTTGAGCCGGATCCGGCGTCAGGGCGTCGGCGGCTGGGTCGAGAACGACGCGGTCACGAGGTCGCGCTCCGTGCGCGCCGATAGCGTCGCGAGGAAAGCCAGGAGATCGCTCCGCTCCGTGGCGATGAGATGAAGCGGCTTGATCAACCGGGAGCGGCTCGGGCGGTCGATCCCGCCGCGGTCGTAGAGATCGATCACGGCTTCGAGGTTCGGCACCGACCCATCGTGCATGTAGGGCGCGCGCTGGCCGACCTCCCGGAGCGTCGGCGTCTTGAAGGCGTAGCGCAGCGCGACCGAGGTCGGCTTGAAGCGGCCCCGCCCGATGTCGGTTCCTTGAGCCACGCCGATGTCGTGGAACGAATTGTCGGTGAACGACCAGCCGGAATGGCAATTGGCGCAACCGGCGCGACCGTTGAACAGGTCGAAGCCCCGCTTGGCCGGCTCAGCGATCGCGTCTTCCTGGCCGGCGATCCACCGATCGAACGGGGCCGGCTCGGTCACGATCAGGCGTTCGAAGGTGGCAAGCGCCGCTTCTAGCCGTTCCCGCGTGACGGCCGGATCCGCGAAGGCGCTTGCGAAGGCTGCCGTGTAGTTCGGTTCGGCGGAGAGCCGGGCCAAGGCCTCGTTCATCGGCAGGTTCATGTTGCCCGGCGCCGTGATCGGCATCGCCGAGACCGATTCGAGCGTGTGGAACTTGCCGTCCCAGCCGAGCGGACCGTCCTGCCAAGCGACATTGAGGACCGTGGGCGTGCGCAGGTCCATGTCGCCTTTCTGGCGCGTCGCCGCGCGGGCGCGCCCGTCGGCCCAGGCCAGATCCGGGACGTGACAGGTCGCGCAGGAGCGCGTCCGATCGCCGGACAGGATCGGATCGAAGAACAGGCGACGACCGAGTTCGGCCTTGGCCGCCGTGTACGGATTTTCGGCCGGGAACGGGATCTCGGCGGGCGGGCGATAGGTGTCGCGCCAGGCGGCACGGCGCGAGTCCGGGCCGCTGCCGAGCCCCACGCCGACGCCGACGAATCCAAGAATCGCCGCCACCGCGGCGCTGACCTTCCACGCCATCATCAACCTCACAGGGCACGTTTATACCGCTATTCGTTGATGACCGATGAATCTCCGCATGAATATTCAGGGGCCGGACAATGCACGCGTATGCAAAACTTCGGAGCCGCCAAGCTTCCGTCATGCAATCGGTGGTTTCGTGCTATTCCAGCCGCACCGCAACGCTGTCACTCGCTCCGGTTGAATCAAGGACGGAGATCCGCGCGAAGCCGACCCCTTGGGGAAACCATTCGGCTCGGTGACGCAGCGTTTGCGCGACCGGCTGACCATCGATCAGCCATGTCAGCGGTGGCACCCCGCCCAGCGCCTTGAGGGCCACGGCCTCGCCGTCTCGGCCATGCCCGTCTGGTGCCAGACCGAGGTCGATCCGTGCGCCATCGGGCGGATAAGCGATCCGCAGGGTCGGACTCCGTGCGCCAGCCGCGTCGCGACCGAGCCGCTGCAGCGGCGGCGGCAGGCTGCTCGATCCGGCCATCAGGGTGTTGGCCGGCCGGGGAACCGGCTCGAACTCGCCGCCGAGGCGCGCGAAGGCGTCGAACAGGATCGGCGCCGCGACGACCCGGCCGACGAGGCCCGGAACCGCCGCCCCGTCCGGCCGGCCGACCCACACCGCCACGGTCACGCGCCGGTCGAACCCGGCCGCCCAGGCATCGCGATAGCCGTACGACGTCCCGGTCTTGTAGGCGATGCGGTTCGGGAGGGCGTTCTCGGGCGGTGGCGTTCCGCGCAGGATGTCGGCGATGTACCAGGCGGCTACAGGGCTCACGACCTGGCGGCCGGATCCGGGCGCCCCCGCCTCGGCGCGGCGCTGGATGTCGGGCAGCGTGCCGCCACGGGCGAAACCGGCATAGAGCCGCGCGAGATCCGTGAGCGTGATGCCGAGCCCGCCGAGCGCCACCGGCAGGCCGGGCGCCGCTTCGCGCGGGAGCTGGATCCCGGCGCCGGCCGCGCGCAGCCGCGCGATGAAGCGGGCCGGGCCGACCGCCTCCATCAGCGCGACTGCGGGGACGTTGAGCGACAATTGTAGCGCGCGTCGGGCCGTGACCGTGCCCTGGAAGGTCAGGTCGAAATTCTCCGGGGCGTAGCTCGCCGAGAAGCGCGTCGGGCGATCTTCCAGCAGCGTCTCGGGATGGGCCAAGCCGTCTTCGAACGCCATGGCGTAGACGAACGGCTTCAGGGCGGAGCCGGGGGAACGGATCGCCAGGGTCATGTCGATGGCGCCGCGCCGGGTCGCATCCAGGTAGCCGGCGCTGCCAACCTGGGCGAGGACGCGCCCGTCCCAATTGTCGAGGACGAGGATCGCCGCCGAGAGGTCGGGTCCCGTCGCGGCGGCGCGCTCGGCTGCCAGAACCTCCAGTCGCTCCTGCAGGGGTGCATCGATGGCAAGGCGGATCACCGGATTCGTCGGCTCGGCTGCCACCGCTTCCTCGGTGGCGTGCGCGGCCAGCATCGGGAAGGGCTTTCGTGCAGTCGGAACCGGCTCCGCCTTCGCGGCTTCGGCCTCCGCCGCGGTCAGCACGCCCCGGGCGCTGGCGATATCCAGAACGCGGTCGCGGGCGGCGCGGGCGCGCTCCGGGAAGCGGTCCGGACGGCGGGCCTCAGGGGATTGCGGCAGGGCCACGAGCAGCGCGGCCTGCGCCGCTGTCAGCCGCGCCGGCTCCCGTCCGAAATACGCGAGGCTCGCCGCCCGGACGCCCTCCAGCGGACCGCCATAGGGGGCGAGCGCGAGATAGAGGTCGAGCATTCCGCCCTTGCCGAGGCGCCGCCCGAGGGTGACGGCTCGGACCATCTGCCGGAGCTTCGCATCGAGGGAGCGTTCGCGCCGCGGCTCGACCAGACGAGCCACCTGCATCGAGAGGGTCGAGCCGCCCGACACGATGCGCCCGCGCACCAGCCATTGCCCCGCGGCGCGCAGGAGGGCCGCGGGGTCGATCCCGAAGTGATGCGCGAAGCGGCGATCCTCGTAGGCGAGCAGCATCGCCTGGAAGCGCGGGTCGACCGCCTCCGCGGTGACCGGCAGTCGCCACCGCCCGTCCGCGGTCGCGAAGGGGCGCAGCAGCGTCCCGGATCGATCGAGCACGACGGTGGAGCGTGTCGCCGCAGACGCGAGGTCCACGGGTGGCAACGCTGCGGCATAGATCCAGGCCGCGCCGAGGCCGGCCGCCAACAGGCCGAGCCCAAGCCCCGCAGCGACGAGACCCGAGCGCACGGCTAGGCGCCGCGCCGGGGGCGCTCCTCCGTCGGGGTCGAACCCGTCCTGCGGCACGTCTCCTCCGGGGTCCGGACCCGCCTTGCGGCACGCAGAATTCCCGGTTCCCGCAGCGCAGGCAAGCCCGTCCTTGCGCGGCCCTGGCTACGCGATGCCGATGCTGCGCTGATCCACGAAGTTCGGTCGCTCCTGCCGTTCGAACCGGACCGGGAACGGCACCACGTTCGATGCGAGCGGCGCGACCGCCGCGTCGTAAGTCGGACCGGTCCCGCGGGCCTTGCCGGGCTTCATCCAGCGCCCGACGCGCTTGAAATACGTCCGCCTCGCCAGCCAAGCCGGAACTTGCCCGTCCTTCGACATGATCTGCCCCTCTCGATGCAACCCGCCGCGACGATATCCAGCCCGGCAACTCGATCGCGTCACCGGATCGAATCGGAGCTGTATTCGTGATACGAATGCATGCCAGGAGTTGTTGCATCCTCCGTTTGGGTGATGCCGCCCCACCGCTCTGAGGCGGTCGGGCAAAACCGTCAGAGCGCTTGCCGCCGAAGTGGATGCCGGTTCGACGCGAGAGAGTGCGTCACGACAAAGGCTTAGCGCCAGGCCCGATTGGAGCGCGATCGGGCACGGCTCTAAGCAGCAGCGGTCTCCTTCGCCCGCTCCAGCGCCATCTTGGTGACCGCCACCTGATCGACCTTGCCGGTGCCGAGCATCGGGATCGCCTCCAGCAGCACCACCTCGGCGGGGATCGCGACGTCGGAGGCGCCGCGATCCTTGGCGAAGCTCTGGTAGGCGGATCGCGTCGCGTCCTTCGCCTGCGTGAACAGGATCAGCCGCTCGCCCTTGCGTGGATCCGGCACCGCCGCCACCGCGCTCAGGTGGTCGGGCCAGAGTTCGGCGGCCAGCGACTCGATGCCGGCGAGCGACACCATTTCGCCCGCGATCTTGGCGAAGCGCTTGGCCCGGCCCTTGATCGTGACGAAGCCCATCGCGTCGATCGCCACGATGTCGCCGGTGTCGTGCCAGCCCCCCGGCGGCGGCTCCAGCACCCCCGGCTTCTCGGCGCGCAGGTAGCCCAGCATGATGTTGGGACCCTTCACGGAGAGGCGGCCGCCGTCGTCGATCCCCGGTACCGGCTCGAGCCGTGTCTCGATGCCCGGCAGCATCCGCCCGACCGTGCCAAAACGGTTGAACATCGGCGTGTTGAGCGCCACGACTGGCCCGCACTCGGTGACGCCGTAGCCTTCCAGGATGCGCAGGCCGAACTTTTCCGCCCAGGTCTTCCGGGTGGTCTCCTTCACGGCCTCGGCGCCGGCCACGACGTAGCGCAGCGAACGCAAATCGTAGGAATGGGCCGACCGGGCGTAGCCGGTCAGGAACGTGTCAGTCCCGAACAGCACGGTGCTGTTCGAGCCGTAGATCAGCTCCGGCACGATCCGGTAGTGCAGTGGTGACGGGTAGAGGTAGACCGGTACGCCCGAGACCAGGGGCAGCACCAGCCCGGCCGTGAGGCCGAAGGCGTGGAACACCGGCAGGACGTTGAACACCTTGTCCATCGGCCCGAAATCGATCCGGGCCGCCACCTGCGCCACGTTGCCGAGCATGCAGCGATTGGCCAGGACCACGCCCTTCGGCGTGCCCTCGCTGCCCGAAGTGAACAGCACCGCCCCCGGATCCTCGCCGGAACGCGCCACGAGGGGACGGCGGGGTGCCAGCAGGCCCCGGATCTTGTCCCCGGTCGTGATGCCGGCCCGCACGTCCTCCAGGTAAATCAGCTCGACCGATCCGCGGATCGCCTCCACGAGCGGCCCGAGCCGCCCCTTCTCGATGAAGGCCCGGGAGGTGAGAACCTTGCTCACCTCGGCGGCCCGGCAGGCCGAGAGGACGTTGGCGGGACCGGCGGAAAAGTTGATCATCGCCGGCACCCGGCCCGCGGAGGCGAGCGCGAACAGCGTCACCGCGGCACCGTTGGCGTTCGGCAGCATCACCCCGATCCGGCCGCCCACGGGGGCCAGCGGCATAAGCTTGCGGCCCAGGATGTTGGCGCCCATCACGAGCCGGCTGTAGGAGAGCCGACCGCCGACAGGGTCCTCCAGGGCATTGCGGCGCCAGCCGTGGAGATCGCCCGCCTCGATCAAAGCCGCCATCAGGCCACGGTCGATATCGGTGGTGCGGAACACGAGGTCGGACATGATCCCGTAGAGGGCTGCGCCCGCCGCCTGCCGCCGCGCCTTGCCCTTGAGGGCGGGATCGACGGTCAGGCGCACCGGCGGCATCACCGTCACGATCACCTTCGGCCACCACTTGCGGCTGACCTGCCGGCGCGACAGGCGCGAGAAGATCGTGCGCTCCAGCCCGTCGATCTTGACCGGCACGACCATCGCGCCGGACTTGTCCGCGATCAGCCCGGCGCCGTCATAGACCTTCATCAGGCTGCCGGTGACGGTGAGCCGGCCCTCGGGGAAGATGATCAGGGTCTCGCCGCTCTTCACGGCGTTGATCAGCGTGCGCGTGGCGAGCGGGCGCGTCGGGTCCAGCGGCATCGCCTTGGTGACCCGCAGGAACGGCCGCACCCACCAGCGCTGCGCGATCCCGCTGTCGATCGCGAAGACCGGCTCCTGCTCCAGCAGCGACAGGGCGAGCGGCGCGTCGAGGAACGAGACGTGGTTGAGCGCCACGATGGCGTTCGGCCCGGCCGCCGCGACGTTGTCGAGGCCGCGGACCTCAAGCCGGTAGAAGGCCCGGAACAGGATCGACAGGGCGTCCCGGAACGGGCTGGTCGGCAGGGTCATGAACACGATGGCACCGACGATCAGGTTCAGTACCGCGACGACGGCGAGCAGGCTCGCGATCGACAGGCCAGCCCCCTGCAGGGCGGCGAGTGCCAGGGTGCCGGCCACCATGAAGGCTGCGGTGACCACGTTGACGGCGCCGATGATGCGCGCGCGCATCGCCTTCTCGGCCCAGGCCTGCACGGCCGCGAAGGACGGGACGATGTAGAGGCCGCCCGCCATGGCGAGACCCAGGAAGCCGATGGCGACGCGCAGGCCGTCGCCGGTCCGCAGGAAGTCGAACGGACCGATCGGGTCGGCGGATGGCGGCGGTAGGTGGCCGATCGTCCAGGCGAGGTCGAGGCCGAACAGGCCCATCAGCACGGCGCCGACCGGCGTCGGCAGCAGCACGATCCGGCCGCTGGCGAGCCAGGAGGCCAGCCCTGAGCCCAGCGCGATGCCGACGGAGAACAGCGCCAGCAGCAGGGTGATCACCGTCTCGGTGCCGTTGAAGGCGCCGCGCACCAGCACCGGCAGCAGCGAGAGCACCACCACGCCGACCAGCCAGAACCAGCTCACGATCAGCGAGCCGCGCCACAGGCGCGTGTCGGCCCAGAGGTCGCGCAGCAGCGACAGGGTCGAGCGGGCGATGTTGGGATCGACCCGCAGGTCCGGCGCCCCCTCCCCGGTCGCCGGGATCATGCGGGCCGAGAGCCAGCACAGGATCGCGAAGCCCATCACCAGGGCACCGAACAGGACGCCCGAGCCGCCCATCGCCGAAGCCGCGCCGGCCGCGATCGTGCCGAGCAGGATCGCCAGGAAGGTCGCGGCCTCGACCAGCGCGTTGCCGGCGGGCAGCTCCTCGCGGCGCAGGTGATCGGGCAGGATGCCGTACTTGATCGGGCCGAACAGGGCCGCGATCGTCCCGAACAGGCCGAGCGCCACGAACAGCACCGGCACGGAATGCAGCAAGAAGCCCAGCACCGCGGTGCCGGCCGCGAAGATCTCCGCGAATTTGAGCCGCCGCGCCATCAAGGCCTTGTCGTACCGGTCGGCCCATTGGCCGCCGAGACCCGACAGGAGGAAGAAGGGCCCGATGAACACGGCGCTCGCCAGCGTCACCAGCACGCCCGCATGGGCATCGGCCTCCCCGCCGATCCCGAACAGGATCAGGAAGGCGAGCGCGTTCTTCAGGAAATTGTCGTTGAAGGCCGAGAAGAACTGGCACCAGAATAGCGGCGCGAAGCGCCGCGCGGTCATCAGGGTACGGAACATGGCGGTCTCTCGTTCCGGACCTGACTGGCCTACCCGGTATGGTCAGGTCAAATCGGAGCGCGGACAACGCACAGCGACCACGGCTGCGGCGAACCTCGCCGTGCGGGTCCGCACCGCTGCGTGACGGGAGCGGCGCCCCGGGCTTACGACGCGCAGATCCCTTTCCCGGACAGGTGGAGCGAAGCGGAACCTGATCCGGGGCCGAGCACACGAAGCGCCGCGCCAGCGGCACAGGTTGATCCAGATAGACGCTTCGCGACGTCTTATGCTGTTTCCCGGATCGCATTCCGCTAGCGCTGCATGCGCCCGGGAAAAGGCCGGGGCTCAGACCTTCCGGACCCCCCGGCCGTGGCGGCCCGGAATGGCAGCGTGCCGGACGATGACGCCGCGTAGCGAGGCGCCGAGGTCATAGGACCAGGAGATGTACGTCGCGACCACTGCGATCACGCACAGCGCCACCCCAGCCGCGCAGGCCGGAATAAGCAGCAGGAAGGTCAGCACCATCCCGACCGCCGTCCGCTCGGCCAGCGAGGCCTGGGGCCAGGGATCGATCGGTAGGGAGAAGCGTCGTCCGGAGCGCATGACTTCGACCTTCGGTGGTTCGGCATGACGCAACACGAGGGGTCAACAGCGGCCGGACTCGGTCGTTGCGTAGTGGAACGCGAAATAGATGCCCCCCGTGACGTTCCGGCCCGATGCCGAAGGGCAACCGACCGTCGCGATCCGGGTTGCCGTTCGAATTCCTGACGACGATGAGGTGGATATGGCTCGGGTTGCGGTCGTGACCGGCGGTACGGCCGGGATCGGACTGGCGGCGGCGCATGCCCTCGCCGAACGTGGATGGTCGGTGGCGGTGATCGCGCGCGATCCGGACCGGCTCTCCGCGGCCGAGCGGGCGCTGGCGGCCTACGGCCAGCCGGTGCTGGCGATCAGCGCCGACGTCGCCGATCCGAAGGCCGTGGACGCCGCCGCCGCGCGGATCGAGGCCGAGCTCGGGCCGATCCGCGCCTGGGTGAACAACGCGATGTCGACCGTGGTGAACCCGGCCGACCAGATCACCCCGGACGAGTACCGGCGGGTCACTGAGACGACCTATCTGAGCCAGGTCTACGGGACGCTCGCCGCGCTGCGCTACATGAAGCAGCGAAACCGGGGCGCGATCATCCAGGTCTCGTCCGGCCTCGCGGTCCGGGCCGCGCCGCTGCAGGCGCCCTACTGCGCCGCGAAGTTCGCGGTCTCGGGCTTCACCGACGCCCTGCGCTGCGAATTGCTGCACGACCGGGTGAATGTCAGCCTCAGCGTCATCTACCTGCCAGCGGTCAACACGCCGCAGTTCAATTGGGCGCGCAACCGGACCGGGCACCGGCAATACGCCCCGGATCCGGTCTTCGACCCGCGGCTCTGCGCCGAGGCGATCGCGTACGCCGTCGAGAATCCGCGCCGGGAGGTCTGGGTCGGGCGCTCGTCGATGATGATGGCGGCCGCGCAGGTTCTGGCTCCGGCGCTCGCCGACCGTAAGGCCGCCTCCATGTGGTCGGCCCAGCTCTCGGACGAGACCATCCCCGAGATGAAGGGGAACCTGTTTGAACCTGTACCGGGCCCGGTCGGGATCGACGGCCGTTTCTCCGGTCGGACCAAGGCGAGCCGCAGCGAGTTCGTCACGAGCCGCACCCGCGACCTCGTGGTCGGCGGGCTCGCCGGGCTGGCGCTGATCGGGCTCGCGGGCACCATCCACGCGGCCCGCTCGGCGCGCCGGCTGCCGGATCGGACGTAAACGGCTGCACCCCATCACGCCGCCTGCTACAGCCGCCCCGAAGAAGGTTCAAAAAAATGCCCGGCTATCTGCCCTTCGCGGGCGCCCTGAAGCTGCCTGCCTACACCTGTGACAATTGTGGATTCTGGCAGCGCCACTTCGAGACCCCGCCCGCTTGCCCGATGTGTCTCGATGCCCGCCACGTCGTGCCGCAGGACGGCTGGCGCTTCCGCACGGCGCGGGAGGCACAGGATGCCTTCCCGTGCCACTGGCAGGAACTGGAGCCGGGCGTGTGGCGGTTCTGGAACGATCCGGTTTCCGGCATCGGCCCATCCGCCTACCTGATCCAGACCGAGCACGGGAACATGGGTTTCGAGGGCTGCCCGGTGTTCAGCGAGGCCGCCCTCGACCAGATCGAACGCCTCGGCGGCATGGCGGTGCTCTCCGCCTCGCATCCGCACGCCTACGGGGCATTGCCGCAATTGCAGGACCGGTTCGACCCGGAACTCTGCCTGGCCGCCGCCGACTTCACGTGGAGCGCGGCGCTGCAGGTGAGCTGGCCGTTCGACGATTTCTTGGAGCCGCTGCCGAAGCTGGAGCTGCATCGGACCGCGGGTCATTTCGACGGCCACGCGGTTCTCTACGATCGTTCACGAAAAATCTGCTTCTGCGGCGACGCGCTGAAGTTCGAACTCGATCCGACGGATTTCCGCCGGGCGACCACGATCTCGGCCCACAAGGCCTTCGTGCGCGGCGTGCCGCTCACCCCGAACGAATTGCGCCGTTACCGCGACGTGTTCGAGCGCCTCGATTTCGTGCAGACCTGGACGCCGTTCGAGCCGGCGCGCAATTGCGGCCGGCCGGAGGTGCTGGCCCTCCTCGACCAGCTGATGACCGGACGGTCGCACGCCGCGCCGGTGCCGCTCGACAGCCTGCGCGTTCAGGGTCGGTAGAGCGGGTCGTTCTCCAGGTGGATCGGCTCGCCGTGCGGCGTCGCCTCGGCGGCCCGCCGAAACGCCTCGGTGCGCGCCGCGACGTTCTCGGGGTCAGCCACGCCGCGCTCGGCGAGGATGCCCTCCAGGGTGGCGAGCCACGCGCCGTAATCGGCGGGTCGCTCGGGCGCGCCCGCCGGGCGGATGCCCTGGCCGAGACGCTCCGCCCATTCCGACCACGTGAACAGCCCGGCCTCGCGCAGGCTGACCACCATGGCGAAGACCTGGGCCTCCCAGGGCGCCGAAAAGGGGCTGGGCGACGGATCGGTCACGCGGGTTCCAGATAGGGTTCGAAGGCCGCCACCGTGACGGTCCCGCCGGGATCGCCGCTCTCGCCCCATAGGTCCTGCGCGGTGAACGCAACTGTGTAGAGCCAGACCGGATTTTCGCCCCCCTGATAGGCGTTGGTATCGGGAAAGACGAAAGCCCCGTCGACTCGCACGATCCGCCCGCGCTTGCCGCGGACGTAGCGCGGCAGCCTCGTATGCGTGGTCGGGTGGATGTTGCGGGCCAGGACTTCGTCGCCGAGCGCGAAGCGGGCGGGGGCGTCGGTCGCCCGGCTGCTCGGGAAGCCTGCCCGGAAGCGTTGCTCCAGCCCATCGCGCGCCAGGGTCCGCGCCACGGGCTTGGCCGGCTCCATAGCGCGGCCGGCCTCCATCTCGGCAGGCGTGGCCAGCCCGGTGGCGGCGAGCTGCTTCTCCAGAGCCTTCAGCCAGATCGCGTAGTAGCTCGACGCGAGGTATTCGGCCGGCGGCAGCGACTCGCGGGCGGCGCGGCTGCCGTCGAGGTTCCAGGCGCCGGTATAGCCCATGGCGAGCGCCATCGCGAAGACGCGCCGCTCCCACGCGGCGTGGAACACCGGTTCGTTCGGCTCCGGCACCACCGGCCCGAAGCCGTGCGCGCCGCCGAGATCCTGGGCACCGTTCATACCGGCATCTCCGCGGGTTCGACTGGCAGGGCCTTGGGTAGCCCGGTGCCGATCATGGAATCGCGCGTGACGAGGGCAGCCAAGGCGTCTTCGGAAAAGCCGTCGGTCCCCGCAGGACGCAGCGGCAGGACCATGTAGCGGGTCTCGGCGGTTGAATCCCAGACCGTGATGCGCGTGGTCTCCGGCAGCGTCACCCCGAACTCCGCGAGCACGCCGCGGGGATCGATCACCGCCCGGGCCCGGTAGGGCGGCGCCTTGTACCAGACCGGCGGCAGGCCGAGCACCGGCCAGGGATAGCAGGAGCACAACGTGCAGACGACGAGGTTGTGCATCTCGGGCGTGTTCTCGACCACCACTATGTGCTCGCCGCCGCGCCCGCCGATGCCCAGTTCCGCGATCGCCGGCGTGGCCTCGGTCAGCAGCCGCGTCCGGAATGCGGGATCGACCCAGGCCCGGGCCACCACCCGGGCGCCCAGATGCGGACCGACCTTGGTCTCGTAGAGTTCGACCAGCGCGTCGAGGGCGGCTGGGTCGAGATACCCCTTCTCGGTCAGCAGCGATTCCAGCGCGCGCACACGGGCTTCGACCGGCGAGAGTTCGCTGCCGTGATGCACGTGGTCGTGATCCCCGTGGTGATGATTCATCGCTCGCTCCTCACGATGCGCAGTCTGCACCGTCGGACAGCCAGCTTCCAGCTCGGAAGCACGGATGGATTAACCTCGGCCGTTAGGCGCACGTTGCCTCTACCTCCCGATACCGCTGGGAGCGTTTGGTATCGGTTCATATTTACACCGGTACGGATGTTAGAGAAATTCCAGTATACAAGTAACGGGATCCGGATACGTCCATGATCGAAGACGCCACGAAGCCGTCGAGCAGGGCCGAAATCGACCGCAAGGCCGACGGCTACGCCACGGCCATCGGGCAGCACCTCGCCCTGCCGATCCGCGACTATTTCAAGCTCGTCGAGCTGGAGCCGCTGCCGGCGCAACTCGGAGATCTGCTCGCGCGGTTCGAGGTCGCGGTCGCCGCCCACGGCCAGCTTGTGCCCTTCGATTTCCGCGGCGACATCATCAAGGCGCTGCCGGCGCTGCGGACCTTCGCGCTGTCCCTGGCGGGGGACGTCAACCGGGCCGATGATCTCGTCCAGGAGACCTTCGTCAAGGCCTGGGCCAACCAGACACGGTTCCGCCCCGGCACGAACTTCACCGCGTGGCTGTTCACGATCCTGCGCAACCAATTCTACTCGGAGCTGCGCAAGACCCGGCGCGAGATCGAGGATGTCGACGGAACGCACGCGGGCCAGATGACCAGCCTCGCCGATCAGGAGGATGCCAGCACCCTCAAGGTCGTATGGGCGCGCCTCGAAGGATTGCCGGTGGCGCAGCGGCAGGCACTGCTGCTGGTCGGCGCCGAGGGCCATACCTACGAGGAGGCGGCGAGCAAGCTCGGGTGCCAGGTCGGCACCGTGAAGAGCCGGGTGAGCCGCGCCCGATCCTCGCTGCTCGGCACCCTCGGGGTTGTCGTGGCCGGGCAGGCTCCGGCGGCCTGATTGGACGGCCTCGACTGCGCAGCTCCGGCGCGGGAAGGCGCTTGGCACCCGCAGACGATGTGCGCCGCCCGACATGACAGCATGTCGCAGCCCGTTATGATCGGTGCCGGTCATCGATTCGGGGGCGAAGAGGGAGGCGATTTCACAGAACAACGGCACGACAGCGCAGTGGTGGGCGGCCCATCCCGCCCTCTTGGCGTTGTGCCTGTGCCTCTTCGGCCTCGCCATCGTCACGGCGGCTTGGGGAATCGGCCTCCTGTCGACATCAACGGCGCAGGTGCTCGGCTTCCTCTACGTGGCCTGCCTCTACGCCTTCCTCATGCACCATTTCGGAATCAATGAATTCATCGCATCGACGAAGTCCGTCTGGTCATTGCTTGCGGCGATCTGGTTCTGTGTGACGGTCATCTATGGCCTGTTCAACAGCTGACGCGGTTGAACTGACGCGTCTTTCAAGATGGGCATGGCCGCCGCGCGGAACCACGCGCGGCGCGTAGGCCCCGGTCCTCACAGGGATGGCTGACGCAGATGCCACTCGGTCGCCTGCTGGAAGGCCTGCCCGATCCGCAGCGCCATCGCCTCCTCGTAGCCGCCGCAAGAGATCTGGAGCGAGAGCGGAAGCCCATCGGCTGTGAAGCCGTTCGGCAGCGCCAGGGCGCAGAGATCGAGTAGGTTGCCGAACCGGGTGAACCGCGAGGGCAGCTGCGCCTCGTCGACCGCGGCGAGCGGCACGGCAGCCGACTCCGTGGTCGGCGTCAGCAGCGCATCGATCCCCTCCAGCGCCTCGGCATAGGCCTGCTTCATCGCGGCGCGGCGGTGGAGCGTGCCGAGATACGCCTGCGCCGAGACCGTGGCGCCGGCCAGGATCCGGGCCCGCACGGCGTCGCCGAGCTGCGCGGACGGGTCCTCAGCCAGCGTCCCGTTGACGAAGTAGGCTTCGGCGTTCGTGATCGCGCTCATCGCCACGCAGTCGCTGAACCGGAACGGCAGGGCCACGTCCACGATCTCGGCGCCCGCGCGGGCGAGCCGGTCGAGGGCGTCGTCGTAGGCGGCCAGCATGTCGGAAGAGACGCCCTGCCGCTCGACCGCTGGCATGCGGCCGAGGCGCAGGCCGCGCACCCCGCGGTTGAGCGTGGGCCAGGGTGCCGCCGGCTGGACGCCGCGGGTGGTCGGATCCAGGGGATCCGGCCCGGAGATCGCCTCGTAGAGGAGCGCGGCGTCCTCTACCGTGCGGGCGAGCGGCCCCGGCGAGTCGAGGGTCGTCGACAGCGGAACGATCCCCCAGGTCGAGACGCGCCCGACCGTCACCTTGAGCCCCGTCAGCCCGCAGAAGGCGGCCGGCAGGCGCACGGAGCCGCCGGTGTCGGTGCCGAGGCCCCACGGGGCCATCCGGGCCGCCACCGCGACGCCGGTGCCGCTGCTCGATCCGCCGGGCGTGCGTGGAACCTCCGTGTCCCAGGGGTTCCAGGGCGTGCCGAGATGCTGGTTGGTGCCCCAGCCGCCATAGGCGAACTCCACCGTGTGGGTCTTGCCCAGCACGATCATCCCCTGCGCGATCAGGCGGCGGGCGACGGTTGCGGTGCGCTCGGCCCTCCGGGCACGGTGCGCGGCCGAGCCGCCCATGGTGATCCGGCCCTCCAGATCGATCAGGTCCTTGAGTACCACCGGCACGCCATGGAGCGGCCCAACCGCGTGGCCCGACCGGATCGCCCGGTCGGCCCCCTCGGCGGCGAGGCGCGCATCGGCGGAGAACACTTCCGTGAAGGCTTGAAGCTTCGGCTCCAGCTGCGTGATGCGCCCGAGCAGCGCGTCCACCGCATCGACCGGCGAAAGGCTGCGTGCCCGGATCGCCCGGGCGAGTTCGGCCGCGGAGGCGTGGACGGGATCGAGATCGGGCATCGGCTTACTGCACGCTGACGAGGGTGAGGTCGACGAACCAGGATTGCGGCGAGACGAAGCCGTGGACCGTCTTCGCCATCCCGCGCGGGTTGAGGTCGTGGACGATGAACAGCCAGGGCGGGTTGTCCACGAGGCGCTCGTGCGCGGCCTTGGTCTGGGCGTCGATCACCTTGGCGTCGGCGGTCTCGGCCAACGCCTTGAGGGCGGCGTCGAACGCGTCGTCCTTCCAGTTCGGGAAGTTGAAGCCGGCCGGCGGGAAGCGGTCGCCCCCGAAGTAGCGCGCCATCACGGCGGCGTCCGACGAGGGCGAGGAGACGTTGAGCGCCAACGAACCCTGCAGGCTCTGCGCATCCGGCAGCGCGCGGCTGGAATTCAGCAGCACCTGCCACTCGACCACGTTGAAGCTGAGATCGACGTTGCAGGCCTGTTTCAGGTTCTCCTGCAGGTACTCGTTCATCGGCATGGGCAGCATCTGGCCCGAGCCGGACGACGAGATCATGATCTTGAGTTTCAGGGGTTTCGTATCCGAATACCCGGCCTCGGCCAGCAGCGCCTTCCCCTTGGCGGCGTCGAACGTGTAGCGGTTCTTCGGAGACCCGAAATTCGGGTCCTTGTCGTTGAGCCATCCCGTGGCCGGCTCGGCCGTTCCGTTGAGCAGCTCCACCAGGGCGGACCGATCGACGCAGTAGTTCAGCGCCTGCCGGACACGCACGTCCTTCAGAGGGCTGTCCTTGGCGCCCATGTTGTAGATGTAGGGCCAGACATGCGGGTAGGAGCCCGTGGTGATGGTGAAGCCGGCCTGCTTCAGGGACGGGATCGCGTCGGGCGCCGGCACCTCGATCCAGTCGACCTGTCCGGACCGCAGGGCCGCGACCCGGGCATTCGCCTCCGGGATCGGCAGCAGCCGGACCCGGTCGACCTTGGCCATCCGGTCCGGGTCCCAGTAGCCATCGAACTTCGCGAGATCGACCGCTTCCCGCGGGGCGACGCGGGTGATCTTGAACGGCCCCGTCCCGGCCGCCGGCAGCGCGGCGACCTTGCTCCAGTCGCGCCCCGCCTTGTCGAAGGATGCGGGTGAGGTGAACAGCAGATAGACCACCATGTAGGGGAAGTACGACGCCACCTGCGTGGTGGTGATCTGAACCGTCGCGTCGTCGATCTTCTTGTAAGATCCGACCAGCGGCGCCCGGGCCCGGGAGATGCCCGCGCCCTGCGGCTCGAATTGCGGGCTGTCGTTCTTGAAGTAGCGGTCGAGATTCCAGATCACCGCGTCGGCGTTGAACGCGGTGCCGTCATGGAACTTGACGCCCTGGCGCAGGTGGAAGGTCCAGAGCGTCTTGTCGTTCGGGTCCTGCTCCCAGCGCTCGGCCAGGGCCGGGACGATGCCGGCGAGCTTGGTGGTGCTCTTCAGGTCCCACTGCACCAGCCCCTCGAAGATCGGGTAGCCGAGGAAGCGCATGCCCTCGAAGCCGTTGTTGGGCATCCCCGTCGTGGTCGGAATGTCGGTGGCCGTCATGGCGATGCGCAGCACGCTCTCGGCGCTGGCAGGCCCCGCCAGGACGACGGGTCCAGTCAAAGCGACAGAACCGGCCAGGGCGGCGGCAATCAGGCGGCGCATTTTCATCGGACCCCACGGGTGGAAGGTGCGGCTCGCCTCGGGCAAGTCCCGCGCCAGACCGTGCCATGATGCCAGCGTTCGGCGAACGGGAGATGTCACTTGCCGCCCCTTGCGCTGGGCCGCCATGGCGTCACGATAATACAGAATCCATGGCGCCGCCCAGGCCGCCAGCGAGAGGGAGAGCTGCCCGTGAGCGATGGGATGCCGGCCGCCATGAATGGGGCCGAGAGCCTCGTCCGGACCCTCGTGGAGGGCGGGGTCGAGGTCTGCTTCACGAACCCCGGCACCTCGGAGATGCATTTCGTGGCCGCCCTCGACCGGGTCGAGGGGATGCGCTGCGTGCTGTTCCTGTTCGAGGGCGGGGCGACCGGCGCTGCCGACGGCTACGCCCGCATGGCCGACAAGCCGGCCTCGACCCTGCTCCATCTGGGGCCGGGCCTCGCCAACGGCTTGGCCAATCTTCACAACGCCAAGAAGGCGCGCACGCCGGTGGTCAACATCGTCGGCGAGCACGCGACCTACCACCGGGAATACAACGCGCCGCTGACGTCCGACATCGAAGGTCTGGCCTGGCCGATGTCGTCCTGGGTGCGGACCGGCATGAGCGCCGCCGAGATCGGCCCGGACGGCGCCGCCGCCATCGCGGCTGCCTGTACCGCGCCCGGTCAGGTCGCGACCCTGATCCTGCCCGCCAACACCGCCTGGGATCCCGGGACCGGGCCGGCACCGGTGCCGGCGATCCCCGAGCGGGCCAAGGCCGGTGACGCCGCGATCGCGGCCGCGGTAAGCGCGCTGCAGAGCGGTGAGCCGGTGCTCCTGCATCTCGGCGACCGGGCGGTGCGGAACGAAGGCCGGGTCATCGCCGATCGGATCGCCCGCGAGACCGGTGCGCATCTGATGGCGATGACGTCGAATGCCCGGATCGATCGCGGCGCCGGCACCGTGCCGATCGAGCGTCTGCCCTATCCGATCGACCAGGGCATCGACGCCCTGAAGGGTTTTCGCCATATCATCCTGATCGGCGCGACCCCGCCGGTGGGGTTCTTCGCCTATCCGGGCAAGCCGAGCCTGCTGGCGCCCGAGGGCTCCTCCACCATCATGCTGGCCACCCCCGAGGAGGACCAGATCGACGCCCTGGAGCGGCTGGCCGAAGCCGTCGGCGCCCCGCCCGCCGAGCCGGTCGCCGCCGCCCCTCGACCGAAGCTCCCGACCTCGGGGCCGCTCGATCAGGACACGATCGGGCAGGTGCTCGGCGCGCTGATCCCTAAGGGTGCGGTGATCTGCGACGAGTCGATCACGACGGGCCGCAACTTCTTCGCCCTGACCCGGGACGCGGCGCCCCACACGTGGTTGCAGCTCAGCGGCGGCTCGATCGGGCTCGGCATCCCGATGGCGACCGGCGCGGCCATCGCCTGCCCCGACCGGAAGGTGATCAACCTGCAGGCCGACGGCAGCGGGCTCTACACCGTGCAGGCGCTCTGGACCCAGGCGCGGGAACGCCTCGACGTGGTAACGCTGGTCTGGTCGAACCGCTCCTACGCGATCCTGCGAGCTGAGCTGACCAATGTCGGCGCGCTCAATCCCGGCCCGAAGGCGATCGGCATGCTGAGCCTCGACGATCCGGCTTTGGATTGGGTGAGCCTCGCCAGGGGATTCGGCGTTGAGGGACGGCGCGTCGAAACCCTCTCGGACTTCATCGAGGCGTTCCAGCACGCGCTCGCCAACCCGGGGCCGCACCTCATCGAAGTCGCCCTGTGAGCGGGGCCACATACGCCCTCCCCGGGCTCGACGGCCCGGCCGAGATCCGAGTCGACCGCTGGGGGCTGGCGCATATCCGGGCTGGCTCGGCCCGCGACGCCTTCCGGGCGCAGGGCTTCAACGCGGCGCGGGACCGGCTCTGGCAGCTCGACCTCTGGCGTAAGCGCGGTCTCGGGCTGCTGGCGGCGAATTTCGGACCCGGCTACCTCGCGCAGGACCGCGCCGCCCGGCTGTTCCTGTTCCGGGGTGACATGGCGGCCGAATGGGCTGCTTACGGGCCGCAGGATACGAAGGCCATCGTCACGGCCTTCGTGGACGGGCTCAACGCCTATGTGGCACTGACCGAGGCGCGGCCCGAACTGCTACCGCCGGAATTCGCCCTCACCGACACCCGCCCGGCCCGCTGGCAGCCGGAGGATGTGGTGCGGATCCGCAGCCACGGTCTGGTGCGCAACGTCCTCTCGGAGGTCGCCCGCGCCCGCGTTCTGGCCCGCGCCGAATCCCGGGAGGCCGGGCTTGCCGCGGACAACCTGCGCAAGCGGATCAGCCCGCCCCACGAACCGTTGGTGCCGGACGGACTCGATGCCGCCGACTGGCCGGACGATCTCCTCGACGATTTCCGCCTCGCCACCGCGACGGTGGGCTTCTCGCCCGAACGTCTGGCGGCGACCCGCGACGAGGCCTGGGCCTGGAGCAAGGTGGACGCGCACGGCGCCGTCACGCGGGGACCGCGCGCCGCCCCGAAGGAGCCGGCTGAAGGCTCGAACAACTGGGTGGTGGGGCCATCCCGCACCGAGACCGGACGTCCGATCCTGGCGAGCGATCCGCACCGGGTCTACCTGCAGCCGTCCCTGCGCTACGCGGTCCATCTGACAGCGCCGGGCCTCGACGTGATCGGGGCCGGCGAGCCGGCGCTGCCGGGCATCTCGATCGGCCATAACGGCCACGCAGCCTTCAGCCTGACCATCGCGCCGATGGATCAGGAGGATCTCTTCGTTTGCGCGACCGACCCGGCCGGTCCGGATCGCTACCGCTACGGCGACGGCTGGGCGCCGATCGAGCGCGTCGTGGAGAAAATCCCGGTGCGCGGTGGGCCGGACGAGACCGTGGTGCTCGGCTACACCCGGCACGGCCCGGTGATCCGCGAGGCTGCGGGCCGCGCCTTCGCGCTGCGGACCGTCTGGTCCGAGCCGGGTGCTGCCGCCTATCTCGGCAGCCTCGCCTATCTCGGCGCCAGCAGCCCCGAGGCCTTCGGCGAAGCCCTGCGGCACTGGTCGGCGCCGTCCGTGAACCAACTCTACGCCGATGCCGCGGGGCGGATCGCATGGTTCATGACCGGCAAGGCGCCGGTGCGGCCGGCCCATGACGGGTTGATCCCGGTGCCGGGCGACGGCCGGTACGACTGGGCCGGGTTCCACGATCCCGGCACCCTGCCCCGCAGTCTCGACCCGGAGGCGGGCTGGCTCGCCACCGCCAACGAGATGAACCTGCCGCCGGATTTTCCCGCGGAGGCGCACAAGGTCGGGTTCGAGTGGGCCGAGCCCTGGCGCGCCCGGCGCATCCGGGCGGTGCTCGGCGACCAGACCCGGCACAGCCTGGAGGATTCGCGCGCGCTTCAGGGCGACGCTTTCTCCGAGCCCGCTCTGCGGCTCGCCGATCTGGTCCGGGCCATGTCGCCCGCCTCCGATCCCGATGTCGCTTCGGCCCAGGCGCTGCTGGCGTCGTTCGAGGGCCGACTGGATCCGGATTCCGCGGCAGCTGCTCTCATTGAGGTATGCTGGGTCCACCACCTGCGGCCGGCCCTGCTCAAGGTGCTGGTGCCCGATGCCGGCACCCGGCGCCTGCTGCCGCCGGGCGATACGCAGAGCCTGATCGAGCGGCTGGAAAACGGCCTCGAGCCGGCGGCGCGCGACGCGGTTCTGGCGGACGCCCTCGGGGCTGCGTTCCGGGATTGCCTGGAGCGGATGGGGGCGGACCCGATGGGGAGGCTCGTATCGGCCGCGCCGTCCTCCGACGGGCAGCAAAATCCTCTGAAAACAGCGCTTTCCCCCTCCCCCCTGCGGGGAGGGGTTAGGGGTGGGGGCGGTGCAGAAGGCACCGCCCCGCTCGATCCTGTACCACCCTCACCTCCAACTCCTCCCCACAAGGGTGAGGAGAGTACCCTCCGGCTCCACCAGCCCAACCCGCGGGGTGGATGGTCCTGGGGCCGACTGCACCACGCCCTGTTCGCCCATCCCCTCACCGCCCTGAGGCCCGATCACGCCTGGGATGTCGGCCCGCTGCCGGTCGGCGGGTCCGCGGCATCGGTCATGCACGCGGAGTACCGGACCGACACGTTCCGGCTCACCCACGGCGCCTCGTTCCGCATGATCGTGGACGTGGGCGACTGGGACCGATCGGTCTTCGTCAACGTGCCGGGCCAGTCCGGGGACCCGGGCAGCCCGCATTACGCCGACCTGGCCCCGATCTGGGGCCGCCAGGACCATGTGCCGATGCTCTACGGCCGCGAGGCTGTCGACGCCGCCACCGAGACGATCATCATCTTGAGCCCCGCCTGACCGGGCGGCCGGGACGGAGTGGGACGGAACCTTGAAAATCTTCATCGCGGGCCTCGCCACCGAGACCAACACCTTCGCGCCGCTGCCTACGGGCCGCGCGGCTTTCCACGCCGATTACGCCCGCCGGGACGGCACCCGAAATCCGCCGAGCCTCAGCAATATCGGCCTCAAGGCGTGGCGCGAACTGGCCGAGACCGACGGTCATACGGTCGTCGAGAGCCTCTCGACCTTCGCACAGCCCGGCGGGATCACGCTCCGGGCCGTCTATGAGGAACTGCGCGACGCCCTGCTGGAGGATCTGAAGTCCGCCCTGCCGGTCGACGCGGTGCTGCTGTTCATGCACGGCGCCATGGTGGCCGAGGGCTATGACGATTGCGAGGGCGACACCCTGGAGCGGGTCCGCGCCATCGTGGGTCCGGACACGGTGATCGGCGTCGAACTCGATCTGCACTGCCACCTGACCGAGACGATGCGGACGAGCGCCGACGTCATCGTGATCTACAAGGAATACCCCCACACCGATATCGTGGACCGCGCCCGCGATCTCTATCCGCTCGTGATGCGGTCGGTCGCAAACGAGATCCGGCCGGTGATGGCTTATGCCGATTGCCGGATCATCAACATGTGGCGCACCAGCCGCGAGCCGGTCGCGGGCTTCGTGCGCCGGATGGAATCGCTGGAGGGGCGGGACGGCATCCTGTCGGTCTCCTTCGGGCACGGCTTCCCGTGGGGCGACGTGGCCGATGTCGGCGCCAAGATGCTCGTCATCGCCGACGGCGATGCCAGCAAGGCGCAGGCGCTCGGCGACGAACTCGCTGGCGCCGTCTGGGCGATGCGCGAAGAGGCGGCGAGCCGCTGCGACACGATCGATGCGGCCATCGATGCGGCGCTGGCTTCCGACGACCCGCGCCCGATGGTGCTGGCCGACTTCGCCGACAATGCCGGTGCGGGCGCGCCCTCGGACAACACCGCGATCCTCGCGCGCTTGGCGGAGCGCGGGGTGCGGGACGTCGCCCTCGGCCTGATCTGGGATCCCGGCGCGGTCGGGATCTGCCACGAGGCCGGGCTCGGGGCGCGCTTCACCCTCCGGATCGGCGGCAAGTGCGGCGTGACCTCGGGCGATCCCGTCGACCTGCGCGTCACCGTGCGCGGCCTCTCCGAGGACCACAGCCAGACCGGGCTCAGCGGCGGCCGGGCCCATCTCGGCCCCGCCGCCTGGGTTGAGGCCGACGGGCTCCACGTGGTGCTGACCCACAAGCGCCAGCAGGCCTTCGCGCCGGACGCCTTCACGGGACTTGGGCTCAGCCTCGACGACAAGCGGATCGTCGTGGTGAAGTCGATGCAGCATTTCTATGCCGCCTTCGCGCCCATCGCGAGTGAAGTCCGCTACGTGGCGGCGCCCGGCGCGGTCCCGCCGGATTACGGCGCGATCCCGTACACGAAGCGCTCGGGCGCCTACTGGCCGCGCGTCGCCGATCCCTTTGCTGAGGAAACTGCCCAATGATCCCGGACCTGCACCTCGACGCGGGCGAGATCCTCGCGACGCTGCGCCCCTGGGTCGAGTGCGAGAGCCCGACCTACGATGCGGCCGCGGTCAACCGGATGATGGGCGTGGCCGCCCGCGACCTCGCCGTCTTGGGGGCGCGGGTCGAGACGATCCCGGGGCGGTTGGGCCTGAGCGATTGCGTCCGCGCGCGCTTCGCGCATCCGCGCCGGGACGAGCCGGGGATCCTGATCCTCGGCCATCTCGACTCCGTCCACCCGGTGGGGACGCTGGGCGCCCTGCCCTGGCGGATCGAAGGCGAGCGCGCCTACGGGCCGGGCATCCTCGACATGAAGGGCGGCAACGTGATCGCGCTGGCGGCGATCCGTGCGCTCGCGGCGGCCGGGATCGAGACGCCGCTGCCGATCACCGTGCTGTTCACCGGCGACGAGGAGGTCGGCAGCCCCTCGACCCGCGACCTGATCGAGGCCGAGGCCGCTCGCCACGCCTTCGTGCTCGTGCCCGAGCCTGGCCAGCCGGAGAATGGCGTGGTGACCGGTCGCTACGCCATCGCGCGGTTCGACCTGGAGGCAACCGGCCGCCCGAGTCATGCGGGAGCCTCGCCCCACGAGGGGCGCTCGGCGATCCGCGCCATGGCGCGCAAGATCCTCGCGATCGATGCCCTGTCGGATGCCGATTGCACCTTCTCCACCGGCATCGTCTCGGGCGGGCAATGGGTCAATTGCGTGCCGACGCTCTGCCGCGGCCAGGCGCTCAGCATGGCCAAACGCCAAGCCGATCTCGACCGCGGCGTCACGCGGATTCTGGCGCTGGCGGGGGAGGAGGACGGCGTCCGCTTCACCGTGACCCGCGGCGTGACCCGGCCGGTCTGGGAGCCCGATGCCGGCTGCATGGCCCTCTACGAGACGGCGCGGCGTCTGAGCGAGGCGCTCGGCCATTCGCTGCCCCACCGCAGCGCTGGCGGCGGCTCGGACGGCAACTTCACGGGTGCCAACGGCATCCCGACGCTGGATGGCCTCGGCCCCCTCGGCCAGGGCTATCACACCCTGGAGGAGCACGTGCTGATCGAGACGCTGCCGCGGCGGGCGCAGCTGTTCGCGGCGTTGCTGGCGAGCCTCGGGGCGGCGTGAGTCGTGGTTTCGAAAGGGCGAGCCCTTTCGCGGGTCCAGGGCGGAGCCCTGGCGTCGGGCTTCCCCCGAGATAGTCAGGGCTTTGCCCTGACAACCCACCAAAGGGCTTTGGCCCTTTGGAAACCCTGGACACGCGGGCGCTCAGGCCGGATCGACCGGCATCTCCGGCACCCCCGCTGCCTCGATCGCCGCGCCGGCTGCGAGGCACAGGTCCTCCCGGTAGCGGGCCGCAACGAGCTGCACGCCCACGGGCGTGCGCCCGACGAGGCCTGTGGTCACCGTCAGCGCCGGGATCCCGAGCGGCGCCAGCCCGACCTGAAGGAGGTTCGCCTCGAAGGCCCGGGCGATGCCGGCCTCCGTCCGGTCGAGCCCGTCCGGGAACGGCAGCTCGCCCGAGACGGGCACGAGCAGCACCGGGTTCTCGGCCAGGAACACCGACCAATCCCGGGCGAGCGTGAGGCGCAGCGTCAGCGCCCGGGCGATCGCGTCCGGCGGCATCGCCTCGGCCCGCGCCCGGAAACTCTCGAGGAGGCCGATCGCCGCCGGGTCACCCTCGCGCTCGGCCGCTGCACGGACAGCCGCATAGCCGTCGCCCAGCCAAAGCTGGAGCTGCAGCTCGCTCGCCTCACGGATCGGCGGCGTGTCAGCGATTTCGGTGACCGTCCAGCCTGCTTCCGCCAGCCGGCGGGCCGAATCCCGGAGGGCGGCCTCGACCTCCGGCGCGGTGGCGAGACCGCCTGGCCGCACGCACAGGGCGACCCGGCGCGGGACCTCCGGGCCCACGAGCGGCGCCGGCACCCACCAGGGATCACGCGGCTCGGGCGCCGCCATGGCTTCCAGCCCGAGGCGCAGATCCGCGATGCTGCGGGCCAGCGGGCCCGATACGGCCATGAGCTGCGGTCCGATCCCGCGCTCGGGGGAAGACGAGTTCCAGGCCGGGATGCGGCCGAGGCTCGGGCGCAGACCGTGCACCCCGCAGGCATAGGCCGGGTAGCGCACCGAGCCGGCGATGTCGGTGCCGTGGGCGATCGCTCCGATCCCGGCCGCCACCGCGGCGCCGGCCCCGCCCGACGAGCCGCCCGGCGTCAGCGCCGGATCGCGCGGGTTCTTGGTGTCGCCGTGGAGTTGGTTGGTGGTGAACCAGCGCAGCGAGAAGGCCGGCGTGTTGGTCCGCCCGAGCAGCACCGCGCCGGCCCGGCGGAGATTGGCGACCACGGGATTGTCGTCCGCGGCCATGAGATCGCGCTGGAGCCGCAGCCCGTTGGTGGTCGCGAAGCCGCGCTGGTCGGCGTTCACCTTCACGGTCACGGGCACGCCCGCCAGGGCCCCGAGGGCCTCGCCGCGACCGCGGGCGGCATCGATCGCCTCCGCCTGCGCCAGCACCTCCTCCGGGCGATGCTCGACCACGGCGTTGATCCGGCCGTTGACGGTGTCGAGCCGGTCCAGGGCCGCCTGCGCCACCTCTCGGGCCGAGACCTGGCCGGTCCGAATCAAAGCCGACAGGTCGGTCGCCGTCAGACGCCAAAGCTGCATCGAAATTCCTCTCGCGCGCCCCGAGGGGCCAAAATCCGCCCCTGATTCGCGTCGCCGGGCACGGTGGCATCGTTGCATTCAATATGCAGGCCAGCCGCCGCTTTTTTGCGCAGCCGGGGATCGCCAGTCCGCACAAGGATTTGCCGCGCTGCAGCGGAAATACCTAAGCATTCATCCGTATCCGACCCTTGCCACGATGGGTCCGATCGATAACGTGCTCAGTGTTCGCGCGTTCAACAGACCCATTCACGAGGGAGGGACGATCTCCTCGGTCCACGGCAAGTAACCTCCAACACAGGACGAGACCCATGGCAGAGGTGATTCGCGTCAAGCCGACGCATGACGGCACGTACACCGTGTATCGCGGCACATTGGCCCTGATCTGCGGTCTGACACGGCTCCAGGCCGAGCGCTACGAAGCCAGCCTGACAGGGCAGAAGCTCGCAGCCGTCGCCTGATCGGCTCAGGTCACATCAATGGGGCCGAGGTCGCACATCGTGCCCTCGGCGCCCAGTCCGCGGCGCCGGGCCGCGAGTGCGTAGCGCTCTCCCGTCTGGGCGATCTCGTATACGATGTACGAGGCCCGGCGCGCCGCGACGGCCCCATGCCCGTCGGGTCGGGCCGAAGCTGAAGACGCACCCACGACCGGCACGCCGCGCCCGTCGGGTCCCGGGATACGGGCGGTGCTGGTCACATGATTGTGGCCGTGCAGGATCAACTCCGCACCTGCGCGTCCGATCATTGCCGTGAAAGCCGCTGCGTCGAGCAATTCGCGGCCCGCCGTTGCGCCGCCCGGTTGCGGCGGGTGATGGATCATCACGACCCGGAATGGACGGCCCGGCTCGGTGGCGAGCGCCCGGAGCAGCGATTCGGCCGCAGCCAGCTGCGGTGCGCCCAGGCGTCCCGTCGCCACGAAGGGCTTCGTCGGGATCGCGCTCGACAAGCCGACCAGGGCGAGCGGTCCGCGCCGGCGCAGATAGGGGAAGCGGCCGACGGATCCGGAATCGTCGCCCGTGTAGGCGCCGCAGGCCTCGAGCAGCCCTTCCAGGGAGCCGCGGACGTAGGCGTCGTGATTGCCCGGCACGAAGCTCACCGCATCCGGTGGGCCCAATGCCTCCAAGAAGGTGCGCGCCGTCGCCCACTCGCTCGGCAGGCCGATGTTGCACAGGTCGCCCGTGCAGGCGACATGCTCGGCGCCCTGCCCTTTCAGATCGGCGACCAAGCGCTCCAGTACGGTCATGTCGTGACTGCGCGACCGGCCGCGCCGCCAATTGGCGTAGCCGGTGGCCCGCTTGCCGATGAGCTGATGCAGACGCACCCGGCCCAGGGGGCCGACATGCGGATCGCTGAGGTGGACGAGGCGGAAGGTCAACGCCGGTAATCCCGCGCGGGACGGCCCGGGAGCGGCCGAGGAGCCGGCCCCGCATCGCGGGCGCGGGCGCCGCCGTCAAGCACCTCCCGTCACGCGCTGCCAATGAGCATTCCGACGGCCAGAACCAGGGCGCCACCGAGCATGACCTGCAGGGCTGCGCGCGGGAACGGCGTGGCCATGTAGCGGGTGCGAATCGCCGCGATCGCAACGAGCTCCACGATGACGACCAGGACCGCGAGGCCCGTGGCAAGCCAGAAGGGGTTCGGCCACCCGGCCGGCAGGGTGTCGGGGATCGCGTAGGGCAGCGTGTGGCCCAGACCGCCGAGCGTCGTCATCGCGCCGCAGACGAGGCCGCGGATCCAGGGGTCGCCGCGGCCGGTGATGCTACCGTCGTCCGACAGGGCCTCGGTGAAGCCCATGCTGATCCCTGCCCCGACCGAGGCCGCGAGGCCCACCAGGAAGGTCGCGTGGTTGTGACCCGTGGCGAAGGCCGCCGCAAAGATCGGCGCCAGCGTCGAGACCGAACCATCGATCAGGCCGGCGAGACCGGGTTGCACGTAACGCAGGACGAAGGCGCGGCGGGCTTCTCCAGTCAACGCCGCGGAGCTCTCGAGGACGGCGGCCATAGTGGCTCTCCCTTTTAGATCAATTCCAATCTATAGTCTGGAATAAATCTAAACAAGCGGGCCCGCCGTGTTTTCGCCGTGCCGCGGGAGCATCCGCGTCACCCCGGGGGCAGCAGCTTACCGGCGCTTCGCGCGCAGGTTGTGATCCGGGCCGATTGTTTCGTCTCATGCGCGGGGGCTAGAGCATGCGCGATCGATTTCGATCCGGAACTGATCGGGTGGCGGTCCGGCCATCCCAGGCGTGACATGAGCCTCGGCAAGCGTTTCCTTCGTCAGCCCGGCGTACAGCGCCTGCTCGGCCGCTTCGCGGCGGCGTACCTGCGGCTGGTGCAGCGGACCAACCCTTTCGTGGTCCAGGCCGGCGGCGTGCCGGCCGGGCAGGCCAATGCCTGGATCGACGCGCACACGCCGATGATCGCCGGCATGTGGCACGGCCAGCACATCATGATGCCCCTGATGCGCCGGTCCCACGACAGGGTCGCCACGATCATCTCGCGAAACACGGACGGCAACATCAACACCATCGCGCTGGAGCGGCTCGGCGTCCGGGTGATGCGGGCCTCGGGCGCCCGCGGCCGGAATCGGGCCGCGGACGTACGCGCCAAGGGCGGTGCCGAAGGGCTGCGGGCCATGCTGCGGGCGCTCAAGGACGGTGAGTCCGTGGCGTTCAGCGCGGACGTGCCGAAGGTCTCGCGCCGGTGCGACGCCGGCATCCTGACCCTGGCCCGCCTCTCGGGCCGACCCATCATCCCGGCCGCCGTCGTGACGAGCCGGCATCTCCGCTTCAAGTCCTGGGATCGCGCCTGTCTAGGCCTGCCGTTCGGGCGCGGCGCGATCGTGCTGGGCGATCCGATCTATGTGCCGCGCGACAGCGTGGGCGAAGCCTTCGAAACGCTCCGGCGCTTCGTCGAGGCCGAGATGAACCGGGTCCATGCCCGCGCCTACGCGCTGGTCGGGCGCGCCGACCGGGCGGCGCTCTACCGCGATGCGCCCACGGTCGAGGCCGCCGCACCCGTGGGAGACGCCGCATGAGGCGTCCCTCCGTGACCCTGCCGCTGCAGGCTTACCGGGCCGGCCTGTGGGTCGGCGAGCCGGCCCTGTCCGGGCTCCTCGCGTGGCGGGCGCAGCGCGGCAAGGAGGATCCGCTGCGGCTCCCCGAGCGGCGCGGCCTGCCCGGGCGGGCCCGCCCGGTCGGTCCCCTGGCGTGGATGCACGGCGCCAGCGTCGGCGAGGCCCTGTCGCTGATCGGTCTCGTGGAGGGCATGATCGCCCGCGGGTTCTCGGTTCTGGTGACCACGGGCACCCGCGCGGCCGCCGACCTGATCGGCGCCCGCCTGCCGGTCGGCGCCGTCCATCAGTACATGCCCCTCGATGCCCCGCGCTGGATGGCGCGCTTCCTCGATCACTGGCAGCCGAACCTCGCGGTCGTCGCTGAATCGGAGATCTGGCCCAACATGATCCTGGCGCTCGACGAGCGCGAGATTCCGCTGATCCTGGTCAACGGCCGCATGTCGGAACGCTCGTTCCGCGGCTGGGAGCGTTGCCCGCGCACCGCCAAGGCACTCCTGTCGCGGATCGCGATCTGCCTCAGCCAGACCCAGGACGATGCGGCCCGCTTCGCCCAGCTCGGCGCGCCGCGCGTGAGCATCTCCGGCAACCTGAAATTCGACGCCTCGGTGCCCCCGGCCGATCCGCAGCAACTCGCGTATCTGGGGTCCATGGTGGCCGGACGGCCGATCTGGATCGCGGCCAGCACGCATACGGGTGAGGATTCCACCATTGCGTACGCACACGCCCTGTTGAAGGAGCGCTTCCCCCAGCTGCTCACGCTCATTGCCCCGCGGCATCCGTCCCGGGGCGCGGAGGTCGTCGAGTGCGCATCAGCCCTGGGCCTGCGGAGCGCCCGGCGCTCCGCCGGAGGGCGCCCCCACCCGTCCGTGGACGTCTATGTCGCCGACACGATCGGCGAGTTGGGCTTGTTCTACCGCCTCGCTCCCCTGGGGTTCCTCGGCGGCTCGCTGGTGAGCCGGGGCGGCCAGAACCCGATCGAGCCGGTGCGCCTCGGCACGGCGGTGCTGCATGGACCGCATGTCGAGAATTTCGGCACAGTCTACCAAGCGCTCGATCGGGCCGGCGGGGCCGTGGCGGTGCAGGACGGCGTCGAACTGGCCGCGGTCGCGGGCGAGCTCCTTGGGAATCAGGCTCGGCTCGCCACCATGACGCAGGCGGGACAGCGGGCCCTTCAGCCCTTTGAGGGGGCTGTGGCCCGCACGCTCGCGGTTCTCGACCCGTTCGTCGCGCAGATGAAGTTGCAACGCCTCGACCGGGGCGGTCGCGTGCGCCCGCTCGCGCGGGCCTGATGCGGCCTCCGGGATTCTGGGCTTCCGGACCGGACCATCCGTTGGCGCGCGTCCTGGCACCCGCGGGGGCAGCCTACGGGGCGCTGGTCGCCCGGCGCATGGACCGGACGGGCGTGCGGGCGGGCTGTCCGGTTCTGTGCCTGGGCAACTTCACCCTCGGTGGGGCGGGGAAGACGCCCGCCGCGCTCACCGTCGCGGGTCTGCTTGCCGAACTCGGGCGTACACCCGCCTTCCTGTCCCGCGGCTATGGCGGCCGGACGGCCGGTCCGGTGCAGGTCGATCCGCGCCGGCACAGCACCGTGGAGGTCGGCGACGAGCCGTTGCTGCTCGCCCGTCAGGCGCCGACGATCGTCGCGCGCGATCGGCCGGGAGGAGCCGCCCTGTGTCGGAGACTGGGTGCCGACGCCATCGTGATGGATGATGGGCTGCAGAACCCGTCGCTCGTGAAGGATCTCAGCCTCGTGGTCGTCGATGCACCCGTCGGCGTGGGCAACGGCCTGCCCGTTCCGGCGGGGCCACTGCGGGCGCTGCTCGCCCGGCAATGGCCCCATGTCGGCGGCTTGATCGTCCTCGGTGAAGGGGCGCCGGGCGACGCCATCGCCCGGGCCGCCGCGGGCCGGGGCGTTCCGGTCCACCGCGCACGCCTCGTCCGGGAGACGGACGATTGGGTCGGCCGACGCTGCCTCGCCTTCGCGGGCATCGGGCGCCCGGAAAAATTCTTTGCCACCCTGATTGAGGCAGGGGCCACGCTCGCCGCGCAGCGCGCCTTCCCGGATCACCATGCCTATCGGGACGGCGAACTGGCCGCCCTGGTCGAGGCGGCGCGGCGACTCGATGCCGAGCTTGTCACGACCGAGAAGGACGCCGTGCGCCTGCCCGCGTCCTTCGTGACCCAGGTGCGGGTGCTGCGCGTGCACCTCGTGTTCGATGATCCGGACGCTGTACGCCGCCAGCTGCGACAGGTGATCGATACCGCTCCCTGACGATCAGGGCCGGCCGGTCTCCTTCAGCCGCTTCAGGATCGCCTCGGGGGAGGAATAGGCCTCCTGGCGCAGCGCGCTCCAATAGCGCAGCCCATCGAGGGGGATCGGCTCGCCGGTCACCGCGCAGCGCACGAAGCTGCCGGGCTTGACCACCCGCATGGTGCCGTCGCCGTACTCGACCACCGCTTCGCCGTTGTTCGCGCGCTCGTAACGACCCAGCACGTCCGCCTCCTGCTTGATGCCGCCCTTCTACACGATCAGCGCGGCCGGCGATCCCCCCGGGACCTCAGTCCAGCATCGACCGGGTTGCATCGTGCGCCAGCAGGGACCGCGCCGCGTCGGCGTCGATGTGCATCCGTTCGACCAGCGCCTCGGCGCTGGCGAACCGCTCCTCGCCGCGGATATAGCCCACGAACTCCACGGCGATCTCCTGACCGTAAAGATCGCCGGAGAAATCGAACAGGTAGGTCTCGAGGAGCGGCGCCCCATCGTCGAAGGTCGGGCGGCGGCCGTAGCTGGCCACACCATCGCGGAACCGGCCCGATGCGAGGCGCACCCGCACCGCGTAGATCCCGTGCGCAAGACCGCAATCGGGCACCATCACGTTGGCGGTGGGAAAGCCGAGCTGCCGGCCGCGCTTGTCGCCGTGGCGGACGGGGCCCAGCACGAACCAGCGGTAGCCCAGCAGGGCGTTGGCCCGGGCGACGTCCCCCGCGGCGAGCGCCGCGCGGATCGCACTCGACGACACCGGGTCTGCCTCGTCGCCGAGGGCGACCGGCGCCACGATGCGGCAGCTCAGGCCCGCCTCCCGGCACAGATCAGCCAGGACCGCAGGTGTGCCCTCACGGCCACGGCCGAAATGAAAATCGTGACCGACCACCACGCCGGACAGGCCGAGCGAGTCCTTCAGGAAGTCGATCACGAAGGCGCGCGCGCCCGTGGCGGCGAGCGCCCCGTCGAACCGGCGCACGATCAGCCCATCGAGCCCCAGGCGCGCGAACACGACCTCCTTGGCGGCGAGGCTGGTGAGGCGGAACATCGGCGCGTCGGGGGTGAAATAGGCCCGCGGGTGCGGCTCGAAGGTCAGCACGACGGCCGGCCGGCCGGCGTCCCGAGCCGCCGCCCGCACGCTCTCCACGAGGACGCGATGGCCGAGATGGATGCCGTCGAAATTGCCGATCGCTGCCACGGCCCCCGCAAGGTCCGGCGGAACCGGCGTGTCAGGACGGCCGATGGTGAAGGACCGCGCCGCCGTCTCGTCGCCTGAGGCCATTGTGTCGGGGTCGGATACGCGAAAGGTCGGGTTCGGATCGCAGGCCATGCCCGCATGGGGGCCGACGCGACCGGACCCTGCCGAAAGGTGCCCGGAGGGTCAAGCGAGGGGCGGATGCCGCGGTGCAACACTTTGGCATCCCATGCGCCGCCGGCTGCAATTAACGGCTTCGCAATGCGCAGGCCCTATTTAAAATCACGTGCGGCGCAGCTAAATTGCAGCCATAGCGAAGCGTTAATCTTTCCGGGAGCCGTCGCGGCCTCCCGCCGGGCAATTACGGAGTAGTGGTTCGATGGCTCTCGACTTGAGCATGCCGATCCTCGTTGTCGACGATTATCAGACGATGGTTCGCATTATTCGAAATCTTCTGAAGCAGCTCGGCTTTGAAGAGGTTGATGACGCTTCTGACGGCACCGAAGCACTGGCCCGTCTCAAGGACCGCAAGTACGGCCTTGTGATCTCGGACTGGAACATGGAGCCGATGACGGGGTACGAGCTGCTCCGGCATGTGCGCGCTGACGAAAATCTTCGCACGACGCCGTTCATCATGGTGACGGCCGAATCGAAGACCGAGAACGTCATCGCCGCCAAGAAGGCCGGCGTGAACAACTACATCGTCAAGCCGTTCAACGCCGCTACCCTGAAATCGAAGATCGAAGCCGTCTGCGGCAGCTGATTGAGATCGATGACACGCGCCCCGCGCCGTCCGCCCGGCTCCCCGATCCTTCGGAAGTCGCCCGCACACGGCGCGGATGGTCCGGACGGTGGCCGATCTCAGGAGAACAGCATGTCGTTAGCCGCCCCCCGGCAGTCCGAAGTGCGGTTCCGGGAACCGCAGGCCGTCATCGCCGAGTTGAGCGAGATTGCCGAGTACATCTCCCATCTCCGCGAGGAGATCGGGGCCCTCCGCGCGAACGAGATGAGTCGCGACCGGATCCCCATGGCGCATGAGGAGCTCGGCAGCGTCGTCGCGGCGACGGCCGGCGCCACCAACACGATCATGGAAGCCGCCGAAGCCATGCTCGGCCTGCCCGACGGGCCGGGCTACCGCGCAGCGGTCGAAGAGCGCATCAACACGATCTTCGAGGCCTGCGCGTTCCAGGACATCACCGGGCAGCGGATCGCCAAAGTGGTCGAATCGCTGCGGCTGTTCGAGCAGCGCCTGGCTCGGTTCGTAGGCGCCGTGAAGGCGCGCGACACTGCCTCCACGGACCCGACCGAGCGTACCCGCCGGGCCCGGGCCGAGGATCTGATGCTCAACGGCCCCCAGGCAGACGGAGCCGTGCCGTCCCAGGACGATATCGACGCGCTGTTCGGCTGAGTCGATTCGCTCGGCGCCTGTCGACTCGCCGGCCCTGCGCCGGTTAGAGGGGCCTGGCGACCTGTCGCCGCCCGGCGCAGGGGGAGGTCCCGGCAGGCATGGCGGCGCGGTTCTGGTCCGACTTCACCACGGATGAACTGGCGAGCCGCGACATGCGGCGTGCCATTGCGGTGCTGCCGGTGGCCGCCATCGAGCAGCATGGCCCGCATCTGCCGCTCGCGACCGATACGATCGTCGCGGAGGGCTACCTCGCTGGCGTGTGTGCGCGCGCGCCGGCTGATCTCGACGTACTGATCCTGCCCGTGCAGGCGATCGGCAAGTCCGACGAACACGATGACTTCCCGGGCACGCTCTCGCTGGACACCGGGACGGCGTTGGCCGCCTGGACGGGGATCGGCACCGCCCTCCACCGGGCGGGCTGTCGCAAGCTCGTGATGGTTTCGAGCCACGGCGGCAACAGCGCGATCATTGATCTCGCGGCGGCCGAGCTGCGCGCGCGGCACGGGATGGTGGCGGTGACGACCGCCTGGGCGCGGTTCGGCTATCCGGAGGGTCTGTTTCCGGCCGGCGAGATCACCCACGGCATCCATGCCGGCGGCGTCGAGACCGCGCTGATGCTGGCGCTGCGGCCGGACCTCGTGCGGACCGACCAGATCGCCGATTTCCCGCCGCGGACGCTTGCGATGGTCCGCGATTTCACCCATCTGCGCGCCGGCCGGCCCGCGGCCTTCGCCTGGAAGGCGGGCGACCTTCACCCGTCCGGCGCCATCGGCGACGCGCGCCTCGGCACCGCGGAGGCCGGGCGCGCGGCCCTGGCGCATGGGGCTGAAGCCTTCGTGGCGCTGCTGCGCGACGTGGACGCGTTCGAACTCGACGGGTCGGACCCCGCGTAACCGCCGCCGCCGCAGGGCGAAGAGAAGGGTGCGCCGGATCGATCCACCGGCGCGCAGGAATCTCGTCCATGCGCCCTGTCGTCTCGATCGCCCTCGCCCTCCTCGGTGCCGCCCTCGGCCCGGCCGCGGCCACGGAACGCCCCGTCGTCGTCGAGCTCTTCACGTCGCAGAGCTGCTCCTCCTGTCCGCCCGCGGAGGCGCTGATCGGGCGCCTCGCGCATGAAGGCGCCGAAATCCTGCCGCTCGCGTTCCACGTCACCTACTGGAACCATCTGAATTGGCGCGATCCCTACGCGCTGCCGGCCGCGACCGCGCGGCAGGAGGCCTATGCGGCCCGGCTCGGCGGGCCCACCTACACGCCGCAGGCCGTGATCGACGGAACGGTCGTCCTCGTCGGATCCGACGAGGCGGCTGTGCGCGGCGCCATCGCGCGGGCCCGGGCGGCCGGACCCGGCATCCCGCTGGCTCTGACCCGCGAAGGCGATCAACTCGTCGTACGGGTCGGCACCGGGAACGGCGACGCTCAGGTGGTGCTGGTCGGGTTCGATCCGAGCCACACCACGAGGGTACTGCGCGGCGAGAATGCCGGGCGCACCCTGGAGCAGGCCAACGTCGTCCGCGCGATCCGCGATCTCGGCCGCTGGTCCGGGGGCGCTGCGACCTTCGCGGCGGCGCGTCCGGAGGGTGAGGCGGCGGCCGTTCTGCTTCAGGCGGAGGACGGGCGCATCCTCGCTGCCGCCCGCCTCGATCAGGATGGGGTGCAGCGGGAGGCGCTGCGATGATCCTCGCCGTGCAGGCCGGGTTCGCAACGTGCGGCTGGTCGCTGGCGCCGGGCTCCGAGGCCGGGCAAGATGCGGCCCGAGCCGGGGGGCGGAACGGCGGCGGGGCCCGGATGGTGCTCGAAGAGGAACTCGCGGGTCTGATGGCGTCGGCGCAACGCGGCGATGCCGCTGCCTATCGCGCGCTGCTGAAGGCCTGTCTACCGGTCGTCTCGGCGATCGCCCGGTCGCAGGGCGTGCGCGGCGAGGCGGTGGACGACGTCGTGCAGGACACGTTGATGACCGTCCATCGGGCGCGGGCGAGCTACGATCCCGATCGGCCGTTCATGCCCTGGCTGCGGGCCATCACCCAGCGGCGGGCGATCGATCGGTTGCGCCGGTCGGGCCGCCGCCCCCGGGAGGTCAACGATCCCCTCGCCTACGAGGCCGAGGTCGATCCCGGCCCGGCGCCTGGCCAGAGCCTCGAGGCGCGGGACCGTGCCGCAGCGCTCGCCCGCGCGGTGGCCTCCCTGCCCGATGGGCAGCGGCAGGCGGTCGAGCAGCTCGGCCTGCGCGAGCTGTCGCTCGACGAGGCCGCGGCGCTCACCGGCCGCAGCAAGGGCGCACTGAAGGTCAATCTGCATCGGGCGCTGAAAGCGCTCCGGACCAGCCTGACGCGGGAGGCGGAGTGATGGCTGAGCGTGCCGGCTGCGAAACCACCCGTCACGATCGGCTCGTCGAGGCACTGGCCGGCGGGCTGGAGCCGGTCCGGCCGCTGCCGGCGCCGGGGATCCGCACGGCTGTGTGGCTCGGCGCGGCGCTTCTGGCCGGGCTGCTGCTGGTGGCCGAGGCCGGCATGACGGGCTTCATGCTGCGCATGCACGTGCCGGATCTCGCCCTGGCGGCGATCGGTGCCGTGCTCACCGCGATCACGGCGGCCTACGCGGCCTTCGCCACGAGCGTTCCGGGCCGCTCGGGCCGGTGGGCGCTGCTGCCGCTGCCGCCCCTCGCCCTCTGGATCGGCGCCAGCGGGTTGGGCTGCCTGCGGGAGTGGATCGCCCCCGGGACCGACCTCCCGGGTGCCCATACGGTGACGGACTGCTTCAGCTTCCTGATCTGCGCCTCGGTGCCGCTGTCGGTGCTGATCGTGATGATGCTGCGCCGCGCCTGCCCGCTGCGGCCGAACCTGACGGCGGCGCTCGGCGGCCTCGCGGTGTCGGCGGCTGCGGCGGCTCTGCTGATGCCGGTCCACCCGCATGACGCCACCGCGACGGATCTCCTGATGCATGCGGCGGCGGTCGCCATCGTGATCGCGGTGAACGGTCTGGCCGGGGGACGGCTGCTGGCCCCGTCATCGCGCGCGGAGCCGGTCTGATCCGGGGTCTCGGGTTTCCAAAGGGCTTGAGCCCTTTGGTGGGTTGTCAGGGCAAAGCCCTGACGGACTCGAGGGCTCTACCCTGGACCCGCGAAAGGTCTCGACCTTTCGAAACCCGGACTTGTCGCTGCGCGCGCGAGGATGGCCGCCTTCAGCCGGCCTGCGGATCGAGTGCCGGCCAGTCCACGATCCGGTCCGGGTATTCCTCGTCCGCAAACTCCTCCTCGTTGCCGGAGAGCCGTCCGCGCACCGAGATGCCGGCCTCGTGGACGCTCGCGGCCCGACCCGAGATCAGCGGGTGCCAGGGATAGAGCGGCTCGCCGTCCCGCAAGAGGCGGTAGGCACAGGTCTGCGGCAGCCAGGCGATGGCCCGCACCGCCTCGGGCGTCAGCCGGACGCAATCGGGCACCCGCTTCTGGCGGCGGACATAGTCGCGGCACCGGCAGGTCAGACCGTCGAGCAGCGTGCAGCCGATATCGGTGTGGTGGACCTCGCCCGTGTCCTCATCCTCGAGCTTCAGCAGGCAGCAACGGCCGCAGCCGTCGCACAGGCTTTCCCACTCGGCGGGGGTCATGGCTTCGAGCGTCTTGGTGCGCCAGAACGGCTCGGCCGCCCCGTGGCGCACCGCCTCGGGCTTGGGCATCGATGTGGTCTCTCGATCGGAAGGGCGTCTCTCTGCCCGAGCCGGGGCGGCGGAGCAAGCGTAGCCGCGATCCCGCGACCAGGTCGCGTCCCCGCGCGTTATGCCCAAGCGCGTCCGCGGCGATTCGCGAGACTGCGCAGAGCCTCGCCCGCGGTTCCGGATCCTGCTATGGAGGAGGATGCCGTGCGGTGGCCCGGCCGCAGCTCCCATGTCTGCGGTGCAGACGCTCCACGCCCCGCCGCAGAGGCGCTCGACAAGCCGGGTTCGACATCGTGCGCCTGCCGACGCTCACCGAGATCAAGGTTCGCCTGGAACGGGCCGCCCTCGCCTTCGACGCCTGGGTCAACGCCAGCCTGTACGACAGCGGCCGCTCGACCGGCGAAGCCTATGAGCGCTTCCGGCGCGTCATGGGCCGCTTCGCCGTGCGCGGCTGGAAGCGCGCCGTGCTCGATCTCACCAGCGAGGGCGTCACCATCGGCACCGGGGGCGCCGTGCTGATGCTGGCCTTCGCGCAACCCGCCTTCCAGCTCACCAGCGAGAATTGGCTGAAGCAGCAGGATCTCGCGGTCACCTTCCTCGACCGCTACGGCACCGAGGTCGGACGGCGCGGCATCAAGCATGACGACTCGCTCAAGCTCGACGAGTTTCCCGACATCATGATCAAGGCGCTGGTCTCGACCGAGGACCGGCGCTTCTACGAGCACTGGGGCATCGATCCGATCGGCACCCTGCGGGCGCTGGTGAACAACTCGAAGGGCGGCAGCGGCACGCAGGGCGGCTCGTCGATCACCCAGCAGCTCGCCAAGAATCTGTTCCTCACCAACGAGCGGTCCCTGGAGCGCAAGATCAACGAGGCCTTCCTGGCGCTCTGGCTGGAGAGCCACCTCACCAAGAACGAGATTCTGAAACTCTATCTCGACCGCGCCTATATGGGCGGCGGCACCTTCGGCGCCGTGGCGGCGGCGGATTACTATTTCGGCAAGCCGCTCAAGGATATCAGCCTCGCGGAAGCTGCCATGCTGGCGGGCCTGTTCAAGGCGCCGACCAAGTATGCGCCGCACGTCAACCTGCCGGCGGCCCGCGCCCGGGCGGCGGACGTGCTG
Source organism: Methylobacterium sp. E-065 (assembly GCF_022829605.1). Classification (GTDB taxonomy): domain Bacteria; phylum Pseudomonadota; class Alphaproteobacteria; order Rhizobiales; family Beijerinckiaceae; genus Methylobacterium. Next base: position 48,140 of record NZ_JAKSYD010000046.1, on the reverse strand, counting down.
CACAACATGGTGGAGGCGGGCTTCGTCACCGAGGGCCAGATCCAGACGGCTTTGCGCAACCCGGCGACGCCGGTCACCCGAACCCGCGACATCACCGCCGACTACTACCTCGACTGGGCCTTCGGCGAGATCAAGGGCATGGCCGACGCCGGCAAGCTGCGCAACGACCGCGTGCTGACCGTGAAGACACCGCTCGATCTCGCGATCCAGAAGCGGGCCGACGAGGTGGTGGCCGACACGCTGCGCAAGTCCGGCGACGCCATGGATGTCGACGAGGCCGCCATGGTGATCCTCGACCCCGACGGGGCACTGCGCGCCATGGTGGGCGGCGCCGATTACGGCGAGAGCCAGTTCAACCGCGCCACCGACGCGCTGCGCCAGCCCGGCTCGTCGTTCAAGCCCTACGTCTACTCGGCCGCGCTCAATTCGGGTCTGTTCAAGCCCGAAACGGTGGTGGTCGACAGCCCGGTCTGCATCGGCAACTGGTGCCCGCAGAATTACGGCCGCTCTTATGCCGGCCGCGTGCCGATGTGGCTCGCGGTGGCGAAGTCGATCAACACGATCCCGATCAAGATCTCGATCGCGCTCGGCAAGGGGATGGGCATCACCCACGAGGCCAAGGCCGCCAAGGCCGGCCGCACCAAGATCATCGACCTCGCCCACAAGATGGGCATCACCTCGAACCTGATCGATACGGTCTCGATGCCGATCGGCTCGGACGAGGTGACGGTGATCGACCAAGCCGCGGGCTATGCGGTGTTCGCCAATGGCGGCTTCCGCGCCAAACCCTACGCCGCCATGGAGGTGAAGAACTCCTCCGGTGAGGTGATCTACCGCCACGCCGACGAGGCACCGGAGCGGGTGCTCGCGCCCCAGGTCGTGGCCGACATGAACTTCATGCTCAACAAGGTGGTCGAGGAGGGCACCGGCAAGCGGGCCCAGCTCGAGGGCGTGAAGGTCGCCGGCAAGTCCGGCACCACGAACGCCTACCGGGACGCGTGGTTCGTTGGCTACACGGGCAATTATGTCGGCGCCGTCTGGTTCGGCAACGACGACCACACCTCGACCAACAAGCTGACCGGCGGCTCGCTCCCGGCCCAGACCTGGCACGACGTGATGGAGCCGGCCCACCAGGGCATCGAGATCAAGCCCCTGCCCGGCCTGAAGGAAAGCCCCCGGGCCGCCCAGCAGCAGGCCTCCGGCGGGCCGACCGCGCCGATCGATCCCAATGCCAGCGCCTATGGCAAGCTCTCGCGCCGCTCCTTCGAGGTGATCAATGGCCTGAACGGGCTGTTCCGCACGGTCGAGCGTGTGCCCGCCGGCGCAGGCGACGCCCAGAAGGGCGCCCGCAAGCCCGACGACCGCGCCTCGTCCGGTCCCCTCGACAGGGCGCGGGCGATGGCCGAGGGCAGCCGCGCGCCCGGCGGCTTCGTCGAGGTCCGGTGAGCGCATGAGGGACGCGATTCCGGTACCCAGCGGCCATGCGGTCGCATCCGGGCAGGCCCCGCGCGGCGGCGTGATCCGCTTCATCCGGCGCCTGTGGCGGAAGAGTTCGGTGGCCGGGCTCGCCGTCTACGCTTTGGCGCTCGGCGGTGTACTCGGTCTCGCCAGCGCCGACTGGGCGACCAGCGGCGGTTACCCCTTCGGCGGCGTGCAGGTCGGTGCCTGGACAGCCTGGCCCCGGGCCGGCGCCGCGAATGCCGATCCCTACACCCGCGCGGTCAACGCGCGCCGGGGCGAGATCCCCCTCGCGGTGGGTGAGGGGCTGCTCCTCACGGCGGCTGCGGACGATGCCGGTCAGGCGCTCGATGCCACCTGCACCTATCGGATCGGCGGCGGGACGCCCCCGGCCCGGGCCTGGACCATCACGGTGGCCGGCCGTGGGGCCCATGAACCCGGACGGCCGACGCTACGCGAGGGCTTCACCTCCACCGAGGTCCTCCGATCGGCCGAAGGCCGGTTTGCGGTGGTGCTCGCGCCCGACGTCCAGCCGGGCAACTGGCTTCCGAGCCCCCGGGCGAGCGGGCCGGTGCGTCTGGCGCTGCGCCTCTACGACACGCCGGCCGCCGCCAGCGCCGGATCCCTCGACCGGTCCTCGGTGCCGGCCATCACCCGCCTGGGATGCGCATCGTGAGCCTGCGCGTCGTCTACGCCACACTGGTCGGTCTCGTGCTGGCCGGGATCGTCCACGTCGCGGCGGTGCTGGCCATCCCCGTCCTGTCGGAGAAGGATGCCGTCTCGCGCGCCCGGACCAGCGAGAACCTGGACCATCCGCAGCCGATCTACACGGTGGCGACCGGCGACGACCCCTCCCCGCCCGAGGCGTGGCTGCCGATCTCGGATCCCGCCGTGGCGGTGGGCGTCTGTGCCTACGATCTGGCCGACGGGCCGATGCGCGTCTCGGCGCGGACCGGGGCGCTGTCCCTGTCGCTCGCCGCTCATGCGCGGCGCGGTGCCTTCTACGCGGTGACCGATCAGGCGGCGGTGCGCGGCGCCCTCGACCTCGTGATCCTCACCCGTGCTCAGTACGACGAGGCGCTGGCCGACGACGACGAGAACGATCCGAGCCGCGACGTACGGATCGTCGCGCCGGATACGCGTGGCTTTGTGGTGGTGCGGGTGATCGCCGGCCTGCCGAGCCAGCGCCCGGCCGCGAACGCCGCGATCCAGGCGGTTTCCTGCACCACCGATACAGCGACGGACGATGCGTCGGCGGGCAAGGACTCGTCCGGCAAGGGTGCGGGGCGGTAGCGGAGCGCCGCCGGCACCCCGTTGCAGGCTGTGTTTCAGCCCAAAATGGGCTGGAGCGTGAGAGGCGACAGACCCGCCGAGGCTCTGCCGGTTTGAGCCGCGGATATGGCCGTGAACGTGCATCCGTTGTCGCAGAACATGCGCAGCGTTTGCCGATCCAGGCCGATGTCACCGAGCATGGCGTCGTCGAGCGCCGACAGGATCCGATAGTTGCGCGCCGCCGTGCGCGCTTTTCGAGCGGATGTCAGGTACGAAAAGATCATGGTCTATACTCCATGCGAGCAAAGACGTGCCGTTTGGTCAGTTGATGACCCTGATGATTATTAGTGTTCTGGTTGATATAAACATCACCCATTCGAATTAAGGGCCGACACTATTCAAATCACTCAGGCGACAGGTCTGGCCTGACGGCGATCGGTTGCGGGCAGAGCAGGAGCAGGCGCATCAGCTCCGCCTGTCGGCGCGCGCCGGTCTTCTCGAAGATGTGCCGGAGGTGGACCTTCGCCGTGTTCGGTTTAATGCCCCGGCGCACCGCGCTCGCGGCCAGGTCGTGCCCGGCCAGGACATCGGCAGCCAGAGCTGCCTCGGCGGGCGTCAAGCCGAACTGGCTCTGCAGGACAGACGTGTCCGGCGGCCGAACCGATGCCGGATCGGTGAAGCGCAGGAGCACGGTCGACGTGGCGATCGAGCCGACCGGCGCGGGGATCGCGCACGCGGCGACGAGGAGCACGCCGTGCTCGCTCACGAGGCGGGCCGATCTCCCGCCGTCGGCAGCACACCCCGCGATGACGCTGCGAAGGGTGACGCCTGCGCTGGGTGACGGGCCGCGCAGATGGCCGCCTTCGAGACGCAGAAGCCCGGCGCGGACCAGGGCGTGCCCGGCGCGATTCAGGAAATGGACCCGCGCGGACGGGTCGGTCACCGCCACCCCCTGTTCGAAATTGTCGATCAGGATGCCGAGCGCCATGTCCACGGGTGTCGGGCCGGCGCAGGGGTGCTCGGCTTTGGCGACGCCCCGACTGCGAAACGCCGCGCCGTTGCCCGGTTCGTGCACTGCATCGGACCCGCCCGCCCAACTTCTGTCCGTCCCCAACGGGAAGCGATCTGCGATGGCGATCACGCGCGGCCCCTCGATGTCTGCATAGAACGACATCATCGGAAACCCGGCGAGCCGCGGACTTATTCCCGGGCGCGCGCAGGATCGCTCATCCCTGCCGCGTGGTCCGCGACTGGAACAGGTCGATAAAGCTGCGCAGGGCGCGTGCGTTGAGATCGGACACCACCCAGTAGGTCAGGTCGCCGGCGTTCCACCTCAGGATCGTGGACCCGTCCCGGCGCTCCTCACCCTCCGGCGGGCCGGCGGTGGCCGGGACGACGGTGACGCTGATGACGTGGCGGTCGTGGCGATAGACGAGGGTCGGGACGGGTTTGCCTGCGACGATGTCGATCCGCCCGCCGATGAGCGGAAAACCCTGGTCCGCCAGATCGGGTGCATCCGGCGCGAGGAGTGTGCGCCCGTTGAACCAGGGTTTGACGACGTGCCCATCGGAGGAGGCGATGTCGAACGGCTGCGGCGCGGCGAGCCCTCTCAGGTGGCTGGCGAGCACGGCCTCGCTCGTCGTCGGCGCGGCTCCCTGTTGGTCGCGGTAGACGGCGCCCCCGCCGATCGCCGCGCCGACGGCGATGCCGAACACCAGCGTCGCGGCGAGCGCGCGCCAGGACCCGGACCCGTTGCGGTCAGGGGCGGCGTCGACGAAGCCGATTGTCTGCACCACGCGTCCACGCAGCGATTCCGGCGCTGGCGCGCCCGGCAGCGTTTCGCGCAGGCTGGCCGAGAGGTCACGGAGCCGGTCGGCCGTCGCCCGCAATTCAGGCTCCGCCGCGAGCCGGCGCTCCATGGCGAGCACCTCGCCGGGCGACAGCTCGCCGTCGATATAGGCGCTGAGGAGGAGGAGCGTCTCGTCGTCGCCAGTCATCGTTGGTCTCGCGGGAACTGTTCGAGCAGCCTCTGCCGGGCGCGGCCGAGGCGGGACATCACGGTTCCGACCGGCACCCCCGTCACCTCGGCGATCTCCCGGTAGCCGAGGCCGTGGTACTCGCGCAGCACCAGCGCCTCTCGGAAAGGGACCGGCAGCGTTGCGATCGCCCGGGTGAGATGGCGCGCGTCGTCGTGCGCGATGAGGGCCGCCTCGGGCGTCTCCGGGGCCTGAATCGAGGGGCCGCCCGCGTCCAGCTCGGCGCGGGCGACCGGATCCAGGTCGTCGGCAAAGATCACCGTGCGGGGGCGGTGCCGCTGCAGCCAGGAATATCCGGTGTTGCGGACGATGGTCAGGAACCACGCGCGCGCGTTGCCCTCGGCGAAGGTCTCGATCGCCCGGTAGGCCCGGAGACACGCCTCCTGCATCACGTCCTCGGCGTCTGTCGCGTCGCCGGTCAGCCAGCGCGCGAGCCGGTAGCCTTCGTCGAGCCGCGGGAGGATGAGCTGGCTGAAGCGTGCACGGGCGAGCGGCGTCATCCGGCACGCCCGGAAGCACCCGCCCCGACGATGTCCTGCGCTGCCATGGATGCGTTGCCCTGCCGTCGTGCGCCCTGATCATCGGACTCGGCAAGCCGATCGTCTATTCCCGTAACCGGGGTCGAGCGCTGCAAGGTCGTGCGCTGTAGCGGATCCGGATGTCCGTCGTCGTTGGCCGTTCCCGACCGTGCCGGCTCCGGCCGGCCCTCAATACTTGACGACGAGTGGCGCGGCCTGCGCCACCGGCAGCGGCACGGTCTCGAGCCCGCATCGTGCGGCGGCATCCGCCGGCAGGAGCGGGTCCAGGAGGTTGCGTCTGGCCGCCAGCATCATGATGGACCGCTCGGCCGGGACCGATTCGGGCGCCGGGGCCGCGGCGAACAGGTGTTCCAGGGCGAAGCGGTAGCGGGCCAGCCGCAGGCCGGCCTCGATCCGCACCCAGGCGATCACGCAGCGATTCTCGGCGACGCGCCGGGCCGCGTCCTGCACGTCGGCGACCTCGAGGGTCTTGGCGAAGGGCAGGCTGCGCAGGCGCGCGGCATCCGCGTCGATCACCCGGGCGGCCAGCGCCGTGAAGAGCGGGATCAGCCGGGCATCCGCAGTCGCGTCGTCGCCGAGCTGCCGATAGCGGGAAACGGGCGAGCGCGAGGGCTCGGCGGTCAAGGTGTCGTAGTAGGCGCCGATCTCGTCGTACCGCCAGGTCGGCGGCATCGCGTGGGCGCTGGCGAGGCCCAGGAGCAGATCCTGGAAGGCCGCGAAGGTGCTGGCGGGCTGCACGAACCGCCATGCGCGATCACGCAGGGCCTGCTCGTCGTCGGTCAGCCCCGAATCGAGCAGGAGCCGCCCGCGGTCGTGGGTGCTGAAGCTGCCGGTGGTATCGATCAGCCCGTTCCAGACGCCCGTTCGCGGCCGGCCGAAATCACCGCTCTGCGTGCAGGCGGCGAGCAGCGCCAGCGCCACGCAGGCGGGCAAGAGGCGGGTTGGCGCGGGCACGTCGCGGCGCGGCTCTGGCATCCCCCGGATACCGTCAGGACGCGAGGCGCTCGTAGCGCACGCCGAGGAACAGCAGGATCTCGCCCCGGGGCTCACCCGAGCGCGGGATCCGGCGGGCCCGTCGTGCCTCGGGCCCGGGGAAGGGAATCACGAGGGTGTGCGCGGCCGGGGTGGGTTCGCTTATCGCGCCGAACCGGATGCTCGGGCGGTCGGCGGTCTCCAGCGGTTTGAAAGGCGTCATGGTCTCCGGCTCCTGTCGGCGGTCCGAGCGTCCGGCCCGGGCCCTCTGAGGGCGTCGGCAAGGGCTACGACGGCAATCCATCACGGGGTGGTTAACGGACTCTTTCCGCCGGATTGACCGGTAACGAAATCCTTAGACCGGTTGGCCCGCGACTTGCGACGGGTCATCTGCCCATGGCGGGCGTTTCCTCCCTTCGACTTGCGGCCCTGCCCGAACCCGGGTGGGGCCCTTTCTTATGTGCGCCTTCGCGGAGGCGCCGACCCGGCGCTGCGGCCGTGAGGCCACACTCCGGCGGGCCGGCGCCGCGTGGCACTCCGTCGAACCGCGGGCGCTTGCCTAGCGCCCGGCGCGACCGATATGCCGGATGCGGGTGGAGGGGGGACCGCCGCGTCGGTTCTCCGCCCGATCGAGATTTTGAGGACACCGCTGAATGCGACTGGTTCCGGAACGATCCCTGCGCGCCGTCCGCCGCCGTGGGCTGTCTGCGCTGGCACTGCTCGTGCTCGCCGCCGGCCCCGCCTACGCCCAGCGCGAGGACCAGGGTCTGCAGCTCGGCTGTGCCAACGACTATTTCCGACTCTGCGCCGGTGTCGACCCGAACAGCCCGGACGCGGAGAAGTGCATGACGCGCAACCGCAAGCGCCTGTCGCCCGAGTGCCGGGCGGCGATCGGCGATTACGACAAGCGCACGGGCGGCAAGTCGCTGTCCGACGAGTGAGACGAACGGCGATCATGATGCGCGGCGTTGGCAAGGGACGTTTCGGATGGGCCTGACCGTCGCCGTCCAGATGGACCCGATCCAGAATATCCGGATCGCGGGGGACACGACCTTCGCCCTGCTGCTGGAAGCCCAGCGGCGGGGGCATTCCCTGTTATACTACACGCCGGACCGGCTCTCGATGCAGGGCCGCCGGGTGACCGCGCGGGTCGAGCGGCTGACCGTGCAGGATGTCGAGGGTGCGCATTTCACCCTGACGCCGCCGGAGCGGATCGACCTCGCCGAGGCGGACGTGGTGCTGATGCGCCAGGACCCGCCGTTCGACATGGCCTACATCACCGCCACCCACATGCTGGAGCGGATCCACCCGGAGACGCTCGTTGTGAACAACCCCTTCGAGGTGCGCAACGCCCCGGAGAAGCTGTTCGTCCTCGACTTCCCCGAGTTGATGCCGCCGACCCTGATCAGCCGCGACAAGGCGGAGATCGAGGCGTTCCGGCTGGAGCACGGCACGGTGGCGATGAAGCCTCTGCATGGCCACGGCGGCGCGGCGGTGTTCAAGGTGACCGAGAAGGACCCGAACTTCGGCTCGATGTTCGACCTGTTCGCCACCACCTTCCGGGAGGCCTGGGTGGTCCAGCGCTATCTCGACCGGGTCACCGAGGGCGACAAGCGCATCATCCTTGTGGACGGCGTCGCCATGGGCGCGGTGAACCGGGTGCCGGCGGCGAACGACATCCGCTCCAACATGGTCCGGGGCGGCGCGGCCTCGGCGTCCGAGCTGACCGAGCGCGAGCGTGAGATCTGCGCCACGATCGGCCCGGAACTGGCGCGGCGGGGTCTGATCCTCGTGGGGATCGACGTGATCGACGGCCATCTGACCGAGATCAACGTCACCTCCCCCACCGGCATCCGGGCGATCCAGCGGCTCGGCGGGCCCGATCTGTCGGTCGTGGTCTGGGACGCGATCGAGGCAAGGATCGCCGTGCGTAAGGGCGTGTGACCGATGCGCTCTCCTCCCCCTTGCGGGGAGGAGTTGGAGGTGGGGGTGGTTAAGGACCGAGCGATCCGGTGCCTTCTGCGCCACCCCCACCCCTGGCCCCTCCCCGCAAGGGGGAGGGAACGGCGCTTTGTACTTAAAGCGTCGGTGTCGGACCTAAGGGGTATGCGTCCCGTAACCTTTGCAAGGGAGGGATTCGTTCAGGTCTCCGCCTTCGGCGTGGCGCTGAGTTCGGCCCAGTCGAACTCCTCCTCCAGCAGGTAATAGGCGTCGTCACCGATCCGGCCGCGGTGGCGCAGGGTCAGGACCGCGTCACGGGCCGCCTCGACGGCCCGGCGCCGGGCGGCATCGGCCGGCAGGCTTTCCGGGGCGCGGCCCTCCTCGTGCTCCTCGGCCTCCGCGAGCGCCGCGCGGAATTCGGCGCGCAGGGCGTCGGTGCTCGGCTCGTCCTCGGCCTCTGCAAGCGAGTCGAGGGCCGCCTTGTACGCAGCGGCGCGGGCACGGCCCGTCTCGCGCCCCACGGGGTCGTCGTCCTCCAGCTTCAGGTGCGCCAGCAGCGGGCGCAGGGTCAGGCCCTGCACGACCAGTGTGCCCAGCACGGTGACGAAGGCCGCGACCACCACGAGATCCCGGCGCGGAAAATCGGCGGGCAGCGCCAGGGCGGCCGCCACCGTCACGATGCCCCGCATCCCCGCCCACGAGAGCGCCAGCCCCGGGCCGAGCCGGGCCTGCACCCCCGCCTGCCGCAGGCCGAAGCCGCGCAGGCCGGTGGTCGGCATCACCCAGGCGAGCCGGGTCACCACGACGGTCGCGAAGGTCGCGGCGGCGAGGATCAGCGCCTGCTGCGCATCCGCGCCGGATAACCGCTCCTGGATAGGGCCGATCTGGATGCCGATCAGCACGAAGGCCAGGACGTTGAGCACGAACACCGCCGTGTCCCAGACCGCGTAGGAGATCACCCGGGCCCGGGGCGCCGTGATCCCCGGCGCCCGGCGGGCGACCGTGACCGCGAAGGTCACGATCGTCAGCACCCCCGACAGTTCCAGCCGCTCGGCCGCCAGCCAGATCCCGAAGGCGGTGACGAACTGCATCACGATGGCGCTCGCCGGATCGGTCACCCGCCGGGTCAGGGCGACGAACAGCAGGCCGAGACCGGGCCCGACGATGAGGCTCGCCACGACGCCGAGCAGAAAAGCCGGCGCCACCTCGGCCGGGTGGAAACTGCCCGCGGTCGCGGCGGCGACCGCGAGCCGGTAGATCAGCAACGAGGCGGCGTCGTTGAGCAGGCTCTCGCCGCGCAGGATCGTGGCGAGCCGATGGGGCATCGGCGCGTGCTTGAGCACCGCCAGAGCCGCCACCGCGTCCGGGGGCGCCACCACCGCGCCAAGCACGATGCAGGCGGCGATCGGCATGTCGGGCACGATCAGGTGCGCCACGATCGCCACGGCGAGCGTCGTCACCACCACGGCGCCGACCGCGAGCCCGAGGATCGGGCGCCAGTTCACCTTCATGTCCCGCACGGAGGCGTCGAAGCCCGCATCCAGCAGGACGGGGGCCAGGAACAGCGCGAGGGCGAGTTCGGGATCGAGCCGCAGGTTCGGCACGCCGGGCACGAAGGCGAGGCCGATGCCCCCCAGAGCCAGGAAGGCCGGATACGGGGCTCCGAGGCGACGTGCCAGACCAGCTAGGAGGACGGCGCCGAACAGAACGCCGACAACCCATTCGAAGATCAACATGATTCGAAAAGAGGCGGGGCGCCGGGACCGTTCCCGGCGGCGCCGTCGCAGGGCTGGTCAGTACTGCACGGTGGCGCGCAGCCCGAGTACCGCCGCGTTGCGCAGCCGGCGGCCGTCCGGACCGGCGATGCCCGCGCCCGGGCGGATGATGTACTGCGCGTCCGGCTGCACCGTGAAGCCCGGTACGACCACGGCCTGATAGGTCGCCTCCAGCACCCTCTCGGCCCGGCGCCGGGGAATCGGCAGGCCGGTGTAGACAATCGTGTCCCGGTCGGCGCGCTGGGCCTCGTCGCTGATCCGAGCATAGGCGAAGCCGATGCCGAGCGTGTCGTCGTCGCGGCCCTCGAACAGGCCCTTATAGGCGAGGCCGGTATCCACGTAGGCGTCGATCAGGCTGGACCGGGTCGGCGACCACGCGGCGCGCAGGAAGAAGCCGAGACCCTCGTCGTCCTTGCCCGATTCCCGGTACAGGGTCTGATCGTAGATCGCGTAGAGCCCGGCATTGCCGCGCACCGGCCGGCCGATGCCGGTGGCGTTCGGGTCGGCCAGCGGCACGCCGGTGATGTCGAAGCGCAGGCTGTCGAACCGGCCGAAATGCTGCCAGCCGCCGAGGGTGATGTCGCCGGGCAGGCCCTTGGATCCGGGGGCGATATTGTAGGCGTAGGTCGCCTCCGCGATGAACAGGGCCGGGTCATGCAAGCGGAAATTCGTGCCGGTCCGGTCGAGGCGCTGCGCCTCCGGGTCCTGGCCCGGCCGGTTCGCCCCAGCCGGATCGCCGTCGTAAAGCCCGACCTGCAGGGAGAAGCCGTTGCCCGGCACGTACTTGGCCCGGATCGCCGGGGTCGCCAGCGGGTAGGCCGGGCCGCCGCTCGGCAGGTCGAGCCCGGTGATCGCCGGCCAGCCGAAGGTGGAATTTACGAACAGGGTCGCGGTCTGGCTGACGAAGAACTCGGTATCGGCGGCCTGTTGGCCGATGCGGATGCCCAGCTGGCCGTCCATGAGGCTCTGGTCGAACCAGAGCACGTAGAGCCGCGACGCGGGCAGCGCCTCGATGACGCTCGTGGTCAGCAGGTTGCCGACATAGTAGCGCGACAGGCCGGTGCCGTGGATGAAGTAGGCGTTGGCGTGGACCGTGGCCCCCTGCCAGCCCGCCAGCCGGTCGAGGTCGAGGTTGAGCCGCAGGTTCAGGCGGTCCTCGACGATCGCGCCCTGGCGGAGCCCTCCGATCGGGTTGCCGAGGACGTCGACGATATAGGTCAGGCTGTATTCGATGCCGCGTTCCTTCAGCACCGGTCGGATCCCGAGGGGATCGCCGAGCGGGCCGAGATAGGGCTCGACCGAGCGGACGAAGCCCCCCGACGCCTGGCTGGTGGTCTCCGGCTGCGAGACCGAGATGCGCGGATCGCCGCCGGCGCCCTCGAAGACGCGCGGCACCTGCTGCTGCGCCGCGGCTGGCGTGGCGGCAAGGCCGAGGCCGATGGCGAGACGAGGCAAACGTTTCCGGGACATCGGCCGCTTCTGCGGGACAGGATCGGCGCAGCATAGCATGGCGAAGATCTTGTACCCGCCCGCCCTTTGCAGGATCCGCGCGCTCGCCTAACCCTGCGGCCCGGACACCACAGGACCCGCGATGCCCGAGACCCCCGTCTTCACCGCCGCCGCCGTCGCAGCGCCCCATCATCTCGCCGCGCAGGCCGGCCAGACCGTGCTGGCCCAGGGCGGCAATGCGATCGAGGCGATGGTGGCGATGGCCGCCTCCATCGCGGTGGTCTATCCGCACATGAACGGCATCGGCGGCGATGGTTTCTGGCTGGTGCGCGAGCGCGGCGGCCGGGTGCGCGGCATCGAGGCCTGCGGTCCGGCCGGGCGTCTCGCGACGATCCAGCGCTACCGCGAGAAGGAGTTCGACGCGATTCCCGCGCGCGGCCCCGACGCCATGGTGACGGTGGCCGGCGCCGTCGGCGGCTGGCGCCTCGCCCTGGAATTGGCGCGGGCGCTCGGCGGCCGCCTGCCCCTGGAGACGCTGCTGGCGGATGCGATCAAGCAGGCGCGGGAGGGTGTGCCGGTCTCGCCCTCGGAAGCGCGCTACGTACCCCAGGAACTCGACACGCTCCACGACGCCCCGAATTTTTCCAAGACATTCCTGAAGGATGGCAAGCCCTACCCGGCCGGCGAGACCCGCGCCCTGCCCCGGCTCGCCGCCACGCTGGAGCAGCTCGCCCATGCGGGGCTCGGCGACTTCTACCGCGGCGATATCGGCCGCGAAATCGCCGCCGACCTGGAGCGCCTGGGTGCGCCGGTGACCCGAGCGGATCTCGAAGCCTTTGCGGCGGTGGAGCGGGTGCCCCTGTCGATCCGCCGCCGCGACGCGACGCTCTACAACTTCCCGCCGCCGACCCAGGGGCTCGCGGCGCTGCTGATCCTGGGGATCTTCGACCGGCTGAACATCGCCGAGGCCGAGACCACCGCCCATTACCATGGGCTGATCGAGGCGACGAAGCGCGCCTTCGCGATCCGCGACCGGGTGGTCACCGACTTCCACCACCTCCAGCACGACCCCGCCGCCTTCCTGACGCCCGAGCGCCTCGCCCGGGAAGCCGCGCAGGTGGACATGCGCCGCGCCGCCCAAGTGCCCCTGCCCGATCCGGGCCATGGCGACACGGTCTGGATGGGGGCGATCGACGGGGACGGGCTCGCGGTCTCCTACATCCAGTCGGTCTACTGGGAATACGGCTCCGGCACGGTGCTGCCGGCGACCGGGATCTGCTGGCAGAACCGGGGCATGTCGTTCTCCCTCGACCCGCAGGCCGTGAACCCGCTGGAGCCGGGCCGGCGCCCGTTCCACACCCTGATCCCGGCGCTGGCCGCCTTCGACGATGGAAGGGTGATGAGCTACGGCAGCATGGGCGGCGACGGGCAGCCGCAATTCCAGGCCCAGATCTTCAGCCGCTACGCCGATTACGGGTTCTCGGTGTCCGACGCCGTCGATGCCCCGCGCCTCCTCTACGGGCGGACCTGGGGCGCCCCCTCGCTCAGCGTCAAGGTTGAGGACCGGTTCGATCCGGCCTGCATCGCGGCGCTCGGCCGCCTCGGCCACGAGATCGAGGAACTGGGCGGGCCCTACATCGACTCGCTGGGCCATGCGGGGATGCTGGTGCGCCACCCCCGCAACGGGCGGATCGAGGCCACGCACGATCCGCGCTCGGATGGCGGGGCGCTGGGCCTCTGAGGAAGGGACAGGAGCCGCTTCGGGGCGAGTCCTGTGCTGGCTCCCGGATCAGGTTCCGCCTCGCTGTACCCGTCCGGGGAAGGGGCGGTTCAAGGTGAGCCGCTGCCTTTTCCGGGGCGCATGCAGCGCCAGCGGAATGCGTCCCGGGACCGAGCTCACGAATGGTCGCGAAGCGGCTCGAAACCGAAGCGGACGTCGGCCCTCAACCCGCCTGAACCAGCCAGCACGCCGCGCGCAGCCGTACCGCGCCGCCCGACGCGTGCCGGATCAGGGCCTCCGTCACCGCCGCCTCGGCCCGCGCCCGGAGATCCGGCTCGGCCTCGCGGACGAGGTGCGAGGTCGGGCCGAGGTTCAGCGCGACATGGGCCGCCGCCGCGGCGGCCTCCGCGTCGGTGTCGCCCCGGCCGAGGATGACGTCCCGGTCGAGCGCTGCGCAGGAAACGGTCCCGAACCCGGCGTTCCGCAGCAAGGCCCCGAGCCCGTCCGCATCCGCGAAGCGAAACGGACCCGGCGTATCGAGCGCCGGCGGTAAGGGCACTTCCGGCAGGAGCGGCAGCACAGCCTCGCGCGGCACCTGCACCCACAGGTTCTCGGAAAGCGTGCGCCAGCACAGGAAGGTCAGCTGCCCGGCAGGCCGCAGCATCCGGCGGATATTGGCGAAGGCGCGCAGCGAATCCGGGAAGAACATCACGCCGAACCGGGACAGGGCGGCGTCGAACGTGCCGAGATCCGCCTGCTCCACGTCGGCCTCGACGAAGGAGACCGGGGCTTCGCCGCCGACCCGGGCCCGGGCGACCGCGAGGAGCGGCGCCGAGATATCCGCCCCCGTGACGCGGCCGGCGGCCCCGACACGGCGCGCGGCCTCGACCGTCGTCGCCCCCGAGCCGCAGCCGATATCGAGCGCCGTGGCGCCGGGATTCAGCCCCGCCCGCTCGAACAGCGCCTCGGTCAACGGTTCGAACATCGCATCGAGCACCGCCTGATTGCGCGCCCAGCGGGTGCCGACCTCGCCGTTCCAGTACTCGACCTGGGTGATGCCGCCCGCCATCGTGCGATCCTCCTTCAGGCCGTGGTGACGGCCACCGACAGCGCAGGCTTGTGGTTGAGCGTCTGGAACACCACGCAGTAGCGCTCGGTGAGCTTCAGGAGCTGCGCGAGTTTCTCTTCCGACGCATCCGTATCGAGCTGGAAGAACAGCCGGATGTTGCGGAAGCCGACCGGCGCCTCCTTGTCGACGCCGAGCGTGCCGCGGAAATCGAGATCGCCCTCGGCGCTGACCGTGCCGGCCCGCAGCGGGATCTCCAGGGCGGTGGCCACCGCCTTCAGGGTCACGCCCGCGCAGGCGACCAGCGCCTCCAGCAGCATGTCGCCCGAGCACAATTCCATGCCCGAGCCGCCGGTCGCCGGATGCAGGCCGGCCTCTGCGATCGCCCGGCCGGTCTCCACCTTGCAGGCAATCTTCGTGTCGTCGAGCGTGCCCTTGGCCTTCAGGGTGACCACCGCCGCATCCGGGGCCGCGCGGTACTTGTCCTTGATCGGAGCCTGGAGGGCTCGCAGCGCGGTGGCGTCCATGGCGTCGTCCTCTCGATGATCCCGTCCCGATCTCGGGCGGCCGGATCGGGTTCTTGATGCGTGAAACGCGTCGGATCAGCGGTATAGGTGCAGGCTCGGCGAACGGAAAGCGCGCCGCTTCAGCCGATCAGGGTCGCCAAAGCCTCCGCGAGGCCATCGACCTGCGCCGCGTCATGCGCCGCCGAGAAGGCGACCCGCAGCCGCGCCGTCCCGTCCGGCACGGTCGGCGGGCGGATCGCCACCACGAGATAGCCCAGCGCCTCCAGGGCCGCCGAGATGTCGAGGGCGCGTTGCGCCTCGCCGATCAGCACCGGCACCACGGCACTCTCGGCCTCGGGCAGGCCGAGCCGGGCGGTGAAGCGCCGGGCGAGATCGAGGGGCCGGGCGCGCCGCTCCGGCTCGTCTTCCAGGATCGCCAGCGCTTCCAAAGCGGCGGCGGCCGAGGCCGGCGGCAGGCCGGTCGTATAGACGAAGCTACGGGCCCGGCTTACCATCAGGTCGATCACCGGCCGCGAGGCGCAGAGATAGCCGCCATAGGAGCCCAGCGCCTTCGACAGGGTGCCCATCTCCAGCGGCGCCCGCGGCCCGTCCTCCACGACGCCGATCCCGTGGGCATCGTCCACCAGCGTCCAGGCATCGTGGTCCTGCGCGACGGCCAGGATGTCGGCCAGCGGGGCTCGGTCGCCGTCCATGCTGAACACCCGCTCGGTCAGCACCAGCGCGCGGCCGTGCCCGGCGCGGTTCGCCGCCAGGATTGCCGCGAGGTCGGCGGAATCGTTGTGGCGGAAGGTAAGCACCCGCGCGCCGGACAGCCGCGCCCCGGCCCACATGCAGGCATGGGAGAGTTCGTCCAGCACGATCAGGTCGTCGCGTCCCGCCAACGCTGGCGTGATGCCGAGATTGGCGAGATAGCCGCTGCCGAAGATGAGCGCGGCCTCTGTGCCCTTGTGGCGTGCGAGCCGCTCCTCCAGCGCTCCAAGACAAGGATGGTCGCCGGTCACGAGGCGGGAGCCGCCCGCCCCCGCGCCGTAGCGTGCCGCCGCGTCCTGTGCGGCCGCGATCACGCGGGGATGATGCGAGAGGCCGAGATAATCGTTGCAGGAGAACGAGACCAGCGCCCTGCCCCGCCGGGTCGCCGCCGCGCCGGTTCCGCGCTCGGTCGGCACGAGGCGGCGGCGCAAGCTGCCGGCCTCAAGGGCGTCGAGTTTGGTGCGGGCGAAGGCGTCGAGGCTGTCCATTCGGCGGGATGGGGCCGCGGGCGGAGCGGATGTCAAGGCGGACGCGCGCCCTTGACCCGATGCACGGGGCTGACCATGCCCGACGCATGTCCTCCGACGAACCTTCGCGACATCTCTGGCGCCCCTACACCCAGATGCGCGGCGCTGCCCCGCCCCTAGAGGCGGTGACGACCCACAGCAGCCGCATCGTCCTCGCCGGCGGGCGCGAACTCGTGGACGGCATCGCCTCCTGGTGGACGGCGGTTCACGGCTACAACCACCCGCACATAGCCCGGGCCGTGGCCGACCAGCTCGCACGGATGCCCCACGTGATGTTCGGCGGCCTCACCCATGCCCCGGCCGAGCGGCTGGCGGCTCGGCTCGCCGCCCTGCTGCCGGGCGACCTCGACCATGTCTTCCTGAGCGATTCGGGCTCGGTCGCCGTCGAGGTCGCGCTCAAGATGGCCGCGCAGATGTGGCTCAACCGCGGGGTGAACGGCCGCACGAAGGTGCTCGGCTTCCGCGGCGGCTACCACGGCGACACGATGGGGGCGATGTCGGTCTGCGATCCCGAGGAGGGCATGCATCGCCGCTTCGGCGCCTACCTGCCGACGCAGGTTTTTTGTGATTTGCCACGCACCCAAGCCGAGACCGAGGCGCTCGACCGCATGCTCGCGGCCCACCGGGAAACCCTGGCGGCGGTGATCGTCGAGCCGTTGGTCCAGGGGGCGGGCGGCATGCGCATGCACCCGCCCGAGGTGTTGGCGACCGTCGCCGCCCTCGCCCGCCGCCACGGCCTGCCGCTGATCGCCGACGAGATCTTCACCGGCTTCGGGCGCACCGGCACCCTGTTCGCCTGCGCGCAGGCCGGGATCGTGCCCGATATCCTGTGCCTGTCGAAGGCGCTGACCGGCGGCACGATGGCGCTCGCCGCCACCATCGCCCGCACGGAGGTGTTCGAGGCGTTCTGGTCCGAGGATCCCGCTTCCGCGCTGATGCATGGCCCGACCTTCATGGCCAATCCGCTCGCCTGCGCGGCCGCCAATGCCAGCCTCGACCTGTTCGAGACGGAGCCGCGCCTCGCCCAGGCCAATGCCATCGCGGCGCGGCTCGCGGACGGGCTCGAGCCCCTGCGGCGCGCCCCCGGCGTGGCCGATGTCCGGGTGCTCGGCGCGATCGGAGCGGTCCAGTTCGCCAAGGCCCCCGATCTCCCCGGCCTCAAGGCGCGGCTGCTCGACCGGGGCGTCTGGGTCCGGCCGTTCGGCGACATCGTCTACCTGACGCCGGCGCTGACGATCGGAGCGGCGGATCTCGATCGCCTGATCGAGGCGATCACCGCGGTCGTGACCGAGTAGGCATCCGTGACAGCCTGAGCACAGGAACCGGCCGCCTGTCAGCGGCGACCGCGTCAAGCTGCAACCCGGAACCGTTTCTGGTGTTGGACCTCAGGCTGATGACGCGTGCGGCGGCCCTCGCAGTCGCACGTTGCCGGAGGGAGTACACAGTGGCGAGTGAGCAGACGGGTTCGGGTGGCGATCGGCCGGTGATCCTCCTCGTCGAGGACGAGGCGCTGACGATCATGGACCTCGGCGACGTGCTGGAGGAAGGCGGCTTCGAGACCGTTCAATGTGCGTCCGCCGAGCGGGCGCTCAGCATACTTCAGGCGCGCCCGGACATCTGTGGGCTCGTCACCGACGTCCAGCTCTCGGGCAAGACGGACGGATTCGACCTCGCCAGCTCGGTCGCGGAGGCGCGGCCGACACTGCCGATTCTGATAGTCTCCGGTCGGGCGGCCCCCGACCCGGCCCGCATGCCCAGGCATGCCGACTTCATCGCGCGGCCCTGCACCGGCCAGGATATCCTCGATCGCCTGCAACGCCTCATGCACTGCTGAGCGATCGTCAGTGTGAACTCGTCATCTCAGCGTCACCGGCCAGCGCCACAGGGTCCTGGGCGGCCGGTGACGGAGATGGATCGTGCAGACTCTGGATCTTCCGGCGGCCGCCGGCACAGACGCGGGCGCTCCGGTGGGCGACAAGCAGAAACGTGATCGACACGACAGCGAGACGGCGGCTCGAGAGCTGTCGTCCAAGGAGCTGTCATCCAAGAAGATGCGGCCGCCCGGCGTGCGGAGCGTCGGTTGGGCGCTCGTGCAGGCAGCGCGCCTGCATCGCGCCCGCACGGGCGACCGTCTGGCCAAGCTGGGCCTGTTCGCCGGGCAGGAGCAGGTGGTGCAGGCGCTCGCCGGCGCCGGGACCATGACGATGGGCGATCTCGCCGCCCTCCTTCGGGTCCGGCCGCCCACGGCGTCGAAGACCGTGACCCGGCTCGCGGCCCTCGGGATCGTCGAGCGCCGTGCCGAATCGGGTGATGGGCGCGTTGTGCGGGTCCAGCTGACCCCGGCGGGTCTCGCCAAGGCCGAGGCCATCGAGCAGATTCAGGAGGAGGTCGAGGCCGAGTTGCTCGACCATCTCGACAAGACCGACCGTCGTCGGCTCCGCAAGCTCCTGCGCAAGGCCGCGCGCGGCCTCGCCGAGGCGGCGGGCGCCGCCGGCGAATCCACCGACGTCGATGCCGAGATCGAGGCCGAGGTGGACGACGAGGTCGAGGGTTTACCGACCTGACTTGCCCGACACGAGCCGCGCCTTCCATATCCCGGCTTCGATCGATGGGCGGCGTGGCTCCCCCGAAACGATGGAACGCGCTGGCTTTTCAGGCGGTCTCCGCCAGATCTCGTGCCTTGTAGGAATGTCCCAAAGCCGAGTTGGCAGGCGATAAAGACTTGCGGCCCGATGCCGACCCGTAGCGCGGCTCATCCGCTTATCGCTGCCGTCCCATCGCGCTGGTGAAATCCATGGTGCCGGCACTTCGGGCTGTCACGATGTTGCAATGATGTAACGTTGCCGGACTGCGTGTCGGATGCCGATGATCTTTCAATTGCCTTCCCGCCATCAAGCTCCAAGATGCAATGATATAACAATCCGCGAGTCTCGATGTCTGCCCTGCGTCGTCCGAGCCTGCCCGTCGGCAGCATCCTGTCGTGCCTCCTCGGCGCGAATGTGTTGAGCGTTGCAGCGGCGCAGGCCCAGCAGGCCGTCGCCCTCGACGAGATCAGCGTCACCAGCCCGAGCCCGATCCAGGCGCCGCGGGCGGCGGTCGCGGCGGATGCCGTGGTGCCGATGGGCGTCCTGCCGGTGGCGACCAACACGTTCTCACCGGTGACCGTGATCACGCAGGACCAGATCGCCCGCGACCAGCCCCGGACGCTGGGCGACGCCCTGTTCGACCGGCCCGGCATCTCCGGCACGAGCTACGCGCCGGGCGCGGCGTCCCGGCCGATCATCCGCGGCCTCGACAACGCCCGGGTGCGGATCCAGGAGAACGGCATCGTCAACGGCGGCGTGTCGGATCTCGGCGAGGACCACGCGGTGCCGGTCAACCCGCTGGTCGCCGACCGGATCGAGGTGATCCGCGGCCCCGCGACCCTGCGCTACGGCTCGGGGGCCATCGGTGGCGTGGTTTCGGCCGACAACAACCGGGTGCCGACCTTCATTCCGGCCAACGGCATCCAGGGTCAGGTGACCAGCGGATTCTCCAGCGTGGATAACGGCCGGCTCGGTGCCGCCACTCTCGATGCCGGCGGCGACGGCATCGCGGTCCACGCCGACGGCTTCAAGACCGCCAACGACAGCTACGCGATCCCGGGCGGGATCCAGCGCAACTCCTATAACGAATCGCAGGGCGGCGCGGTCGGCATCTCGGCGATCGGCGACCGCGGTTTCGTCGGCATCTCGTTCAGCCACTACGACGCGGTCTACGCGATCCCGGGCGGCGTCGCCGAGCAGGACCGCACCCGTCTGACCCCCAATCAGGACCGGGTCCTGTCCCGGGGCGAGTACCGTCCGCTCGACGGCCCGTTCGAGGTGATCCGCTACTGGGCGGGCTACTCGGTCTACCGCCACAACGAGGTCGGGATCGGCGACGACGGGATCGAGGGCGTCCAGGCGATCTTCAAGAACCGTGAGGCGGAAGGACGGCTTGAGCTGCAGCACGTCCCGGTCTTCACGGAACTCGGAAAACTCACCGGCGCGCTGGGCTTCCAGTCGGACCGGCGGGTGATCAACACGCAGCTCGAATCGTTCTTGCCCAAGACCGAGTCCCGCGCCAACGCGGTCTACCTGTTCGAGGAGCTGGAACTGCGCCCCGGCACGCGGCTGCAGGCGGCCGGGCGCTACGAGGTCGACCGGCTGTCGAGTACGGCGGCCCAATTCCCCGCCGACTACGTGCCGGTGGATGGCCAGGAGCCGTTCCAGTACGCCCGGACCCGGCGCTTCGCCCCGAAGAGCGCCAGCATCGGCGCCCTGCAGGACCTGCCCTACGGCTTCGTGGCGAGCCTGACCGGCTCCTACGTCGAGCGCGGCCCGACCGGCTACGAATTGTTCTCGCAGGGGCCGCACGACGCCACCGCGACCTTCGAGATCGGCAACCCGGACCTCAGGAAGGAGCGCGCCCGCACGGTCGAGGCCAGCATCCGGCGGGCCGAGGGACCGTTCCGCCTCGACGCCACCGGCTACTTCACGCGCTATACCGGCTTCATCTACCGCAACTATACCGGCCTGACCTGCGACGACGATTTCGCGTCCTGCGGCGTCGGGACCGACAACCGGCAGATCGTCTACCAGCAACAGAACGCCACCTTCTACGGCGCCGAGATCACCGGCCAATACGACCTCGTGCCGGTGGGCAACGGCTTTGCCGGCGTCGAGGCGCAGTTCGACTTCGTCCGCGCCCAGTTCGACAACGGCACCAACGTGCCGCGCATCCCGCCCTACCGGGTCGGCGGCGGCGTCTACCTGCGGGCCGATGGTTGGTTCGCGCGGGTGAACCTGCTCCACGCCTTCAGCCACGACGCGACCGCATTGTTCGAGACGCCGACCCCCGGCTACGACGATCTGCGCGCCGAGCTGAGCTACACCAAGGCCGTCGATCCGGCGGTCTACGGGGCGAGCGCGATCACCCTCGGGGTGCAGGGCCGGAACCTGCTGAACGACGACATCCGCAACTCGACCTCGTTCAAGAAGGACGAGATCCTGCTGCCGGGACGGAACGTGCGGCTGTTCCTGACCGCGCGGTTCTGACCGGCTTGGACAGGCCCGGCCGCGCGGTCGCTCGACAGGGGTGACGCCGCGCCCCTCCGCCGTGGCGCGATCCGGCCCGCCGGGCGAACGTCGCGGGAGGGCCGGTTCGGCTCAACCCGCGGCGTCCGCGAGAACGGTCCGGAGCTGAGCGTCGAGCTCCTGAGCGACGCTGTCGACCTCGTGCTTGCCGAACTGCCCGAAAGTGGTGGCCGGGCGGTCGTACTCGAACGCGACGCCCCCTTCGGCATCCTCGCGCAGGAGCACCCGGATCGGCGCGTAGAGGGCGGCCGAGAGGACGTGCCGGGTCATCCGCGCGGCCGTCAGCGGATTGCCGATGTCGTACTGGATGGCCTTACGGGTCAGGCCGGCGGTGAGGAGCAGGCCGCCGTGGTCCCGGGCCCCGAAAATCGACAGGGGCGCCTGCCGTTCGAGGAGATCGCGTGCCGCGTCCACCTGCCCGTCCTGCAGAAGCTTGGCGTAGGCGTGGTCGAGGGGCGGCACCGAGGCCTCCAGGGCAGCCCGCACCGCCTCGAAGGACTTGGGCGAGCGGAGCGTGACGTGCTCGATCGCGATCTGGGTCGAAGAGATCTGGGTCGAAGAGATCTGGGGCGCGGTGATCTGCTCGCTCATGGGGGCGGCTCCTGGGTTGGGTTTGGCTGGGATGCAGGTCACGGCCGGTCGTCGCGTGTTCAGATGCGGACGACGGCGCGTCGTCAGCGGATCGCCCTGGCCTGCGTCGTCGCCGTCGCCGCCAGGATGATGTCGGCCCAGGCCTGGGGGCGTTCCAGGGCGCTGAAGTGTCCCGTCCGCTCCAGGGTGATGACGTCCGCCGCGGGAACGGCGGCCTCGACGCCGGCACGGTCGCGGAGCGTCGACCAGTCCTTGTCCCCCCAGACGAGCGTGACCGGCGCGGTGATCGCACGATAGCGGGCGCGGGCGGCGACGAAGCTCGGGAGCGCCTTGAGCAGCGTCCGTGCGGCCTTGCTGTAGCCGGCGCGACGGCCGACCCGTGCGTATTCGTCCAGCAGGTCGGAGGGCAGGCTGCGCGGATCGTGGAAGCCGCCGTTCATGATGCCGCCGGTGATGGTCCGGTTCTCCAGCGCCGCGAAGATGGGGCCGACGACCGGCGCCCGCACGCTCTTGATGATGATCGAGGCCAGAAGGTTCGATCGCTCCAGCCCCGGCAGATAGTCGTAGGTGTTGAAGGCGAAGACTCGCTCGACCGCATCACCGAGCTCCGCGGCGAGCGACAGCGACAGCGTCGCTCCGATGGACTCGCCCGCGAGGATCGGACGCTCGATGCCGAGCATGGCGATGAAGTCCTTGAGGGCTGCCCGGAGCGTGGGCTCGTCCTTCGGAGCGCCCGGCTTCAGGTCCGACCAGCCGAAGCCCGGCAGGTCGAGGGCGTAGACCGTGAAATGCGGCGACAGCAGCGGAATCACGCGCTGGAACAGGTCAAGTTGAGTGCGCACCGTGTGGGTCAGGACGAGGTTCGGGCCTTTGCCCACCCGGACGTACCGGATCCGGGTCCCATCGCGCAGGGTCGCGGCAGCGATCTCACCGCACTTGAGCCAGCGGCGGGTGTAATTCTGAGCTTCCAGGCCGAGGGCAAGGGCGACGTGCGCGGTCATGGCGGTCCGGATCCTTCAGCAGGTTTGCGCGGGGTGATGCCCACGCGTGCTGCGATGAAACCTAGACGCCCGCTGGCATGTCCCATATGCCGAAGATCCACCTTTTTCAGACATTCGAAGGGAGGAGTTTTCCATGCCGTCCATCGGCGTTGTGGTGTTCCCCGACTTCCAGGTCATGAACCTGGCCCCCCTGTCGGCCTTCGAGTTCGCCAACCTGGAACTCGGCCGGGATTTCTACGACGTGACGTTCCTGTCCGAGGGGGGCGGGCCGATCAGGACCTCCATGGGGATGGTCATCGAGACCAAGCCCTTCGCGGGCCGGCGCTTCGATACGGTCCTCGTCGTGGGCGCGATCAAGGTCGACCCGGCGGCCCCCGGCCTGATCGCGCGGTTGCGCGAGACGGCCTCCACCGCGCGCCGGATTGCCGCGACCTGTACGGGCGCGTTCCTCCTCGCCGAAGCGGGCCTGCTCGACGGCCGGAAGGCAGCGACCCATTGGGCCCATGCCCGCGAGCTGCAACGGCTCTACCCGTCGATCAGGGTCGATGACGACCGCATCTTCGTCTCGGACGGCAACGTCTGGACCTCGGCGGGCATGACGGCGGGGATCGACCTCACGCTGGCCTTGGTCGAGGACGACCTCGGGCCCGAGATCTCGAAGGGGATCGCCCGAAAGCTCGTCGTCTATCACCGCAGAACGGGCGGCCAATCGCAGTTCTCCGCCCTGCTTGAGCTTCAGCCACGGTCCGATCGGGTCCAGAAGGTCCTGGCCTACGCGCGGAGCAAGCTCGGGAATGCGCTCTCGGTCGAGGAGCTGGCGGAGGCGGCCCATCTGAGCCCGCGCCAGTTCAGTCGCATCTTCCGGGAGGAAACCGGCCAATCACCCGCGAAGGCCGTCGAGAACCTTCGCCTGGAGGCCGCCCGGACGATGCTGGAGGACGGTCGGCATTCGCTGGACACGGTGGCCCAGGAGACGGGCTTTGCCGACCGGGAACGGATGCGGCGGGCCTTCCTGCGGGCGTTCGGCCAGCCGCCCCAGGTCATCAAACGCCAAGCCCGCCATCTCCCAGCACCGCGAGCGCTCTCCGTCGAAGTGGCGGCCACCGGTTCGGCGCAGTAAAGCGCGTCACGAAACGGGTTGAGAGCCGCGCGTCATGGCAACCGCCCCGCGAAGCGTGTGGGATCATCCTCACGCCGAGCGGGTCCGGCGCAGCCTGCGCCAGCCTGCCACGATCCCCGTCACCGCGATCCCCGCGGCCAGCAAGTTCAGCACCCACTGGGCCGCGTCGTGCAGGGGCCGGTCGCCGGTGAGCCCCGGCAGGTCGAGCCGGTGCGCGGCGTTGAACAGCCAGCGGTTGATCCGGCCCGAGCGGTCCAGGCGCTGGAGGATCGTGCCGTCCCGGGGATCGACGTGGAGCCATGTGGCGGCCGGATCGCCGAAGCGCAGGCGCAACACCGGAAGCGGCCGCGGATCGGTCCCGTGGGGATACCAGTAGGCGTCGTAGGCCGTCAGCGAGCGGATCGACCGGAGGGGGCCGTCCGCAAATTCGCCCGCTGCGGCCAACGCGATGGTGCGCACGTCCAGCACGGTCGCGCCGTCCGCCCCGACCGTTCGGGGTCCGTCCGGCGCCTCGGCGACGATCCACCAGCGTCCGCCGATCGCCGCGAAGCGCAAGGCGCGGGTGTTTGGCACGGCGCAATCGCGCAGGCGTTGCGGGTCGAGCGCGAGGGCCGGCGGGGATCCTGCATAGGCGGTTCGCAACGCAGCGGGCGGACTGGTCGACGCGAACCAGCGGTTCGGGTTCATCGAGATCCAGCCGCTGACGATGAACACGCTCAGCCCGAAACCGCCCGCGAGGCCGAGCAGATGATGCCAGCGCGCGAGCCCGCGATAGGGCGTCACGGCCCCGCCCGCGTAGCGGCGCCGGAGGCGCAGGCGCCAGATCCCGATCGCGCCTCCGCTCAGCGCGCCGAGGGCCGCGAAGCCGGAGAGCCACAACAGCACCGTCCGCCACAGCTCCGCGCGGGCGCGCAGCGGCGTGAGGTAGATCCAGTGCGTCACCGCGCCGACCCAGTTCCAGCCCCGTTCGAACCGGGTCGTATCGAGGGCGACTGCGCCGGTTCTTTGCGAAAGGTAGAGTTCGGTCCCCGCCGGGTCGCCGAGGGCGACTTTCAGGAAGGGGCGGAGCGGATCGTACCGGGCCGTGACCGTCCACTGGTCGCGATCGACCAACTCGACCCGCGCGTCCGGAGCCCCCTGGGCCGCGAGATGCCGCGCATCTTCGGGCGTCAGCGGGCCGAGCCGTTCACCGGTCCGCGCCGAGACCGTTGCGCGGGCGCTATCCTGACCTTCGATCCGGTAGGCCGGCTCCGTGCCCTGCATCTCCAGGGTGAAGGCAGCGGGTACGCCGCCGAGGCCACTGACGCGGAGCGCCTCGTCCGGTGAGACCGCGACTCGATCCCAGGCGATTGGAGTCAGCCGCCCCAGGCGCTCGGCCTCGGTGAGCGTCGGGAACGGCACGTAGAGCATCACCAGCCCGGAACCGATCCACAGGGCGAAGAACAGCCCCGCGGCGATGCCGGCCCAGCGGTGGAACAGCAGCAGCCAGCGGAGGCCCGCCTTACCGAGCCGCCGCGACAGCCTCACCACGTCACCGTGTAGGCGACCTCGACCGAGCGCGGGCGCCCGAGCAGCCAATTGGTCCCGACCCCGTTCACGGCGTTGCCCGAGATCGCGTAGACCTTGTCGAACAGGTTGTAGACCCGCAGCGACAGGCGCGACGCCTCCGTGACTTGATGATCGAGCACGAGGTTGACGAGGTTGTAGGCCGGCCGCCGCGCCGTGTTGCCGAAATCGCTGTAGACCTGGCCGACATTCTGAAGCCCGACCCGTGCGGTCCAGTCGCGTGCGACATCCCAGGTCAGCCAGAGATTGGCGACGCGCTCGGGCACGTCGATCGGCTGGTTCCCGGCATACGAGACGGTGGCGCCGCCCACTGACTGATCGAACCGGTCGTATTGCGCGTGCAGGAGCGCGAGGTTGCCGTCGAGCCGCCAGCCTGGGGCGAAGAGCCAGCCGAGCGCCAGCTCGAACCCTTGCGAGGACTGGCTTCCGACCTGCGTGGACAGCGTCGGCTGCCCCGGGATCGCCGAGATCAGGTTGTCCTTGGCGATCCGGTAGCCGGCGATCGTCCATTCCAGGGCGCCGCCGAAGGCGAGACCCTTGGCGCCGATCTCGACCTGATCGCCCGTGGCGAGCTTGAAGCCGGCCAGCGACTGGTTCAGCGTGATCAGGCTGTTCACCGGATCGGTCGCGACGCTGTACTGGGCGTAGAGCGCGCTGTCCGGCGTCGGATTGTAGACGAGGCCGAACCGGTAGCCGAGGGCCCGGTAGGTCTTCTCGAAGCGCGAACCGGTCTGCAGATCCTCCCTGTTCAGCGTCGGCACGTCGAGGCGCACGCCCGTGAGGAACGAGAGTTTTTCCGACAGGGTCACGCGGTCTTCGGCAAAGACCGAGGCTTGGTTCGTCTGCGTGGCATAGGCCGGACGGGCCCGACCGTTCTGCGGGAAGAAACCCGGATCGTAGCCGGTAAGCGGCACGCTGGTGCTCTGGTCGAAAGTGAAGTTGTTGGTGTGGCGGAAATCGATGTGGTTCACGTCGAACCCGGCCACGAACTGGTTCGGCAAGCCGAACAGGCTGCCCCGGACCGTCGCGTCGAGCCGATCCCCGACCTGCTCCTGACTGTGGTAGATCTCGAGGTAGTCGCCCCGGTCCACCAGGCCGGTGCCGCGGTTGTAGGAATACTGCTCGACATCGAGCCAATGGCGCCGGCTGGTGAGCCGGTAGGCGGTGTTGCGGATCGTGATGTCGGCCGAGGGCGACCACTCGGTCTTGAACTGGGTCCAGTTGTCGGCCCAGGTGATCTTCGCGTCGCGGACATTGTAGTTGTTGAACCGGATCAGGTCCGGGATCCGACCTTCGACCAGCGGTGTGCCCCAGTAGCGGGCCGGCTCCTGGTAGCCGAGATCGTGGCTCAGCGTGAAGGCGAGGTCGGCGCTCGGCCGGAACAGCAGGGCTGCCGAGACCGCGAGGTTGCGGAAATCGCCCTCGGGCCGGATCCAACCATCGGCGCGGTTGCCGCTGACGTTGAGGCGGTACGCGAAGGTGTCGCCGAACTCCGCCTGCCCGATCCCGCCGCCGGAATCGAAGGCGAGCCGCGCCACACCGTCCGTGCCCACCACGGCGCGAGCGGCGTTGATCGGCACGAAGACCGGCTTCTTGGGCACCACGTTGATGACGCCGCCGATGGCGCCGTCGCCGTAGAGCACCGAGGACGGCCCCCGCAGCACCTCGATCCGCTCGACATTCCAGGTGTCGAACGGGAAGGTCACGGTGTTGGCGCCGACATAGAAGCGCGTGCCGTCGTAGAGCTGCTGGATCGAATTCGGGCCGGCGAACCCGCGGGCGGTGAACGCGCCGTTGCCGTTGCCGGGCGCGGCGATCGTGGTGATGCCGGTGGCGTCCTGCGTCACGGCCTCGGCGATCGTGTCCTGGCCGCGCAGCCGCGCGGTCTCGCCCGACACGATGTCGAGGCTGGCGGGGGTCTCCAGCAGGGTCAGGCCGAGGCGGCTCGCGGTCCGGTCGCGGGTGCGCAGGTTGAGGCCGGTCGGGCTGGTGCGGTTCGGGTCTCCGCCCTCACCTTCCACGGAAAGCTGGTCGAGCGTGACGATCTCCTGCGCGGCGCCCGGACTCGCGAGGAGTGCGAGGAGGAGGCCACCGTACAGCGGAGCAGGCCGGCCGGAACGGGTACGAAGCGTCGATGGAGACATGGGGAACGGGATCCTGGCGCGGCCCGCGCTGCCCATGTCCCATATTCGCAATGTAATAACATTACAAATACGGCGCCATTCCCAAGCTCCGGCCCCATAGGTGCGCGCAGGCCTCCCGGACGGGCAAAAGCAAGGTGGTGATGGCGTGGACGGACATCGAAGTGGCGTCGCGGGCGCGCTTGCTGTGGCACGTCACCGCGAACGAGGCCGTGTCGACCGTGCTTGCGCACGGGCGGCTCGACACCCGTCAGGACACCCCGCCCGACGCGTTTCGCGTGTGACCACGGCTGACGGCAGGTCTCCTGGCTCACGGGTCGCCGCCCTGACACCGTCTTCCCGGGCCTCGCGACCCAGTGACATGGTGGTGAAGGGCTCGCCGCTTACAGTTGCGGGGGCAGCCGCGGCCTCGGGGCGAGCCCCACACCGCGTTCCCTTTTGATCCCCGAAGGGAACCGTCACGGCCGAGCTTGATTGCTTCCACCCGCAAGGTCAAGCTTGTGGATATCTCAGATAACCGTCGCGGAGTCGCCGATCGGGCCACCAACGGCTGCGTGATGCCGGCGACGTGGAGTCTCGATCTTCCGGAAATGAATTTCTTCCGGAGGCTGTGGATCTGGCCAAGCTCTTTCATTCGCCAGCTTTGCAAAAATAAGATCACATCAAAGAAATGATAGAGATCGGTGGATCGTTTCAGCTCCTGATTGCTTGACTGGTGGCGGTATGCTCGCTAAATCAGTTCTCGCTTGATGATCTTATCAATTAAATCTGTATTAAAGCTCGAGACAAACGAGGTCGTAAGCAGAAATCGATCCGCTGAAACTCATATCTGTAATGAGTTCGCTGCCAATCGAAACGCGCGATCTTCGGCGGGCACGCGGGCAGCTAAAGTTTTTCTCCTTCACGCGCAAGTCATGTGCGGCACTCTGGAAGTGCTGGTCCGCACCGCGAAACGGCAAGCACGTTGGTATGACTTGGGTATCGCTCGATATAACCTGGGGATTAAACGATGAATACGGGTTACACGTTGGCAAAGCCATTTCACCCCGGCGGCTTCGTCCGTCGCAAGATTCTCGAGCCACGCAATCTAACGATCATGGGGGCCGCTGCCACATTGGGGGTGACGCGCCAGGGGTTGTCGGATTTCCTCGCCGAGCGGGCCAGTCTGACGGTCGAGATCGCTTTCGAGATCGAGAAAGCCTTCGGCTTCAATGCAGAGGCGCTGATGGAGATGCAGACGCGCTTCGACCTCACCCTCCTGCGCCAACGCCAGCGCGCCGCCCAGATGCAGATGGTTGCCAAGCAGAACGCGCAACCGAGCAAGTCGGGCCGTCGATCGGCCGCCTGACGGTCGCGGCATGGCCCCTTCCCGCTGGCATCCCCGTCGCGGATGACGCGGAGCCGTTCCTCACCGTCATGGAACAGGAACGGCTCCGCGTCTCGCCGCGGCGCGCGTGCATTTCAGGGCTCTGCGGCGGCAGATCCCATCCAGCCTGTGCGTCGGCGGGAATTGCAGCTGGGGCGGTTCTGCGGGCATGGGGACTGCGACACGGCGCGGCCCATGTGCCTGTTTGCGGCGATGCCTTCGATATCGAGATCGCGGCATCCATATCGCGGCGCGCGAAACGCCCGCGCGTTCAAGATGCGCAAATTATTCGAGATACAAAGCAAGTAAAGATATTGCAACGGAGGGGAAAATCGACTCCCTGGATGCATCTTGCGGTGACCGACAAGGATCAGCCTCTGTCGTGGAACCTTGCGCCACATTCTGCGTAGTCAAGCTGTCTGCTTCAGATCTCGGTCAGGTCGGACGCTTTCTGGGTACTGATCTCGGTCTATAGTTCAAAGGATGGATCGATGAAAAGTATATCTTGCGAAAGGCGTGCCGATTATGGTCTATCGACTGCAAAATCCCGGCCATCCTGGCGGCTACGTTCTTCGAAACGTGATCGAGCCGCGCGACCTCACCGTCATGGACGCCGCGAGCCTGCTCGACGTGCCGCGTCACGACCTGTTCGACTTCATCAACGAGAAGGCACCTCTGACCGCGGAACTGGCGTTCCGTATCGAGACGGTGTTCGGCATCGAGATGGAGACGCTGATGGAGATGCAAAGCCAATTCGATATCGCCGAAGCACGCAAGCAATTCCACGCGCTCCGGATCGAGCTCGCCGCCAAGGCGAGGGACCCGATGGCCGGATCCGCGCACCCGGCGGCCGAGCTTCCGCAGCCGACGATCATCCGGCGGGGCTTCGCCCGGGCGTAACCCCGGTTGGCCTTGAGCCGGCTGGGTTGTTTGGGAACGCGGCCGCCTGCCTTTGCCGCGGCATGTCCGCGATGCTAGACCGTCCCCTTCCTCGGTGCGCACAATCCCGCGAAGCGGAGGTCGCTGCGCCCGGTTGGTCCGTCCGCAACGGGGCGGGTTCTGGCAGATTCATGACGACACGACCCCCCTCACGCGGCGGCCCCAAGGGGCGCAGATCCCCGCCCGGTGCGCCTTGGGCGGACGGGCGCGCCCGCACGGGCCCCCGCACCAGCGCCCGCGACGCCGCCGAACGCGCGGCTCGCAACCGGGGCGACGATGCCGGTGCCCGCGACCCCTGGACCGCCGGGGCCGCCGACCGCGCGACCCCCGCGGCGCAGAAGCCGGCACCCCGCGCTGCGGACGGCGAAGCAAAGGTCGAGGCAAAAGCTCAGGCCGCCCTACGGAAAAGCCCGCCGCGGTCCGCGATCAAACCCGCCGCCCGGCCGAGCCCGACGGAGCGGGCCCCTGCCCCGCAAGTCGGCCCGACCCGCCGCGAGCAGCGCGCCGCCGCATCCGCGACCCTCGCCTCCGGGGTGCAGACCCTGACGGTCGAGGCGGACGAGGCCGGCATGCGCATCGACCGGTTCCTGACCGCTCGTTTCCCGCTGCTGCCGTTTACCCGCGTGCAAAGCATCGTCCGCAAGGGCGAATTGCGGGTCGACGGCAAGCGCGCCAAGCCCAACGACCGGCTGGAGCCGGGCATGAACGTGCGCGTGCCGCCGCTGCGCCTCGACCAGCCCTCCGAACGGCCGCGCAACCCCGCGCGCGAGCAGGACGACGCCGAGTTCATCCGGTCGCTGATCCTCTACGAGGATGCCGACATGATGATCCTCAACAAGCCGTTCGGCCTCGCGGTCCAGGGCGGATCCGGGACGGTCCGGCACGTCGACGGCCTGCTCGCCGCGTTGACCGGCCCGGACGGCCAGAAGCCCCGTCTCGTCCACCGACTCGACAAGGACACCGCCGGCTGCCTGATCATTGCCAAGACCCGGCTCGCCGCCGCGACGCTCGCCAAGAGCTTTCGCTCGCGGGCTGCGCGCAAGATCTATTGGGCGCTCTCCGCCGGCGTGCCGCGGGTCCGCCAGGGGCGGGTCTCGACCTACCTCGCCAAGGACGAGCCGACCGACGCCGATGCGCGGATGCGCGTCGCCAAGCACGGTGACGAGGGCGCGAGCCACGCGCTGACCTACTACGCGATGGTCGATCAGGCGGCCCAGAAGCTGTCCTGGCTGTCGTTCAAGCCGGTGACGGGCCGCACCCACCAGTTGCGCGCCCACGCGGCCCATATCGGCCATCCGATCGTCGGCGACCCGAAATACTTCTCGATCGAGAACTGGGAGCTGCCGGGCGGGATCCAGAACCGCCTGCACCTGCTCGCTCGCCGGATCGTGATCCCGCACCCGCGCACCGGCAAACCCATCGACGTCAGCGCCCCGCTGCCGCCCCACATGGCCCAGAGCTGGAACCTGCTCGGCTTCGACGCCGCCCGCTACGATCCGATCGTCGAGGCGCCGGAGGCCTGAGACCGCAGCCAGGGCACGATCGCCGCCGCCAAGGCGTCGGGGGCTTCGAGGGGCAGCATGTGCCCCGAGCCGTCGATCACCGTCAGGGTCGCGCCGGGGATGCCATCCCGCAGCTCCTGCGCCTCGTCACGGCTGCGCAGGGCGTCCTGCGCGGCCGCGACCACCAGGGTTGGGCAGGCAATCTGCCCGAGCTGCGCGTGGTCGGACTCGCGGATCTGCCCGGCCTGACGCAGGAAGACCGCGCCGCCGAGCCGGTCGCCCATCGCCCAGATGCGCGCGATCAGGGCCGCATCACCCGCGCGCGCCGGATGCACCGCTTGCAGGATCGCGCCTCGGCTGAGGCCGGCGAAGCCCTGCCGGCGCACATGGGCGATTGCGGCGGCCTTCCGCTGCGCCTGGGCCGGCGTGTCGCCCCGGGCCGAGGTTGCGATCAGCACGAGGGCGCGCACCCGGTCCGGCACGCTACGGGCGATCGCGCGGGCCACGTAGCCGCCCATGGAGAAGCCTATCACCGCGAAACGGTCCGGCGCCGCCGCGATGGCCCGGTCGGCGAGATCGCCAATCGTGGCGTCCTGGCTCGGATCGCCGTACGTGATCGGACCCACCCGCGCGAGGTCGTCGGCCAGATCGGACCACAGGTCGTGGTCGGTCATGAAGCCCGGAAGCAGCAGAAGTTTCATCGCAGGATCGTCGTCCCGTCGCCCGCTGGGCTCGCGCCCGATCCTATCGCCCGTGAATTCCGCATCACGATCTGGGGGGCTTCCAAGGTCTTGGATTGGAGTCGGGTCTTGCCGAGGTCTTGGCAAGCGGAGGCGTCGCCTCATATGCTGCCCCGCGCCGCCGTTCCATCGCGGCTCCCTTCCCCGGCTTGAGACTTTGACGCATGAAGCTCGCGATGCTGGCCTGCCTCGCCGCCCTGTGCCTTGTCGGGCCGATCGCGCATGCCGCCCCGGGCGAGGCGTCCAAGCCGGCCGCCGGCACGAAGCCTGTCGAGACCGCGACGCCGCATTCGGCCACGATGCCGCATCCGGTCACGGCGCCGGCCGAGGCGGCGCCCGCGCAGGCGCGGCCGGGCACGAGTGCCCGGGTCGAGCGCCGCCGCCGCTCCTACGCGGCCTGCAACCGCGCCTCGCATCAGCGCGGGCTGCGCGGGGGCAAGCGCCGCCGCTTCTTGATCCGCTGCCGGCTCGGCTACGAGCGCACCCGCGGTCAAGCCGGTCCATCTGCCGGTCAGTCCGCAGGGCCGGCCGGCGGGCAGCCGGGTCAGCCCGCCGGGCAGCCGGTGCAGCCGGGCCGGAAGCCATGACCCGGCCCGGCGCCCACCCCGTCCGATCGGCCGGCCTGCCACGGGCTCGATGCCCGCGATGAGGCTCGTGGTCTTCGATGTCGATGGAACGCTCGTCGACAGCCAGCACCTCATCGTCGCGGCGCAGGGTCTCGCCTTCGCGGAGATCGGCCTGCCCGCTCCCGGACGACGGGAGGCCCTGTCGGTGGTGGGCCTTTCGTTGCCGCAGGCGTTCCGCCGCCTCGTCGGCGACGATGGGCCGATCGCCGAACTCTCGGAGAGCTACAAGCTGGCCTACAACCGGCTCCGGCTCGATCCCGCCTACGAGGAGCCGTTGTTCCCCGGCATGGCCGACCTCCTGGCCCGGCTGCACGCCCGCGACGACGTCCTGATCGGCCTGGCCACCGGCAAGTCCCGGCGCGGCGTCGACCGGCTGGTGGCGCATCACGGCTGGGGGGACTGGTTCGTCACCACGCAGAGCGCGGACGACGCACCGTCGAAGCCCGATCCGACCATGCTCCAGCAGGCTATGGATGAGGCCGGCTGCGGGCCGAAGGCCACCGTGATGGTCGGCGACACCACCTTCGACATCGCCATGGGCGTCGCCGCCGGGGCCGAATCCGTGGGCGTGGCCTGGGGTTACCACCCGCCCGAGGCGCTCTACGGAGCGGGGGCCGCCATCGTGGTGCCGAGCGCCGGCGCGCTGGAGGCCCGCCTGTTCGACGCTGCGGCGACGCGTCCCTGACCCCGGGAGGCTCGCGCGCCGGCCCGGGAAGGCCTATCTCGCCCCCATGAGCGACGAGACGACAGACTGGCTCGGCCAGCCGCATGACGACGGGGCACCCGATCCGGTGCGGGCCGCCCGCGGCCACGCCAAGCCCGCCCTGCCCCGCCGGTTCTACACGGAAGCCGGCTTCTCGGAGGGTCCGGACGGATTCCGGCTGACCCTGGATGGTCGTCCGGCCAACACGCCGGCCCGCAACCCGCTGCGCCTGCCCACCCGCGCGCTGGCCGAGCGGGTGGCGGCCGAGTGGGCGGCGCAGGAGACGCAGATCGATCCGGCCCGGATGCCCCTAACCCGGCTCGCCAACACCGCCATCGACGGTGTGGCCCCCCGGCTGGCGGCGGTTGCGGCCGACCTGTCCGCCTATGCCGGCACCGATCTCGTCGCCTACCGGGCCGGGGACCCGGAGCGGCTGGTGGCGGCGCAGGCCACGGCCTGGGATCCGATCCTCGCCTGGGCGCGGGAGACGTTCGGCGCCCGGGTGATTTTGAGCGAGGGCGTGATGCACGTCACCCAGCCGGACGACACCGTGCGCGCACTCTCCGCCACGGTGCAGGCGGTGACAGACCCGTTCTGCCTCGCGGGCCTGCATACGCTGACGACCCTGACCGGTTCCCTGCTCATCGCCCTGGCGGTGCTCAAGGGCCGTCTGACGCCGGCCGAGGCTTGGGCGGCCGCCCATGTCGACGAGACCTATCAGGCGGCGATCTGGGGCCGCGATACCGAGGCGGAGGCGCGTCTCGAAGCGCGCCGCGCCGAATTCGAGGCCGCCGCCGAACTGGTGGCGCTTCAGCGCTAGAGCGCTCTCCGCCGAAATGGACACGCTCGATCGCGCCGATGCAAACGCGCAACAACCGGAAACTTGCGGGGCCACCGCCGTTCTGCCGGCTGACACCGTGCGGAGACTGATTTAAGGTCCGGGCTCGTCGAATTCGGATCGACCATGTTCATCGCCGGGCCCCTGCACTGTGTTTTTGAGCGCGAGATTGCTGCGCTCATGGCGCGTATGCAGTCGTGCGATACGCGCCGCGACCGCTATGACGACTTCGATGCACTGGTGGACCTCGAAGATCGCGCGCGGGGCGGAGGGGCTTCGCCCCTGACCTTGCGGAAGATTGCGGAAGTCCGCTTCCTCGTTGGGATCCTGCGCGAGGCGGTGCGCCCCGTTCCCGTCGCGTCCCTGCGGACGGTGCTGTGGATCCGCGGGCTCGGAAACAGCCTGAGACGCAGCGGCGCGGCGCCGGACCAGCCTCACGCCGCCGCGGAGAGCGCGGCCTGAAGTTCCGCCTCCAGGGCGGCCGGCTTCGTGCCGGGGGCGTAGCGGGCCACGACACGGCCATCGCGCCCTACGAGGAATTTCGTGAAGTTCCACTTCACCGCCCGCGTGCCGAGCAGCCCGGGTTTGGCGCTGGTGAGATACGCGAAGAGGGGGTCGGCCTCCGATCCGTTCACCGCGACCTTCGCGAGCACGGGGAAACTCACGTCGTAGCGCAGGCTGCAGAAGCTCGCGATCTCGGCAGCGTCGCCGGGCTCCTGGGCGCCGAACTGATTGCAGGGGAAGCCCAGGACCGTCAGGCCGGCGTCGCGATGCCGGCGCCATAGCGCTTCGAGGCCCTCGTATTGCGGGGTGAACCCGCAGCGCGAGGCCGTATTCACGATGAGCAACACTTGGCCGCGGTGCTGCGCGAGCGGATAGGGCGACCCGTCGGCGGCGGTGACGCTGAAATCATGAACTGTCGTCATGCCCGATCAGTCGGACAAACCGGGCCGTGCCGCAAGGTCGGCGGGCCGGCCCCGTCGCCGCGGGCCTGGGACCCCAACGTCGCGGCCGGGCGAAGACTTAAATTTAATGTGGATTATAGTCATGGGCCGTGGCTTTGTGTAGAAATCGGATAATCGCAGCAACGAGTACCGGCGCGGCTGCGGGTGAGGGCTGACTGTACCCCCTGCCTCGACTTGACCAGGGTATGTCGATGCCGCGCTTTCACTTTCATGTCCATGATGGCTGCTCGGTGCTGGATCCGGAGGGGACCGAACTGCCGGACCCGCAAGCGGCCCGGCTCGAGGCCATCCGGATCGCAGGCGACATCCTCAAGCACGACGCACACCGAATCGCCCTCGGCGAGGATTGGCGCATCGAGGTCACCGACCATACGGGCTTGATCCTGTTCCAGATGACCTTCCTGGTCGTCGAATCGCCCGTGATGCGCCGGGCTGCCGCCCTGGAACGCTGAGCGACGAGCGACGGCGTTCGCCGGGGGACAGGAGTTGCCGCTCAGGCCGGCACCTTCTCCACGTCGAAGCTCGGCCCCTGCGGCGTCATCCGCTCCCGCGAGACGATGCGCTCCTGCGCCGAGACCACCCCGAGGCTCACGTCGCGGTCCGGCAGGACGACCGTGGTGGTCTTGTTCACGTGTACCAGCACGTGCCGGTGCAGCGGCACCGAGGCCGCGGCCCAGCGCTTGAGCTGCCCGTAATAGGGCTCGCGCCGCCACGCGTTCGCCTGCCCGGGATCGACCTGCACGTTCATGTTGCGCGTGAGCGGATCCAGGGCGAGCACCATCTTGGCGCGATCGGGCTTCCATTCCGGCCCGAGCCAGGTCTCGGTCATCCACAGGCAGTGGAAGGCCCGGCAATGATCGGGGCGGGTGGCGTGGATGGCGCAGCCCTGCCCGGCCCGGGTGTGGCGGCACCATTGGCCCGCCACGCTCTCGACCGCCGGTACGTCGTAGACCTTGCAACAGAGCGTGCAGGCGCCGCAGGCGCGGCCGGGGGCGGGCTGGGCGACGAAGGCTTCGGGACTGAGCATCGGGTATACAGCGCGTCCGGCATGCATCCGACAACGGCCGGAGGCGGGTCCGCCGGGCTACCTGCCGGTGCATCGGGTCGGTAGTGTGGCGGATCCCCTCGGCACGAGGATCAGCCGCCGATGCTCTCGAATCTTGCGACCCGCGACGTCGAAACCCTGCTCCACCCCTACACCAACCTGTCGACGCATCGGCACACCGGTCCGCTGGTGCTGGAGCGCGGCGAGGGCGTCCACGTCTACGACACGGAGGGGCGCGCCTATATCGAGGGCATGTCGGGCCTGTGGTGCACGGCGCTCGGCTACTCGAACGCCGAACTCGTCGAGGCGGCTCAGGTGCAGATGGCGCGGCTGCCGTTCACCCACCTGTTCTCGGGCCGCAGCCACGATCCGGGGATCGAGCTCGCCGAGACGCTCAAGGAACTGATGCCGATCCCGACCTCGAAGATCTTTTTTACGTCCTCCGGGTCGGAGGCCAATGACACCCAAGTCAAGCTGACATGGTACTACAACAACGCGCTCGGCCGGCCGAACAAGAAAAAAATCATCGCGCGGCAGAAGGGCTATCACGGTGTCACGGTGGCGAGCGCCTCGATGACCGGCCTGACCGCCAACCACGCCGATTGGGACCTGCCGCTGCCGGGCTTCCTGCACGTCGCGTGCGCGCACCATTACCGGGGCGCTGAAGCAGGTGAGAGCGAGGAGGCCTACTCGGCCCGGCTCGCCGCCGAGCTGGAGGAAACGATCCTGCGCGAGGGTCCCGAGACGGTGGCGGCCTTCATCGCCGAGCCGGTGATGGGCGCGGGCGGCGCGATCGTGCCGCCGCGCGGTTACTTCGCGGCGATCCAGGCCGTGCTGGCGAAATACGACGTGCGTCTCATCGCCGACGAGGTGATCTGCGGCTTCGGCCGGTGCGGCACATGGTTCGGCAGCGAGGCGCTCGGCGTCCGGCCGGACACGATCTCCTTCGCCAAGGCGCTCACTTCGGCCTACATGCCGCTCGGCGGCGTCAGCATCGACGAGCCGCTCTATCAGGCCATGATCAGCCAGAGCGAGAAGCTCGGCACCTTCGGCCACGGCACCACCTATTCCGGTCACCCGGTGGCCGCCGCGGTGGCGCTGAAGGCGATCGAGATCTACCGGCGCGACAAGATCATCGAGGGCGCGGCCGAGAAGGCGCCGCACTTCCAGCGTCGGCTCTCGGCGCTCGCCGACCACGCCATCGTGGGTGAGGCCAACGGCATCGGTCTGATCGGTGGGTTGGAGATCGTCGCCGACAAGGCGAGCAAGCGGCAATACGATCCGAAGAAGGGGGTCGCGGCCCGCTGCGTGGCCTTCGCGCAGGGCGAGGGGCTGATCGTGCGCGCGCTCGCCGGCGACCGCGTCGCCGTCTGCCCGCCGCTGATCATCACACCGGAGGAGATCGACGCCCTGTTCGACCGCCTCGGACGGGCGCTCGACCGCACCCGCGACTGGATCCGCGCCGAGGGGCTGGAGGCGATGCCGGGGTGAGGTCCGGTTCGGGGCCAACCCTTTCCCGGACGCCCGGAACGAACGTGGAAGGTGATCCTGAAACCAGCGCAAGGTCTCCGCGAAGCGCCGATCCGGATCGACCGGTGACTCCAGCGCGAAATCCCGGGCGTATGCCGATCACGCCGCATGCGCCCGGTAAGAGGCGCGCGTCGTGGGCGCGGGCGCCGGTCCCGCACTGCGCGCTCACACCGCGCCGCGCGGCCCCTCGATCTGCCCGGTCACCTGCACCCCCGTCGCCGTCAGCGGCGTGATCCGCAGCGTCGTGATCCGGTTCTTGGCCTTCCGGATCACTTGAAAGCGGAAGCCGTGGAAGTTGAAGGCGTTGCCCTGGTCGGGGATGGTCCGGGCCTCGTGGATCACGAGGCCCGCGATGGTGGTGGCCTCCTCGTCGGGCAGGTTCCAGTCCATGGCCCGGTTGAGGTCGCGAATCGGCACGCCGCCATCGACGTTGACCGAGCCGTCCCCCTGCGGGCGTACCCCGGAGACGGTCACGTCGTGCTCGTCGGCGATCTCGCCGACGATCTCCTCCAGGATATCCTCCAGGGTCACCAGACCCATCACCTCGCCGTACTCGTCGACCACCAGGGCGAAGTGGGTCTTCTTGGTCAGGAACGCCTTGAGCTGGGCGCGCAGCGAGGTCGTGCCCGGCACGAACCACGTCTCCAGCGCCAGCGCCTCGACCTTCAGGCCGGACGCGTCACCCCCCGCGGCGTCGAGCGCCCGCAGCAGATCCTTGGCGTGGAGCACGCCGATGATGTTCTCGGGCGTCCCCCGCCACAGAGGCATGCGCGTGTAGGGCGAGGACAGGACCGCGCGCACGATGTCTTCGGAGGCTTGGTCGGCGTCGATCGCCCGCATCTTGGTGCGGTGGACCATCACGTCGGACACGTTCAGCTCCGACAGGTCGAGGAGGCCACCGAGCATGTCGCGCTCGGCCTTGGCGACCCCGCCCTCCCGGTGCATCAGCGCCACCTGTCCGCGCAGCTCCTCGGAGGCGGTGAGGATCGACTGGTGCTCGCCGATGGTCACGCCGAACGGCTTCAGCATCAGCCGCACCAGCTGCTCGATGGCGATCGCCAGCGGCCCCATCACGGCCACCGCGAAGGCGACCGGCCGGGCCGTGGCCAGGGCGGTCTGGTCCGGCTTGGAGATGGCGAGCGTCTTCGGCAGCACCTCGGCGAACACGATGACCAGCACCGACATGCCGACTGTGGCGTAGATCACGCCGCTCTTGCCGAATAAGGCGGTCAGCACGCTGGTGGTGAACGCCGAGGCGCCGATCGCCACGATGTTGTAGCCGATCAGCATGGCGCCGATGAAGCGCTCGCGGATCGCCAGAATGCGGTTGACGATCGCCGCCCGCGGATCGCCCGCCTGCTCCAGCGTATGCATCCGCGCCCGGGAGGCGGCGGTGAAGGCAGTCTCAGCGCCCGCGAAGAAGGCGGAGAGCAGAAGCGAGATCACCACGATGCTCGCGGCGAACCACAGGTCGATTTCGGTGTCCATCGGTTCCGTCAGGCCAGCCCAGTACGGCGAGTCGGCTGCCCATATAGCGGCTCGCGCCGCTTATTGCGCGTCGGTCCGGCGCACCGTCCACGTCGCCCAGTAGACCGGCCGGCCGTAGAGGCTCGACGTGTCGCGACCCGACGCCGTGGGAGCGAGCCGGTCGAGCCAGGTCAGGAAGCCGGCCTTGTTGGGGTAGATCGACGGCGTATCGAGGTTGCCCTGCGCGTCCGTCATCCAGAAATGGGCACTCCGGTCGAACCGGCCGCTGCCGTCGCCCCCCGAGCGCAGGCCGAGATAGGCCGGCGAGCGGCCTGCCTCGATCGGGTCGGCGTAGAGCTTGAGGGCGCCGATCCCGTCGAGATTCGTGTCGGCGGTGTATTGCAGGCAGATATCGGCCACGGGCCCGCCCGGGGCGTTGGCCGGCCTCTGGCAGGAGTACGACACCGCCCAGCGCTGCAGGCCCTTGGCGCGGGCCACCCGCACGAGGCTCCCCGGCGGCAGCGGACCGGCGAGCTTTTTCGCCACCGACCAGACCTTCGGGCCCGACAGGTCCTGCGCGGTGCGCAGGTACAGCCCCGTGCGCCGCTTCTCCGGGGCGAGGCCGCAATCCTCAGGCAGCACGTCCGTGTAGACATAGTGATAGGTGCGATCGACGATGCTGATCGAGCCCGCGAGCCCATGCGTCTCGAAGGCCGGGGCCGTGCAGGCGGAGGCCACCGGCTTGCCGGCCGCGTCGATCACCGGCGCGGGCGCCGGCGGATCGCTCCGCCCGCGACCGGACTTCGTGCCGGCCTTGGGCTCGAACGGCGTCCAGGCGAGGCCGTAGCCATCGGCGGAGCGGGTGCGGATCTCGAAGGTCTGGAAGTCCAGGGTGCGGGCCTCGATCTGGACCCGGCGCCGGACATCGGCCGGTCCGGGTCCGGCCTCATCGGACTGTGCCCGCCGCCGCCGGCGCGCCGGCCCGTCGTCCTGGGCGTCGTCCTGGGCGTTGGCCACGGCCACCCGCTCCTGCCCGAGCAGGAACACGTAGCTGTAGGCCTCCCCGGCCCAATCGCGGCCGGCCACCGCGATCGGGTCGCGTGGGCCGATCCCCTCCGCGGCCGGCGTCGGCTCGGACCAGCCGCGGGACTTCGCGCGCTCCTCCGGCAGATCGACCCAGAAGCGGTCGGCCGTGGGGGGCAGCGTCGTGACCAGAGCCTCGACGGTGCGCCCCGTGCGCAGGGACCCGCCGTCCCGACTGTCGATCGCGCGTCGCTCCGGGCAGGGCTCGTCGCGGCGGCTCGCGATCGGGGTCTGGCCCTGGAACAGGGTCTGGATCGGACCAGGCGCCTCGGTGCGGGGCAGTCGCAGGATCTGCACGCCGCGCACGAAGGCGCAGGGCGCGGGCGCGATCAGCACGCCCTCGGCCTCCGAGCCGTCGCGGCAGATCTCCAGGCCCCCGCCGCCGGTCACGTAGCAGCTCGGCGCGCTGCCCTCGAAGCCGGCCGGACGGGCCATCGCGCCATCGGGCGCGAGAAGCCCGGAGGTCACCAGCGCGCCGAGTCCGCTCAGGGCCAGCGCTCGCCGCCGGGCAATGGGCCGGGAAGAGCAATGATGGACTTGAGATGCGACGCGATCGACGGGCGATGTGAGGGCAGTCTTCTGTGAAACCACGTCACTCGCCAGTCTTGATCCGGTCGTCGGAGAAGTCGCGTTGGCTCTAGCCCACGGACGCGGGGCCGCAAAGGGGCGCGGACCACGCATGCACGGTTCGATACGGCGCGGTTCGATGAGGATAGGGCGAACCCGGCGCCCGCTCGCCCGTTGTCGCCGCTTGAGGGCCCAGCGGGCCCGACCGTTTCAGCGTCCGGAGCACACCGCATGGATATCGCCGTCGAAACCGTCACCGACATTGTTTTCCGGCTGCGCGCCATCGCGGTGAAGGAGGGCAACACCGATCCGGATTCGGGCTCGAACCCGATCGACGACGGCTCCACGGACGTCCTGATCTCCGGCACCGACGATGCCACGGAGGAAGAGGTCCGCGGCATGATCGCCGGGCTCGACGACGATGCCCGCGCGGAGCTGCTGGCGCTGCTCTACATCGGCCGCGGCGACATGGAGCCGGAGGAGTGGGGTGACGCGGTGCGCTTCGCCCGGGAGCGGGAGGCTGCGGGCGACGGCGCCGTGAAGGAATTGCTGGGCGCGCCCGATAGCGGGGACCTGCTGGAGGAAGGCCTGGACGCGCTGGGGCTGAGCCCCGAGCTGCCTCAGGCCTGATCGACGCCATGGCGTCCCGCATGAGCGCCCGCGTGCGCAGGGGCGCCGGCAAGGCGCTGCGTGTCCTCGTCCGGCCGGTCCGCCGGGCGCAAGGCCATGGCGGCAAGGGCCGCGGCGGGCTCGTGGTCGAGCCCTATCGCGGCTACGGCTCGCGGGAGGCGATCTTCCTGATCGGGCGGGTGTTTCGCCAATCCCCCGGCATCCCGGGGGAGGATCCGGATTCGCTGCGGGCGCAGTGGCGCGACCTGCGCCGCCGCATCGCCCGGCGGACCGTGGCGGGGGCGTCCGTATCGGCCCGGTTCGGCGGGGCTGCGGTCCGGGTCGAGACCGACCGCGACGGCTATTTCCGTATCCACCTGCATCCGCACGACCCACCGGCGGAGCGGGCCGCGTGGCATCCGGTCGAGCTGGTCCTCGAAAGCGATCCGCCGATCCCGGCCGAGGGCGCGGTGTTCATCCCGCCCGAGAACTGCCGCTGCGTCGTGGTCAGCGATATCGACGACACGGTGATGCGCACCGGCGTCGCCAACAAGCTGAAGATGCTCTGGCGGCTGTTCGTAGAGGATGCCGACAGCCGGGTCGCCTTCCCGGGCGTCGCCGCCCTGTACCGGGCCCTGCACGCGGGCGTCGGCGGCGCGGACGGCAATCCGATGCTCTACGTCTCCCGCGCCCCCTGGGGCCTCTACGAGATGCTGTCGGAATTCTTCCAACGGCACGGTATCCCGGCCGGGCCGGTGCTGTTCCTGCGGGAATGGGGCCTGTCCTGGACGCACCCGCTGCCGCGTCGGGCCACCGACCACAAGCAGGCGGTGATCCGGCACATGCTCGCGCTCTATCGGGACCTGCCCTTCGTGCTGATCGGCGACAGCGGGCAGCACGACCCGGAAGTCTACGCGCAGATCGTCGAGGAGAATCCCGGGCGGGTTCTGGCGGTCTACATCCGCAACGTCTCCCGCGATTCCGGGCGTGTCGAGGAGATCGTGCGCCTCGCCGCTGCGGTCGCCCGGGCGGGGTCCAGCCTCGTGCTCGCCGCCGACAGTGTCGCCATGGCCGAGCACGCCGCCGCGATCGGCCTGATCGCCCGCGAAGCCGTGGCTGGTGTCGCCGATGAGCACGCCGCCGACACCGAGACCGGGCCGCGCCGGGAGACTGCCCGGATCACGCCGGATCCCGCCGGACCGGCAGCGGAGGACCCGATTGCCCCGGAGGCGATCGCCGAGGCGCTGGCGGGCGACGGCGCCGTGCCGGCGACCCTGGTGGTCGAGCCGGAACGCCCGGCCACGCTCCCGCGCCTCGACGCCTGAACGCGCCGCGCGCGTCAGCCGGAGCGCTGGTCGCGTCGAACGCGTCCCCTGTGGCCCGGTACTTCGACGCCCATCGCGGACGCTGATGGCTGGTCCTCACGCAATGGTGCAATGCAGCATCGCGCTTGGATGGGTTCACATCCGGGTTGCGATGCTTAGGTTCCGCCGCTCGCATGCTGGTCCATGCTCGTAAAATCCGCTGGAGCCCATCCGTGCAAACCTACACCCTCGCGATCGCCGACGGCGTCCTGTTCGCCTGCTTGCCCGACGAGGCCGACATCTCGGCTGCGATCACCGACGCGACCGCCACCAATTACGGCTTCGGCCTCAGCCTCGATATCGTTCGCGGCGCGACCCTGACCGACGCGGCCCGTCCCGAGGACGAGGTGGTCTGGCAGGAGAGCCCCGACAGCGAGTTGGTGGACGCGCAGGGTCGCCGCTATCGCTTCGCGGTCCGTCGCCCCTGCTGACCGGCCCGCATCGGCCCTGACACACGGGCTCGCACCGGTGCTACGCTCCGCCCATGGGGGCGGGAACGATCAGCACGCGGAGGGGCGGCCTTGTCGGCTTCTTCGTCCTCTACAGTACGCTCTACGGGGCCTACGGTATCCTTTCGCCGATCCTGCCGGGCTTCCTGGCGATGCGCGGCCTCGATCCCGGCGCGATCGGGATGCTGCTCGCCGCAGCGGGCGCCCTGCGCCTCGTCATCGGCCCACTCGCCGGCGCCTGGTCCGATCGGTGGCAGGCGGCCCGCCCGATCCTGGCGGCGAGCCTCGCCGTGGCGGGCCTTGCGGTCCTGGCCCACCTGCCCGGCATCGGGTTCGCACAGCTGATCGGGCCGGCCCTGCTCTACGCGGCGGGGACGGCCGCCCCCGCTCCGCTGGCCGACGCGTTGACGCTGGCCGCCGCGCGGGGCGGGGCAGCCTTCCAGTATGGCTGGGTCCGCGCCGCCGGCTCGTCCGCCTTCATCGCGGCGACCGTCGCGGCAGGCTGGCTGATCGCGGCGCTCGGCCTCGCGGCTGCCCTCTGGGCGAGCGGCACCCTGTTCCTCGCGGCGGCTGCCGCTTCCCTGGCCCTGCCGCCGTCTGACCGCACCGAGTCCGTTGCCGCCGGGCCGCCCTGGCGGGGCTTCGCCGCGCTCATCGTGCTCCCGCGCTTCCGCCGCACGGTGCTGGCTGCCGCCCTGGTGATCGGCGCCCACGCCATGCATGACGGGTTCGCCATGATCCTGTGGCGCGCCGCCGGGATCCCGGCCGGAATCGCCGGCCTGCTCTGGTCGGTCTCGGTTCTCGCCGAGGTCCTGGTCTTCCTGCTGGTCGGACCGCCCCTGCTGGCTCGGATCGGGCTTCCGGCCGGCATCGCGGTGGCGGCCATCGCGGGCGCCCTGCGCTGGG
Source organism: Methylobacterium sp. E-065 (assembly GCF_022829605.1). GTDB lineage: Bacteria > Pseudomonadota > Alphaproteobacteria > Rhizobiales > Beijerinckiaceae > Methylobacterium. The sequence goes on along the minus strand of NZ_JAKSYD010000046.1, from coordinate 3,873 downwards.
CGGTGCTGGGCGCGACAGTCGTGGTGCCCTGGCTCGCCGCCGCCGAGGCGCTGCACGGGTTGAGCTTCGCGCTCCTGCACCTCGCCTGCCTGGGCCTGATCGAGCAGACCACGCCGCCGGAGCTGCGCGCCACCGCGCTCGCCCTCTACGGGACCCTGGGGCTCGGCCTGTCCGGCGTGCTCGCGACGCTCGCCTCCGGGCTGCTCTACGGCGCGTTCGGGGCGCCGGCCTTCTGGGCGATGGCGGCCTTGAGCCTCGCCGCCCTGCCGCTGGTGCCCGGGCTGAGGCCACGCTGAAGCCACGGGTTCTTTTTTCGAGCCTGTGGTACGGACCCGGAACGGAGCCGCCCGAAAAGCCCAGTATGCCGTCTATCGCCGAGATCCTGATCCCGCTCGCCCTCGACACGCCCTACAGCTACGTCGTGCCGGCCGGGCTCGAACTCGCGATCGGCGACGTGGTCCAGGTGCCGCTGGGGCCGCGCGAGATCGTCGGCGTCGTCTGGGGCCTCGCCGAGACGGCCGGCGGCTCGAATCTGCGGCCGGTGACGGGCCGCCTGCCCTACCCGCCCCTGTCGGAGCCTCTGCGCAGCCTCGTCGACTGGATTGCCCGCTACACGCTGGCGCCGAAGGGCTCGGCGCTCGCCATGGTGTTGCGCCTGCCCGACGAGGCCAATGCCGCCGAGACCATCCGGGTCGCCGTCCGCCTCACCGACAAGCCCCCGTCGCGGCCGACCGCCGCCCGCACCAAGGTCCTGGCGGTCGCCGCCGACGGCGCGCTGCGGGGCAAGAGCGCGCTCGCCAAGGAGGCCGGGGTCTCCGCCTCGGTGATCGACGGGCTGATCGACGACGGCGTCCTGGAGACCGTTGCGGTCGAGCCCGAGCCGGTCGCGCCGCGGCCCGATCCCGCATTTCCGCGGACGCCGCTCTCGCCCGCGCAAGGCGATGCGGTCACCGCGCTGCTCGAAGGTTTCCCCTGGCACCGGCCGCCCGGCGAGCCGGAAGCGGCCGCCGATCCGCGGCCGGTCCTGCTGGAGGGCGTCACCGGCTCGGGCAAGACCGAGGTCTATTTCGAGGCGGTGGCGGCCTGCATCCGGGCGGGTTTTCAGGCGCTGATCCTAATGCCCGAGATCGCGCTCACGGCGCAGTTCCTCGACCGGTTCGCGGTGCGCTTCGGGGTGAGGCCGGCGGCCTGGCATTCCGGGATCGGCGGCAAGAGGCGTGAGCGCCTGCGGGCCGCAGTGGCCGAGGGCGAGGCGCTGGTGGTGGTCGGCGCCCGCTCGGCCCTGTTCCTGCCCTTCGCCCGCCTCGGCCTGATCGTGGTCGATGAGGAGCACGAGACCGCCTACAAGCAGGAAGACGGCGTCCACTACCACGCCCGCGACATGGCGGTGGTGCGCGGACGCCTCGAAGGCTGCCCGGTGGTGCTGACCTCCGCGACGCCCGCCATCGAGACGCGGGTGAACGCGGCGCGCGGCCGCTACCGCCACGTGCTCCTGCCCGAGCGCTTCGGCGGCCGGCAGATGCCCGATATCGCGGCGATCGACATGCGCCGGGACCAGCCCGAGCGCGGGCGCTTCCTCAGCCCCCCGCTGGTCAACGCGGTGAAGCACACCCTGGAGCGCGGCGAGCAGGCTCTGCTGTTCCTCAACCGCCGGGGCTACGCGCCGCTGACCCTGTGCCGGGCCTGCGGCCATCGCTACCAGTGCAAGAACTGCTCGACCTGGCTCGTGGAACACCGGTTCCGTCGCGCCCTGGTCTGCCACCAGTGCGGCTACGCCGAGCGCCGGCCGGAGGCCTGCACCGAGTGCGGCACCTTCGACAATCTCACGGCCTGCGGACCGGGCGTCGAGCGCATCGCCGAGGAGGCCGCCGAGCTGTTCCCGGACCGGCGCATCGTCGTCCTGTCCAGCGACTTCCCCGGCGGCGCCGAGCGCCTGCGGCAGGAGCTCGACGCCGTGGCGGCCGGAGAATGCGACGTCGTGATCGGCACCCAGCTCGTCGCCAAGGGCCACAATTTTCCGTTCCTGACGCTGGTCGGCGTGCTCGATGCCGATATCGGCCTGACCTCGGGCGACCCCCGGGCAGCGGAGCGCACCTTCCAGCTGCTCCAGCAGGTGACCGGCCGGGCCGGGCGCGGCGAGAAGCCCGGTCGGGCGCTGGTCCAGACCTACCAGCCCGAGCATCCGGTGATCGCCGCCCTGCTGTCGGGGGATGCCGAGCGGTTCTACGCCGAGGAGATCCAGGCCCGCGAGGCGGCGGGGCTGCCGCCCTTCGGCCGGCTCGCGGCGCTGATCGTCTCGGCCAACGACCGGGCGGTCGCGGAAGCGCACGGGCAGGCGCTGGCCCGCGCCGCCGACCCGCCGGAGGGCGTAATGGTGCTGGGCCCCGCCGAGGCGCCGCTGGCCCTGATCCGCGGGCGCTACCGCTTCCGGCTTCTGATCAAGACCGAGCGCAACGTCGATCTCCAGGGCTATCTGCGCGCTTGGCTGGCCCGGGGGCCGAAGGTGCGTGGCAACGTCCGGGTCGCGATCGATGTCGACCCGCAGAGCTTTTTGTAGGAGACTCGTCTAAAGGGGCCGCGGACCTGGGCCGGACACCGGCTACGGGACGCGGGCGATTCCCGGAGGAGCGATCAGTGCTGACCTACACCAAGACGCCGAATTCGAATGTTGCCGAGATCGTGGTCGACGGGAAGATCACCGACGAGGAGATGAACGCGGCGATGACCGCCATGAAGTCCGACCTCGACAAGGGCGGCAAGATCAAGCTGCTCGAGGATATCCGCGCCTTCGAGGGCATGGAGCCGGCGGCGTTCTTCAAGGACCCGCGCTTCGGCATCTCGATGATGAAGAGCATCAGCCACGTCGCCCTGGTGACGGACGCCCCCTGGCTGAAGGCTTTGGCCGAGACCTTTAACTTCGTCTCGCCGACGCAGATCAAGGTGTTTGAGCGCGCCCGTCTGGAAGACGCGCGCAACTGGCTCGCCGCCGCGGCCTGAACGCGGCTAGAGCCGTGCCCGATCGCGTTGCAATCGTGCGCGGCTCTGAGCTCTTGTTTTGACGCGCTCTCTTCGGTCGAACCGGTGTCCACTTCGGCGGAGAGCGCACTATTCGGCCTGCGCGGTGCGGGTATCACTGCGCCGCGCGGTCCAGCGGCCGGAGCAGAGCGAAGACACTTTCCAAGTGCCCGCACCGGTTCCGGCCTGCAGCCGGCCCGTTCCGGTGCCGCTCGCCGTCCCGTTGCTGACGCTCAGGCCCACAACGCCGTCGGCGCCGACATGGCCGCTGACCCGGGCTCCGGCGCTGCCGGAGACGAGCTGCAACTGCCCCTCCCGGATGGCCAGCGCGTAGCTGTAGCGGGCGTTGCACAGGCCACTCTCGGTCACCAGCTCCACCGACCACCGGCCGTTATGCGTGCCGGGTTCCGCGGACGCACAGATCGGCATGGACAGGCCGGCGGCGAGGGCCGCAAGGGCGATGGGCTTCAGCATGTAGAGCAATCTTTCAGCGATGCGGGTGCCGCGCTGGGCGACACGCAGAATCGTCGATCGAGGATGACTCTACGCTGAACGCATTGCGCGGCAAGAATATGGCCGCAATCATGCGCGGCGTGATCAGATCTTATAGCCATGTCGGGCCGGAAAGTCGACCCGGGGCGATCTGATGCTTGGCCGTATCCTGCAGGAGCGCAGAGCGTTGCTTGTGCTCAGGCGGATGATGGGAGATTCAAGACGCGCCTTTTCCCTTCCCCCTTGCGGGGAGGGGTCAGGGGTGGGGGTGGTTCAGAAGGAAACGCGGCGTTCGATCCTGCGCCCCCCTTACCTCCAACCCCTCCCCGTCAAGCGGAGGAGAGACCCAAGCCGCCACCGATCGGT
>NZ_JAKSYD010000013.1 GCF_022829605.1 Methylobacterium sp. E-065 | reverse complement strand
GAGGCCGGCCCGGGCACGATCCAAGCTTCGGGGCAGATGGGACGGAGAGGGTATATTGGAACGCCGTCGCCTCAGAGCGGATGACGTTGGGCACGACCTTGCACGAGACCCTCAGCTCCCGGCAGATCTGCTTGATCGGCTGCTGCTGCACGAAATACGAGCGGCGGATCGTTGCGACCGTCTCCACGACCAACATCCCGCGCAAGCCTGCCGTTCGAGCCGGAAGGCATTGTGGATGACTTGTCCTGGGGGTCCCGTTTGGACGCCGATCACCCCGAGAACGGGGTCCTTATTCCACGCCTAATCACAATTATGACTGGCCGGCGCTCCTTACCAGTCGGCGCTTTTGCCCATCATGCCCGTTGGCAAACTAGATCCAAATGTGAGAGCTGTCGGTCGCTCCGCGGTCGGCAAAACGCTGTCAATCCATGCATAGAGGTCCGCCTGCAATGCGGTCAGATCAGTTCCCACCTCGGGTACGATAAAGGCTTTCAGACGGACGCCCTCCTCCGGGCGCATCAGACGCACCGCTGCCTCCTTAACGCAGGGCCGATCACGGAGGCGCGCCGCGACCCGGTCAGGGTACACGTTGATGCCGCCGACTTGTACGGCACCATCCCGTCGGCCCGCCAGCTCAAACCGCCCCCCGCCTAGCGTCCGGATGCGATCCGGTAACGAGAGGCGGCGTCCAGATCGATCGATAATTTCTGGTGCATCCTCGCTGACTGGCTCGACGAAATGCCAGTGTGGCATGAGGCTATACGAGAACTCCGGCCAGGGGCGCACAGCCGCGCCGGCCGTCTCTGACGAGCCGTACACCTCTATCATCGCCGCCAGGCCGCGTTCGCGGAGCGCTGCGATCAAGTCTCGCGGACACGGGGCGGTCGAGACCACGCCAGCGACGTCCTCCGGCCAGTTGGGCAGCGAGCGCTCCAACCAACGCCAGCGGTCGGGAAACGTGACGACGAGATCCCCGGGCGCGAGGCTGCGAGCAATCTCAGCAGGGCCGAGCTTCGTCGCATCGACATGGTCGACGCCGAGCGCATCGGGCAGGAGCGCGGCGAACAGAAAGCCGTAGGCGTGGTGGGTCGGCACAAGGGAGAAGACGCGTCGCCTGTTCCGGAACAGCTCACTTAGGAACGCGATCTCAGTGCGTAGAGCATCGGCCGTATGCGCGCAGCGCTTCGGTCGCCCACTCGTCCCCGAGCTCGTAAAGGTGACCGACGTGACACCGGAGCGCCAGGCGGCCTCGACCCGCTCAATCCAGGCCCCGAACGTGGTGTCCGCAAGCAGCCCATCCTCACCGCCCACCTCGTGGAGGTGGAACATCTCGTTGACCGCGGAGGCTAGCCACAATCGCTCCAGCGAGTCGCAGCCCAACCCCTCTCCAGCTCCAGAACTGATTCGCGTGGTCTCGGGCCATGCCGGTGGCAGGTGTACCGGCAGACGCGCGGCAGGATTCCCGCGGCCGCGCGCGGCAAGGAGTTCAGCGATGAGAAGGCTCTGTAGGACGGTAGCGAGGGCGCTTCGCGAAAGCATCGCAGGATGACCAGCGTTCAGGCCGCGGCCTGATTTGGGTGTGACAGCTCAACCCGGTCGCGGCCCGAACGCTTGGCCTTGTACAGCGCGTTGTCCGCGGCCGCGAGCAGGCCAGCCAGGGATGCGGCCGGATCCGTATCCAACGCAGAGCAGCCAAAGCTTGCGGTGATGCGCAGCTCGATCCCGCCCGTAACGATCGGCTCACGTGCGAGCGAGGTGCGCAAGCGTTCGGCGACCGCAGAGGCCTTCATAAGCGAGGTCTCTGGAAGGAGCACGACGAACTCCTCGCCCCCCAAACGGGCGAAGATGTCCTCAGGACGCAACTCCGCTTCGCAGCGGCGCGCGACTTCACGTAGCACCGCGTCACCCGCCGCATGCCCGTGCTCGTCGTTCACGCGCTTGAAGTGATCGACATCGAGGACCACGAGAGCCAACGATCCCGCATCCCGGAGTGCCCGTACACGTTGGCGTTCCGCCGTCTCGAAGAAATGAGCCCGGTTGCTCGCACCCGTGAGATGATCGCGCGTCAACATCCTGCGCAAATCGGCCGTGTCACGCCCTTGGCGGGTCACCGCTCGTATGACCAGGGTATATCCCGCAGCAGCCCCCGCTGCCTCGTTGCGCACGGCGACCAAGCGCTGGCACCAGTAGCGCCCGCCGTCGGCCAGGGCGTGCCAGCCCTCGTGAAGGTACCAGCCGTCCCGTCGCGCCACGGCGATCGCCTCACCGGGCAGAGGCATCGCCGTGGCGCGGTCCGGGCGGTCGAACCATTCAAGCGGTCTGCCGAGGAGCTCGGCTTCCGTGAAACCGGTCTGGCGCGTCGCTGAGGGCGTTGCCGCGTCGACGCAGCCGTTCGCATCGAGCGAGAGCACAGCCACATCATCGACGCCGTCGAGCAGGGAGGCAAACCATGTCTCGGCTTGCTTCAACCGCCGCTCGCGGGCGACCTGCTCGGTCACATCGGAAAGGGTCGCGACGTAGCGATCCTCGGTCAGCTTCACGATGGTGCAGGCCAGGATGGTCGACCGCTCCCCGCGTCCGGTCACGATGCGGTGGCCGTCACAGACCGTCCCCTGCGGTGGTGCGAAGTTGTGGATCATGTTGCGCAGTTCTGGCGCGCAGCCGTCCATGACGTCGAACAGGTTGATGACGAACGGACGACCCGCGATCGGCATGAGAAGGCCCATCGCGGCCGGGTTGACCATGCCAATGGCACCGGCCGCCGAGAACTCGACGAGACCGGCCGGGCAGGCGTAGAGGAATTGGAGCAGCGCCGCATTCTCGGCTTCGAGGTCAGTCGTCATGGCGGCTTCGCTCAGCGCTGGATCAGGATATAGCGGCGATCGGTCTGCGGCGCCTTCAGCAGCCGCAGCCGCACGGGCGTGGGGCGCATGCGTAGGGTGAGCACATAGTCGATGATCTCGTCGATCTCCGCCTCGTCCTCCAAGCGCTGCGCCACCATGAAGTTATTCATGCACTGCGCAGTCACGGAGAAGTAGTGCGTGCCGAGGACGGTCTCGCGTTGGAGACCAGCCAGCTGCGCCTCTGTGGCGTTATAGATCTCGACTATACCCGCCAATGACAGTCCGACCACCCCGAACGGCAGGGCGTCGAGCTGATCCGCCTCAAGGGTGAGTAGCATGTCGAGAGAGATGGCTTCGAAAGTGAGCACAGCAGGCCTCGCATGTCAGTTCGGAGATGCTCAGGCGGCGCGCGTGCCGAGCCCAGCATCCACGCCAGTCTCCGTTCTTGATCCAGCAGAGCCTCGCTGTGGGAGCCAAGCCGTCGGCAGGCTCGCCACGGCAGGTTTGGCAAACAGATAGCCCTGGAACAGATGAATGCCGGTCGCACGCAGAGTGTCGAGCTCGTCTTCTGTCTCCACGCCCTCGGCGATCACCGCGATGCCCAGCTGACGTGCTATCGCAACCACACCCACGACGATGGTCCGGCGAGCGTGCGACGCTCCGATGCCGCGGATCAGTTCCATGTCGAGCTTGATGAAGTCAGGCTGAAAGCTCGCGAGCAGGTTGAGCCCAGCGTACCCTGCACCGAAGTCGTCGAGGGCGGTGGCAAAGCCCTGCTTGCGATACTCGGTGATGATGCGCTGAACGTGAGCGACATCGGCCATGCGCTCGTTCTCGGTGAATTCGAACATGATCTGCTGATGTGCGAAGCCGACGCGACGCGCCGCCTCCAGCGTCGCCCGGATGCAAGCGGCTGGCTCATAGACGGCGTTGGGCATGAAGTTGATGGACAGACGGGTATCTGGTTCGACGAACAAGGCGCTCGCTAGCTCAATCGCCTTCACACGACAGGCCTGATCGAACTTGTAGCGGTTTGCCTCATCAACCATCGCGAGGATATGGCCGGCGCCTTGACCCGAGACGCCTCTGACTAATGCCTCATAGCCCCACACACCATGTCGATGGAGGTCGAGGATGGGATGGAACGCCATTGTGAACTCAAAGGGCAGCGGCTCACCAGCCTGGCAACCCTGGCATCCCCTTTTCATAGCTCGAGCTTCTCATATTGGCGTTGATCGAACCCAGCTAACAGCTTGACGGTTTCGCTGACGTGAATTTTCGACGCGAATAAAGACCCGAGTGAAGGTTCGGTTTCGGGGCGCGCTCGCAAGGCTGTGCGTTGGGGTTGGGTCGGTAACGAGCTGTCTGCTTTGCCGTTCGGTTTTTCCCGAAGCAGACCGGCCGCTTGCGGCCACATCCAGCCCCGGCGGTGGGCGCGCCTGAATGGCTGGGATGGGTGATTTCCTGCCGGTCCGCTCATGAGTGGCATATGCATCGAAGCGGACGCCTCAGCATCCTAGGCAGCCGATCCGCGACCTGACCCGAGCGGCTCCATCCCGACTTTTCTCACTGCGGCTTCGGCCTTGTCGGACTGTAGAAAAGCAATCAGCCGTTTCGCCAGATCTGGGTTTTTGGCCGTCGCCACCGTTGCTGCACTGAACGTTTGGACGAGTTGAACCGCGTCGGGGAGAGCGCCAACTGGCTCGATGCCAGGGATGTTGACGAGTTCGCTGATAGGCCCCAGCGCAAGATCAGCCTCGCCTGCTGCCAGCGCGGCGGCAGAGTCAGTTCCTCGTGGGTAGACCTTCAAACGAACCCTGTCGGCGACGCTGAGCGCTGGAAGGATTTCCCTCTGGATGAAGAGACCACTGGTGCTGCCCGGCATCACGACGAGGCGGGCATCCAGCAAGGTCTGGGTGAGCGCCGCAACTGAACTAACATCGGACTTCGGCGCGCCCGTCTGCACGGCAGCCGCAAGGGGAGCGGTCGCAAGCTCGGCAATCGAGCCCTCGGCGATCAGGCCCGCGCCGATGAGTTCATGGAGCCCTTCGTTGGACAGGATGACGACATCGACCTCGGCACCATGATCAAGTTGGTAGCGGATCGTCTTCGGGCCGGTTCCCTGCGAGGCCCCCGACCGGGTCTCAATCTTGATGCCAGTCTCCTGCTCGAAGTTCGGGATCGCCCTTCGATAGGCTAGCTCAAAGCCTCCGGAGATCAGAACGGTGACCGTAGGTGGGATATCGCTCAACGATGTCATGGCGTGGGCGTCGTTCAGGATAAGGCGGAATGGCCGCCACCTGCATCCTCGGTAGCGTTTGATGGATCTGCTTGCTACCCCAAGCCGGGACCAATGCGTATCCGGGGCATGGCCGGTTTCGGAAGACGGGGACACGCGGTCTACACGGGCGTGAGTTGGCAGAAGCAGCCGCTGTATCAGGTCGAATATAGCATCCTGTCGGCTCCTACATATTCTACTCAGGAGACGGCGCTCGGCGGCACGTCGTCCTTGCCTTGTGCTGGAGCGGCGATCCTATCGAGAAATGGCGCGGCAGCCTTGTCAGCGGCTCGCTCGATCGCGCGGTAGTGGGCGATGAGATCGGCGCCGAAGGCCGACAGGCGCGCACCGCCACCGGCCTTACCGCCAATCTGTGCTTCTACGACAGGTCGCTCAAAGCCATCGTTCATCGCCTCGATCAATAGCCACGCTCGGCGATACGACATCCCGAGCGCCCTTCCGGCCGCGGAGATTGAGCCATGCTCGGCGATCATCTCCAGAAGTTGCACCTTACCCGGACCTATGCGGTTGCCGGGTCCGACGTCGATCCGGATACTGAGGCTTGCCACCCGCACCTCTCGTCTGCCCTACGCTGTGAGCTATCGCGCCGCCTCATCGGGGGTCCATAGCCAACACGATTACGACTTCCCAGCGCTGTATTCCACAGGATATAGCGCAGCCGACGCACATGTGGCCTAGGACCGTTCCGAGTATGCGCAGCCTGATCCGCACCGGCCTCGTCGCCGCCCTGCTTCTCGCCCCCGGGGTAGTTCAAGCCGCCGACACCGCGACCGTGTTCGCTGCGGCCAGCCTCAAGAACGCCTTGGACAATGCGGGCAAGGCTTTCACCGCTCAGTCGGGCGTCGAACTCAAGGCGAGCTATGCGGCATCCTCGGCCCTCGCCCGGCAAATCGAGAGCGGGGCCCCCGCCGATCTGTTCGCTTCGGCCGATCTGGAATGGATGGACTACCTCGCCAAAAAGAACCTCGTCCGACCGGACACGCGGGTGAACCTGCTCGGCAACCGCCTCGTCCTGATCGCACCGGCCGACGCGAAGGAGAGTGCGATCGCCTTCACACCGGAAGCCATCGCGGCGGCGCTGGGGCCGGACGGCCGATTGGCTACTGGCGAGGTCAACTCAGTGCCGATCGGCAAGTACGCGAAGGTTGCGTTCGAGAAGCTCGGCTTGTGGGCCGGGATCCAGCCGCGTCTGGCGCAGGGCGATAACGTGCGGGCGGCCCTGTTGCTGGTCTCACGCGGCGAGGCACCCCTCGGCGTCGTCTACGAGAGTGATGCGAAGTCCGATCCCAAGGTGAAGGTCGTAGGTGTGTTCCCGGCCGACAGCCATCCGCCCGTGGTCTACCCGTTCGCCGTGACGGCGGACGCGAAGGGCGATGGCGCGAAGCGCTTCCTCGACTACCTTCGGAGCGCGGCAGCCAAGCCCTTCTTCGAGGCTCAAGGCTTCAGCATCATCGATAGCGGCAAGAACTAATCGGCCCTGAGCGGCTCTGAAAGGCAGACATCGTGAAGATCAGCGCACGCAACATCATCAAGGGCACGGTGACCGCGATCGAGAAGGGCGCCACGACGGCGCACGTGAAGATCGAGATCATGCCCGGACAGATCGTCACCGCAGCCGTCACCAACGAGGCGGTCGACAGCCTGGGGCTCACCGTTGGCGGCCCGGCCTACGCCGTGATCAAGGCGTCCGACGTCATGGTCGCGGTCGACTGACGATGATCATCTCCCGCGCCATCCTCACTGCTGGGCTTGTGGCCCTCTCGGTCAACACGGTCAGGGCCGAGGATGCCCCGGCCTGCGCGAGCTTTGCATGGTCGGTGGCGCGGGAACGTGCCGCCTTCGGCGCGCCTAACCTGTCCGCGCTTGCGTCTGGCTCAGCACTGTCGGGCGGCGTCAGCGCAGCGCAGCTTATCCTAAACCCAGCCGCGGAGGTCGCGCTGCCGGTCCCATCCGAGAAGGAAGCGAAGCCCGATACCTTCGCGGGTTTCGTGACGGCTACGGTGCCAGCCGCGGGGATGTACCAAGTGACGCTGTCAGACGAGGCCTGGATTGATGTCAGCCAGGATGGCCGCTCCACCCTCAAGCCCGCGTCCCACAGCGGAAAGAAGGGTTGCCCAGAGGTGCGCAAGAGCGTTCGCTTCGCCCTGGCCGCCGGTGCTGTGACGATCGCGATCAGCCGCGCGTCGAGCCAGCAGATCAAGCTCGACCTCCTCAAAGCCGAGTAGCTGCCCCCCTGCGCGGGGGATCCTCGGCGAGCCTACTTGGGTCGAAGATAGAACGGCCGCTTTGGAGAAACGCCAACTGCGGTCCTGGCGGCCGGGTAGGGTCGTTACGCGACCGTCCACTTTTGCAGCAGACCTTCTCCGAAGCAGACCGGCAGCTTACGGCCAGACCCAGTCATTCATCGCGGGCGCGGGATGCCCAAAGCGGCCGGAATGAACGAGCGCTTTCCGGGTCCCTGGCGTTGATGGGGGCGCCGTATACGGCAGCTGTTATGCCAGGGGCGACCCTCAGCTCGCCCGTCCCGGTTCAGCCCGTCTGTTCGTAGAACTGCGAGCTCGAAAGCTTCATGTTTTCAAATATTTGCGCCGGATACAAACCGGGCAGAACTGCCGGATGGCTGGTCGTGGGTGAGTCGGTGTCGCGGGCTTGTCCGCAATCGCGGAGATGAACAGACGAAGGGGTCCGGTCTGCCGGCATGAGGTTGCCGTAAGGACGACTTCTCGCCGGTGGCAGGAGGCGCGAACGCCTGGATGATGGGCAAATGGGACGGCCCGCCGAGGCCGGAGGGGCGAGGATATTGTGGGCGGTGGGACTGAGCGCGGCGGGGATTGTAGGCGCTTTATGGGATCCATAGGCGGTAGTTCGCCGCGGCGCAGGACTGGCGACGTCCACGGGGTCGGGGTGCCTCAAGAGGACCTCAAAGGCGCGGCCTCGACCACCCGGGACAGGCCGGGGATCTAACGGCAGCCGGGGCGGTCGTGAGCGCATCGACCATCAAATGGCGGTGGCTGGCGTACGGGTGGGAGAATAGGGGCGCGCCGCGGGCGCCGCTGGTGTGGTCGGTGAGTGCGCCGGGGGCCAGGCGCAGGTAGAGAGGGGTTGGATGCGATGTAGCCGGGAGGACACCAGTTCGACACGTGCAGCTGTGCGTCAATGCGCCGTCCGGTCCCCGAGCTAGTGTCAGGCCGCAGAGCGCACGGCATCGAAGAGGTCGCCGGCCATCCGTTCGATCCGTCCGCGCCAGGCAAGCCGGTCGAGCCATTCGGCCGGGATACCCGCAGCGCCGTACACGGCGCCGGCGATCTGTCCGGCGACCGCCGCGGTCGTGTCGGCGTCCTCACCGAGATTGGCGGCCAGCAGCACGGCGTCCCGGAAGGTCGAGGTGCGCGAGACCGCCCAGTGCGCGGCGTGCAGCGAGGCGACCACGTAACCGGTACCGCGTACCGCGTCGCGAAGCTGGCCTGGCCGGAAGCCCCGGATCCGACGCGCAGCGTCCGAGACGACGAGGTCCGACAGTGCGGCACCGCCGATGGCCGCCGCGAGGAGGTCGGCGAGTAGCTCGCAGCCCTCGACAGCCTCAGGGGCAGCGTGGGTGACGCGGGACTGGTCTCGAGCGACGCGCAGCATCGCCGTCCGGTCCCGCCAGTGCCGGACGGCGACCGGGGCGAGCCGCATGATCGAGCCGTTGCCGGCCGTGCCCGGATCAGTGGAGCCGGCGACAGGATCGCCGGTCCGCTCATACCGGCGCAGGGCCGCCGCGGTGGCCGTGCCGATGTCGAAGCAGGCGCCCGTGCAGGAATAGATCCCGTCCCGGTACCAGGACACGAACCGACGGGCGAGGTCGTCGGAGTTGAGGTCGGGGTGAGCGAGCAGGCTGTCGGCCAGGGCGAGGGCCATGGCGGTATCGTCGGTCCACTGTCCCGGCTTCAGGCGAAACGGGCCGCCGCCGACCATGTCGGACAGGACCGCCCTGCGAGGCTTGGCCCAGAACTCGATGGTGGTGCCGACGGCGTCGCCGACGGCGAGACCGAGCATCGCACCGACGGCCCGGTCGCGGGCGCCGGCCGCTTTAGGACGGACGACCGACTGCGGGCGGCCCTGCCGCACCCAATCCTCCTGAGCGCGTGTCTCGACGGCTCGGGGGCCGCGGGCGCGGCAGACGGCGGCGATAGCCTCTACTGGATCGGCGCCCATCTCGACGAGGAGCCGAGCGGCGACCATGCCGGCCCGTCCCAGGCCCCCCCGGCAGTGGATGAGGACGCGATTGCCGGCGGCCACCAGCGAACGCAGACGGGCCGAGTGCGGGGGCCAAGCCGTCACGAACGCGGCGTCCGGGACGTCGACGTCGCGGATCGGCAGGTGGTTCCACTCCATGAAGCGGGCACGCACCTCGGCGCCAATCTCTGGGATTCGATAACGGTCGAGCTCGTCGGCCTCCATCAGGGTGACGACCGCGGCCGCGCCCCAAGCCGCTACGGCGTCGAGGTCGGCGGCGAGGTCGCGATCGTGGCGGCTCGTCAGTCGATCCGCCTGCTGCTTGCCGGGGGCGAAGGTGACGCCGACCAGACTACCGAGGGTCCCGGCCGGGAGTTCGGCGATGCGGATGGCGGCGGTTTCACGGTGGCTCGTCATGGCGCGCTCCTGTTTGGCTGATGACGAGGTCACGGTACTCTCGCTCGGCGGGCCAGATGGGTCGCGTCGGAATTTTCCGGGTCGGGTTAGACAGGAAAACGGTATGGGTTCGTTCGTCGGCTTCTACTGGACGTTCCCGGTGCGGTGGGCGGGCTTCCTCGACCTGCCGGACGACGTAGCCCGGGCGGCACAGGCGAGCCGCACGGTGGCCTACCAGCGCGCGCTGATCCGCCGCTTCGTCGACTGGGAGAACGGCAGGCTCGCGCACGAAGTGGTGGCCATGGAGGTCAGCCCGGACCGGGGCACGGCGGCCATCGCGGGCGACGTCGCGCGGGCCGGCCACCTCTGCCGCGAGGCGGGATCCACACTCGCGCACGTCGACTTCCATCGAAACGACGGCTGGCGTCCCCACCTGATCCTCGCCGATGCGCTGGCGACGCTGCGACAGTCGGGGGTGCCGACCGTGGGCCTCGACGCCGAGGAGATCGTGTTGGACGGGCAGCGCTTCGATCCGGCCGAGCACTTCTCGATGTGGCGGGTGCGGGATGCCGAGGAGCGGGCTCGCAGGCGGCAGGACGTGCCGGTGGCGCTGGCCACAGCGCTCGCGGAAGTGCCGGAGGGCCGCGGCCACTGGAAGGCCGTGGCGGAGCTGCTGAATGCGCGGAAGGTGCCGACGTTGGGGGGCGGTGCGACATGGACGCTCGACAACGTGCGCAAGGCGGCCCGCGCTGTGACGCTAGGGGCCGTTGAGCGCGGTTCGGCCGAAACCCTGCGGATATCCTCGGGGCTATCAGAGGCCGGTTAGCTTTAGCCACCGTGTGCCCGGATTGGTCGAGCGGTCAGCGCACAGATCGTGACCTCGATCGACCGGTCCTCGGAGACAGTCGACGGCGAGGGCTGGCCAGCGGTCCGGGGATCGGCGATAGACGGCGACAGCCCCTTCCGATGTCATCCCGTTCGGTAGCATCGGCCAAGCGACGGTCCGAACCGGGTCGATCCACGGCCAGGCCCGTAGCCGATCCTGGACGGCGCCGGGTGAGCGTGGCGGCCCGCGGCAGTGCCGCGACGGGGCAAACGAAGGGGCTCGTTAGGGCCAGCGCTCTCTCGAGCCGGGGCGGAGGTTACCGGTGGCGCCCGAGGGGCACTTCGGCATCCCTGGGTGGGGCCGCCGCCGTGGGGGTGGACACCGCCCGCCGCGCCGCTGGAGCTAGCGGGCGGCCTACGGGTCCTGCCGGCCCCCGGGGTGTGTTTTGATGAGTGTAGTCGGTTGACCACGCTGCGCGCAGTCGGTGGATCGCTCGGCCTCCGCAGCGAGTCCGCTAGATCTCTCTACCCGGTCGGCCCCGCTCCGCATCGGCACGCTCATCGCGAACTCGACGCCAAATCGGCTTATGAAATGGATCGAGCCGGGCGCGCCGCTCCGCCATGTACCGGCTAAGCGAGGACGTCGTCGACAGGACTGCATCCCCGATCGCCAGCCGTAGCCGCCTCTGCCGCGCCTCCTCGACGTCGTCCGTCACGCGCAGAAGGCCCTGCACGCGGTAGAGGTCGACGGTGCCCCCCGCGATCAGCGCGGACGCGTCAGCTGGATGATCGACGCCGTCCGAGTGGCACCAGAGCCAGAGCAGGTGTTCCGCGCTGGCCAGTCGCGCTGGAACATCGAACCAGGGGCGGGTGATTCGTCTCCGCCAGAAGTCCCGCCTCGGTCGCGCAAATGCAGGGCCTCAGCGTCAGTTCGATCGGCCGCGGACACAGCCTTGGGTCCATGTGCGCCGCGAACCGCCCGCGCGTCGCCTGCGCGAGGCCGGCCGCACACTCGGGCCCGCCCGCGCTGAAGTCGGCGACGATCTCGATCGCGCCGACGTACCGCGCCTGCTCGTGCAGGGTCAGGGCGATGCGTCCGACCACGGCGTAGGGATAGCCCTCCGCCTCGAGCGCCCCGACGATGTCGCGGAAGATCGCCGGCAGCATCCCCGGGGTCGGGTTGGCCGGGCCGGTGACGTCGGCCAGGAGCGCCTCGATGTCAGTCGAGCTGCCGCCCATGCTGCGCGACCTTCGGATCAGATGCGGGTGCGGTAGTGCGCGTCCGAGCGGATCGCGCGGCGCTCCCCGGCGAGGCCGAACAACTGCACGAGTTCGGCGATCGTCTCCGGCCGCTGTAAGCGCCGGTCGGCGTAGACCGTGAACAGCGCGGGCCCACGCATGTAGACCACCCGCCCCCGCGGGAACGCCTCATACTCGTGACCCGCGATCGCCGGCGGCAGGCCGCAGCGGCGCAGCGCGGTGGCGCCGAGCCTGCGCCAGGCCTCCCACACCTCGTGGTGGCCCCGTGGATGGGTGAGGCAGTCGCCGTAGACTTCCGCTTCTGCCAGAACCGTGCGGTCCGTGACCAGCACGTTGCGGTCGCCCTTCGGCACGCTCCAGAAGATACCGACGCTCGGTAAAAGCGTTGAAACCTCAGGATGATGAGGACTCGAGCCGGCGGTGTCGCCCTTGGTCATGGCGCGCCCAGTCCACGGATGGACTAAGCTGACGTCGGGGTGGCGTCGATGATGATGGCGTTGAGCATGGAAGCCGGTCTCCGAGGCTCAAGCAGAGTCGATAGAGGGGTTTCCCGCGAGGTGCGCGAAAATTTACAGCGGCGCGCTGATATCAGCGCGGCGGACCGACGCACGATCGCAAAGACCGCGGTGAAAGGCGACGACGCAGCGGCCGCAAAGGCCCAACGTTGGACGGGCGTCATCTCAGTTGCGCTCGCAGGGCGATAGGGCCGAAACTTCGATCGATGCCAGCTTTACCTTGTACCCACCGTGCGCAGGGACAGAGGACGTCGTCGCCTGGTGCGGGGACGTTTAACCGAGGCGGTGCGTGCCGGACTTCAACAGGTTGCGCCGGTCGGCATCGAAACCTGGCTTAGAGGAAGTTCGAGTTCTCAGGCGTGGCAGACGGTCGGCCGCGACCCGGGCGATCAGCAATGGCGAGGCGTGGGCGACGCTACCGAACCGCGGGTTTCCGGTGACCGACATGCAGAGGCTGGGACGGCCACGGATCTCCGCGAGCCATCACGGATGTCGGCAGATATTCCGTATATTTTCCGTACGCTCAGCCGATGCGCCAACAAGTTCGATGCTAAGTGCCTGATTTTGTTGGCGCGCCCTACGGGAGTCGAACCCGTGTTTTCGCCGGGAAAGAGACGCTCCGGTGTCTATGAGCGTCTATCCCCGCACAGCATTTCTGTTTGTGGTCAAATACATAGCTCATAGCGGCCTAGGCTTGTCTATGGGAGTGTAGGGACGCATATTGGACATCTGTTGGACATCGCCTGCAAAGGAGCCCCGCTGTGGCCCGCAGTGTTCGTGACGCCAACCTTGATACCCGCACCGCCCGCCAGCGCCTGCTGCCGCGCGGGAAGCCGTACTACCGCACGCTGGAGCCGGGCCTGCACCTCGGCTACCGCCGGCCGCAGAAGGGCGCAGGCAAGTGGGTCGCCCGCCACTACATCGGCGAACGCGACTACGAGGTCGAGACACTCGCCGTCGCCGACGACTTCTCCGATCCGGACGGCGTCGCTGTGTTGAGCTTCCGGCAGGCGCAGGATCTCGCACGCTCTCGGATGGTTCAGCGGGCGCACAGTGCCGCCGGCAAGACCGGGCCGCTCACGGTCCGCGACGCGGTCAACGCCTACATCGACTTCCTTGACGCCAACCGGAAGACTGGCATCCACGCCCGCAAGAGGGCAGGGGCCCATATCCTGCCGACCCTCGGCGACATTGAGGTCGAGGCGCTCACCACCAAGCAGCTTGAGAAGTGGCTCGCCGAAATGGCGAAGGCTGCGCCCCGGATCCGGACCAAGGCCGGCGACGAACAGCGCTATCGTGAGATGACGCTTGATGACGAGACGAAGCGAAAGCGGCGCTCGTCAGCCAACCGCACCCTGACGATCCTAAAGGGCGCGCTCAATCGTGCATGGAGGGGAGGGGGCATTTCCTCCGATCTTGCTTGGCGCCGCGTAGAGCCGTTCGAGAACGTGGATGCCGCCCGGGTTCGCTACCTGACCATCGCGGAGGCCAAGCGCCTGATCAACGCGGCCGAGCCAGGATTCCGTGCTCTGGCTCAAGCCGGTCTGGAGACCGGTGCCCGCTACGGCGAGCTGTGCGCCTTGGAGGTCCGCGACTTCAATCCAGACTCCGGCACCGTCGCGATCCGCACCTCGAAGTCGGGCAAGCCCCGCTACATCGTGTTGACGGACGACGGCGCCGCCTTCTTCGCCCGCCACGTAGCTGGCCGCCTCGGCACGGCACGCATGTTCGTGAAGGCGAACGGAGAACCGTGGGCGGCCTCACATCAGCTGCGGCCGATGGCAGACGCCTGCACCAACGGCAGGATCATACCGCCCATAGGCTTCCACGGGCTGCGGCACACCTGGGCGTCGCTCTCCGTCATGGCTGGCGTGCCGCTGATGGTGGTGTCCCGCAATCTTGGCCACGCCGACACCCGTATGGTCGAGAAGCACTACGGCCACCTCGCCCCGAGCTACGTCGCCGACGCGATCCGCGCAGGCGCCCCGCGGTTCGGCTCGACGAGTGACAACGTCGAGCCGATCGGGGCAGTAGCATCATCATGAAAATGAAGATGATCCCAACGGGAAACTATCTGCTCGTGGACGTTTGGGAGGATCTGGCTGAACGCTACGTCAATATAGCGTACCCGAGCGGTCGTCCGAAGTTACCAGATGGCAAGAATTTGCCTACCGGCTTAGTTGGTATGCAAAATTTTACTGCTAGCTACGAACTTCAGCAGCGCCTCTTGGACGAAGTTATAACTGGTTATTACACAAATTTAGAAGGTATCCAGAAAATACCTAGAGGTTTCTGGCGCGACAAAACTGGCAACGACTCGATCTGGTCGGGGATGATACCCAGCACACTGAGCACTGAAAGCGAATGGATCTTCGTCAATCGCACAGACTATGCGGAACTGC
The DNA here is from genome assembly GCF_022829605.1 of Methylobacterium sp. E-065. Classification (GTDB taxonomy): domain Bacteria; phylum Pseudomonadota; class Alphaproteobacteria; order Rhizobiales; family Beijerinckiaceae; genus Methylobacterium. The sequence continues at coordinate 7,860 of NZ_JAKSYD010000013.1, read as the reverse complement.
TCGCCAGACTCGGCATGGCCGACGTACTTGGGAGCGGCCTTGTGCGCGAAAATCAGGAAAAAGCTGCGGAGCCATCTACCCGGCGGCCAATGTCGGCCACTGACATCGAGGCTGCTATCGAGGGTCTCAGGCAGAAATGCTGACGAAAAAGCTGAATCGCGACGAGCAGAAACTGTGGGTTTTCAAGCTTTTGCGAACAAGAGCGTTACCGAGACGGACTGGCGCAAGATTTACCCCAGAGTGCCCGTCAAAAAAGGTCGCCCTCGAAAATCTGAAGCTAATTCTAACGAAAAATAATCGGCTCAGAGTTATCATAGTTTTATCTGAGATAGATCCGCTCATCCTTGTTTGCACCGCCACAGACAAAGGCAGGTGCAGAGATGCAAGTCTGGACAATTCCCGAGTGGTGCGCGCACCGGAAGATCTCCCGCGCAACCTTCTACAACCTGATTAAGGCCGGCAAAGCGCCGCGCACCATGAAGTTTGGCAACTCCGTCCGGATCTCGGCGGAGGCTGATCTGGAATGGCTGCGCGCGTGTGAGGCGGAGTCTGCCTTGCGGACCAAGGAGGCCGCATAGCATGCAAAAGAAAACCTGCGCTCAGCGCGGGCCGAGGCAGGTTTCCATGAATGTCGCTTCGCAGGCCGACACTCACGGAAATACTCCCGCCCCCGCCTTTCGGCAAGATCTCTATCTCGCCGCACGCTACGGCCTGTCGCCCGCTGTTGCCAACGTGATCGCCGAGTTGGCACTGGCGACACCCGAGCATTGGAGGCGCGCATGAGCGCCTCCCCCCTCAATCCCGCCGATTATGCCGACGGTGATCCGGACAAGCTCCGGGCTCACATCGCTGAGTTGATGGCGATGGTCGCCATGCGCGCCAACATGGCCAACGACTACGCCGTCCTGCGCGACGATGCCGGGCTCCGATACACGATGAAATGCGCGGCGGCCGAGTTCAGGGCCGCCCTTGGGTTGCTCGGTGATCTCGCAGAGCAGACCGAGCGCGAGCGCCAGCGGCGACAGCCCACGCCCGCCTCCCACCGTCATTCGAATCCGGAGGTGCGCCCATGAGAGCGCAAGAATTTGCGACCGAGTTGGATCGCAGCGGCTCGCTGGACGACGGTCGCCGTCACGGTGATCGCATCGTTCCTACCGGCGCCAACGGCACTACCGGCACAGGGGGGTCTGGGTCGTGGCCGGATCCTGATCTCAGCCTGCTCGGCACCGGTCGGCGATCCCCACCGGCCTTCCCCCTGCATCTGCTCGGCCCGTGGGCCGGGTGGTGTGAGCGCAAGGCGAAAGGGGCGTCCGCGCCGGTCGACTATGTGGCGGTCGCCTTGCTCGCCAGCGTCGGCGCCGCCATCGCCAACGTGCGCTGGCCGCAGGCCGGGACCGCGTGGTCGGAGCCGCCGGTTCTGTGGTGTGCGGAGGTCGGCCCGCCATCCTCATCCAAGTCGCCGAGCATGGACGCCGCCTTCAATCTCGTCCGGTTCGCTGAGGATCGGATGGCGGACGGTTTCGAGCATGTTCAGCAGGAGCACGCCACCGCCAAGCAGGCCTGCGAGGCCCGGATCGAAGCGTGGAAGGTAGAGGTCAAAACCGCCGTAAAGAACGGCGACCCGCCACCCGCCCTGCCGGCCGACGCTCAGGAGCCGCCCGCGCCGGTTCGGCCGCGGATCCGGGTGGCGGATGCCACGGTCGAGGCGCTGGGCGCCCTAGCCGCCGGGCTGCCGCGCGGACTCCTGCTGGTGCGAGACGAACTGGCCGGCTGGCTCGGCGCCTTCGATAAGTACGGCGGGGGAGGATCCGACCGGGCGTTCGCGATCGAGATGTACGGCGGGCGCGCCTACGTCGTGGACCGGATGAAGAACCCGGAGCCGCTTCGGATCCGACACCTCAGCATCGGCGTGCTCGGCGGCGTTCAGCCGGACAAGCTGGAGATGATCCTGAACGGGCCGGACGACGGTCTGGCCTCCCGGCTGCTCTGGGCATGGCCGGAGACCAAGCCCGAGTTCAATCTGGCGCGCGGCGCACAGGATGACGGACCGATGCAGCGGGCCTTCGCCCGGCTCACCGACTTGTTGCAGTTCCACGACGAGTTCGGCCACCCAGAGCCGGTGATCGTGCCGCTCGCCCGCGATGCGGAGGATCGGCTCGAGGAATTCGCTAGGGACATCGTGGGGCGGTGCCATATGGCCAGCGGCTTGCTCGCCGGCACGCTCGGTAAGGCCCGCGGGCACTGCCTGCGCCTGTCTGCCGTGTTGGAGTATCTATGGTGGTGTGGCGGCACCGAAGAGTCCGAGCCGAAGGCGATATCGCCCGATGCGGTGACGGCGGCAGCCGACCTGTTGAACGCCTACTTCCTGCCGATGGCCGAGCGGGTGTTCGGGGACGCCGTGATCCCGGTGGCCGAGCGCCGCGGGATGCTATTGGCACAGCATCTCCGGCAGAACCGGGTGACGGAGTTCAACGCCCGCGAGGTCCGCCGGCAGATCGGCGGCATGCTGCGTGAGGCTGCCGACATGGATGCTGCCTGCAAGCAGTTGGTCGAGGCCGGATTGATCCGGCCGCGCTTCACTCGGGCTGGCGAGGTGAAGGGTCGGAAGTCTCAGAGCTACGAGGTCAATCCGGAGGTCGTCGCCACCCGCCCTTTTGTCGAAAACCCCATCCCTGAAAAGATGGGGACCCCCGTGCCGGTAGTGCCAATAGCTCTGAAAACCGAGCTAACGGCACAAATGGCACAGAGGGGTAAGATATTCTCGGACGCGCAGGAAGTCGGGCGCGGTTTCGAGGAGATGATCGGCGAGATCGGTCTCGAAGATATGTTCCGCCTCAGCGAGATCGCAGGTTTCAAGGTTCGACAGCGGTACGTTGAAATGGGCCTGGCGGAACGTGCCTTATTCCACAAGCACTATGGTGTGGGCGTGCTGGTGGGAGCGCGACCGGAGCCGAGGCGCAAGTGCAAGATCCGCGAACCCGTGCGCGCTTCAAGGACATCTGGCACCGGCTGTCCGAGCACTACCAGGGCTTGGGTAACTCGCCCCGCACAATAGAGGAGACTGCGCTTCTCCGGCATAACATCCTGGTGATCTGGACGTATGAAGGATTGCCGGTCGAGTTCCTCGACGAGTTGCGGGCGACTGATCTCATAGATCCGGTTCGCTGACCTCCACCCGGCCGGGGCGCCCGTCGGAGAGAACTGCGCTTCGACTGGCGCCGTCGGCTTATAATTACAGAGCTTTCAGTCCGATTATCTTTCTTCCCATGTTGTAGAGACGTTTATCATCTTCATGTGCACATCTGGAAAGATTTGATATCTTGTGATTATCTCTCTGGCCCTGCTTGAATGCATCGACCGCAGCCCCAACATATTTAGCATTTTCTTTACTGAAGGCGGCTTTAAGCTCCTCGCGACCTTTTACGTCGTCACCCAGGTTCAAGCTCCATTCTAGGTCCTCTTTAGCTGCCTTCCAATTTGCAGACATTGCTTCCTCCCGTGCCCTCTGGTGGGGCCAACAGGAGGATACGCTGGTTTTCGGTTCCGTCGAGTGGATTAGGATCCGCTGTCGATCGGAGAGGTTGGCGCAATGGTCTCACCAAGCGTCCTCCTTGATGAGAGCGCCGCCCTGATCGAAGGTGCCTGACCAACCTCTGTCAGGCAGCCGGACAGTAACGCGAGACAGACCGGCTTCCTCGCCATCACCAGTCGCAAGTTTGGCATAGACCTGCCCACGCTTCTCCATCCGCTTCAGGTCCCTGACGCGGACGTCGAGGCGGGCAGCCAACTCGCGGGGATCGACGATCCAGTTGCCCTTGTGCCCGAAGATGAGCTTCACGGAGCAGGTCCTCACCAGCTCGGCAGCAGATGCGGGGCTGAGACCGTCGATAGCACGCGCCACTCACGGATCCGAGAATGAGGATCGGAAGCGTCGGTTAAGAGGGACGCTGTCATGAGGATCGCCGAACGCGATCGCCCGTTGAAGAGCCTAGCCCTAGCCCTCCATCTGCCTGCGATCTTCGTGATCGTCCCCAGCCTGCTGGTCCATCGCTGATCTCCGTCGCCGACAGGTCAACTGACCGCGGCCGGATTGGGCCGCGCCCATCCACAGGAAATCGTCGTGGTTAATGATCTGTTATCGAGCGACGATCCGTGCCCAGCCTCCCCTTCACGGAAGCTCAACCATTCTAAGCGGTAGTCGGCTATCGTTTGGCCGAGCGCTGAGGTGAAATCGTGTTCGACTTCACGCTTGCGGCTCACTCACCCGACGACATCGCTCACGTCATCCAGGTTTCGCTGGCACCAGCCTTCATTCTCGCCGGCCTCGCGCAGATGCTCAACGTGTTCTCGGCTCGTCTCGCGCGGATCGCAGACAAAGTGAACGCGACCGCCCGCGACCTCAACAGGGTCAATCCTGCGGAGGCTCATCATCTCTCGCAGGAGCTGTCTTACCTGCGGCGACGGTCGTTTGTGCTTGATGCGGCTGTGGTGTGCGTCTGTATCGGCGCTGGATTGATCCTCAGCTCGATCCTGACCCTATTCGTGGGGGCATTACGAGATGCGGCGGCAGCCTCTGTGCTGTTCGCCTGTTTTGGAGCCGGCTTGCTCTTCACCATCTGCGGGCTCGGTGCCTTCCTGACCGAGATCCTGATGGCGGGTCGGGGCATCCGCGTAGAAGTCGATCGACAGCAGGATCAAGCCGCAACTGTGGAGCACAGCTAAGCGCACTCGCTGAACAGAACAGCACGCACTCGCATCGCTACTAATCGCCAAAAATTCTGAGAGTTGGCGTTGTCGCTTTAGCAAGGCGACAGATCGAACGGCGCTGAACTCAGATAAACAAACATGTACAATGACTTGGCGAGCCGCTCGCACTATCTTTGTCCAACAGATGTCCGATAAGGCTGCTGGATCGGTGGCAGATAGCCCCCTCATTACCGCGCAGAAGTCCTCACACCGGAGCCGCGTCACGAACGGCAGCGCGCCGCTGCAGAACGTGGACGGCCGCTTGGGCTGGGCGCGGCGCATGCGGGACCTCATGGCACTCACCTGTCCGACCTCGACGGCGAGGTTGCGATATCTGCCGCGGAAAAGTCCATCATTCGCCGGATCGCGATCCTGACCGTGGAACTGGACCGAATAGAGGAGCGGTTCGCCACGGACGGCGAGGCCGATGCCGACGCCCTGGGCCTCTACAGCCGGACCAGCGGGAATTTGCGTCGGTTGCTTGAGGCCATCGGCCTGCGGCAGCGTCCCCGGGACGTGACCCTTGACCTCACGACCTACATTGAGGGTCGTGCGGCATGAGAGACTTGAACACACGCCTTCGGAAGCTGGAGAGCACCATCCGCCCGCAGCAGCACCGCACGGTGCGCCATTTCGCAATAGAGGGCCCGAAGGATTTGCCCAGGGATGCTGCGGTCGCCTTCCTCCGGGAGTGAGGTCACGAGATCCGCAATGACGAAGACGCCATCATCCGGATCATGATCGCAGCCGGGCGAGACCTGCCGCTGAAGGACATCACGGCGGAGTGCTACCCATGAGCCCCGGTCCTGTTCTTTTCCTGTTGTTTACAGGAAACGGCCGCCCGTCGGGGTGCCGCTGATGGCGAACGAGGCGACCCAGTTCGAGCCCGGCCAGAGCGGTAATCCTGGCGGCCGTCCGCGTGGCGCTCGCAACCGCTCGACCAAAGCCCTGGAAGCGATCTTTGACGGTGAGAGCGAGGCCCTGACCCGCAAGGTGATTGAGTTGGCCAAGGACGGCGACACAGTCGCGTTGCGCATGTGCATGGACCGCCTGATGCCCGTCCGGAAGGATCGGCCGATCACCTTCACCTTGCCGGAGATTGAGACCCCGGCCGACCTCACCAAGGCAACTCGCGCGCTGATGCAGGGCGTGGCGGATGGCGAGATCACGCCGAGCGAAGCGGCCGAACTGTCGAAGCTCGTGGACGCCCACGTCAAGGCGATCAGCGCCGCGGACTTCGCGGGACGGCTCGCCGCCTTGGAGCAGTCTGCCGGTAGCAAAGGATCACGTCGATGACGCCACGCGCGATGGATAGGCTGGCCCGGTTGGAGGCGAACGCCGCCCGGCCCACAACCGGCAAGCACCTCATCTTCCGGATCGAGGCTCGAAGCGGCACGCCGACCGACGAGATCGTCACCTTCCTGAAGGACCGCGGCCACTCCATCCATGAGGGTGACGACGTGTTCGTGATGAACGTCAGCGCCTATGGGATGGCCGAAGGCGAGCCGCCGCGCGATCTGTCGCCCACTCTGCTAACCGAAGAAGCGCGGGCGATGGCTTCGGCGGCGGGGCAGTGGCCGAAGGGCTGCGAGCGGTTCACGTTCCGCCTGGATAGCCCGAGGGACCTGCAATGATCCCGAGGCTGATGGTGCGCCTCGCTGCTTTGGAGGCTGCCCGGCGCTCTGCGGGCACAAGCCGATCGGAGAGCTTGCCACATTTGTGGCAGTTCAGCCACAGTTCCCTTCAAACCCTTCGTGTCCGGATGAAACCGTGTTGCTGAGCGTAACAGTTCAGGCATGATCCCGCCCCAGCAAGCCTCCACGATTTGAGAGCCTGCCGGAGCACGCCACCAAGACGCGGGCCCAAACAACAATGAGCGGTTTGACCTGAAAAATCAGGCAGTGCCGCGGTTACGGGTCTCGCAGTTTCGGGGTTGCTGATGAAGTTCCTAAAGAAGTCCCTCCTTGGGTCCGCCGCCGCATTCGCGGCAGTGGGTGCCGCGCACGCCGCCGACCTGCCGGTCAAGAAGGCCGTGCCGATCGAGTACGTCCGCGTCTGTAGTGCCTACGGCGCCGGCTTCTTCTACATCCCCGGCACCGACACCTGCCTGCGCGTTTCGGGCCGTGCCCGGTTCGAGGGCGGATACCAGACCAGCTATACCCGCCAAGCCGGCGCGGCTGGTGACACGTCCGGCTACCAGGGCCGGATGCGCATCAACCTCGATGCCCGCACCCAGACCGCCTACGGCACCCTGCGCGCCTTCGTGCGCCTCGATGCCGGCGCCCGCACGGGCTACTCCGGCGTCGGCACCTCCGGCACCCAGCAGCGTATCGGCCAGGCCTATCCCGGCATCGGCACCGACAGCTTCGGCCGTGACCAGCAGTACATGAACGTCGACAAGGCGTTCATTCAGTTCGCCGGGCTCACCGCCGGTCGCGCGTCGTCGTTCTTCGACTTCTACGCCCACGACTTCGAGTTCGCCGGTGCCACCGCGGGTTCAGACAACTTCTCGACCAACCTGCTGGCCTACACCGCCACGATCGGCAACGGCCTGTCGGCCACGATCTCGATCGAAGATCCGGTCTTCCGCCGCACCCCGATCTTCTCGCCGACCAACATCTCCGCGACCGTCAACACTGGCGCCGTGTCGAACTTCGGCGTGACCAACCAGCCGACCCCGGTCTTCGTCGGCCCGCGCCGTTTACGCCATACCGACGGCTCGGTGCGCTCGCGCGTGCCCTGCTTCGTACGCGCCGTGCGCCCAGATCAGGCGTGGCGCTCGGCCCAGCTCTCGGCCGCCACCCACGAGCTGAACGTCGGCAACCGCTCGACCGCCGCCAGCACCGGCACCGGTCCGAGCGTCGCCCCGGCGCATACCCGCAACGTTCAAGGGTTCGCGGTCCAGGGCGGCCTGAAGATCAACACCCCGTTCATCGCCCCGGGCGACGCCCTGTACCTGCAGGGTGCCTACGGGCGCCGATACTCTGCAGCCTGTTCTTGAAATTGCGCGGCAAGTCTACCGGACGCCGCATCTTCTCCAAATGGCCAAGGGCGCTTTCGTGCCCACGGTCATCTGGGCGAAATCGCTTGTTCCCCTACGCCCTTAAGGGCACC
>NZ_JAKSYD010000299.1 GCF_022829605.1 Methylobacterium sp. E-065 | reverse complement strand
TACCTGCGCCCGCAGGGTCTGCTGGGGCGGCGGTGATGGTTTGTCTGGGATTTTCCGATCGAAGCAAGCCGATCCCGCGCGATCTCCACGGCATCCCCTCCCCCCTCTGCGGGGGAGGGATCAGCGCGCAGCACCGGTATCCCGATGAAGCTCATCACCATCCCGGGCTTCTCGATCGCTATACTCGCCGTCGCGCTCGCTGCTACCCTCCCCTGGTCTGTCTCCGGCTACACCCTCCGCCTCCTGACCATTCCCTATTATTTCGCCGTGGTAGCCATGGCCTGGGACCTGCCCTTCGGTTTCGCTGGCGATGTGAATTTCGGCCAGACCTGCCTGATCGTGCTCGGTGCCTACCGGCCCG
>NZ_JAKSYD010000297.1 GCF_022829605.1 Methylobacterium sp. E-065 | reverse complement strand
GCCGACCCCGCGCTGGCCGAAGCCCACGCGACCATGTTGCCCGCCGGCCTGTCCCGCCCCCGCGGCGCCATCGACCCGGACCAGACGCTGGCCACCGCCAAGATCTGCGAAGCCGAGACCGTGGCCGAGGCCCGGGCCTGGCTCTCGCCCAAGGAGCGCATGGCGCTGCTGCACGACCGCGCGCTCCTCGACCGGCTGGTGCGGTTGGATTAGGGCGGCGCCGCCGAGGGGGTGAGGGTTCAGGCGCGGGCGCGTGTCGGGTCCAGCGTTGTTGCAACCCAGCCCCCTCATCCTGAAGTGCCCGGCGATCGAAGATCGCTGGGCCTCGAAGGAGCCCTCCAGCCAGCCGCGCGATTCCCAGAGGGCTCCTTCGAGGGCGTCGGTGCGCGACACCGCCTCAGCATGAGGGGATTGGGTGGGAGGGGCGCCGATCAGGATTCGG
>NZ_JAKSYD010000294.1 GCF_022829605.1 Methylobacterium sp. E-065 | reverse complement strand
GCTCGTGACTGTGCGGCTGTTAGAGACATCGGAGCTAATCCACGCTTTCCGAGATTTTTACACGGAAAGCGTTGACAGCCATCCGCATCCACGATATCCGTTTATCACACACGGTAATCGTGGAGCAAGCGATATGTCTCGCCGCACCGTCACCTGGACCGACATCGAGCGCGCCGGCCAGGACAGCCGCACCAAGATCCCCGCCGGCCTGCTCAGCGCCCGCGCCCTCATCCAGTTCGGCGCCCGCACCCGCCCCCTCGCCACCGCCGGCCAGTACGACCGCGCGGCGATCATGGCCGCCGCCTGCAAGGCCGCCCCCGGCATCATGGAGCGCTGCGGCGTCTCCCGCCGCGAGGCGATGTCGTCCGCTCTCAAGGCCGCTTGGCAGGTCGCCAATGCCGCCCGCCGCGCCGCCGCTCACTGAGGTTCGCACCCATGGCCGCTTTTGGGATCACCTATTCCGCTCGCGACGGCTCCAACACCACCGGATCCGTCTGGGTTGAGCGCACCGGCAAGCTCTACACATTCCTCGCCTTCCCGAACGGCAACGGGATGCTGGCGCCCGGCGCGGGCCCCGTGCCCGCCAACCATCTCCGCGACGTTCGGTTTTTCGTGTCCAAGCAGTTTGCCGCCACGCCAGCCGCACCCGCCATGGTCCCGCAGCAGTGCCAGCAGCAGCAGACGGACGCCGGCCGCCGCGGGTTCATCCGAACCGCGCTGACCGCCGGTCTCCTCGCCGCCATGGCAGCCCCCGTTATCGCCAAGGATACCCGCACTGTGGGTACCCTCCGTGGCGACGACACCGCCCGCCTGCCCGATCACGCCGCGCTCTGGTCTCGCATGCCCCTGCCGTTCTCGCTGACCGAGGCGTGGCGCCTGCTCTCGCCCGCCACTCAGACTGAGATCGGGACCGCCGTGCTCGGCATGGCCTTGGCGCAGTACGTCTATGGCGACGGCCGCGCCGACGCGGACCAGTTCACCGACGAGGACCTGCGCGCGGATGCGTCCGACGTGGCCGGCGACCTCCTGAACCGGATCGATGACCGTTTGTGGGTGCTCCTGCCCGACCTCTACGGGCCGGACGGCGATCATCCCGCCTGGGCCTACGCCGCCGGCATGGTCTACCCGCTCGGGGCTGTACTGCCGGAGCCGCCGATTGCCCCGGCGCC
>NZ_JAKSYD010000293.1 GCF_022829605.1 Methylobacterium sp. E-065 | reverse complement strand
CAAGAACCGCGCCTGAGGCCAGCGCCTACGACGCCAAAGCTGGACGTCGGATCAGCTCAGCCGCACCGTACCGTACCCAGCTTGCGAAGGGGTCCCAATTGCACGCCGATCCGGGGTCCCATTCCAACGCCTTTTGACACCTGCGCACCGTTTTCCAGACCATCTACCAGCTGCAAGGACTCCTGAGCCCCAAGGGCACCGTCCTCGACGTCAACGAGACGGCCTTGAGAGTGGTGGAACGGCGGCTCGACGAGGTCGTCGGCAAGCCGTTCTGAGAAGGGCCGTGGTTCGCGGCGACGTCGGGATTGTCCGACAGGCTACGGGCCTCGGCGGCAGCCGCGGCCGCGGGTTCCACCATCCGCGAGGAGATCGAGGCACGGCTGCCGGACGGGATGCGAACCTTTGAGCTCGCACTCCTCCCGGTGCCGGGACCCGACGGCACCACCACCCTCGTGGTGGTCGAGGCCGTCGACCTGACCGAGCGTCGCGCCGCTGAGGGGCAGCTACGGCAGTCCCAAAAAATGGAGGCGGTGGGGCAGTCGACTGGCGGAATCGCGCACGATTTCAACAATATGCTCGCGGTCATCGTCGGCAGCCTGAACCTGTTGGAGCGGCGGCTTGCCAAGGGCGAGACCGATATTGGGCGCTACGTCGACGCCGCCTTGGACGGGGCGGGCAGGGCCGCCGCCCTGACCCACCGGCTGCTTGCCTTCTCACGGCAGCAGCCCCTGGCGCCCGAGGCCATCGATGCGAACCGCATGGTGGCCGGCCTTGTGGAAGGCCCACGCCGATCCGAGCCAGCTGGAGAACGTGATCCTGAACCTCGGCGTCAACGCCCGGGACGCGATGCCGGACGGCGGCCGGCTTACCATCGAGACCAACAACGCCCACGTCGACGACGACTACGGGCGCGAGCACGACATCGCGTCCGGGCAGTACGTGCTCGTGGCGGTATTGGACACCGGCACCGGCATGGCCGCCAATGTGGTCGCCAGGGCGTTCGACCCGTTCTTCACCACCAAGGCGCCCGGCAAGCGCACCGGGCTCGGCCTCGGCCAAGTCTTGGGGTTCGTGCGGCAATCGGGCGGCCACGTGAAGATCTACTCCGAGGCCGGTCACGGCACGACGCTTAAGATCTACCTCCCGCGCTTCCACGGCGCAGAGGAGGCGCCGCCCGAAGCCCCGCTCCGGGCCGGACGCGGCTCGCGCGGCACCGAGACCATCCTCGTGGTGGAGGAGGACGAGCGCATGCGCGCCTGCTGGGTAGAGTCCCTGCGGGAGCTTGGATACGACGTCTCTCACGCCCCGGGCGGCGCGGACGCCCTGCGCATGTTCGAGGCGGGGCGGACCTTCGACTTGCTGTCGTCGATCAGCGTCAGGATGCGCAGAGAGCGCCCATCGTGCGTCTGGGCTTGCACGAAGTCGAAGCTCCAGACGTGATTGCGGTGAAGCGGTCGTAGCCGCACGCAGGAGCCGTCGTTCAGCCACAGGCGGCTGCGGGGT
>NZ_JAKSYD010000292.1 GCF_022829605.1 Methylobacterium sp. E-065 | reverse complement strand
GTGTACTGCGCATCGCCCTTGTAGGCGTCCTCGCTGAGCTTCAGCACCAGCTTGTCCGGGCCGGTGCCCACCGTGGTCGTCGCCGGGGCGCCGGTGCTCGCAGCCGTTCCTGGGACGGCGAATGCCTGGGGCCCGGGGTTGAGCAAGGTCAGGCTGCTGTCGGCCACAGCAACGCCGTTTACGCCGGCCACGACCTGGTACGGGTTCCGGCCGTTGCTCGGGCCGACGTCCGCGTCGTTCGAGAAGATGACGCTGACCGTGTGCGGAGCGGCGCCGACATTCCCCTGCACGGGGAGTGTGTCGTCCAGCGACCACTAGCACGCGAATATGGCCGCATTCGCGGGCAGGGTGCCG
>NZ_JAKSYD010000291.1 GCF_022829605.1 Methylobacterium sp. E-065 | reverse complement strand
GCCGAGACCGCGTCGCCGCCGCCCTTCATCTCGATCGTGTCGAAATACGGCCGGTTCGGCAGGTGGTAATCCGGATTGCGCTCGCCGCGGACGATGTCGCCGGGCCGGAACTCCACGAACCGGTACGGGCCGGTGCCCACGGGGGCGAGGTTCTGGGGTGCGTCGCGGGACTTCGCGCCGCTATAGGGGCCGAACAGGTGCTGCGGCAGCACCATCCCGACGACGCCCACGAAGGCGTCGCACCAGTAGGGCGTCGGCTTGTCGAACAGCACCCGGACGCTGAGGTCGTCGATCTTCTCGACCTTGCAATCCTTGTAGGACCCGGCCGTCACCGCCGCGGTGGCGGGATCGCGGGCATACGCCCAGGTGAACACGAGGTCGTCGGCGGTGAGCGGCTTGCCGTCGTGCCACTTCACCCCGGGCTTGAGCGTCCA
>NZ_JAKSYD010000290.1 GCF_022829605.1 Methylobacterium sp. E-065 | reverse complement strand
ACCCCGCCCCGCCGAATGCGTGCGCCCCGATGGGCTCGCTGTGCGGATCCAGGCCTCGCCGTTCGAGGGGAAGAGCTGAGAATTCCGCAACCCTCTCTCGCATCCTCGCCGGATCCAGAGGTCGCGGCCGCCGCTGAAGCCGGCGGGAGAGCGCGACAGGCCCCCTCTCCCGTGCGGGAGTGGGTCGGGGTGAGGGATGAGAAGCGTCAGAACCGAGCGCGCCAAGACCGCGCGTGAAGAACGAGCCTTTTCCTGAACGTTCTCGACCCTCACCCTGCCCCTCTCCGGATCGGGAGAGGGGACCCGCGCGCCATCCTGCCGCCGCAGCGGCGGCCGCGACCTCTGGATCCGGCGAGGATGCGAGAGAGGGTTGCGGAATTCTCAGCTCTTCCCCTCGAACGGCGAGGCCTGGATCCGCACAGCGAGCCCATCGGGGCGCACGCATTCGGCGGGGCGGGGTCTGCATCGCGGCAATCCGGTCAAACAAATGGGTCCGTGAAACCGGCGCCGGTACGCACTAGAGTCATTCTAATAAGTTTGGCGAAGCCGATGCCGCGCCACTAAATTCGGGTTCACACTCGGACCGCGCCGGGACCAACGAACCGAAATGCGGCACACAGGAAACTGGCCGGAGGTGCGGGCGTGGCGAGGGTGCTGCTGATCGAGGATGACGCGGAGACGGCAGCCGTCGTGCTCGACGACCTGCGCGGGCGCGGTCATGCGGTCACCTGGGCGGCGACCGGGCCCGACGGCGCCCGGACGGCCCGGGGCGGCACCTGGGGCGCGATCATCCTCGACCGGATGCTGCCCGGCCAGGACGGGCTCAGCGTCCTGCAGGATCTCCGCCGGGACGGGGACCGGACCCCCGCGCTGGTGCTGAGCGCGCTGGGCGACGTAGACGAGCGGATTCGCGGCCTGCGGGCGGGCGGAGACGACTACCTCGCCAAGCCCTTCGCCCTGGGGGAACTCGCCGCCCGGATCGAGGCTCTGCTCCGGCGTCCGGTGGACAGCCGCGAGACCCTGCTGCGCGTCGGCAGCCTGGAGATCGACCTGATCGCGGGGACCGGCCGGCGCGGCGCGCGCAATCTCGAATTGCTGCCGCGCGAACTTAAGCTCCTCGCCTATCTGATGCGCGCGCCCGGCCAGATCGTCACCCGGGCGATGCTGTTCGAGGAGGTCTGGAACTACCGATTCACTCCCAAGTCGAACCTGATCGACGTGCATCTCGGGCGTCTGCGCCGGAAGCTCGAGGCCTGCGGAGGACCACCCCTGATCCAGAACGTGCGTGGCCTCGGCTTCACCTTCACGCCCGATGACTGAGTTCCTGCGCTCCACCACCCTGCGCTGGGCGCTGGGGATCGCCCTCTGGTCGGTGCTGCTCGCGCTGACGATGTTTGCCTTCATCTACTGGCAGACGGCCGCCTACCTGCGCGAGGAACTGGCCGAGACGCTGCAGCTCGAAGTCCGCGCCGTCGCCGCCGATCCCGCCTCCGCGGCTTTGCGGGTCGACACCTGGACCGCCATGGACCTGCACGCCAATCACTACGGCGGCCTGTTCGGTCCCGATGGCGCGCGCCGCGCCGGCAACCTCGACGCGATCCCCGATCAACTCGCCCGCGACGGGGACGCCGATCGCGTGAGCGCCGTCGTGCAGGTCGCGGGGCGCCGGCTCGGCGACGAGATCTGGGCGGCCGCCCTGCCGCTGCCCGACGGCAGCACCGTGGTGATCGCCCACGATTCCGACGAGATCGACCGCGTGCGGGGGACGACCCTGCGGGCGCTCGGACTCGGATTGGTGCCGACGCTGGCTCTATCGGGGCTCGGCGGACTCCTGCTGGCGCGGAGGGGCCGCCGGCGGCTGGCCGCCACCGAGGCGGCTTTGGCCGAGGTGATGCGCGGCGACCTGCGCCGGCGCCTGCCGGTCGGCACCCGGGGCGACGAGTTCGACCGGCTGGCCGCGAACGTGAACCGGATGCTCGACGAGATCGAGCACCTGATGGGCGAGGTCCGCAGCGTCGGCGACGCGGTCGCCCACGATCTGCGCACGCCGTTGACCCGGCTGCGCGCCCGGCTGGAACGCAGCCGGACCCAGGCCCGGACGGTGGCGGAGTTCCACGAGACGATCGATCAGGGCCTCGCCTGGATCGACCAGACGCTCGCCATGGTCACGGCGGTGCTGCGGATCGGTGCGATGGAAGAGGGACGCCGGACCGCCTTCGCACCGGTCGATCTCGGCGAATTGGCGGCGGCGGCGGTGGACCTCTTCGAGCCGTCGGCCGAGGAGAAGGGTGTGCGCCTCACCCTCGCGGTCGCGGACGGGCTTCCCACCATCCGGGGCGACCGAGACCTGTGCTTCGAGGCCCTGTCGAACCTCCTCGACAACGCCCTGAAGTTCACGCCGCAGGGCGGGGCCGTGTCCGTGCGCCTGACCCACCTGGGCGGCGCGGTCAGCCTCGCCGTCGAGGATACGGGACCGGGCCTGCCCGCGACGGAGCGCGACAAGATCTTCCAGCGCTTCTACCGCTCGGAGGTGGCCCGCCAGACCCAGGGCAACGGCCTCGGACTGAGCTTGGTGGCCGCGATCGCCAAGCTCCACGCCGCGAGCGTGAGCGTCCACCCCGCCGCGACCGGGGGTTGTCGCTTCGACCTGATGTTTCCCGCCGCAGCGGCCACCTGAGGCGGGTCCTGGCCGAAGAGATCCGATGGAAGTTCAGCGGGCATCCGGCACCGATCGCGAGACTGTGACATCGCCATTCCCACTCTTTACGGGGCGCCAGCACCGACATGTCCGAATTTTAATCCAGTGGACATGCGACCAACACGGCCGATGAATATTATATGAACACGCGAAGAACGAGGCCGATACATAAAAAGGTCTTTGTTCAAGCGCTCAGATGGAGTTATCACAATGGCTTATCGCAAATCCATGGCTGCGGCGCTCGTGCTCACCACCATCCTCGGCGGGACCGCTTTCGCCGCGGAACAGGCTGCTCAGCAGCCCGCCGCGCAGCAGACGGCGATCGACAAGGATGTGGGCAAGCTGTCGAAGGATGGCGCACAGGCGTTCCGTGATCTTCAACTCACGCGTCTCGCCATCTTCGAGGCGGCTCCCGCTCAGGCCAAGGCTCTGATCGGCAAGACACAGGCGGCCTTCACGAAGGCCAAGACCGATGATGCCGTGTTCACCAAGGCCGAGGCCGAGCTCAAGACACCCGCCGACATGGCCGGCCACAAGGCGATGACCCCTGCCGCGACCGCCCAGCCCGCGACGACCGACGCGAAGCCGTCCAAGGAGCAGGTTGCCTGGGTTCCGGTGGACGCGCAGCTGACGCTCGGCGACGACTTCGTGGCCACCCCCGAGAAGGCCTCGGCCGTGACCGAGGCGAACAAGAACCTCGCCCACGGCGACCAGAACGGCGCGATCGAGAAGCTCAAGCTCGCCCATGTCGACGTGAACTTCACGATGGCGGTGCTGCCACTCGACAAGACCATCGCCGACGTCGATCAGGCCGCGACGCTGATCGGACAGGGCAAGTATTACGAGGCCAACGCGGTGCTGAAGACCGCCCAGGACGGGATGCGCTTCGACATGATCGACGCGGTCGCCCTGCCGCAGAAGGGCAAGGCCGCAACGGCGAACACCGCGTCGCCGATGGCGACCGGCACGGCCTCAGGCGCCAAGGCCGGCAAGTAATCGACGGCTGAGTGGTCGGGAGCAGTCCCGGCCACCCAGACTGATCGGACGGACGATATCGTCAAGACTTCGCGCCAAGCCAAATCAGTGGAGGCCAATCATGATCAAGACAACGGTGAGCGCCGCCTTGTGTACGGCCTTTCTCCTGGCCACCGTCCCCGCCATGGCGGCACCGAACGAGATGCCGCAGGGCAAGCGGGATGAGATGTCGATGAAGGATACGAAGCACACCATCGCCGCACAGCGGAAGGAGAACAAGGAGGCCGACAAGAACGTCGACAGCCTGATCAAGAACAGAAAGTGATACGTCCGGCCGGTCCGCGCCCCGGCGACACCGGCCGCTCTCATCAGGCGATCGGTGGCGCCGCAGCCGAGCCCTGCCGCTCAACCGACGCTCATTTCGCCGCGGTGATCACGGCCTCGATCAGGACATTGGGTCCCAGTTCGGCGACGCCGATGGTGGAGCGGCTCGGCAGGGTCTCGGGGCTGAACCAGGCCGTCCAGGCGGCGTTCATCTCGTCCTTGAGTGCCATGTCGGTGATGTAGAGCGTCGCCGTCAGGATCTTGCTCCGGTCGCTGCCCACTTCGGCGAGCAGCGCGTCGATCCGCGCCAGGATCTGCTCGGTCTGGCCCCGCATCGGCGCGGAGCGATCCTCCGCCACGAGGCCGCCGAAGTAGAGGACGCCACCATGCTCCACCACGCGGTGCATGATGGGCGTGCGGATATGGCGTTCGATCATCGAAACAAATCCTTGTCTGGGTCGCATCAACCGGCCGGCTGAAGCAGGGCCGAGCGGGTCTCGGGGGCGGGGCCGCCGAGGGTGAAGCGGTCCGGCGCGAACGCCGCGAGGGCGTGCGCTTCCGGTCCGTCGAGCAGCAGGCTGGCGACGACCGCACCGACGATGGGCGCGAGCGCGAAGCCGTGCCCGGAGAAGCCGAAAGCATGGACCAGCCCGTCCGCCACGGCGGATCGGCCGATCACCGGCAGTTCGTCCGGCGTGACACCCTCGATGCCGGCCCAGGCGTGGACGATCCGCGCCCCGCGCAGGGCCGGGAACAGATCGAGCGCCGTGCGGGCCGAATAGGCGAGCCGCGGGACGTCGAGGCGGATCTCTCCGGTGTCGAGGTCGGCTTGTCCCTTGTGGCCGCCGCCGATCATCACGTGGCCGCTGTCGGACTGCTTGAACGACAGGGGCCGCCCGGCCGCCCCCACCACGGGCGTCAGGAGTGGCGGCAGCGCGTCGGTGAGCAGCATCTGAAAGGCGTTGAAGCCAAGCGGGATCGACTCTCCGGCCGCACGGGCAATGCGACCGCCCCAGGCGCCCGCGGCGTTGAGCAGGCGCGGCGCGGCATGGGTCTCGCCCCCATCTGTCCGGAGGCGCCAGAGGCCGGCCCGGCGCTCCACCGAGGCAACATGGGCGCCCTCGATCACCGTGGCACCGGCGGCCATGGCGGCGCGGCCGAAGGCACGGGTCGTGCGCAAGGGCGACGCGAAGCCGTCACGGCGGGCGACGATGCCGCCGACCACGTGCGGGGCGACCGCCGGGAGCAGCCGGCGCACCGTCTCGGCATCCGCCAGCGCCTCGTGCGTCCAGCCGGCGGCACGCAGGCGCTCGACGCGCTTGGCCAGCTGCGCGAGTTCGGCCTCGGTTTCGGCCACCCGGACCTGCCCGACGGGGCGGAAGCCGCAATCGTCGCCGACGAGCTTGGCGATGTCGTGCCAGCGCTCGATCGCCTCCAGGGCGAGCGGTACCTCGGCGGGATGGCGGCCCAGGGTGCGCACGCCACCAGCGGAATAGCCCGAGGCCTGGGCGCCGACCTGCCGGGCCTCCAGCACGCGCACGCGTCGGCCGGCCCGGGCCAGATGCAGGGCAGCCGATAGCCCGTGCAGGCCGCCGCCGACGATCAGGATGTCGGGATCGGTCATGCCAGCGCGCCCGTATCCGTCTGCGGGGGAACCGCCTCCGGCATCGCGGCCACGAGGCTGGCCAGCGCCGCGAGGCTGACGGGACGCACTGGCACAACCGCACCCAGGATTGCGCGCTGCGCGAGCGCGGCCCGGTCACGCTCGGGGCCGGCGGGCTGCTCCAGCAAAGCCGCGATATCCACCGGATCGAGCCGCAGCACGGGCGCGGTCTCGGCGGGCGGGATCCCCGGCGCATCCGTGTCCAACGGCCCGGCGGCTAGGGCGCACGCGGCGATGGTCGCCTGACGCTCCGCCTCCTGCGAATCTGCTGCCCCCGCGACACGGCCGGCTACCGAGACGCCCGGCAGGCTGGTCCGGCCATCGGCATCAGCCACGACCCGGCCGTCCCGGATGGCGCAGCCGAGGGCGGCCAGCAGCAGCGGCTCGTCGGCGCAGACCAGCAGGGCGTCGAACGGCTCGGCCCAGACCTGCCCGTCGCCCTCGACCCAGAGGCGGCCGGGCTCGGCGTGCCAGGCCGTGGCCTCGGGCCGGGCGATCTGGACGGCGCCTGGCAGCGCAGCCAGGGCGGCGCGGCCAGCCGGACCGCCGCCGACGATCACGATGCGAGGTTTCGCCGTCATGCGGTCAACTCCGGGATTGCGTCCGGCCGTTCGTTCGCGAGCTCGCCCACCGTCATCGGCTTGAACGGGGCCCGCGGCCGCAGGGCCCCGACCGTTTCCATGGAGGCCCCGCGGGTCTCGGCGATCAGCCCGGCGACGACGGTGCCGCACATGCGCCCCTGGCAGGGACCCATGCCAGCCCGCAGGAAGGCCTTGACCTGGTTCGGGCCGGCGGCGCCAAGGCGGGCGGCCCCGCGGATCTGCCCGGCGGTGATTTCCTCGCAGCGGCAGACGATGGTTTCGTCGGCGGGGGTGAGGATCGCCGAGGCGGGGCGATAGAGCCGGTCGAGGAAGGGCCGGAGCGCCAGGGCGGCGCGCTGCACCTTGCGGATCCCCGCGGCGCGGGCGTCGCGGGCGACCGCATCGAACTGACCAAGCCGGTGGGCTGCGTCGATCGCAGCCAACCGCCCATCCGCGGCGGCGGCTTCCCAGCCGCCGATGCCGCCGCCATCGCCCGCCACCGCCACGGTCTGATGGCTCGTGGCGCCCCAGGGGTCGAGGCGGGGGCGCCAGCAGAGCTGCCTGTCGTCCCAGTCGTGATCGAGTCCCAGCGCCCGAGTGATGTGGGTCGATGGAATCACCCCTTCGTGCAGGAGGAGCGTGTCGCAGGCGATCGCGTGGTCGCGGCCTCCCTGGTGCCAGCGCACGGTCGAGACCCGTCCATCCCCCTCTGCCCGGAGGTCGCGGACGTTGCGCACTACGGTGAGGCCCCGCGCCCGGGTCTCGCGCATCAGGGCCACGCCCTTCGCGAGGAGCTTGCGGCCGGTCCAGAGGCCGCCCGCCCGCAGCGCGTCCCGGAGGCCACCACCGGCACCAGTCTCCAGCAGCGTCAGCCGCTCCACGCCGGCGCGCAAGAGCTGCACGGCGAGCAGCCAGCAGAGCGGCCCCTGCCCGGCGATCACCACGGATCCCTCCGGCACGGCGCCGGCCGTCTTGAGCAGGATCTGGGCGGCGCCCGCGCTCATGACGCCCGGCAGCGTCCAGCCGGGAATCGGCACGGGCCGCTCCTGGGCGCCGGTCGCCAGCAGGACGCGCCGCGCCTCGATCTCCGCGGTGGCGCCATCCGCGGCGACGGACAGCAGGCCCGCATCGGGGTCGAGGTGCCAGAGCGTGGTCCTGGGCCGGTAGGCGATCCCCTTCGTGGCGCGGAACGCGCCCGCCAGGGCGCCGCCGGCATCGAGGAACTCGCCGGCGAGCGCCGGGTCGCTGGCGGCGGCTTCCACCGCGCGGAAAACCTGTCCGCCCGGGGCGGGCTGCTCGTCCAGCACGGTGACGGAGAGCCCGAGGGACGCGGCCTCAATGGCGGCGGCCATGCCGGCCGGGCCTGCGCCGACGATGGCGAGATCGTAGCTCATGCGGCGTCCTCGATCCGCGCCGCGCGGGCGCCGAGCTGCGGCTCGATCCGCATGCCGGGGGCGACCGGCACGAGGCAGGATTGCCGGTTGGCCACGCCGTCGATCTCGGCGAGGCAGTCGAAGCAGATGCCGATCATGCAATAGGGCAAGCGCGGCGCCCCGTTGACCGGCGTCGTGCGGATCGCCGGCGTGCCCGACAGCAGGACGGCGGCAGCCGCCGAGGCGCCCTCTGGCACGCGGACGGGCTGGCCCGCGACGAAGACCTCCACCAGTTGGTCCCCGGCGGCCGGACGGGCCTCAGGCCGCCTTCTGAACATCGAACCGTCTCGCGCTGAAGGGGGACATCTCCGGCGCCAGCGCGCCAGTCGCGATCATCGGGGCGAGCAGGCTCGCATGCGCGCCGGCCAGGGTGACGCCGGAATGGCAATTGGCGATGGTGGCGCCCGGATAACGCTCGGATTCGTCGTAGATCGGCTTGCCGTCCGGCGACATCACGCGCAGCGCCGCCCAGGCCCGGACGATGTTCAGCTCGGCGATCCACGGGAAGGTCCGGACCGCCTTGTTGGCGATGGCCCGCATGATCGCGGGGGTCTGTGTCAGGGTGTCGAAGCCCATATCCTCCTTGCTGTCGCCCAGCAGCAGCGAGCCCTCCTCGGTCTGGCGGACGACATGGGTCGGCAGACCCAGCACCTGCCGGGTGCGCTCCGTGACGAGGATCTGCCCGCGCTCGGGCCGCAGGGGCGCCGACAGGCCGACCAAGGGCGCGAGGTCGGCGTTGCCGAGGCCCGAAGCTAGGACGAGCCGCGGCGCCCGGACAGTCTCGGACCCGATCGCGACGGTGAAGTCGCGTGGGGCCGCCTTGATGGCGGTGACCTTGGCGTTCGGCCGGTAGAGGCCGCCGAGATCCTGAAACGCCGCATGAAGCGCGCGCAGGAGGTGCAGCGGGCTCGCATGGCCATCGTAGGGTGTCCACGAGGCGCCCACGACCTGGGGGCCGAGGCCTGGAACCATGTCGCGCAGCTCCGCGGCCGGGATCATGCGGTACGCGTAACCGGCATTACCGGCCTCCCGGCGCAGCTGACCCATCAGCGCGTCGCGCTGGGCCATCTCGTCATCCGAGAAGCAGAAATGCAGGCCTCCCGGCTGGTGCAGCCCGACGCCGATGCCGGTCGTCGCGAGGAGGTCGGCGGCGAGTTCCGGCCAAGCCTGGGCCGAGGCGTGGGTCCAGTGCTGGTAATGCGGCGCGCCGAGCCCCTTCGACTGCACCCAGACCAGCCCGAAATTGCCCCGGCTCGCCCGGTGGGCGACGTCGCCCTCGTCGAGCATCACGGTCGACAGGCCCTGTCGCTGGAGGCCGTAGGCGATGGCCGCGCCCACGAGCCCGCCGCCGACCACGATGGCGTCGCGCGTGTCTTGTCCGGTCGCTGTCATGCGCGGCGCTCCCCGGTGAGCAGGCGGTCGATCGGGTAGAAGCGATCGAGCCCCAAGAGGACCAGGGCGGTGACGAGGATCAGCGCCGCCGAGACCGAGGCGACCAGCGGATCGGTCATCTGGTCGATGTAGTTGAACAGCTGCACCGGCAGCGGGTTGGCGGCCGGCGAAGCCAGGAACAGGCTCACCGTCAGCTCGTCGAAGCTGGTCACGAAGGCCAGGATCCAGCCGCCCGCGAGGCCCGGCGCGATCAGCGGCAGGGTCACGCGCCGGAACACCGTGAACCGGTCGGCGCCGAGGCTCTCGGCGGCGCGCTCGATGCGCGGATCGAGCCCCGACAGGCCGGCGCCGACGAGGCGCAGCATGTAGGGCGTGATCACGATGACATGAGCCGCCACGAGGCCGGCGAAGCTGCCGGACAGGCCGAAGCCGGAGAAGAAGCGCAGCAGCGCCACGCCCAGCACCACGTGCGGGATCATCAGCGGCGAGGCCAGGATCGCCACGAGGGCCCCCCGGCCGGGGAAGCGCCAGCGGGCGATCGCCAGGGCGGCCGGGACGGCGATCAGGGCGGAGATCGTCGCGGCCGTCACCCCGAGGCGCGTGCTGTACCAGAAGCTCTCCAGGAAGCGCGGGTTGTCGCCGATTGCCCGCCACCAGCGCAGCGACAGGCCGTCGAACGGCAAGGCGAGGTAGCCCTGGCCGGTGAACGAGACGGCGATCACCACGACGAGCGGCGCCAGGATGAAGGCGATGAACAGGGCGTGGAAGGCCAGCGCCAGGGGGCCGTTGCGGCTGGAGCTATCACCGCTCATGCCGGGCCTCCCTGCGCGACTTCGCCGAGGCGCCGCAGCGCCCGCTTTTCGACGAGCCGCGTCCAGAGGAGCGTGGCGAGCAGGATCGCCGCCATCAGCACGGTGGCGAGCGCCGCGCCGAGCGGCCAGTTCAGGGTGTTGAGGAACTCGTTGTAGGTCATGCTGGAGACGACCTTCAGACGCTTGCCCCCAAGCATGGCGGGCGTCGCGAAGGCCGAGGCCGAGAGGCAGAACACCATCAGCGCCCCGGCCATGACCCCCGGCATGACGTTGGGCAACACGATGCGGGTGAACACCGTGAACCGCCCCGCGCCGAGGCTGGTGGCGGCGCGCTCCAGCACCGGATCGAGCCGCCCGAGGCTCGCCCAGACGGACAGCACCACGAGCGGCACCATCACGTGGACGAGGCCGATCACCACCGCGAGTTCCGTGAACATCAGCCGGTAGGGAGCGCCCGGCAGGTGGAGGGCGGTGAGCGTCTGGTTCACGAGGCCGTTCGTGCCGAGCAGCACCATCCAGCCGAAATTGCGCACCACCACCGAGACCAGCAGCGGACCGACCACGACGAGGAGCATCGGCCCGCGCCAGCGCGGATCCATGCGGTGGATGATCCAGGCCTCCGGCACCCCGACGAGGAGGCAGATCAGGGTGGTCAGCCCGGCGATGCGGAAGGTCCGCGCCAGGGCCTCGCCGAACAGCGGATCGGTGAAGAGATCCTGGTAGTTGGCGAGCCCCCAGCCGGGCAGCACGCCCTTTTCGAAGTCGAAGCCGTGCAGGCTTAAGGCCAGCACGCCGGCGAGCGGGACCAGCAGCGCCGCGGCATACACGAGGGCGGAGGGCGCCGTGAGAAGCGCCGGGGTGAGGCGATCGAGGCGGGTCATGCCGGCTCTAGCCGCCGCAGGCTGTGGGCGTCCCAGTCCAGCGTCACGGCGGCGCCCTCATCGAGAGGCGTCGCGCCGGTGTTCTGCGCCATGACGGCGAAGGCGCCCAAGGCCGTCGCCACCGTGTAGAGCCAGTAGCCGCCGAGGAAGAGCCGGGCCTGCACGCGGCCCTCGAGTCCGGGTGGCCCCTCGGGCGCCTGCTCGCAGCGGATGCGCATGCGCTCTGGCCGGATCGTCAGAAGGATGTCGCCCTGGCGGTCGGCGAGTTCCGGCGGCAGGGAGAAGCGGTGGCCCGCCGCCTCCGCCTCGCCGGAGGCGGCCCGCGCCGGCAGCCGGTTGCTGCGGCCCAGGAAGTCGGCGACGAACGCGTCCGCCGGGATGTCGTAGGCCTGCCAGGGGGCGTCGATCTGCACGACCCGACCGCCCTGCATGATCGCCACCCGATCGCACAGGGCCATCGCCTCGGCCTGATCGTGGGTGACCAGCACCGTGGTGACGCCGATCCGGCGCTGCAATTCGCGCAGCTCGACCTGCATCTCCTCGCGCAGCTTGGCGTCGAGGTTCGAGAGTGGCTCGTCGAGGAGCAGCAGCCGCGGCTCGACCACCAGCGCCCGCGCCAGGGCGACCCGCTGCTGCTGGCCGCCCGACATGTTGCGGGGAAAGCGCTCGGCGAGGTGGCCGAGGCGGACCTGGGCCAAAGCCTCGGCGACGCGCTTGGCCCGCTCCGCCTTCGGCACGCCGCGCATCTCCAGGCCGAAAGCGACGTTCTCGGCCGCATTCATGTGCGGGAATAGCGCGTAGGACTGGAACACGAGGCCGATGCCGCGCTTGGCCGGCGGGGTCCCGGTCAGGTCGCGCCCCTCCATCAGGATGCGGCCGCGGCTCGGCGTCTCGAAGCCGGCGATCATCTGCAGCGTCGTGGTCTTGCCGCAGCCGGAGGGTCCGAGCAGGCCAAGGAACTCGCCGGGCGCGACCGTGAGGCTGACGTCGCGCACGGCGGTGACCGTGCCGTAATCCTTGCCCAGACCGTCGAGGGTGAGGAAGGCGGGCGCGGACATCAGCGCTCGACCTGCCGCTGCCACTGCCGGGTCCAGTCGGCGCGGTTGCGATTGACCACGTCCCAGTCGAGGCCGATCAGCGACCGCACCTGATCCTCGCCATAGATCACGCGGCTCGCGACCTCCGGCGGCAGCTTCGCCGTGCGGTTGGTCGGGCCCGCCCCGTACTGCGTGGCGAAAATCTCCTGGACCTTCGGCGAGACGAGATAGGCGAGGAACTTGTCGGCCAGCGCCGGCTCCGGGCTGCCGGTGATCGCGCAGCCCGCCGTCATCAGGACGACGGCCCCCTCTTTCGGCCGGGCGATGGCCAGCGGAAAGCCCGCCTGCTGCATGGCGGCGACCCGGGACGAGCCCCAAACGGCGAGCCAGATCTCGCCCGACTGGAACATCTCGCTCATCTTGCCGGGCGAGCTTTCGTAGGCCAGCACGTTCGGGTTGATCTGCTGACGCATGACCTTCAGCCCGGGCGCGATGTCGCCGTCGCCGCCGCCGTGGATGCGGGCCATCATCGCCAGGGTGTGAACGCCGTAGGTGTTGTCGATACCGGGGATCGCGATCCGCTGCCGGTACTCCGGCCGGGCCAGATCCATCCAGGAGGTCGGCGCCGGGAAGCCGCGCTCTGCGAACAACTTCGTGTTGTAGGCGATACCGGTGTAGCCGAAGCCGGTGCCGACGGCGTGGTCGTCACCCAGGACCGCGATCGGGTAGACCGCGTCCCGCACCGCATCGGGCAGGTTCCGGCACAGGCCGAGCGATACCGCCTGGACCATCGGCCCGTCGTCCAGCACCGCGACGCCGACCGTCTGATTGCCGCGCTGCGCCTGCATCCGGGCGAGGTTGTCGGAGGAATTGCCGGTCAGATAGTCGATCCGGACGCCGTTCTCGCGCTCGAACGTCGGAATGACGCTCGTGCGCATGATCTGCTCGTAGCTGCCGCCGTAGCCCGCGACGGTGAAGCGCTGCTCAGACAAGGCCGGAGCCTGCACTGCAACCAGCGCGACGGTCGCCGCTGCGAAAAGCCCCAGTAACGACCGCATTATCGCTTGCCTCCGTGAGCAATCGGAAAGCCGTTCTTGCGTGCTGAACAGGCAAGACGCTTGTCCGATAAGCATATCCCGCGCCTATTGGCTCGCGAATGCTGTGTAACGTGCGCAGTCTTGACGGGAGACGCAAATTCATAATTTTTGCGGTTCCATTCCTTTTGGTCGCCAATCAGGGGGTCCGGATGACGCCGAGCCGGCTTCGGCAGCTGGAAGCATTCCGGGCCGTGATGCAGAGCGGCTCGGTCAGCCGGGCAGCGCAGCGAATGCTGCTCACGCAGCCCGCGGTCACGAAGCTGCTGCGCAGCCTGGAGGACGAGACCGGGCTGCCGCTGTTCGACCGGTCGCGGCGGCATCTGCAGCCGACGCCGGAGGCCGTGAAGCTGGAAGGCGCGGTCGCGACCCTGTTCGCGGCGGCGGACAGCCTGGATCGCGTCATCGACGACATGCGCGGTGTCGGCAGCGGCGAGTTGCGCGTCGCGGCCATGCCGCTGATGGGCCTGTCGCTCATCCCGCGGTTGCTGGCACGCTTCGCCATGGAGGTGCAGCCGGTGCGGATCTCGCACGTGGTGGCCAGCTCACGGGAGGTCCACGATCTGGTGCAGGCCGGCAATGCCGATCTCGGCTTCGCCCTGCCGGTCGGCCGCAGCGCCCTCGTCGCCGCGCCGCCGATCGAATTGCCCGGGCTGGTGGTGCTGCCGCCCGGCCATCGTTTGGCGCGGCACAGGTCCGTCCCGCTCTCCGAACTCCAAGACGAACCCTACATCTCGCTCGGTCGGCAGTACCGCCTGCGCGATCAGGTCGACGAGCTCTTCACCGTCAACGGCGTGACGCCACGCCTCGTCGCGGAGACGCAGAACGCGGCAGCGGCCTGCGCGATGGTCGCGGCGGGGCTCGGCTTCGCCATCGCGGAGGCCGTGACCGTGAGCGGCCTCAAGGGGCAGGTCATCGTGCGCCGCCTGCAGCCGACGGTGACGTTCGCGATCACCATTCTGGGGAGCCCGGGGCGTCCGCTCTCGAGCGCCGCCCTGGCGTTCCTCAAGCTGGTCCGCAACGAAGTCGGCGGATGACGCGCGCTCCGCTGCGGCCGCGCTTCGAGCGCGACGGGCCGGCGACCCGGGCCGGCGCCGGAGCGCCGGCCCACGCGCTCACCACCCGTAGTGCCAAGCGGCCCGGTGCCAACCGCCATGATGGTGCCAGCCCCAGGGGCGATGCCAGCCGGCGTGGCGCCAACCCCAGTGACGCCGGTAGCCCCAGGGGCGGTGCCAGCCATAGACCACCGGCCGGGCGTAATAGACCGGGCGGTAGGCGTAGGGTCGCCAGTTGGGCTTGCACCAGCCATAATAGCCCCGGTGGAACCCGGGACCGCAGCCCTGTGCGGCCTCAGCCGTCCCCACGGATGCGGTGAGGGTGCCGAGCGCGAGGAGTGCCGCGCCTGCAAGTTTCATTCGCATTGTTGCCTCCTTTCGAACGCGAGGTCTTCGAAGCCGGCCTCGATCCAAGACGATCCCGACTTGGCATGGTCGGATTCCCGAGCCTCGCCAGGAACCGGCATGAAACAGCCATGCCCAGGAAAGCGTTTCTTCACAAAAAGGTGCGTGCGTTGAAGCACAGGGGCGATGCCGGCATCCCCAAGGACAGACCCACGACCTGACCGACTGCACGCCTCGACTTTGAACAACGCGCGCTTTGCGACCTGGAGGGCGGACAGGATCGGTCAGCAGTGCCGATGGCGGGCATGGGCAGATCGATCCAGGCCATGCCGCTTCGACACGGACCGCAGAGCTGCCGCTGAGGCCCCCACGAAGCGCCGTCCAGAATCCAATACGCGGCGAACGGCCCGCCGATACCAGTATTATCCTGCGGCCAGACCTGCGACAGCGGCGGACTGTTTGCCCACCTGTTGAACACGCGTGATCACGGTAAAAGCAATGATCGATCCGTAATCCCCCGAAGCGCGGGTCCACCTTCGCCCGCCCGGTTCGCCGGTGCGGGCATTTTCATGCGCGCATGCCAGCGGGTCCGGGCCGTCCCGGCAACGCATCAGTAGGCAGGGACGACCCGATTTTCCGGCAGCGGCGCGCGCATGGTGAAGCGCAGACCGGTGGGCTGATAATCGAAGGCCAGATCGGCTTCGCACTGCACCTTCAGCACGCGCTGAAGCAGGGTCGACCCGAACCCCTTCCGGGTCGGCGGCTTCGTCAACGGGCCGCCGGTTTCCGTCCAGTCGAGGCACAGGACCTGGCGATCGGCCTCCGCCTCGACCGACCACGTGATCCGGATCCGCCCCTCGGGAACGGACAGCGCCCCGTGCTTGGCCGCATTCGTGGTCAACTCGTGGATCGCCATCCCGGTCGGGACCGCGAGATCGCCGATCAGATCGACCCGCGGGCCATCCAAGACGATGCGGGATCCCTCACTGTCGTTGTAGGGACCCAGCTCGTTCATCAGCATGTCGCGCAGCGGGGCCTGCTGCCAATAATCCTCGGTCAGCAGATTGTGCGTCTTCGCGAGCGAGATCACCCGCGCCGAGAACGCGGTGTAGAACGCCTCGACGCTGGTCGCCGAGCGGGACGAGGCTCCCAGCAGGGCCTGGACCGTCGCAAGCGTGTTCTTCACGCGGTGATGCAGTTCACGGATCAGGAGCGTCTGCCGTTCCGCCGTCCGCTCGCGCTCCTCCAGGTAGGCACGCGCCTCGAGTTGCCGACGCCGCGCGCGATAGGCGGAGCGCGCCGCCATCACCAATGTCGCCGGATGGAACGGCCGCTCCAGCACGCTGACATTGCCCAGGAGGTCCGTGAGCTGGACTTTGGGTTCAGCGCCCCGCTGGGTCAGCAGGATGAACGGAAAGTCCGACCACGGCGGCTGGGCAGCGATCCACGCGGCCAAGATCTGACGATTGGAGGACAGCAACGCTTCCTCGGTGATGACGGCGCAGGCCGCCGTATCGAGCCCGTCCATCACCTCCGCGAGGTCGGCGCAGATGCGCGACGCGATCCGCTCCTCACCCAGGATGGTCGCCGCCACACGCGCGTCGCGCCCCGTCGGAGCGAAGACGAGGACCGGCGGTTCGGCGTCGGTCATCAGGCGTCGCGCGTCTGCAACAGCGAAGACCGCTCACTTTCGTATGTCGGGACGCCGGTCATGACCCCTCGGAACAGGCTCAGAGGCTCGCCAACGCAGATCCCCCGGGAGTCGATCCGGAACTCGCGGATCGTGTCCTCATGGCTACCGGTGCGCTTTTTCACCACCGAGATGGCGCGGCGCAGACGCCCTTCGGCCTCGAACGCACGGAACAGCAGGACGGTGTCGCTGAGATAGGTGAGATCGACGCTCGCGCTCATCGTACCGATCATACCGTGCTGAGCCAGGATCAAGAGCGTCAGCACGCCTTGCTGGTTCAGGTAGGTCAGCAACTCGTGCATCTGCAGGAGCAGGTAATTCTCCTCCGGCATGGCGTTGTGATAGCCGGTGAGGGAGTCGATCACCACCATGGTGACGCCGCGGTGCTCGACCGCGTTCTGAACCATGTCGGAGAGTTCGCCCGGTGACACTTCCGCCGGATCGATCTGCTCGACGTGAAGGGCGCCGGACGCGATCGCGTCATCGATCGGCATCGACAGGCCACCGGCCCGCCGCCGAAGCACGCCCGTCGTCTCGTCGAAGCTGAGCATCAGCACCTTCTCGCCACGGGCGATCGCCGCGGTGACGCTCGTGAGGGCCACCGTCGACTTGCCGACGCCGGACGGGCCGATCAGCATCGTGCTGGTCCCGCGATCGATGCCGCCCCCGAGCAGCTGGTCGAGCTCGGCGTTGCCCGTGCTGCAGCGGTCATCCGAAAACGTCGCGCAATGCTCGGCCGCTACCAGCCGCGGGAACACCGTCAAACCGCCACGCCGAATGACGTAATCATGGTACCCGCCACGGAACGGCGTGCCGCGCATCTTGATCACGCGCAGCCGCCGCCGCTCGCCGCCATAGAGCGGCGCGAGCTGTTCGAGCCGGATCACGGCATGGCTCAGAGAATGCAAATTCAGATCGTCCGCCTCGGCGGTGAGATCGTCGAGGAGCAGCGCGGTGATGTTCTGGATGAGCAGGAAGCTGCGCAGCGCGTAGACCTGCCGGCGGTAGCGCAGCGAGCCCTGCGAGAGCAGCCGGATCTCGGACAGGCTGTCGAACACGAGGCGCTGCGGCTTTTCGCGTTCGATCTCCGCGATCGCCATCCGGACGGTCTCGCCGAGTTCGAGATCGGACGTATGGACGAGAGTCTGCTGCTGGCTCGGATCGAGGCTGAGTTCCGGTGCGACGAGTTCACAGATCGTGATGCCGTCGAGCGACCAACCATGGCGCTCCGCGACGTTCGTAAGCTCGCGCCGGCTCTCCGAGAGCGTGATGTACAGGCACCGCTCACCGCGCCGCGCGCCATCGAGCAGGAACTGCATCGCCAGCGTCGTCTTGCCGGATCCAGGCCGCCCCTCGATGAGATGCGAGCGGTGCGACGCGTAGCCGCCATCCAGGATATGGTCGAGACCGACCAATCCGGTGGAAACCGCCGCTGCATCGTGTTCGGGCACTGGCGCTCCAGACTGTGCGCCGTCGTCGGTCGACGGCGTCCGCTCCTACACGAATTCGCGGTGGGCACGAAACGCTTCCAGGCCGGCCCGGGGCCATCGCTCGGCGATGAACCGTCGGCCGGCAGAGATGTTCAGCCTTTGGCCGTGTCTGATACAGCCAGCCGCATCATGCAGAGCGACCGCCCAGCCTCGACGCCGACGACCTCAGAGACGGTCCGTCGTGACACCAGCCGTATCCTCACGGAGGTCGCTGGTGGCGTCGACGTCACCGACCCCTTCGCCGCGGCCGTGCGGGCCACACGCATGCCGATGCTGATCACCGATCCGCGCCAGCACGACAACCCGATCATCTTCGTCAACGAAGCATTCTGCCAGCTGACCGGGTTCGACCGCACGGAGATCATCGGACGGAATTGCCGCTTTCTGCAGGGGCCGGGAACCGACGCGGCCGATGTGGACCGCATCCGCGCGGCGGTTGCGGCCCTCGAGACGATCGAGATCGCGATCTACAACTATCGCAAGGACGGCACGCCCTTCTGGAACCAGCTGCTCCTGGCTCCGGTCAAGGACGCGAAGGGCGAGGTCGCCTACTTCTTTGCAAGTCAGTACGACGTCAGCGCAGACTTCGCGCAGCTGACCAAACTGAAGGGTGAGAACCGCGCTCTGGCGGCCAAGAGCGAAGCCAGCGCAGAACGCCTGCACGTCAGCCAAGAACGCTTCAGCGCAGTCCTCCAGGCCGTCGATACGGCCTACGCCATCGTCGAGGTCCGGTTCGACGCCGAGGACCGCCCGGTCGACTACCGCTTCCTCGAAGCCAACCCGGCGTTCGAACGCCAGGCCGGGGTCAACCTCCGCGGCAAGTGGGTGACCGAGTTCGCGCCCGATCTGGAGCGTTTCTGGTTCGAGACCTACGGTCACGTCGCGCGCACCGGAGAACCGGCGAACTTCGAAAACTACGCCGAGGCGTTCGGGCGCTGGTTCGACGTGAAGGCGATCCGCGTCGGTGCCCCCGAAGACCGACAGATCGCGATCTTCTTCAACGACGTCACGGCGCGCAAAACCGCGGAAGAGAATCTGCGCGCGCTGAACGAGACCCTGGAACTCCAGGTTCAGGAACGCACCCAGGAGCGTGACCACCTCTGGCGCAACACGCAGGACATCCAGGTCATCATCGACGGCCAGGGCATCTTCAAAGCCGTCAACCCGGCCTTCACGACGATCCTCGGCTGGTCGGCCGAAGACGTGCTCGGCAAGGCGGTGTTCGCGTTCGTTCTGGCCGAGGACGAGGCGCTGACCGATCGCGCGCTGCAGCACGCGCGGGAGACGACGCTGCCGACCGTCGAGAACCGCTATCGCCACAAGGATGGAGGCTTTCGCTGGATCTCCTGGGTGGCCGCACCGGAGGGGGAGCTCATCTACGCGAGCGGGCGCCACATCACCGCCGAGAAGGATCAGGCCGAAGCCCTACGGCAGGCTGAGGAGGCGCTCCGCCAATCCCAGAAGATGGAGGCGGTCGGCCAGCTGACAGGGGGTTTGGCGCACGACTTCAACAACCTGTTGGCCGGCATCACCGGTTCGCTGGAACTGATGCAGACCCGCATGCAGCAGGGCCGCCTCACGGATGTCGACCGCTACATGACCGCGGCCCAGGGTGCAGCCAAGCGCGCCGCCGCTCTCACCCATCGCCTTCTCGCGTTCTCGCGTCGCCAGACGCTCGACCCCAAGCCGACCCATGTGACCCGGCTCGCCTCGGGCATGCAGGAGTTGATCCAGCGCACCGTCGGGCCGGCGATTCAGGTCGAGGTCATCGGGATCTCCGGCGGCTGGCCGGCCCTCGTCGATCCGTCGCAGCTCGAGAATGCTCTGCTCAATCTCTGCATCAACGCGCGCGATGCGATGCCCGACGGCGGCAAGATCATCATCGAAACCGCCAACAAATGGCTCGATGACCGGGCCGCCCGCCAACACGACATTCCGGAAGGGCAGTACCTGTCGCTGTGCGTAAGCGACACCGGCACCGGCATGCCGCCCGAGGTCATCGCGCGCGTCTTCGAGCCGTTCTTCACGACCAAGCCCATCGGCGAGGGCACCGGCCTCGGCCTCTCGATGATCTACGGCTTCGCACAGCAATCGGGCGGGCAGGTGCGGATCTACTCGGAGGTCGGCCAGGGTACGACGGTGTGCATCTACCTGCCCCGCCACTACGGGGAAGTCGCCGACGACGAGACGGCTTTCCCCGTCACGGACCTGCCACGCTCCGAGCAGGGCGAGACCGTGCTGATCGTCGATGACGAGCCGACCGTGCGCATGCTCGTCAGCGATATCCTGGAGGACCTCGGCTACACGGCGATCGAGGCCGGCGATAGCGCGGCGGGCCTCAAGGTTCTGCAATCGGATGTCCGCATCGACCTGCTGGTAACCGATGTCGGGCTTCCGGGCGGCATGAACGGACGGCAGATGGCCGACGCCGCACGCGTGGCGCGCCCCGACCTCAAGGTGCTGTTCATCACTGGCTATGCCGAGAACGCCATCCTCGGAAACGGGCGTCTCGCGCCCGGCATGGCCGTGCTGACCAAGCCCTTCGCGATCGAGACGATGGCGGCGCGGATCCGATCGATGATCGAGAGCAGCCGGGAGCAGGCGGAGCGACCGTGAGCCGCCGCGCGCATGTCTGCGTGGGTTGTCTTGCTGGCACGCCGATGGTTCACGGGCGGTTGCAGGTGAGGAAAGACGTCCGCTTTCAGAACCGTCAGACCAACAGGTGCGAGGCGATCGGCGGCCGACGTCGATGAACGTGCCCAGAGTGGAGTTCGAACCGGCCGCTGAAGGAGGTCAGCCTCCTGCTCGGCGCGCCAAGCCGAGGGCGGCTTCTTATGATGACTGGCGGAGAGGGGGGACTCTTCCCACCGCTTCAAAATTGCCAACGAAACCAATATTTTGTCGCAAGTCTGCTTCGATTTGTGTACCACCCCCGTGCCTCGGACGCAAGGAGCCGCACCTCCACTTCGGTGATATCAATCCTTCCAAAAGGAGTCGATTGCATTCCATGGTGCCTGCCGTCGCCGGAGCCGCAGCACTGTCCAAGCCGTCGAGACATCCGAAGACCGGAATCTTCCAGTACCGCAAGCGCGTGCCCGAACACCTCCGCGCCATCGTCGGCAGACGCGAAGAGAAGCGCAGTCTTGGAACCCGGGACCCGGATGAAGCCCGGATCAGACACGCCGTCGCCGAACGCGAATGCTTGAAGCGGTGGCGGAGCCTGGGGCATGGGCAGGTCGATCTCAACGTCCGTCAATGCCGAGCGATCGCCGGTGAACTATGCCTGCGACGGATCGCCGAGTTCGAGGACGACGTCGAAGACCCGATGCCCTGGCGGGATGAGCTCCTCAGGCTTCAGTGCGAAAGAAAGGCACTGACGGAAGGCCCGTCTCCATCCGCGGAGACGCTCGAAGGGTTGCTGCGCGCGAAAGCGGTCCGGGATTTTCTCGAGAATCGCGGGCTCGCCGCGAGCGCGGCGACGCGCCTCAGGCTTCTGAGACTGACGACCGATACGTTCGAGAAGGCGGCCTCCTACCTCGAAAAGGCGGCGAGCGGAAACTACGGGGATACGACGGCATTCGGCTTTCCGCCCATCTCCGCTCTCGAGGCGGCGGATCCGGCAGTGCCGATGCTCGAAGCATGGGGAAGCTATGTGAAGCAGCGAGGCACCGGAAATGCCACGCAGAAACGCTGGCTGCCGGTACTGACGAAGTTCGTTGCCTTCGCTGGCACCGACGACCTTGCCCGGATCACCCGCAAGGACGTGCTTGCATGGAAGGCCCATCTCCTCGAGACGGAGCTCGATCCACGAACGATATCGGATGTCTACCTGGCCTCGGTGAAGGCAGTTCTCGGCCAAGCCTCCGTGGACGGCCACATCGGTTCGAACCCGGCCGAACGGATCCGGGTGGCCTACCGCAAGAAGCCCCGTACGCGGGAGCAGGGCTTTACACGGGATGAAGCCTATTTCGTTCTGGACCACTGCAGCCGTATCGATCCCACGGGCATGAGTCGTGATCGGGCTGCCGCACTGCGCTGGGTCCCCTGGCTCTGCGCCTACAGCGGAGCCCGGGTCGGCGAGATCACTCAGATGCGCCCTTGCGACATCTATCGCACGGGACGCGATCTCGTAATGATGAGGATCACCCCGGAAGCGGGCACGCAGAAGGGTGGAAGCTTTCGCGACTTGGCGATCCACTCCCATCTCATCGCCCAAGGCTTCCTGGGATACGTGCTTGCATGCGGACAGAAGCCGTTGTTCTACGATCCGGCACGGGCGCGGAAGGATCCGGACCCGGTCAAACTCTCGGCCAAGGCGGGCGAGCGGCTTGCCGCTTGGATCCGGAGCATCGGCATCAGCGACCCACGCGTGCAGCCGAACCACGCATGGCGTCATCGCTTCGCGAGCCTGACCCGCGACATCGGAATGAGGCTGGACTTCGCCGAACTTGCGATGGGGCATGCCCCGAATGGTGCGTCGAAAGCCTACGGCAATCACTGGCCGGTATTCGTCAAGAAGCAGATCGAGCTCATCGAGCCCTATGAGATGCCGAACCTACCCCTGCTGGACGCTGCCGAGATTTCACTTCAGATCGCCGAACTCTCCAATTGCCCGAGGAGTACGGGTCAGCCGGCAGCCGACGCAGCAGCCATCTTCGGATGGAAGAAGGGTTTTCGAGTTCCGGAACCGAAGTCGCAACGGGCTCCGTGATCGTTGTGGCCTGCCTCCTGAAAAGTGGTCCTCCCTAGGTATGGCTCCGAGCCATGTGGAGGATGTCGTCATGGGACGGAATGCAGGCAGCTTCACCCGGGCCGCCGCGCGACTCGGGGTCTCGAAGTCGGCGCTGTGGGCGCCCTTCGGGTCCGAGAGGTCCGCACCGATTTTCTCGGCCCGGCCGCCGGCGGCACGGATCTCGGCGACCACTGCGTCGGCCTCGTCTGCGGCTCGGCCATAGTGGACGAGTACCTGCGCACCGGCCTTGGCAAGGGCGAGGGCGGCGGCACGGCCGATGCCGCGCGAGCCGCCGGTGACGAGGGAGGTCTTTCCGGTGAGGTTGGTCATGACGGGTCTCCGATCAGGCAGGGGATGAGCGCAGCCGATCGCCTTCGCCGACGCGGAGGCGTCGGCGGCGGGGTGTCGGTGTTCTGGGCTGTTCGTTGCGGTGGAAAGTGAGAGGGGTGGAAGGTCTACGACCCCGGTCGCTCCTCGATGGCGTCGATGCGGTCGGGATAGAAGGCGACGTGGTCCTTGATCGCCTCGACCGCCTCGTAAGGATCCTTGTAGGACCAGACGGCGTTCACCGAGCGCTCGCCGCCGAGCGGAATGCTGAGGTAGGAGCAGTCGCCCTTATAGGGGCAGTAGGTGGCTTGCTCGGTGCTCGTGAGCAGCGCCATATCGACGTCCTTGCGTGGGATGTACTGCATGGGCGGATAGGACGCCTCGCGCAGGGTCAGGGCTTCCCGGGTGTCTGCCACGATCCGGCCGGCGACCGTCACCACCACGCGGTTGGGATTGGGTGTGATGTCGATGGGGTGGCCGGGGCCGGGAACCTTGATTGGCTTGCCGTCGGTGTTGAGCGTCTGTTCCATGATTGCCTTCTGAGCTTCGCGGTGCCGGGCCTTGGTCAGGCGGCGGACTTGCCGCCGTCCACGGACAGGATCTGTCCGGTCGTGAACGAGGAGCGGTCCGAGGCCAGGAACACGATGGCGTTCGCGACCTCGTCGGGGTCGCCCACACGACGCAGCGGGACGCCGGAGACGAGGCCGGCCTTGCGCTCGGCGCCGCCGGTGAAGCGGTCGAGCATGCCGGTGTCGGTCGGCCCCGGAGCCACGGCGTTCACGCGCACGCCCGAGCCCGCAGCCTCCAGGGCGGCGGACTTAGTCAAGCCTTCCACCGCGTGCTTGCTGGCCGCGTAGATCGAAGCGCCGGCTGCCCCGCCGTGGCCATAGGTCGACGAGATGTTGATGATACTGCCTGCCCCTTGCGGCTGCATGACGCGCAGTTCGTGCTTCATGCTCAGCAGCGTGCCGAGCACGTTGGTGTCGAAGGTCGCCGCGTAGCTCTCCGCGCTCTGCTCGATCACGGGTCCCGGCCACCCCTCGGTGCCGGCGTTGTTGACCGCCGCGTCCAGGCGCCCGAAGCGCTCGACCACTCGGTCGACGAGGCGGGCGACCTCCTCCTCGTGGCGTACGTCGGCCCGGATGAAGGCCGCGTCCGAACCGGTCTCTCGCAGTTCGGCGGCGAGAGCCTGCCCAGCCTCTTCATGCCGGCCGGAGATGACGACGGTGTTCCCGGCCTTGGCGAAGCCCTGGGCGGCGGCGCGACCGATGCCAGTCAGGGCGCCGGTGATCAGTACGACTTGCTTGGTCATGATCCGTCTCCATCGGACCGGCAGACGCGTTGTGCTGCAAGCACTTCGTTCCGGTCCTGGCAGCGCAGGAGCGCCGCTGTTGAAGACTTAACTAAGCGTCGCTGGTGGGTACGAAAAAGACTTTGTAGGCTGGGGGGCATATCTCGCGGGCATGGAGCGTCGGCGTGGAACTGCGGCACTTGCGCTACTTCGTGGCCGTGGCCGAGGAAGGTAGCCTGACGCTGGCCGCCGAGCGGCGCCTGCACACGGCCCAACCGTCCCTCAGCCGGCAGATCCGGGACCTTGAGTACGAGGTCGGCGTGCCGCTGCTCAGCCGGTCGGTGCGCGGCGTGGAACTGACCGAAGCCGGCCGCGCCTTCCTGGAGCACGCGCGCCTGGCGCTCGGGCAAGTGCAGGCTGCCACGGAGGCGGCCCGCCGGGCGGCGCGGCCGGCCAAGGCCACGTTCGTGCTTGGCTTCCTGACCGGCTACGAGGTCGACTGGCTGGCCGGGGCGATGTGCGTTCTCCGGGACGTCTTACCGGACGTGGACGTCACCATCTCCAGCCAGACCTCGCCGGATCTGGCCGCCGCCCTGATGCAGGGCACAGTGGACGCCGCGTTCATGCGGCACGAGCCGGACCTGCCCGACCTCGCCTTCGTGCTGCTCACGCGGGACCCGCTGGTGGTCATCCTGCCCAGCGACCATCGGCTGGTGTCACGGGAAACGGTCCGCCTCCAAGACTTGACCGAAGACCCGTTCATCATCGTCTCCCGAACGGCTCCGACCCTGCGGCTGGTCATCGACGAGGTCCTCGCCCGGTCGGGCGTGGGCATTACGCCAGCGCACGAGGTGGACAACCTGTCGATGGCGATGTCGCTGGTCTCGTCGACCCGGGGCGTCTCCCTGCTGCCGGCCTACGCCCGCAACTTCCTGCCCTGGTCGGTCGTGAGCCGCCCTCTGACCATGGATGGGGAACCTCCGGGGATCGACCTCGTGCTCGGCTACCGGAAGGAACACGCGCCCGAGCTTCTCCGGCTGTTCCTATCGCGCGTGGATGACCTTATCGTCAGAGCAACGAGGCCCACGTAGATGTGGCCTTGGTGCAGCAGACTGCAAACCGCTCCATCTCAACGTCGAGCGACAGCCCGCATGAGCCGATTAGACCACCTGGATGCGGACGTTCCCAGCTTCCGCAAAGGGGCGTGAGCGGGCGGGACTGCGACGTCCGCTCTGATGCCTCTGCCGCTCGGAAGCGGACGGGCAGGAAACCACCCTCAGCAGCCATTCCGGATCCGACCCAACCCGGTCGCCTAAATCACCCAACTCACGTCCCCAAAGCCGCCAATCGTGGGGCTTCCGGCAGCAACTAAACGCCCTGGAACGACTGCAGCGCACAATTGTTGCTGCGCTGCACGTCTCAACCCGTGCAGCCCCTCGTGGGCGTTTCCTCCCATGACTGGCCGCTCCTTCGGGAGCGGCCTTCTTTCGTTCAAGCACTGATCGAGCGTCGGCTGCTTGCGACCGAGGCTGTGTCGAAGCTCGGATGTGCTGGGAAACCGTAGAACAAATGTCTCCGCAGCGGCCGGGAGGGATCTCTGGCGCAACTGACTGATGGCATTGAGAGGCCCCTCAGGCCGATGCCACCCTGCTTCGAGAGAACGTTTTTCTACGAGGGCCGATAGCGTTCGAGTTTTGACACAGCCTCGACCCAACTCGGTCGTTCACGACCAACGCTACCGCTCCTATATGCAGACGCAAGAGAAGCCCGGAGGCCACATGCTCGGCAATATCGTGATCGACGACAACGTCAATCCGGTCCCGGAGAGCCGAGAGGATTGGTGGGACGTGGCGCCGGGATGCGGTGCACCTGAAGGAGGTTCTGGCGGGGGTATTGGGAAAGCTCGCTGCGGTCGGGTTGTGGGTAGTTTAGAGCAAAGCGGGGAGCAAGGTCGGAAAAATGGAACGTGTGCAGGCTCGGATTAGAACGACGTTTCTCCAGACTAAAATCCCGTCATCTCCTTGATAAATCCAGTATTCGAAAATTTACAATATAACTATAAATCAATATTACAATGATTTTTGGGAATATTATTTTGATACTTTGTATCGATAGAAAGGTCCTCTTGTGATATATTCGCATGTAGTTAGCCGTATGATTGGTGTCAGTTTTTCAGCTATTTCGGAAAAAGACCAATAAAACTGCCTATAAAAGAAGAGACGGTCGCTTTCATCTGTATAGATAATTACAAGACATTTGCTTTCTTTTCCGAAGAATTGCAATACATACAACCCCTCATTTTGATGAACTAGATCGACAACATCGCCAAATCCAAGGACGTTTTCATTGATTCCATATTTATCAGAATGTCTATATATGCTTATAAAATCCCAGCCGTCATTTTTCCAATTGCCGATAATATCATTGGGATTAGATATAGGACGCGCTGAAATAAAATCGATCTTATAAGATAAATATTTCGATAATAACTTCATGCCAATAATGGCAATTATGATGGTGGTGAATGTTCTATAGGGTTGGGAGCCCAGTATTCTGATCATCGACGGCTCCATCTAGAGTTTTATTCCTTAAATACCCCGTAGGCCCCGGCGAACGGATCCCCGTGCCTAAGAGGG
The DNA here is from genome assembly GCF_022829605.1 of Methylobacterium sp. E-065. Lineage (GTDB taxonomy): Bacteria > Pseudomonadota > Alphaproteobacteria > Rhizobiales > Beijerinckiaceae > Methylobacterium. The sequence continues at coordinate 21,110 of NZ_JAKSYD010000290.1, read as the reverse complement.
ATTTGGCCGCTGCGCTCAGGAAGCAGTTGAGGACGACCGAGGTCCGCATGGCAATTATCAGCCATATCATCCCCGAAACCAGACAGGCCGGAAACCACCCAACCCAGCCGTTCAAAGGCGACCGCCAATTTAGCTGGGCCCTGGCCGAAACCAAACGGTCGGTTTCGGAGCAGCTGACCGGAAAAGAGGATGGCCTCATATCGACTGGCTTTATCTTTGCTCCGCGGAAATCGCGTGGCCGTCCGCGCGATGAGATGTGAAGCTGCCCGTGAGTGATGACGTCGAATGGGCGTTTGTGCCCGAGTACATGAAGCCTGGCGCCCCTTTTGATGGCGTGCCTGTGCTCCTGCGGCTGACTGTCAGCCGCGCCGAGTTCGAGGCTAGCTTTACACAGCCCAGCGCCGCTTCGACCGACCCTAGCAACACGCAGATAATCCAACAAAGCTGGGCGCGATCCGATGGGCAGCTCATGCCAGAGCACGATCCGCCGCGGTTCTGGAGGTCAATCTGAGCCGCCTACTCCCTTATATACCAGCCTGACCATAATGTGATTGCGCAGGAACCTCATAGAATTTGCTATTACGTGCATGTTACTGATGCCGGCAAAGTGAGCAAATGTCTCTCGTGGAAGGCAGTTGGCTTAAAATTGTTGCTCGACGATAGCCAAATATAGATTAGCGTTCCAACTTGGAACGGTACCAAACAGTCGTTTCTTACAGCCAGGTTCTGGCTGGTCGCCGACATTTTGCGATCGGCTCATACAATTCCCGGTCCGGGGATAGTTCAGACATGGGCATCCCGTGCAAGCTGTGCGGGCGAGCCATGGATGACGCTCAACTACGGATGTGGCGCATGTCGTATGAGAGGCCTTGAGATGCAAATACTGTTGGACGAATTGACTGGGATATTGAGGAATTCACCCCAAAAAACTGTTGTAAAATATCGCTAGATACGCCCACACGATGCACTCGACCTCTCGACAACTGCTGCTTCGCTTCAGCGATCAGCCCCTACTCTTCAGTGTGACGTCCCTGCATCGCAGGGATGACACGAGGTTACGGCTCTGAGCCTCAGCCAAGGAACAGCATCATGGAATCCATCCCGAAGTTCCTTCAGGGCGTATTCGATTACTCGGGTGCCGGACTCGACCGATCAGCCCTCCTGGCCTCGACGCTGATCTACACGGTTCCGAGCACCAAGCGCGCGCAGTTCGTCTATCTGCGTGCCGGCAATTCAGGGTCGGAATTGGTCTGCCTCTCGCTCGTCATCGCTGGAAAGGCCGCCCGCTACCTGCCGGTCGGCGCCAAGGCCGGCATGAACGTGCCTTTGACCATCGTCGAAGACTTGCCGCCGGACACGAAGGTCGAGATCCACCTGTCCGCCCCCGAGGGAGCAACGGGTCAGGTCGTGATCGACGTCGGTCTCCTCGAAATCTGAGCGCTAGCAAACAGACGGATCGTCATCCGAGCGGCGGAGCAGGACGGACCTATGAGCAAACAAAAACTAGTGGTCGTCGGTAACGGCATGGCCGGCGCGCGCGCCGTCGAGGAGGTGCTGGCGCGGGGCGGCGCCGAGATGTTCGACATCGTGATGTTCGGCGAGGAGCCCTACGGCAATTACAACCGTATCCTGCTCTCCGAGATCCTGAACGGGATCCAGGACGCCGACGGGATCACCATGAATCCGCTGTCCTGGTATGCCGAGAACGGCATCACGCTCCATGCCGGTCACCGCGTCGAGAAGATCGACCGCGCGGCCAAGATAGTGATCTCGAATGGAGGCGTGCGGGCGCGCTACGACAAGCTGATGATCGCTACCGGCAGCCGCGCCTTCATCCCGCCCATGCAGGGCGTGCGGATGGAGGACGGCAGCCTCAAGCCCGGCGTTTTCGGCTACCGGACCATCGCGGATTGCCAGCAGATCGTCGACTACGCCCGACGCAGCAAGATCGCTGTCACAATCGGCGGCGGCCTTCTCGGCCTTGAGGCCGCCCGCAGCATGACCGTGCTGGGCTGCGAGTCGCACGTGGTCCATCTTGCCGGTCACCTCATGGAAATGCAGCTCGACGTGGCCGCAGGCGGCATCCTGAAGAAGACCATTGAGGGCATGGACATCCGGGTCCACACGTCGAAGCTCACCACTGAAGTTCTGGGCACCGACAAGGTCGAAGGGCTACGGTTCAAGGACGGCACTGAACTGCCGTGCGACCTCGTCCTCGTCGCGGCCGGGATTCGGCCGAACTCTGAGATTGGCCAATTATCGGGGCTGACCGTCGAACGAGCCATCGTCGTCAACGACCATATGCAGTCTCTCGACGACCGCGACATCTACGTGGTCGGGGAGTGCGCGCAGCACCGCGGGCGCCTCTACGGCTTGGTAGCGCCTCTCTACGAGCAGGCAAAGGTTTTCGCCGAGCACGTCACCCGAACCAATGTTAACGCGGCTTATCACGGCTCCAAGCTCGCCACGAAACTAAAGGTGATGGGTGTCGAGCTGGCCTCGATGGGCATCACCGATCCCACGGACGACAACGACGAGGTCGTGCAGTTTACCGAGCCGAAGCGCGGTACCTACAAGAAGCTGATCGTGCGCGACGGCCGGCTCGTCGGCGGCATCCTGATGGGCGACATCGGCAAGGCGCCGTTTCTGATGCAGGCCTTCGCGCAGGACGCGCCGCTCCCTGAGGAGCGGCTGTCGCTGATGTTCGACCTCGGCACGCCCTCCGCCAAAGTCACCTACGACGAGATGCCGGCTGAGACCCAGGTCTGCAACTGCAACGGCGTGACCAAGGCGGGTATCGCCGCTTCTGTTGTGGCCGGCGCCAGCAGCTCCAAGGCAGTGATGGCCCAGACTCGCGCCGGCATGGGTTGCGGCGCCTGTAAGGGCGAGGTGACCGAACTCGTCTCGTGGCTCCTGGGCGGTGAGGTCGAGGAGGATCCGTCCGTCCACTACTACGTGCCGACGATCCCAATGCGGAAGCCCGAGCTGATGCGGGAGGTGGTCGCCCGCGGCCTCAAGTCGGTCTCCTCGGTGTTCCGCGAGCTGGGGAATGGCGAGGTGGATCCCAGCGCGAAGCCTGCGCTCGCCTCCTTGCTGATCACCGTCTGGAAGGGCGAGTACGAGGATGAGCGCGACGCGCGCTTCATCAACGACCGCGTTCACGCCAACATCCAAAAGGACGGCACATTCTCCGTGATCCCGGAGATGCCCGGGGGCGTCTGCACGCCGGACGAACTGGTGCGCATCGGGCAGGTCGCACAAAAGTACAACGTCCCGTTGGTGAAGCTGACCGGCGGGCAGCGCGTCGACCTCGTGGGCCTCAAGAAGGATGATCTGCCCAAGATCTGGAGCGATCTCGGCTTCAAAGCGGGCTACGCCTGGGGCAAAAGCTATCGAACCTGCAAGAGCTGCATCGGCACCGACTTCTGCCGCTTTGGCTTGGGCGACTCCATGGGCTTCGCCCAGCGCATCGAGCGCCGCTACCGCGGCATCGACAGTCCGGCCAAGCTGAAGCTCGCGACCGCCGGCTGCCCGCGCAACTGCTCCGAGGCCTACGTGAAAGACGTCGGCTTCGTCGCGGTCGGCGACGGCAAGTGGGAGATCTACGTCGGCGGGGCCGCCGGGGCCCACATCCGCAAAGGCGACCTGCTGTTCACCGCAAAAGATGAGACTGAGGCGATGCTGATCGGCAGCCGCTTCATGCAATTTTACCGCGAGAACGCGAAGTGGAAGGAGCGGACCTACACCTTCATGGAGCGGATTGGCCTGGAGCGCGTCCGTGCCGTCGTGGTGGAGGACAGCGAAGGCATCTGCGCCGATCTCGACGCGGCCATGGAGGCCTCGATCGCCGCCACGGTCGATCCGTGGCTCGAAGCGGTCGCGCCGAAGACCGCCAACCAGTTCACATCCGTCATCCCCGCCAAGGAGGACGTATGATGGCCTCCACCGAAGTGCTGCTCGGTTTTATCGACCAGATCCCCGTGGGTGAGGGACGCACATTCCGGGTCGCCGACCTGGAGATTGCCGTGTTCCACACGGCCGAAGGCGCAGTGTACGCAACCCAGGCTTTCTGCCCCCATCGGCAGGGGCCCCTGGCTGATGGGCTGCTCGGCGGGACCACACTGATGTGCCCGCTGCATGACCGGACCTTCGATCTGAGGTCCGGCTGCGGCACGAGCCACGAGCAACTCGGCCTCGCCACGTACCCGACCCGGGTCAGCGATGGCGAGATCTGGCTGCATCCGGTGCCATCGCCGGCCCGGGAGGCGGCTGAATGAAGGCTGGGGCCGGAGCCGAGCGGCTGCTCGGATACGACGAGAGCAGCTCGAGCACGCACATCACCGTGCGTGGGCTGTCATAGGAAACTATTGTTCCGGATGTGGAGAGCAATGCGTGCGCCTCGATCTCGACGAGCAGGGTGGTTGGCTCGTTGCGCCTGCGGAGTTGGCGCACCGCCTCGGCATCAGCGAGTGGGCCTTGCGGCGTCAGGCAGGTCTTGGCCGCATCGACAGCCGTCTTGATCGTGGCTACGGCCGAGACGCGGGACGCTCGCGTGTGACGGTCATCGTCGGCAAGTGCGGTTGGCAGGGCATCTTTCGCGCCGATGGCTGCTTAGTCTCCGAATTCCGATGGGAGCCGCAGCCGAGCGAGGCAGCGAACAACAGGTGCAGACCGTCACAGGCGGTCTGAGCGAGCCTAGACCTATCGTCCCGGCCGGCGGACTGAACGACCCGAGCCCTCCTACCCGTCGCCTGGGCTCGTCGGCAGCGACTATCGAGGCCGGCCGACGCCGCCAGCTGCTGCACCGACCCCACCCTTGCCGGTCGTGCCCGCACCACCCTATCCGATCCGGGCAGGCTTCGCCGTGTGCGAGAGCTTTGCCCGCTCGGATCGAGGATGCCATTCACGTCCAGTGTTCGAATGTTGCCGAGCTCGCCTGAACGGTGCGAACGGGCGCATAGCGGCCGACTGACGTTGGCCGAAAGCGGCATGTCCGCTTCGGAAAATCTGCCGAGATAGTAGACGAGCTACTGGCCTGACCCCGCACTAGACGCATCTCACTCGATGATGGCCTGTCCTCGCCGGTGCTCGTGTCCGTTGATGACACGTCTCAGCAGCTTGGTCAGATGGTCCTGTTCCGCCGGCGTGAGCGCCTCGACCGTCACAGCGTGCGCTAGCCGCGCTGCCGGCTCCATCAAGCCATGGAGAGCCGCGCCCTCCGATGTCAGTCGACAGATCTGGGCGCGGCGATCCATGGGTGACGTCGAGCGGCTGACGAATCCGCGCGCCGCAAGCCGTTTGAGGGCGCCGGTCGTCGTCGTTCGGTCGAGGGCGACCGCACCCGCCAGCGTCGTCTGATCGGCCTCCCCCAAGTCACGCAGGATCGAGAGTAGGCTGTACTGCAACGGAGTGACGCCGAAGACAGCACATCGCTCAGCGAACAGGCTGACGTGGATCTGATGCATGCGGCGCGCGAGGAAACCCGGACGGTCAATCAGAGGCCAATGCTGCGGACCTACCGGTGCCCCCGCTGCAGTCGCCTCATCTGCGAGGCAGACTTGCGGACACTCATCCATCACCCATCTCCGCAGATCAGTTCCAGCCTTGGCACATTCTATGCTGCGCCAATTACGAAGCATGCTTCGCATTTGGCAAGAACGGGGCCTGCACGAGCTGGCCAGGATCACGAGGTCGAGATGGACAATCGCCGCTACGATCTGGTTCTGCGGGGCGGGCGGGTGATCTGCCCGGCCTCCGGCGTCGACGGCATCCGCGATGTGGCGGTGCAGGACGGGCGCATCGCGGCCGTGGAGGAGACCATCCTGCCATCGGCCGCCGCCGAGGTGGTCGACGTCTCGGGCAAGCTCGTCCTACCGGGCATGATCGACACGCACGCCCACGTCTACCAGTACGTCACCGGCCGCTTCGGCCTAAACCCCGACATGGTCGGCGTGCGCTCGGGCGTCACCACGGTGGTCGACCAGGGCGGCCCCTCCTGCATGACCCTTCCAGGGTTCCGGCATTTCATCGCCGAGCGCTCCGAGACGCAGGTACTCGCCTTCCTGTCGGCCTACCTCGTCGGCGGTCTCGAGGGCCATTTCTATCCGAATCTTTACAGTCCGGACGGCGTCGACATCGACGCGACGGTGAAGTCGGCCACCGAGAACCGCGACCTCGTCCGCGGCATCAAGGGTCACGCCGAGATCGGCGGTTTCGCCCGCTGGGGCATCAAAGTCATGGAGATGGCCGCCGAGATCAGCCGCCGCTCCGACATGCCGCTCTACGTGCATTTCGGCCAGCTCTGGGGCCTGCCGGAAGCCGGCGCCAACGGCGAGGATGCCGACACCATCGTCGAGCGGGTCATCCCACTGCTGCGGCCGGGCGACGTGCTGGCCCACCCCTTCACCCGGCACCCTGGCGGCTTCATCAACGAGCAGGGCGAGGTGCACCACATCATCCGCCGGGCGATGGATGCCGGGCTGAAGGTCGATGTCGGCCACGGGAGCCATTTCTCCTACCGCGTGGCCCGGGCCTCCCTTCCGGCTGGCGTGATCCCCTACACGCTCGGCGCCGACATGCACGGCTACAACACCGAGGTGCCCGAGGTGAGGAAGCCCGCCGGCACCCCGGACGAGCACCACGACGACGAGAACCACCCCTTCCTCGGGCAGGCCCGCTTCAGCCTGACCCAGGCGATGAGCTCGATGATGGCCCTTGGCATCCCGCTGGAGGACGTGGTGCCGATGGTGACCTCGCACCCGGCCGAGATGCTGCGCATGAGCGACCGGATCGGCGCCCTCAAGATCGGCTATGCGGCCGACATCTCGGTGCTGCACGACGATCGCGGCCGCTTCCTGCTGCGCGACAACGAGGACACGCGGGTGATCGCCGAGCGCCTGCTGCGCCCCGCTTTCTGCCTGCGCGCAGGCCGGCGCTTCGAGGCCGACTCGCCGATCCTGCCTCAGGCGATCGCAGCCTGAGGTGGTGCCTGTGCCTGCCTTTGTCCTCGACGACCCGACACCGCCAGACCCGCGCCGCCGCTGGGACGACCTAGACCCGGCGGCCCGCGGCGCCTGCTATGATAACAATGCGGCCGTCCCCGACAGCGCGGCCCAGGTCGCGGCCCGCAACGCGGCCTCGGCGATGTACCGAGCCGCGCATCCGGCCGGGCTCGACATCCCCTACGCCGCAGGGGAGCGCGCGGCCTTCGACTTCTACCCTGCGGCGGACGCGCAGGCCCCCTGCCTCGTCTTCGTCCACGGCGGCTACTGGCAGCGCAACGCGAGAGCCGATTTCGCATGCTTCGCGGAGGGGCTGAACGCCGCTGGCTGGGCGGTGGCGATGCCGGGCTACACCCTGGCGCCCGAGGCGAGCCTCGCCGGCATCGTCGCCGAGATCGGAGCCGCCCTCGACTGGCTCGGCGAGCACGGAGCGGCACGCGGGATCGGCGGCCCAATCGTCCTCGCCGGCTGGTCCGCGGGCGCGCAGCTCGCCGCCCTCCAGCTCGGGCATTCCGCCGTGACCGGCGTCCTGGCGATCTCCGGCGTCTACGACCTGGCTCCGATCCGCGAGACGTACCTGAACGAGAAGCTCGAGCTGACCGTTGACGAGATCGAGACCCTATCGCCCCTGCGGCTTCCCGTGACGGCCAAGCCCATGACGCTGGCCTACGGCAGCCGGGAACTTCCCGCCCTCGTCCACGACGCCCGCAATCTCCACGCCCTCCGCAGCGCCGCTCATGCGCCGGGTGCCCTGCTGCCGGTGCCGGGCGCCGATCACTTCTCGATCCTTGACGGATTCCGCCGGCCCGACGGCATCCTGGTCCGCGCGGCACGGGACCTTCTCGGAGGTACCCGATGAGCCACGAGGGCGTCGGGGCGTCCCTGCCCCGCAAGGAGGACGACCGCCTGATGCGCGGGCGCGGTCAGTACGTCGGCGATCTCCGCCTGCCGGGGATGCAGGATGTCGCCTTCGTGCGAAGCCCGTTGGCCCACGCTCGCATCCGCGCCCTCCACGTCCCGGAGGCGTATCGCGACCGCGTCTTCACCGCCGCCGACCTCGACGGCGTGCTGCCGATCCGCGCCGTTTCGGGGTTGCCGGGCTTCAAAGTCTCCGAGCAGCCTGTGCTGGCCACCGGCAAGGTCCGGCAGGTCGGCGAGCTCGTCGCGATGTGCGTCGCGCCGACCCGCGCCGAGGCCGAGGACATCGCCGCCGCCGTGGTCCTCGACCTGGAGGAGCTGCCCGCCGTCCACGACATGCTGGCCGCGCGCGCGCCGGGCTCCGCCCTCGTTCACGAGCACTGGGGCGACAACGTCTTCCTGGAGACCCTGGTCGACATCGGAATCGAGAGCGCCCTCGACGCGCCGATCAAGGTCAGCCGCACCATCTCGACGGGGCGCCAGTGCATGGCGCCGATCGAGGGCCGCGGCACTGTGGTGCAGCTCGATCATCGCCTCGATCAGCTCGTTGTCCATACCGCGAGCCAGATGCCGCACATCGTGCGCAACGGCCTCTCGGAATGTCTCGGACTCGAGCAGGGGCGCATCCGCATCGTCTCGCCGGATGTCGGCGGTGGGTTCGGCTATAAGGCCATCCTGCTCGCCGAGGACGTGGCGCTCGCCTGGCTGGCGCTCCGCCGCGGCCACCCGGTCCGCTGGCTGGAGGACCGGCGCGAGCATCTGACCGCCAACGCCAATTGCCGCGAGCACCATTACCGCATCACCGCCTACGCGGAGCGGGACGGAACCCTGCGCGGAATCGATTGCGAGGCCACCGTCGATTCCGGCGCGTACTCGGCCTACCCGTTCTCGGCCTGCCTGGAGGCTGCGCAGGTCGCCAGCATCCTGCCCGGTCCCTACGACTTCCCGGCCTATCGCTGCCGAACATGGTCGGTGGCGACCAACAAGTGCCCGATCCTGCCCTATCGCGGGGTGGCCCGCACCGGCGTCTGCTTCGCCCTGGAACTGGTGCTTGACGCCGTCGCCCGCACGGCGGGGATCGCGCCCGAGGCGATGCGCGAGAAGAACCTCGTGCGGCCCGAGCAGATGCCGTTCGAGAACATTACGAAGAAGCATTTCGACAGCGGCGACTACCCGGAGGCCCTGGCCCGCGCACTGAAGGCCATCGACGTGGAGGCAGTCCGCGCCCGCCAGCGGCAGGGCGAACCGGATGGCCGCCGGATCGGTCTGGGTCTCTCGATCTACTGCGAGCAGGCCGCGCACGGCACCTCGGTCTATTCCGGCTGGGGCATACCAATGGTGCCCGGCCACGAACAGGCCAGTGCACGCCTGACCCCGGACGGCGGCTTGGAGCTGCGGATCGGCGCGCACTCACATGGTCAGGGACTGGAGACGACCCTCGCTCAGGTCGCCTACGAGATCCTGGGTGTGCCGGTGGCGCGCACCCGCTTGGTCCACGGCGACACGGCGATGACGCCCTATTCCACAGGCTCCTGGGGCTCCCGGGTGATGGTGATGGCCGGCGGCGCGGTTGCCGCGGCCTGCGACGAGCTGCGCGCCCGCGCCGTCAGGATTGGCGCCCACCTGCTCCAGGCGCGGCCGGAGGATTGCAGCTTCGAGGGCGGCCACGTCGTCGGCCCCTCCGGCGACGTCCCGCTCGAGGCGATCGCCCGCACGTGGTACCGGCGCCCGCAGGATCTCGCGCCCGACACCGATCCCGGCGGCCTCGAAGTCACCGCCGGCTACAAGCCGGTGCGCGATTCCGGCACCTTCTCCTATGCGGCGCACGCGGCCGTGGTGGCGGTCGACCCCGATCTCGGGGCGGTCGAGATCCTCGATTACGTCATCGTCGAGGACGGCGGGACGCTGGTGAACCCCCTCGTGGTCGACGGCCAGATCTACGGCGGCCTCGCCCAGGGGATCGGCACGGCCCTGTTCGAGGAGATGCGCTTCGACGCCCGCGGCCAGCCGCTGGCCTCGACGTTGGCCGACTACCTCCTGCCGGGCGCCGCCGACGTGCCGATGGCGCGTATCGACCACATGGAAACGCCCTCGCCCTACACGCGCTTCGGCCAGAAGGGCATCGGCGAGGGTGGCGCCATCGCGCCCCCGGCGGCGCTCGCCAACGCCGTCAACGATGCGCTGGCGCCGCTCGGCGTCGAGCTGCTGCATTCGCCCATCACCCCCCGGCGGATCGTGGAGGCGGTGCTCGCCGCCGGGACCACCGCCGTGACCGCGCGGGAGGCCGCATGAAGCCAGCTGCCTTCGCCTGGGAGCGCCCCGACAGCCTGCCCGCGCTGCTGGCGCGCCTCGCCGAGGCCCCCGCGGGCGTGAAGCTGATCGCGGGCGGCCAGTCCCTCGGGCCGATGCTGAACCTGCGCCTCGTCGAGCCCAGTCTGATCCTCGACATCACGGGCGTGCCCGAACTCCGGGAAGCCCGGGTCGAGGGCGACACGCTCGTCCTCGGGGCCTGCGTGACCCATGCCGACCTCGAGGACGGGCGCGTCCCGGACCTCACCGGCGGCGCGCTGCGGCGGGTCGCGGCCGCGATCGCCTACCGGCCGGTGCGCAACCGCGGCACGATCGGCGGCAGCCTCGCCCACGCCGACCCAGCCGCCGACTGGGTCAGCGCCCTGACGGCCCTCGGCGCCGAGGTCGAGATTGCGGGGCGGACCGGCCGCCGCGCCCTGCCGGTGGAGCGCTTTGTGACCGGCGCCCTCACAGTCGCCCTTGGCCCGGACGAGATCCTGCTCGCCGTGCGCGTGCCGGCGCTGCCGGCGGGCGCGGCCTGGGGCTACGTCAAGCATTGCACGAAGATCGGTGAGTTCGCCCACGCCATCGGGGCAGTGCGCCTCGAACCCGGCGCGGGCCGGGGCCGTGCCGTGATCGGCGCGGTCGAGGGGCCGCCCGTGCTCCTGGCCGATGCCCGCCCGCTCTTCGGCGGCCGGATTGGCCCCGACTTCGCCGCGCGCTTCGACCCCCGGGCTGCCGACCTCGCGCTGCGGGAGGCCGGCATGGCCGACGCGGTCGAACGGCATATCCACGTCACCGTCCTGGGCCGCGCGGTGGCCGCGGCGGCCGACCCCGATCCCCGAGCCGACACCCTTCCGGAGGCCGCATGAGCGCCGCGCTGGCCGAACCCGGGCCCTCCCGCATGGCCCTCGCGCTGACGGTGAACGGCCGCGCCGTGCGGGTCGCGGCGGAGCCACGCAGCCATCTCGGCGACGTGCTGCGCGACGGGCTCGACCTCACCGGCACGCATCTGGGCTGCGAGCACGGCGTCTGCGGCGCCTGCACCGTACTCCTCGACGGCGAGCCGGTGCGCGCCTGCCTGACCTTCGCGGGCGCCTGCGCGGGGGCCGCGGTCACGACGATCGAGGGTCTCGATACGGATGCCATTGCGGGCGAGCTGCGGGCCGCCTTCAACCGCGAGCACGCGCTCCAGTGCGGCTACTGCACGCCCGGGATGCTGGTGGCCGCCCGCGATCTGGTCCTGCGGTTGCCCGAGGCCGACGAGCGCCGGATCCGGGTCGGCCTCTCGGGCAACCTCTGCCGCTGCACCGGCTATGCCGGCATCGTCCGGGCGGTAATGGCGGTGATCGCGGACCGGCGCGGGCGCGGCATCCCGTCCGAGACCGGCGCGGAGCGCGCCCTCGGCCCAGTCGGCGCCGGGGTCGGCGCGGCGCTGGTCGCGCCCCTGCACCCGCCGGCGGATCCTGTCGCCCCGGCGGCGCCCGCCGCGGTGGCAGACCTGTCCGACGCGTTCGCGCCGGCCCAGGGCTTCACGCAGGTGCTCGACCTTGCCCACCCGCCGGAGGCCGTCTTTGCCCTGCTGGGCGATATCGCGGCGGTCGCCGCCTGTCTGCCGGGTGCTGTGCTGACGGCCCGGCCCACCCCCGACACGGTCGAGGGCGGCCTGCAGGTCCGGATCGGGCCGATCGCCACGACGTTCCGCGGCCGCGCCCGCATCGGGCGGGACGAGGTCGCGCGAACCGGCGCGGTCCACGGCGCCGGAACCGACGCGGGCGGCCGCTCGGCCACCGAGGGGCGGATCCGCTATCGGGTCGGCGCCGGGCCGACGCCCGGCACCACCCGGGTCGAGCTCGATGTCGGCTACACCCTGACCGGGCCGCTCGCGCAGTTCGGCCGGCCCGGCCTCGTGCGCGACCTCGCCGGCCGCATCGCGGCGGAGTTCTGCCGCAACCTCGATGCCCGGCTCTCGGGCGTCGAGGCGCCGGCGCCCGCCGGCCTCAACCCGCTCCGCCTGCTCCTCGGCCTCGCCCGCGCGCGCCTCGCCGCGTGGCTCGGCCGCGCCTGACCCCCTCCCGCCTCAATCCACCGGAGACACGCGAATGCTTGGCAGGTTCACCCTCACGACCGCGATCCTGCTGGCGCTGCCGGCGACGGGCGCCCGGGCGGACGCGATCCGCATCGGCGTCAACGAGCCCCTGACCGGGCCGTTCGCGGCGTCCGGCACCTACGTGGTGAACGGCGCCAAGATCGCCGCCGACGAGATCAACGCCGAGGGCGGCGTCCTCGGCAAGAAGCTCGAACTCGTGATCGAGGACAACAAGAGCAACCCGACCGAGGCCGCCGCGGTCGCCGAGAAGCTGATCACCAGCGACAAGACCCCGGTGATGATGGGCGCCTGGGGCTCCAGCCTGACGCTCGCCGTCATGCCCAAGCTCGCGGATTACGAGACCCCGATGCTGGTGGAGACCTCCTCGTCCGGCAAGATCACGACCTCCGGCAACCCCTACGTGTTCCGGATCTCGCCGCCCTCGTCGCTGGAGGCCGAGACCTTTGCGCCGATGGTGTCTCGCCTCGGGCTGAAGAAGGTCGACTTCCTGGTCCTCAACAACGATTTCGGCCGCGGCGCGGCGACCGATTTCGGGAAGATGCTCAAGGACAAGGGCGTCACGGTCGGCCTCGTCGAGACCATGGACCAGGGCGCGCAGGACATGAGCGCCCAACTCGCCAAGCTGAAGGCGTCGGATTCCGACACGATCATGATCACGAGCTCGGTCGATCAGCTCGTGCTGCTGTTCAAGCAGATGGCGGCGCTCGGCCTGAAGAAGCGGGTCATCACCACCGGCGGCTCCCAGAACCCGGACCAGATCATCGCCCAGGCGGGCGCGGCGGCCGACGGCACGATGCACCTCACGACCTTCCTGCCCTGGTCGCCCGATAAGACGCCGGACCCGAAGGCCACCGAGGCCTTCATCGCCGCGTGGAAGAAGCGCGGCTTCGACTTCGCCGGCGTCACCGAGAGCTTCCGCGGGTACGACGGCATCCGCGCGATCGCCCACGCCATCGAGAAGGCCGGCTCGGCCGATCCGGCGGCGATCACCAAGGCGTTCTGGTCGGTCGACTTCGTCGGGCTCAACGGGCCGATCCGCTTCACCAAGGCCGGCCCCGCCGGGAAGGAGAGCGGCCAGAGCAAGCCCGACGTCTACCTCATCGAGATCAAGGACGGGACGGTGATCGTACCGACGCTGTGAGCGCCCCGAACCGGCGGCCTGACGCCGGTCCCTTCACCCGTCCACCGGCCTCCGGGCCGGGGCGTACCCTCGGAGGCCGCCCGTGAACGAACTGATCCAGCACCTCGTCAACGCGCTGATCCTCGGCGGCACCTACGCGCTGCTGGGGATCGGCCTGACGCTAATCTTCGGGATCATGAACGTCGTGAACTTCACCCATGGCGCGCTCTACACGGTAGGCGCCTACGTCATGTACCTCGCGGTCGCCGCGCTGGGGCTGAACTTCTTCCTGGCGCTGCCGGTGGCAATCCTCGGGGGGCTTCTGCTCGGGGTCGCGATCGAGCTGGTGCTGCTGCGCCCGTTCCGGGGCTCAGACATCGACACCACCATGCTGGTGATGATCGGCGCCGGGATCATCCTGCAATCGGGTACGCTCTGGACCTTCGGCGGCGTCGCCAAGGCGATCCCGTCGCCGTTCCCCGAGGCGCCGCTCCAGATCGGCCCGGTGTCGGTGTCGTGGCTGCGGCTGTTCGTGCTAGGGGCGGCCCTGACCCTGATCGCGCTGACCTACGCGTTGATCAACCGGACCAAGCTCGGGCTCGCCATGCGGGCCGCCTTCCAGGATTCCGACACGGCGGCGCTGATGGGCGTCGACGTCCGCCGGATCTACACCGCGACCTTCGCGCTGGGCTCGTCGCTCGCGGCGGCGGCCGGCGCGCTCCTCGGTCCCGTCTACGTGGTGTTCCCGCAGATGGGCGGCCTCGCCGAGCTCAAGGCCTTCGCCATCGTCATCCTGGGCGGCCTCGGCAACGTCACCGGCGCGGCGATCGGCGGCTTCATCCTGGCGCTCGCCGAGGAATTTGGCGCCGGCTACGTCTCCTCCGGCTACCGGGATGCGATGGGGTTCCTGATCATCATCGCGGTGCTGCTCTACCGGCCCACCGGGCTGTTCGCGAAGGCGGAGCGCATTGGATGAACCGGCTCCTCCCCCTTGCCCTGCTGGCCGGCCTCGTCGCCATGCCCCTGGGGCTCGGCACCAACCCCTACCTCCTCAACGCACTGATCGTGACGGGCATCCTGACGATCGGCGCCATGAGCCTGAACCTGCTCCTCGGCTTCACCGGGCAGCTCAGCCTCGGCCATATCGCGTTCTTCGGGATCGGCGCCTATGTCAGCGCACTGACGAGCCTCGGCTTCGACGTGGATCTCGGATTGGGCCTCCGCGTGGTCCACGAGCCCTGGCCGGCCTGGGTCGGCTTCCTGCTGGCGACGGTCGCGGCGGGCGGCTGCGGCTACCTGATCGGGCGGCTCTCCTTCCGGGTGCGGGGCGCCTATTTCGTCATCGTGACGATCTCCTTCGCCGAGGTCGTGCGGCTGGTGGCCCTCAACTGGGTGGAGCTGACGCAGGGGCCGCTGGCACTGACCAACATCCCGCCCATCACCCTCGGCCTGCCGGGCCTCGGGATGTGGACCCTGAAGACCAAGCTCCAGAACTACTATCTCGTGCTGACTGTGGGCACGCTCTGCTACGGCGTGATCGCCCGTCTGGTCGGCGGGCGCTTCGGCCGGGCGATGCGGGGCCTCAAGGAGAACGAGTCGCTGGCGCTGTCGGTCGGCATCAACGCCACCCGCACGCTGACGGTCGCGGCGGTGATCTCGGCCGCGATGGCGGGCGCGGCCGGCAGCCTCTACGCCCATTACCTGCGGATCATCGATCCCGACGTGTTCCTGTTCGCCACCACGGTGACCATGGTCATCATGGTGGTGGCGGGCGGCAAGAGCACCCTGATGGGGCCCGTCGTCGGCGGCCTAATCTTCGGCCTGCTGCCGGTGGCGCTCCGCCCGGTGATGGCACCGGAGGCGCAGTGGATCGTCTACGGCCTCGTGCTGATCGTGATCCTGTTCGTGATGCCGCAGGGCATCGTGCCGGGCCTCTCGGCCCTGCTCAGCCGCCGGCAGGCCCGGCCGGCCCCGGTCCTCGAGGTCAATCCGGCGGTGCAGCGATGAGCGCGATCCTCTCGATCGAGCATGTCGGGGTCCGCTTCGGCGGCCTCGTCGCCATCGCCGACCTGCATTTCGACGTCCACGAAGGCGAGATCGTCAGTCTGATCGGTCCGAACGGGGCCGGCAAGACTACTGCCTTCAACGTGATGACCGGCTTTCTGAAGCCCAGCCAAGGCGAAGTCCGCTTCCGCGGCACATCCCTGAGAGACCTGCCGCCGCACGCAATCACGCGGCTCGGCCTCGCCCGCACCTTCCAGCGCACCAGCGTCTTTCCGGACGACACGGTGTTCGACAACGTGATGATCGGCCTGCACCGGATGGGCGCTGCGGCCGGCCGCGTGCCGGTTATCGACGCGCTCCTCGGCCGCGCGGCGGCTGGCGAGCGAGTAGTGCGGGCCCGCGCCGAGGCGCTCCTGGAATGGGTCGGACTCGCCGGCCGGGCGCACGAGAAGGCCGGCGCCCTGGCCTATGGCGAGCAGCGTCTCGTCGGCGTGGCCCTGGCGCTCGCTACCGAGCCCACGATGCTGCTCCTCGACGAGCCGGTCTCGGGAATGAATGCCTCCGAGACGCGTGTCTTCGTGCGCCTGATCCGGCAGATCCGCGAGCGGGGCGTCACCATCCTCCTCGTCGAGCACGACATGCCGATGGTCATGGAGGTCTCCGACCGCATCGTCGTCCTCAACTACGGCCGCCTGATTGCCGAGGGGCCGCCGGACAGGATCCGCACCGACCCGGCGGTGATCAAGGCCTATCTCGGCCAGGGCAGTGCCGCCCGGCAGGCCGCCGCGGCAATCAAGGAGGCAGCCCATGCTTGAGATCCGCGACGTCGTCTGCGGCTACGGCCAGGTCACCGCGCTCAAAGGGCTCACGATCGACGTGCGCGCGGGCCAGCTCGTGGCCCTCGTCGGGGCGAACGGGGCCGGCAAATCCACGACGCTCCGGGCGATCTCCGGTCTCGTGTCACCGCGCTCCGGCGCAATCCGGTTCGCCGGGCGTGACATCGCGGGCGCGGAGCCCCGCCGTATATTGGCTGCGGGCATCGCTCATTGCCCGGAGGGCCGGCGCGTCTTCCCGCAGATGACCGTTTCCGAGAATCTCGCCATGGGCGCTTATCTGCGGCGCGACCGAGCGGCGGTCGCGGCGGATCTGGATCGCATCTACGGGGAATTCCCCCGCCTCGCGGAGCGCCGCGACCAGGCGGCCGGCACGCTCTCGGGCGGCGAGCAGCAGATGTTGGCGATCGGCCGCGCGCTGATGGGGCGCCCGAAGTTAGTGCTGTTCGACGAGCCCTCCTTGGGCCTCGCCCCCAACATCGTCGAGCGGATGTTCGCAGTGATCCGGGCGATCCGCGACACCGGCACGACCGTTCTACTCGTGGAGCAGAACGCGTTCGCGGCCCTCGAACTCTGCGACTACGCCTACCTTCTTGAGACCGGCCGCATCGTGCGCGAGGGAACGGGGCCTGCCCTCATTGCGGACCCGCATGTGCGGGAAGCCTATCTCGGTGGCTGAGAGGGAACGGCCAGAGCGGATTCACCTCGGCCCGCACGACCTTCTCGCCGGCCGGACTCGGGTGCCGATCACCGTGGGAGGACACCATCTCCTTCTCGTGCGAGACGGCGAGCGGATCGTAGCCGCCGAGCGGGCCTGCCCACACGAGGGGGCAGACCTGTTTCTCGGCAGGTGCGTGGGTGGAAGGCTGCTCTGCCCAAGGCATCTCGCCTCGTTCGACCTCCGTGATGGCTCCGTCTCGGCGGGCTGGTCGTTTCGTGCCCTTCGCCTGTTTGAGGTCGAGGCAGCCTCTGATGGACTATGGCTCCGGACGATATGAAGCTTCCTGAGATACGCGTCTTAGCAACTCCCATCGTTGTCCGCTTTCCGGCAAGGACGAGAGCTTCCTGAATGGCTGGAATGGGCGCAAAGCCGAACGTCCGGTTCTGCGCGCCATGGCGCTCCGGCGTGACGTAGCCTGGCCGAAAGCAGCCAGTCCGCTTCGGAGCAGGCTCGCCACAAAAGCGGACGGCCTCCTATCGACCCAAACCGGCTGTCGGGAACGCCGTCAACGCTTGCCGAAAGCGGACGTTAGGCCATCGTTGATATGCTGGCACAGCGGCCGTCTTCGTCTGACCTGAAGAAACGAATTGTATACGATGTCCGCTTGGGAACTGTGGCTAGCAACGTTGCCCCGCCACCCATCTCAACCGCAACGCGGTCGCACTCGGACCGCATGACAGCACGGCAGAGCGGATGCGCATGGATCTTGCGGGCATTCCCGAACAGGGAGTGGGTTATGGACACGCTTAGTCGGCACCGCTGGTGGCAGCTCGGCCTCGGGCTGATCGTCATGATGACGATCTCGAGCCCACAGTACGTCTGGACGCTGTTTGCCAAGCCGTTTCAGGAGGTGACCAACGCCTCGCTCGCTGCCGTGCAGGTGACGTTTACACTGGTGATCGTCCTGCAGACCTTCTTCTCACCGGTGCAGGGGTACCTGATCGACCGCTTCAGCCCCAAGGTGATGATCGCGCTGGGCGCCGCGCTGTCCGGCCTCGGGTGGGTTGCTGCGTCCTATGCCCAGACGCTGCTCGGTCTCTACGCTACCTATGGCCTGCTCTGTGGCTTGGGGACCGGCATCGTCTACGTCGGAATCGTCGGACTGATGGTGCGCTGGTTTCCGGATCGGCGCGGCTTCGCGGCCGGTCTGGTCGCCGCCGGCTACGGCATGGGGGCGATGATTACCACGTTCCCGATCTCCGTCATGATGGAGGCCGCCGGTTTCCGGGCGACCCTATTCGTCTTCGGCCTCATCCTCGGCGGCGTCGGCATCCTGGCAGCGTTGGGGCTGCGGGCGCCTCGGCCCGATGAGATCCCCGCCGCGGAGGCCGCCCACATCACGACTGCGGCGGCGGACACCGCGCCGGGTGCGATGCTGCGCATGCCCCTGTTCTGGCTGATGTTCGTCATGATGACGATGATGTCGACCGGCGGCCTCATGGTCACCGCCAACTTCGCCGCCTTCGCGCGGGAGTTCGGGGTCGCGGACGCGCTGGTGTTCGGTTTTGCGGCGCTACCGTTCGCGCTGACCTTCGACCGGGTGACCAACGGCGTGACGCGGCCCTTCTTCGGCTGGGTGTCGGACCATATCGGCCGCGAACTGACGATGACCCTGGCATTCACGGGTGAGGCGCTGGCGATCTGTCTGCTGCTCTACTATCGACAGAACGCCTATGCGTTCGCCCTGCTGTCAGGGGTGGTGTTCTTCGCGTGGGGCGAGATCTTCTCCCTGTTCCCATCGCTTCTCACCGACACCTTCGGCACCAAGTACGCCACGACGAACTACGGCTTCCTGTACATGGCGCAGGGCGTGGGCTCTCTGCTCGGCGGCCCGATCGCGGCCCTGATCCACGATGCGGCCGGCAACTGGGTGCCGGTGTTCAGCATCGCGATCGGCTTCGATTTGCTGACAGCCGGCCTGGCCCTGCTGGTCCTGCGGCCCATGCGGCGGGACTGGGTAGGCATACGTCGAACGCAACCGATCATCCCGGGGGCCGCGACAGCCTAATAACGAATCCTGGTTGTTGCCAGTCGCAGATCAAGCCGAGAGGGTGCGGTACGCCTTCAGCCAGCAATGCCGCCTGCGGCCGAGTTGCGCGTGTTGGTTCAGCCAGTCAGCCCGTCGAGGTCTCCAAATACGGCTTCCGGGGCGCCCGTCGAGGTAGATCGCGGCGCCGCGGCCCCTGGCGCGCCAGGCGTAGGAGCGGGCGGCGCAGCCGGGGGCGCCCAGTGAAGTTCAGCTCCGGACCAGAGCGCGCGCGGAACTGCTGCCGTATGGAGCGAGGACATCCCCCGGGACGAGCGGGCGACGTTGTCGTGCGCGGGAGGAAGATGGCCTGGGCTTCCAGCTCTCCGAGCTTTCTCCCCGTCGGCCGCAATCTTGCAGGCTGACCCAAGTGACGTCTGCCGGCGATACCTGGAGGATCGAAATGCGCGCTTCCATACTGGCCGGTATCCTCAGCATCCTGATAGCCAGCTCAGCGCAGGCTCAGGTCAAGATCGGCATCGTCGGTGCGATCACGGGTGCCAATGCGGCATTCGGTGCCCAGATCAAGAATGGCGCCAGTCAGGCGGTCGACGACATCAACAAGGCGGGCGGAATCAATGGTCAGAAGCTCATAGCCGTCATCGGCGATGATGCGGGCGATCCCAAGCAGGGCGTCTCGGTGGCCAACAAGTTCGCCAGCGACGGCGTGCAGATGGTGGTCGGCCACTTCAACTCAGGCGTCTCGATCCCGGCCTCCGACGTATATCTCGACGCCGGCATCATCCAGGTCACCCCCGCCTCCACGAACGTGAAGTTCACCGAGCGCGGCATGTGGAACACCTTCCGCACCTGCGGTCGTGACGACCAGCAGGGCGCGGTGGCCGGCGCCTACCTGGCCAAGCACTTCAAGGGCAAGAAGATCGCCTTCGTCCACGACAAGACCCCCTACGGCAAGGGTCTTGCCGATGAGACCCTGAAGGTGCTCAAGGCCAAGGGCGGCAAGGACGTGATGTACGAGGGTATCAACCCGGGCGAGAAGGATTACTCGGCGCTCGTCTCCAAGCTGAAGTCGGCCGACATCGATGTCGTGTACTATGGAGGCCTGCACACCGAGGCCGGCCTGATCATCCGGCAGATGCGAGACCAGGGCCTGAAGGCGCCGATGATGAGCGGTGACGGCATCACCGACAAGGAGTTCGTCCAGATCGCCGGGCCAGGCGCCGCAGGTACGCTGATGACCTTCTCGCCGGACGCGCGCAAGAACCCCAATGCGAAGGACGCGGTGGCCGCGTTCAAGGCCAAGGGCATCGATCCCGAGGCCTACACGCTCTACTCCTACGCGGCCGTGCAGGTGCTGGCGAAGGCGATGACCGAGACCGGCTCGAGCGACGGCAAGAAGCTCGCGGACTGGCTGCATCAGGGCAAGCCGACGCAGACGGTGATCGGCGAGATCGCCTACGACAAGAAAGGCGACATCACTCGGCCCGACTACATCATGTACGAGTGGACGAAGGGGACAGACGGCAGGATCGACTACACGGGGCACGAACTGACGCAGTGATCCCACGACGCGCGGTGCGGCGAGGGTTGAGGGTGAACGCATGGACGAGCGGGATCTACGCGGCCTTATCGGACGTGTGAAGGACGGCCGCCTGTCGCGGCGTACCTTCGTGCAGCGGATCGTGGCTTTGGGCCTCACCGCGCCGATGGCCGGGTTGATGCTCGCCGGCAACGGGGTCGCGATGGCGGCCGATATCAGGGTCGGCTACAAGCCGACCAAGGCCGGCGACGGCGGCCTTCTGCGACTCCTCTGGTGGCAGGCGCCGACACTGATCAACCCGCATTTCGCGATCGGTACCAAGGACCAGGAAGCCTCGCGGATCTTCTACGAGCCGCTCGCCGCCTGGGACCTGGACGGCAGTCTCGCGCCGGTGCTCGCCGCCTCGATCCCGTCCCGGGAGAACGGGGCGCTGGCCGCCGATGGCCGTTCGGTGGTCTGGACGCTCAAGCCCGGGGTGAAGTGGCACGACGGCAAGCCGCTCACCGCCGACGACCTCGTGTTCACCTGGGCGTATGCCCGCGATCCCGCCACCGCGGCGGTGACGGCCGGGTCCTACAAGGATTGCA
>NZ_JAKSYD010000287.1 GCF_022829605.1 Methylobacterium sp. E-065 | reverse complement strand
GCACAACGTCGAGGTCCGCTTCCTCAACGACGCGTATGACGGCAGCTTCAACTTCAGCGAAGGCCACGACAAGAACCTGTACGTCAGCTCGATCACGCTGGACGGCAACAAGTTCGGGGCCACGGACGCGAACCCGGCCGTTCAGCTGTCGAACGGCGGCATCAACTTCACGACCGCCCCGGTACAGACGCCCACCACGGGTGGCACCGGCGGCACCGGCGGGAGCACCGGCGGTACGGGTGGCAGCACCGGCGGTACGGGCGGCAGCACCGGTGGCACGGGCACGGGCAACACGGGCACGGGCGACAACACGCTGGTGGTGCGCGTTTCGGGCGACCACTACCAGGGCGACCCGCAGTTCCAGGTCTATGTCGATGGCAAGGCCGTGGGCAATCCGCAGTCCGTCACGGCCGTACACACGCAGGGCCAGTGGCAGGACATCACCCTGAAGGGCGACTTCAGCCCGGCCAGCGCGCACGACGTCGAAGTTCGCTTCCTCAACGACG
>NZ_JAKSYD010000283.1 GCF_022829605.1 Methylobacterium sp. E-065 | reverse complement strand
ATACCAACTCCCATTGATCAGAACTCATGGGCCCATGCGCGCAGGCCGATGGACATGATGCGCCAGGGCTGGTCGATGAGCTTGTTCCAGGCGTCGCAGCAGTGGTCGAGGATGGCTTGGTATGAAGCAAAGATCCGATTGCCGAGCCAGTTCTCGCGGATGAACTGCCAGAGGTTCTCGACCGGGTTCAGTTCGGGCGAGCGGGCTGGCAGCGGCAGCAGGGTGATGTTGGCAGGGATCACGAGCTTCTTGGTCATGTGCCAGCCCGCCTGATCGAGCAGCAACACGGCGTGCGCGCCGGGGGCAACGACCCCGGCAATCTCGGCTAGGTGCAGGTTCATCGCCTCGGTGGTGCAGCGAGGCATGACGAGCCCGGCCCCCGTGCCACGAGCCGGGCAGATTGCGCCGAAGAGGTAGGCGGAGGCGGTGCGCTGGTCCTTCGGGGCTGAAGGCCGTGTACCCCGGCGTGCCCAGCGGCGCGTGATGGTGTTCTTCTGCCCGACCCGGGCCTCGTCGCAGAACCAAACCTCTATCGGCTTGCCACCCGTAGCCCGCGCGATCTCTGCCAAGCGAGCGGGGAAGGCTTTTTAAAAGCAGGGATGGCGTCCTGATCTTGAGCGTGATGTTGGGGACGGGCTGAGAGCTTCCGGTAGCCCATGCTCCGCAGAACCCGGCTCAGCGTCTGCTCGGAGACCGAGACCCCGTGGTCCTCGAACAGGATCTGAGCCAGATCGATCAACCGCCAACGCACGACCCCGTGCGCAGCTGGCACCGGACCTTGCTCGACCAGGGCCTTCAGCACGGCACGCAGATCCGCGTTCAACCGCGGGCGGGCACCGGGAGCCTTGCCGCCGATGAGCCCATCTGGCCCATCGGCGTTCAAGGCGAGCACCCAGTCCCGCACCGTCTGAAGCCCGACCCCGCCGAGAGCGGCCGCCTCAGAGCGCGAGCCGCCTGCATAGATCGCTGACAGAGCCAGCAGGCGGCGGGTCTGATCCGGATCGCGCGAACTCTTCGCCAGGACACGCAGGGCCTCGGCATCATAGTCCGGCCGTAATGGCACGGGAGCGGCCATCCCATCCTCCCAGGCTTCAAACCCGAGGACAGAATCACAGCCCCCTCCGCACCGCTACCAAGCGTGAGTCCGCCTCAAAGAGACTTAGTATTAGTGAGCCTCGACGGGACCCGAGGACCGCTGTGGTTTCTTGAGGATGGCGACCACGGCAAGGCTCAGAACGAGGCTGACGCCGACGAGGTAGAAGCCGTCGGCATAGGCCATGACGTAGGCCTCGCGCCGGACCTGGGCGGCCAGCATGCCGATGGCGGAGCCCTTCGCTGCTGCCTGATCGGCGATGTGCCCGTGCAGGCCGGCGGCCAGGGCCGTGATCCGCTCCTGAGTCCGCGAGGCGTTTACTGTGATCGCCTCGGCCAGCACCGAGAAGTGCATGTGCTCGCGCCGGTCGATCATCGTCGACAGCATGGCGATGCCGATCGAGCCTCCGAGATTGCGCATCATGTTCGATAGCGCCGAGGCATCCGCCGTGTCGCGAGGTGCCAGGCCCGCCGTCGAGAGCTGCGAAAGCGGGATGGTGAAGAGCGGCTGGCCGATGGCTCGCATCAGCTGCGGCAGGATGAGCTGGTCGGCGCCGACATCGTGCGTCAGCCCAACGTTGATCCAGCAGCTCGCGATGAAGAAAAGCGTGCCGGTCACCACCAGCAGCCGCGCGTCCACGACCCGCATGAGGAGGGGCATCATCGGGAACAGGACAAGCTGCGGCAGACCCGACCACATCACCACGTAGCCGATCTGCTGGGCGTTGTAGCCCTGGATCTGCGCGCAGTAGACTGGGATGATGTAGATCGATCCGAATGAGACGGCGCCCAGCACCGTCATCAGCACACAGGAGCCGCCGACCGAGCGGTTGGCCAGCACTCGCAGGTTGATGAAGGGCTTCTCGGCCATCAACTCCCGCACGATGAAGCCGCTGATGCCGGCCGCCGCGACGAGGCTGACCTGCACGATGATGGGGGACCCGAACCAGTCCTTCCGCTGCCCCTCTTCCAGCACGTAGGTCAGGGCCGGCAGGCCAGTGGCCATCAAGCTTATGCCAATCCAGTCGCCCTTGAGGAGTTCGGCCCAGCGCGCCGGCACGTTGTCGAAGGCGCCGAGCTGGATCGCGGCGGCGAGCGGACCGAAGATTAGGTTCAGATAGAAGATGTAGTGCCAGGAAAGGTTGTCGGTGAGCCAGCCGCCGACCGTTGGGCCGATGGCCGGCGCGAAGGTCGCGGTCAGCCCGAACAGCGCGATGCCGATGGGCTGCTGGCTCTTCGGCAGGCGCGTGCGCACGATGACGATGGCGGTCGGGATCAGCACGCCGCCGGTGAAGCCCTGGCCGGCCCGGAACAGGATCATCTGCGGGAGCGAGGTCGAGAGCGCGCAGGCCAGGGAGAAGCCGGTGAACAGCAACGTGTTCACGGAGAGATAGCGGCGCAGACCGATCACTGAGGAGAGCCAGCCGGTGAGCGGGATCACGATGATTTCGGCCATGAGGTAGGCGGTCGAGATCCAGCTGCCCTCCTCGGTCGAGGCGCCGAGCGCGCCCTGGATGTCGGCGAGCGAGGCGTTGGTGATCTGGATGTCGAGGATGGCGGTGAACGCGCCCAGGATTGCGCCGAACACCGCGAGCCAGTCGCGGGCGCTCGCCGTCGCCTCGGGCATGACGGACACCGCCGCAGCAGGAGCGCTCATCGCGGCAGCGCCTCGCTGACAAGGGCGTGAGCGGGCCGGTTGCTGCGCGGCGTCACAGGCTCGATAGCGTCACGGGTGTGGACCGTCGCCTCGACCGACAGTCCGGCGCGCAGGCGAGCGAGCATCGGGTCGGACGCATCGAGGGCGACCCGAACGGGAACGCGCTGCACCACCTTGGTGAAGTTGCCGGTCGCGTTCTCCGGGGGAAGGAGGGCGAACTGCGCGCCCGTGCCGGGGGAGAAGCTCTCGACCCGCCCCTCGAACTCGTGGTCGCCCAGCGCGTCGACGGTGAAGGTGACGTGCTGGCCCTCGACCATCTGCCCGGTCTGCGTCTCCTTAAAGTTCGCCACGAGGTAGATGTCGCGGCCCATGGGCACCACGGTAAGCAAACCCGTACCGGCCGAGACGAACTGCCCGACGCGCAGCGAGCGGTCGCCGACGACGCCTTCGATGGGCGCGGTGACGGTCGTATAGGTCAGGTTGAGATGGGCTTGCTCGACCTTCGCTTGGGCGCCTTCCAGGCTGGCCTTTGCGCTGCCCTCCAGTGCCTTCAGGCTCTCGACCTGCTTCCTGGCGGCGTCGAGGGAGGCGACGGCTTTGTTGTGCGCGGCCCGCTTCTGCCGAAGGTCCGCGTCCGCCTGTTGCTGGCGCTGCGCCGTGCCGGAGCCGGTCTGCAGCAGGTTCTGGTAGCGCGTGTACTCCTTACCGGCGAAATCGAGGGCTGCATCTGTGTTCTCGACCTCGGCCTTCGCGGATTCGACCTGCGCCTGCTGCTGCATGATGGCGGCTGCGGTTCCGAGCACCTGGGCCCGGCTCTTCTCGACGTCGGCCTCGGCCTGCTTGAGCGCGATCCGGTACTCCCGGTCGTCGAGGCGGGCGATGACATCGCCGGGCTTGACCCGTTCGTTGTCACCGACCAGCACCTCGGCGACGTGGCCGGCGATGCGCGGCGCAATGGTCACCTTGTCGGCCTGCAGGTAGGCGTCCTCGGTCGTCTCCAGAAACCGGCCGACCGTCCACCAGTGCCATCCGTAGCTTCCACCTCCGCCAAGGGTGGCGAGGAGGGCCAGGGGAAGGATCAGACGAGCCTTGCGGCGCTTCCGAACTGGTGCGGCCAATGCGGGCACGGGCGGCGGCATGGTCACTTGAGTCGCGGCGACGGCCGGCGCGTTGCCGGGAGCGGACGTTCCGCCCGCCTGGGGAAGGTCGCTGGGTCGGACGTTCATGACGGTAGCCAACATCAATACGATACGGTAAAGGATAGATACATGGCTCGGTCAGCCGAGGCAAGGAGTAACGCCATGGGCGCGGCAGGAATTGCGGATCGGGAAGCGACGTCAAAGCGCGGTGCCGGTGGTCGTCCGACACGGGAGGAGGCTGCGCGTCGGGAAGCCCACATGGTCGCGACGGCGGCACGGCTGTTCATGGAGCACGGCTTCGACGGCACCTCCATCGACGCGGTTGCGCAGGCGGCCGGGGTGAGCAAACCGACCCTGTACGCACGCTACCGTGACAAGCGCGCCCTGTTCATGGCGGTGCTAGAGGAACGCATCCGAGAGTGGATCGCGCCCCTCTCCACCGCGGCCGAGGTTCAGGCGCTGCAGGCGGAGCCAGGGAACGCCGAGGCGGTGCTGGACGCCTTGAGCAGGACCTTGCTCGTCCATATCCAGACGCCGGGATCGGCCGCGCTGACGCGCTGCATCGTCGCTCAGGCCATCCAGTTCCCCGACTTGGCGCGGCTCGCCTATGAGGAGGGATGGCTACGTGCCGTATCTGCGGTCGCACGCCTCTTGGAGGTATTAGCGGCGCAAGGGCAGGTCGAGGTCGACGATGCAGAGATTGCCGCCGACCTGTTCCTGAACCTCGTCATCGGTCGCAGTTCCCGGCTCGCGCTCTACGGCATCGACGTCGACCCGGAAGCGCAGGAGAAGCGTCGCCGCGCCGCCGTCGTACTTTTTATTGCCGGTACTGGCCCGCGTCGCGGGTGAGGACCTGGTTAGTATGAGGCCACCGAATCTACGGTGGGAGGAACGTCTGTTTACGCGCCCGCAGTAAACCAGTGTGTACGGCGTGGTTGGGTCGCCATCGGAAGGGCGGTTCTGGGTGGAGGCTGCGTGAAAACATGGCAGTCATCCATTGCGGTAGAATGATATCCTCCCATCCGCGCTGTGCAGGAGCTCAATAGGTGGTCTGCCGGCATCAAGCCACCCGTTTGGCGGGCCGATATAGCTGCTGCGTAGAAGTTTGTTCTATGTATTGGCGACGCAACCGCCTTTCCACACAGCCTCCACTCTCAGCGGTCATTCGGCTTGCGACCCAACATGGCCGCCCGAAGCTTTGTGGGTCCTCCCCAAAAGCAGCCACTCGTCAGCAGTCCGGCAACCTCGGCTAAAGGTGGGAACTGGACCTCGTTTCTGCGCCGTGAAGCGGACGTTTTGCACTTAAAAGCGGTACCGGAAGCCACCATTAACGCCGAATTCGTCGCCGTTTGCACGCGCGAACGTCGCCGAGCCATTGACCATGGCACTCAAGCCGCCGCCGATATCGAAGCTGATGCCAGCGGCCACCCTGCCGTAGGTGCCACCGTCATACCCGCGGATGGAGGTCGAGATCGGGAGGGACAGCACATAGGTCTGGGCCGTCGTGATCGTGCGCAGTTGACCGAGGAAATCGTGTTCGGCGGTCACGTTGACGAACGGGTTGATGATCCGGCCGCCCAGCGCGAAAGGTAGACGGACCTGGATGCCGGCGCCCCCGCTCAGCCCATCCGTATCCTGGCGGCGAACCGCCTGGTTCAGCAATGGATCCCCTTGCTCTTGGTAGGCGTCGATCCACGTGTGGGCATAGGTCAGCGTTCCGACCGGACCGATCCGGAAGGAGCCAAAATCGAACAGGTATGCGGCCTTTGCAGCGACGAGCAGCGTGTTGCCGACGGGTTTGGACTCCAGCCTTCCGACGATGCCCGAACGGGACACGACGAAGTCGTTGAAGCCGTAACCGACCACGAGGTCTGCGAACCAGTCCGGCCGGTTCAACGAGGCGAAGCCCGCGAACTGATAGGTATCCACGTCGATCCGGGTTGCGCCGATCTGACCAAGGCTGGTCAGGTTGACGCTGGCACTGCTGAAGTTGAACGCCCCGCCCAGCAGGAGGTCCGGACGTGCGCGGTACTCGGCACCGACGGTGACGCTCGGCGCATCATAATCGAACCCGGGAGCGCCCACACGGCTGTCGCGGCCACCGTTGGCGTACCCACCTTCGGCGAACAACGAGACGGGATTGCCGAGCAGCACGGCCATCGGAACCGGTGGCGGGGCACGGCCCGGAAGATCGGCCGTATAGCCGGTTGGCACGATTGAGGGCGTGTTCTGAGCCCGGTAGGCATCGAGGCGCAGGAGCAGGCTGTTGCCGAAGGCGCGCGCGGTGACGTCGGCGATCTCGGCCTGCGGAGCGATGGTGTACGGCGCGATCAACTGGTTGGCGATGGCCTGCGTCAGGACCTCGTGGAAGCGGTTGGTGTAGTGGATGCCGTCCCAGCTCAGGAACTGGTTCTGGACGGCGAAGTTTGCATTCGACGGGCAGGAAGCCGGTGTCAGCCCGAGCAAGCTGGCGCAATTGACGTTGGGCTGAACGCCAAAAGCCGAGAAGCCGTAGGCCGATGGGTTTGCGCGGATCTGGTTGACCAACAGGTTCGTGTCGAAGAGGTGGATGTTAGCGCCCGTCTGCGCGTGAAGGTCCGCGAGGCTACTTGCCAAGCCGGCATTGACGAGTTGGCTGCCGAGGCGGAGTGCGTTCGGATCGCTCGTGGCCGCCCCCAGGTTACGAGTGAAATAGTTGAAGGTGCTGGAGTCCGGTAGATTGAGGACGACGACGTTCCGGGCACCCAAGCCGATGAGTTGGCGGACGCTTTGGGTCTGGTTGGTCACATCGAGGGCCGAAACGCCATTGACGGTCGCCGCGTTGATGTTGCCGGCACTGAAGTCGTTGATCCCCGTGAACTGGATGGCGATGTCGTTCGGCGCGAAGCGTCCATACGCGCTGCTGAACTGAGCGATCTGCGGGGCGGTGGTGGCCGAAGTGTTGCCAGCCTGCGCGAAGTTTGTCGGCGTCGGCGAGGCAAGTGGGGCTGTGGAACCGGATCGGTTGATGGCCCCAATCAGTGGCGACACCATCTCGACGAAGATGGCGTTGCCGTTCGACCAGCGGGTGCCGTAGCCTGGAAGGACCGGCGTGCTGCTGCGTGTGTCGCTGGAGCTCGAACCGAAGTCATAGACCGTACCGAAACCGGTGATTGCTCGAACCTGCGGGAGGGGCTGACCGCCATTCGGAACGGACGCCGGGAAGGTCGGTGCCGTCGCCGTGTTCAGACTGGGAAGCAACGGGTCCAGCATCTGGGCGAAAACAGGCGTAGCGGCGGTCAATGCACTACAGGTCAGCAGCGCCGAGGCCAGCTTGCTCTTCATGATGTTTCCTCCCCAATTTTTATTGAATTGAGGGGAGAATACAAAACGGCAGTATACTGTCTATCCAGATTTCGGACGCCGAATCCGGTATTCGGACGAGCCCCGGGAAGTCAGCTTAAGCTGTTGCGAAATTGTGACGGCGTGATCCCGAAGGCGGCTTGGAAGGCTGCGGAAAGATTACCATGCCTCACGAACCCGGTCTTCATCGCAACCTCCTGCAGGGTTTCATCCCCCTGCAAGATAAGCGCCTTCGCTTTTTCGAGTCTTCGAGCGGTTATGTACTGATACGGACTGGAGCCAGTTGCGGACTTGAAAGATCGGCAGAAATGGCGGGTGCTCAAGCCCACGAAGATTGCCAGCTCGTCGACGCTTAACTTCGCTGAAATGTTCGCTTCTATGAAGTCCTTGGCTTTTCGTATTTGTGGTTCGTTGTGCGCAATATAGTGATCTGGTGACGAGACAGACTCATGCGTCTCATCGAGCCTATGGATGATTGCTGCGATGATGCCGTTGCCCACCGCGGGATTTTTAGGACCGTTGAACACGCTATCCATGAGCAACGCCCTCAGTAGGGCTTCCAGGGTCGGGTCGCTGTGAGTGTGTTTTGCGTGGAAGTAAACTTTGCCGGCGGCGAGCGGCCGCCCGAGTACCGCCTCGCACTGTCTCGGATCGAGGAATAGATTGACCGTCTCGATGAAGCCTTCCCACCCGCCCCGTATGACTTCGTAGGGAGGCAAAATCCGAATGCTTCCGATCTCGGGGTGCCGGTCTCCGCGTTCGTCGATATAAAAGGACTCGTCGTCCGCGCTGAGTCGATGGCTCAGCATGATCGTGTTCCAGCACCCCTCTACGCTGTCCCTCTGGGAGGTTTTCATGTGCGTCAGCAGT
The DNA here is from genome assembly GCF_022829605.1 of Methylobacterium sp. E-065. Taxonomy (GTDB): domain Bacteria; phylum Pseudomonadota; class Alphaproteobacteria; order Rhizobiales; family Beijerinckiaceae; genus Methylobacterium. The sequence goes on along the minus strand of NZ_JAKSYD010000283.1, from coordinate 10,045 downwards.
GCGCCGGTCCAACTGGAGCGTTCGCTGGTATGGAGATAGACCAAAGGGTCCGATGTGTTCAGGCTGACCCTACCGAGCAAGCGCCCGAGCTCCGACACGTCATCCCTCCATGGTCCTATGCGCAACCTATGCGCGGGACGTAACCTCGGGCTCCCTGGGAAACCGCGGCTGGTCGACCCGCAGCGTGGTCTATCCGGGCGTCAAAGCAAGCTCTACTACGCTTCCCGGGTCGAAGCGCACGTTCCGGTATGTGACGTCCGGTGCGGTGCCTGGGCGTACGCTAGGCCGCCAAGAACGCAGCCATTTCGGCGGCCAGGGAACGTCCCTGAGTGCGTCCCGCCTCGGCGGTGGGCGTGCGCGTGTCCGGCGATAGCGGGTTATGTCCCATCGCCGCCTTGGCCGCCTTGCTGGGCTCGACGACGAGGACCCTCGCCCCGCCAGCCCGCAGTGCCTCGGCCTGATCCGCGAGCGGTTCGCTGCCCGGCATCATCCCCCCGCTTCCACCGAGCGGCGACAGCACGATGACGCTGTCGCATCCGGCGGCGAGGTCGGCGTTGTCCGACGAGCGGATGCCGCCATCCATATAGCGGTTCCCGCCGATGCTCACCGGCGGCCATATGCCAGGAAGGGCGCAGCTTGCCGCTACCGCATCGACTAACCCTGCCCCGGACGACCTGTCGAACACACGGGGCTCGCCGCTGTTGATGTCGACCGCCACGACCTTGAGCGAACGAGCAGGCCAATCATGCGCCGGCAGCCGAGAGGCAATCACCTCGCGCCGTACCGCCTCCCCGACGGTGGTGGTTTTGGCGGCCAAATCGCCGATGCGCCGGTTCCGCTCGACCGGGTCGTTAAGCGAGAAGAGGATCGGAAGCGCGTTGACGAGGATCTCGAACAGGTGCGGCTTTAGTCCAAGTTCCGCCACTTGCCGAGCGGGATCGACCTGTCTCACGAAAAGATCGTCCAGGCCGACGTCGCCTGCAAGCTGCGCCGCGACGGCCGAGCCCGCGGAGGTTCCGATCAGCACGTCGACGGCCTGCCGCAGGTCCACGTTCTCGTCTTCAAGGCCAAGCAGGACCCCGGTCATCCACGCAATGCCGGCGACACCGCCGCCGCCTAAAACCAACGCTCGTTCGCCTATCCGCCTCACCACGCCAGTCGCCCCTACTCGTCTCAAGCCGATGGATAAGTGTCCGTTTTACCAATCTCTCACCTGGAAGCAGACTGGCAACAATCCACCCCGAGCAGCCATTCCGATCCCGACCCAACCACGCCGTAAAAGTCTTGCGTGCGCGACGCTTCAAAGCAGACGTCGAGCGAACGAAGACCGACTCCTCAATCCGACGCCGTGGACGTCCTGTCTATGATCCCGACGATGCGTGCGCTGATACGCTCGGCCGATATCCGGGGCCGTAGAGCAATGCATCGCACGGCTTCGTGAACGGCCCTGGTGCCGTTGACCGGTTAGCCATGTCGAACGTTGTCCTGGATCTTCCCGCAGGATCCGGTCCGCCCGGACGGGATGGGCACGAACGCTTTACCTCCCTCACGGACTTTCCATGGTTGCCACCGGGTACGATCCCGCCCTCGTCGCGCTCTCCATCGCAATCGCGGTGTTCGCCTCCTATACGGCCCTCGACCTCGGCGGTCGCGTCCGCGGGGCCACCTCCGGCATGCGCTGGGCTTGGGTCGCCATCGCCTCGTTCGCCATGGGCGGCGGCATCTGGTCGATGCACTTCGTTGGGATGCTCGCCTTCGAGATGGGCATGCCCGCCGCCTACGACCTTGGCATCACCGTCCTGTCCCTGCTCATCGCCATCGGGGCCACGGGTGCCGCCTTCGCCTGGGTGAGCCGCAGCAATGCCAAGCCGCGCGATATCGCGGTCAGCGGCCCCCTGATGGGTATCGGCGTTGCCGGTATGCACTACACCGGCATGGCTGCGATGCACGTCCCGGGCAACTTGGCTTATAGCCTTCCCGTCGTCGCCGCGTCCGTTGCCATCGCCGTCGTCGCAGCGACCGCTGCGCTGTGGCTGACCTTCCGTCAGAACAGCGGCTGGCAGAAACTCGCTGCCGCCGCGATCATGGGGTTGGCGGTTGCGGGCATGCACTACACCGGCATGGCCGCGGCGACCTTCACGGCCGAGGAGGCGGGAGCGCACGCCGCCCATGCCACGGGCGTCGGCCTGAGCCAGCAATACCTCGCCCTCTGCGTCGCCGGGGCGACCTTCACGATCCTGTTCATGGGAATGCTCGCAGCCTCGTTCGACCAGCAGCGAGTCCAGAGGCACCTGTATGCCAGCGAGGGACGCTTCCGGGCTGCCGCGGAAGCGGTCGGCGACATCATCTGGACCGCCGATCCACGCGGCGCGATGGTCGGCCCCCAGTTGGACTGGCAAGCCTTCACCGGCCAGGCCGAGGCCGAATGCCAAGGCACCGGCTGGGCAGGCGCCGTACATCCCGACGACGTCGAGGCGACGAAGCTGGCGTGGCGCGACGCCGTCGCCGCGGACCGCGGGTACGAGGTCCGGCATCGCGTCAGGAACCGGGCTGGCGAGTATCGACTGTTCGCGGTTAAGGGTCGCCCAGTCCGCAATCCCAACGGGACGATCCGCGAGTGGGTGGGCGTGCACGAGGACATCACGGAACGACACGATTACGAGGTGGCGCTCAAAGAGGCTCGGGACGCTGCGGAGGAGCATAGCCGCGCCAAGAGCCGCTTCCTCGCCAACATGAGCCACGAGCTCCGGACGCCGCTTTCCGCCGTCATCGGCTATTCCGAGATGTTGGAGGAGGAGGCCGAGGAGCTCGGCCAGGAGAGCCTGCTCAGCGACCTCGGCAAGATCAAGTCGAACGCCCAGCACCTGCTCGGGCTGATCAACGACGTGCTCGACCTCTCTAAGGTCGAAGCCGAGAAGATGGACCTCTACCCCGAGGACATCGACGTCGCGGCCTTCGTCACCGACGCCGCCGGCACCGTGGAGGCCCTGGTCGGGAAGAAGGGCAACGTCCTCGTGCTCGATGTCGCCGACGACGTCGGCAAGGCGCGTACGGATGCGGTCAAGCTGCGCCAGTGCCTATTCAACCTGCTCTCGAACGCAGCCAAGTTCACCGAGGCGGGCACCATCACCTTGCGGGCCGGTCGCGAGACGGACTTCGGCGTCGAGTGGCTTCGGTTCACGATCGAGGACACTGGCATCGGCATGAGCCCGGAGCAGGTCGGACGCCTGTTCGAGCGCTTCTCCCAGGCCGACGAGACCACCACGCGCAAGTTCGGCGGGACCGGCCTCGGGCTTGCGCTGAGCCGTGCCTTCGCCAACCTGCTTGGCGGCGACATCACGGTCGCGAGCGTCGAGGGTCAGGGCACGAGCTTCACCCTTCGCGTTCCGGCGATCGTCCCTGAAGAACCCGTCGAGGAGGCACCGGCGGCGATGCCCGTTACGGGTGAGGTCTCGGGCGACCTCGTGCTCGTCATCGACGACGAGGCCTCCCAGCGGGAGTTAATGACCCGCTTCCTCGAACGCCAGCGCTTCGCCGTGCGAACGGCCGGTGACGGGCGGACCGGTCTCGACCTCGCGCGGTCGTTGAAGCCCCGGGCCATCCTGCTCGATGTGATGATGCCGGAGATGGATGGGTGGTCCGTGCTCGCCGCCCTCAAGGCCGATCCGGACCTTGCCGGCATCCCCGTGGTCATGGTGAGTTTCGTTGCCGACGCGGCCCTGAGCGCCTCGCTCGGGGCTGTCGAGGCCGTGCCGAAGCCGGTCGACTGGACAAGGCTGAAGACGATTCTGGACCAATTCCGGGCGGCCGACGGCGATGTCCTCGTCGTTGACGATGACCCCGACATGCGGCATCGCCTCCGGAGCACACTGGAGCGGAACGGCTGGACCGTCCGCGAGGCCGGCGACGGCTGCGAGGCCCTCGACCAGGTCCGCCACGGTCTGCCCCGCCTCATCCTGCTTGATCTGACGATGCCGGTGATGGACGGGTTCTCCTTCCTTGACCGGCTTCGGACATTGCCGGGTTGCGCCGATATCCCGGTGGTGGTGCTCAGCGCCAGGGACATCACGGCCGAGGAGCGCGGAAGGCTGTCCGAGGCCGACGGCGTATTCCGGAAGGGCGATGCGAGCCTGCAGGACATCGCCACCGAGCTGCGCAAACTCGACAACCGTCAGGCCGATGCAGAGGGAACGGGGGCGGCTCGCGAGCCACAGGGTGTCTAAGCGTCAGCGGCTCGCGCCGGTGACCGCACGCACCGGTGTGCCCGCGAGGTCGACAGTCGATCCGAGGGTATCCCTAAAGCCCGAGCCGACGTTCGAGAGGTGCTCGCCGTAGCTTTCGCGGGTTTGCGGGTCGACGAGGGCCACGGGCGCTGCCACCGCAAGCGCGGCGCCCGTGGCCACCGTGGAGGCTGCGCCTGCCGCCGTACTCACTAGCTTGTCCCCGATCCCGACCTTGCCGTCAGAGATCGGCTGGCCGTCGGCGAGCCGCTTGCCCAACAGGGCGACGACGTCGCCGGAGGCGAACTTGCCGTGATTGAGGGCGTCGTCGGACTTCACCGAAGACAGGTTGAGCACGCCGATGTTCTCGCGCTCCAGCTCCGACTTGTAGGGTTCGGCATTCGGGTCGATGGCTCCGAGCCGGACGCTATCACCCCAGACGAGGCGCGAAACGGCGAGCGCCTGGTCGTCGCCCGAGACCATCAGGGTGAGCCGTGGCCGGTCCTTGCCCATGTCGTGGAAGGCGCCCCGCGCGAGGTCCATGTCGACGTCAGGCGCGGCCAGGATCACGTTCCTTATCTTGGGCGCCACGCGCTTGTCGCGGATCGCCATCTGCCGGAGGCTTTCCAGGGTCAGCCAATTGCCCATGGAGTGGGCCAGCACCGTGACCTCGCCGACGTTCGGGTCCCTGGCGAGGTCGCGCAGCAGCGTCTCCAGTCCGTTGCGCGAGAAGTTGGTGCTTTCCCGGTCATAGCCGTACGCGAGAACCGAGCCGCGGGATGGCCAGGTGAACAGCACCGGCGCGACCTCGGCGCCGGAATCGTGCACGATCTGCGCGAAGCGGAAGACGGCGTCCTCAAACTTGCTGTTGAACCCATGCACGAACACCAGGACGTGGCGCTTGCCGCGCCCCCGGACCGCCTTGCCAGTCCAGGCCGCGACCTTCGAGCGGTCGACGGGGTCGGCGCGCAGCGCCACGAAGTCGGTGGCGGGGTTGCCGGGCAGGCGTTCCGGCCACTGCACGGTCCCCGGCTGGCGGGTGGCGTCTGGCGGGATCGACACCGCGAGGTCGGTATAGGTGACGACCTCACCGCGCTCGCCGGAGAACAACACCCCACGGTCAGTGGTAGACTTACGGGTGGTAGCGACCAGCATATCGACGCGCGACGTGCCCGCGACGGGGGCAGCGTCTGCGATGGGCAGCAGCACGCCGGTCGGTCGGCCGCCACAGGCCCCAAGGCCCGAGAGCACGGCAAATCCCGCGGTGATGGCTAACGACCGGGTGATACATGTAAATCGTCGAAACACCCGCAGCCCCGCGCCATAGCCTGGACGGGTGACCGATTCACGCTCCGTCGAGGCCGGGGATGCCTATGGGGCGATTGCGGCGGGCAACGGACGGGATGCCCCATAATCGCCGCCCGTGACCATTCGACCTCGGGAGCAGACCGGCCAGCTTCAGTTGCAGCAGGGCGAGGCGAGGACGACGCGGATCTTCTCAGTCAACGTGGCTTGAGCGACGGGCGCCGGGGCGAGGTTCGATGCATCGGCCATCTGCACGGTCGCGGGCTTCCCGGCTTCGCGGGCGAGGTCGGGCGTCCCGGACGCGAAGGTCGGAGAGGCCGCCAGCACGGCGATCGCGAGGGCGGCGAGGACTGTCTTCACGGCGGCGATCCGAGGCTTGATCGTATGCTGGCCCGACAACGGTCAAGCTATCGCACGGTTCCGCCACTATGCCGCGTTCGCCGCCATGGACGTCCCACCGCCCATCGACGAACCATCGGTAGCCTTAAGGCATGCTTCGACCGCCCCGCGTAACGACGACACATAAATGTCGGCGCCAACCTGCCGGCCGAGCGCGGCGTCGGTGAGAACCCCCTCGCCCATGGGCCAAAGGCCGACCAGTATCGGGATACCTGGCGCGCGCCGCTTCAGTCGTTCCAACAGGTAGCGCAGGTGCGACGGGTTGCCGGTGATGTCGAGGTAGGAGATGCACACCATCGCCACGCCCGACAGGTCGAGGTCGCGGATGCCTTCGCGTGAGGCGGACTGGTAGGCCGTCACACGCGCCCCGAGCCCGTGTTTGCGCAGGAGTTGCGCCAGCATCGCCGAGGAGGCCTCGTCGAGGGGGCCTCGTCCGGCCAGGCACAACACCGGCGCCTCACCACGCCACGCCTCGGGCAGCGCCTCGCGGGACGGAGCCTGGCCGGGTACGGCTTCGTTCTTCGGATGCGCGCGCTCGGCGAGCGTCGGGGTGTCGTTCGGGTTGACCGTTGCGTCCGTGCCGGTCGGCTCGACGTCGGGGTGGTCCTCGAAGTCCTCGACCAGGGACCGCGCCGAGGCGCGGATGTTCTCAAGCTGCGCCGGTGTGACCACGTCGCGGGCGTAGTCGTTGGCGGCAAGCTGCAGACCCTTGAGCGCGACCTCGTCGTAGTACGACGACAATGAGCGCTCCTTCAGCATCTGCTCGCCGAGGTCGCGTGCCTCGTCCGGGTCGCCCGCCAGCATTCGTTGATGAAATTCTCGACAGGGGTCAGAGGTGGCCGGTCGCCCAGCAGGATGTCGAGGAACTCAAGGCTGTCGACGTGGCGGCCGAGCACGACCAAGCAGACCGTGAACGGGGTCGCCAGGATCAGGCCGATGGGCCCCCACAGGAAGCCCCAGAACAGGGTCGAGACGATCACGGCGAACGGCGAGAGCCCGGTGGAGTGCCCGTAGAGCAGCGGCTCGATCACCTGCCCGAACACTGGCTCGGCGATCAGGAACAGGGCCGCGGTGGCGATGACCATGTTCCAGCCAGGATCGACCGCCGCGGCGAGCGCCACCGGCAGGATGCCGGAGATGAAGGCGCCGATGTACGGCACAAAGCGCATCAGCGCGGAGAACACACCCCAGAGGAGCGGATTGGGCACGCCGATGAACCACAGCCCGACCCCGACGATGATGCCGAAGGCGGCGTTCATGCCGAGCTGGGCCAGGAAGTAGGTCCCGAGCCGTCCGGCCGCGTCGTCCATCGCCACCGTCGTGCGATGCAGGTCGCTTGAACCGAACAGGCGGATCATGCGGTTGCGCAGGTCCTCGCGTTGCAGGAGCAGAAACACGACGACGACGAGGACGATGCCGACCGTCGTCAACGGCTCGAAGATCGGGCCCAGCACCTTCTCAGCGAGAGCGAGCGGCGAGATCTCGGGTTCCTGCACCCGGACGAGCTGCGCCTTCGGGGTGTCGCCGCCGGGGCCAGTGGCTGCGGTGGTGCCCGCGGCGTCGGCCTTCTGGGTGGCATCGTGAACCTGATGGCTGAACTTGGCGATGATCCGGTTGGCGTCGCCAAGCCAGCCCTGCTGCAGGCCGGCGAATTTCTTCGAGACCGTGACCTGGTACTGCGGCAGGTTGCCGGCGAGCCCGGCCACCTGCGTGCCGATGAGAGCGCCGATGCCGCCGATCACGCCGAGCGCGAGCAGCACGGCGACGATGACTGAGGGGACGCGCCCGAGCTTGATCCGCCGCAGCAGGTTGACCACCGGAGCCAGCACGAAGCTGAGGAGCACCGCCAAGACGAGCGGGATGAACACCTCGCGTCCGAAGTAAAGCGCTGCGATCAGCACGACACCCACCGCGAGGGTCAGCAAGCCGCGCAAGCCCGGCACGAGCGGCGGTGGCACCTGGGCGGGCGGCTTAGGGGTGTCCGTCATGGCTGTGGGCATACGCTAAAACTCCTCGCAGCCGGGCGAGGAGCGGCGTGCCTCCTCATAACGTCGTCAATCCTGCGGCGTTCGCAGGTCCGTGCGATCATCGTTCAATCCGTGGGGGCATGCACCCTGGGCGGCGGCGCGCCAACCATCAAAGCGCGCCGTGTCGACCGCAGCCGCCATGGCCAACGTGCCGATGGGGTCGGAAATGCCGACGCCAAGCTTCGACGTTAAGACCTATGTCCGTTAAAGACCCCGCCGTGGCCGAAAGCGGCCAGACTGCTTCCCACCGAGGCAGTGTGAGAACGCAGATCCCTCAGGTTCAAGGCGAATGTCCTGAGAGTGTCGCAGAGCGAAGCGGTGGCCTTCAGGCCCGGATTGCCGCCATCAGCGGAGCGACCCCGAAGATCTGGATCATCCGCTTCATGTTGTAGGCCAGAACCTGCAGGCTCATCTCGGTTCTGACCTTCGCCAAGGTCCGGGTCAGGAAGTGGGTCGCTCCCATCCAGGCCTTTAGCGTGCCGAACGGGTGCTCGACGGTCTGGCGACGGATCTTCATCGCGTCGGGCATCCGGTCGAGCCGCGCCTGCATCGCGTCGAGGACGCCCTCGTGCACCCAGCGTTTGACACGCCGCGTCTCCGCCGGCGTGCAGCGGGGCTTGAGCGCGCAATCGTGACAGGCCGTCAGGTTGCGGCAGTGGTCCATCTCCTCGCCGTCGGCCTGGCGATCGGATCGGGCGAGCCCCTTGATTAGGTGCTGGCCGGCGGGACAGGTGTAGTGATCCTGTTCGGCGTCGTAGACGAAGTCCTGTCCCGTGAAGAGGCCGCGCTTGGCATGGCCCGAGGTCAGGGTCTTTGGCACGCAGGGCAGCACCCCGGTGCCTTCGCAGGCCAGCACCTGTTCCCCGTTGAGGTAGCCCCGGTCGGCCAGCACCGTGAGCGTGGCGCATCCTGTCGCCGCCTGCGCCAGAAGACCCATCGGCACGAGCTGCGCCCGGTCGCTCCCGACGTTGGTCACGGCGTGGGCCACGATCAGGTGGTGCTCGGCATCGACCGCAGCCTGGACGTTGTAGCCGACCATGCCGGTGCCCTTGCCGCTGGTCGCCATGGAGCGCGCGTCGGGATCGGTCAGTGAGACCTGGCGATCGGGCGCAGCCTCGACCTGCCGGCCTCTCGCCTGGAGAACCTGCATCTGCTCGCGCAGGTCCGCGATCTTCTCCCTGAGCCGCGTCGTGCGCGCCTCGGCGATGTCGCTCGGCGCGCGGTCGGCCCGGTCCAGCGCCGCGAGGTAACGGCCGATGCTCGTCTCGACCTGCGCCAGCCGAGCTTCGACCTTGGCGGCGGTGAAGTTCTTGTCGCGGTTGTTGACGGCCTTGAACTTGCTGCCGTCGATCGCGACGACGGCCTTGCTGAACAGGTCCAGCCGGCGGCACAGCACCACGAATTGCGCGCAGGCGGCCTGAATCGCCGGGCCATTGTCCTTACGGAAGTCGGCCAGCGTCTTGAAGTCGGGCATCAGCCGACCCGTCAGCCAGATCAACTCGATGTTGCGCTGGCTCTCGCGTTCGAGCCGCCGGCTCGACGGAACGCGGTTGAGGTAGCCGTAGAGATAGATCTTGAGCAACGTCGCCGGATGGTAGGCGGGACGGCCCGTGGCCTCCGGCACGGCGCCCGCAAAGCCGAGCATTGTCAGGTCGAGCTCATCGACGAACACCTCGACGAGGCGAACCGGATTGTCGGCGGTGATATAGTCGTCCAGGCAATCGGGAAGCAGCGTGATCTGCTGACGGTTCTCACCTGCGATGAAGCGCTTCATCCCGACCTCCAAGATCGGGATTTACCCTATCAGATCAGCACGTTTTCACACAGCCTGACCCTTCTCGGACCTTCGCCGTCGGGATAAGGTCTAGCAGGCTGCTGAAGAAGTCCTGATTTGTCGGCGTCGGAGATGATTTCCGTCGTTTGGACGGTTTCGGCTGACCGGCTATAGCCGGTGGTTCAGCCCCGTCCGCAGCGCCGGGGGCGGTGTCGCCCGGTCAGGCCGCCGACAAGGCGCTGAGTTTGAGCAGCCGTACGAGATTGTAGGCGGCGGCCGCGAAAGGAATAATTCGCTCGACCGTGGCCCTGCCCCGCCCC
>NZ_JAKSYD010000280.1 GCF_022829605.1 Methylobacterium sp. E-065 | reverse complement strand
CTTCTCGAACAATCCGGGCTGAAGCCGATCGTCGTCCACGGCGGCGGGCCGCAGATCGGCAAGATGCTCGACCGGCTCGGCATCCAGTCCGAGTTCCGCAACGGCCTGCGCGTGACCGACGAGGCCACCGTCGAGGTGGTCTGCTGTTGCAGCGTTGCACTATCGCGCGGCATCAACCTGTCGTTCTGTGGTCCGGTACACATCCCGCCCAACGGGAGACAGAGGACCAGATGATCAAGAAGCTTCTTCTCGCGAGCGCCGCTACGGCCCTCCTGACCGGCGCCGCTTCGGCCGCCGACCTGCCGCGTCGGGCCGCCCCGCCGCCGATCTTCACCCCCGTGCCGGTGTTCACCTGGTCGGGTGCCTACTTCGGTATCAACGCCGGCTACGCGTTCGACGCCAGCAGCAGCAACACCTCGAGCTTCGCCGTCCCGGCTCCGTACGGCAACGGCACGACGGCCTATTTCGGCCAGAACAACCAGGAAGGCTTCTCCGGCGGCGCCCAGATCGGCTACAACTTCCAGCTGACCCCGGGTAACGGCGTGGTGTTCGGCGTCGAGGCCGACGCCCAGTACCTCGACTTCGGTCGCAATCGGAACCGCTCCATCGTCACCGGCCCGCTGGCCGCCGGCTACTACGTCACCGACCCGCGTGGCCTGTCGAGCCTCGACTTCTTCGGCACCGTGCGCGGCCGCCTCGGCTATGCCTTCGACCGCGTCCTCGTGTACGGCACCGGCGGCTTCGCCTACGGCTCGGGCAGCGCTGACCGTTCGTTCGGCGGCTACGCCGGCAACGACAGCTTCCGCACCGGCTACGCGGTCGGCGGCGGCATGGAGTACGCGCTCCCGGTCGACTCGTTCCTGAACTTCTTCCGCTCTTCGGCCGTGACGCTCAAGGTCGAAGGCCTGTAC
>NZ_JAKSYD010000276.1 GCF_022829605.1 Methylobacterium sp. E-065 | reverse complement strand
CGATGAAGGCACCGGCGCTCCGCCGGAGCACGGTCGCCAGCTCGCCCGATTGTCCGACCTGGCGCATGCGTTCGCCCCCTCGACCCAGGCCTGCCCCGGCGAGACGGGGACCTAGCATGCTCCGTGCCGATAGCAATCAAGACTCCACCGAACCAGCGCAACAAGCATCATTCACCAAAATTCTGGAACAAATATGTCAATCGAGCAGACTATAATCTGTCGATCGACGCCAGTCCGCAATTTTTCGAAGGTATTTTCGCCGCACAAACCTTACAGCCAGCACCACATCTAGATCCGGACCGGGACAGCATCGAGCACCATCTTGACGCTCAACCAGCGTCACCGATCCGAATCTCGTCCTCTGCCGCGTTCATTCAGCGCAACGGAGAGCGCCGAGCGTTACCTGTACAGCCCTCACGCCGTGTGGAAGCCGTTGTTGTCATGATGCGCGTCGAGGGAGAAGACCAAGCTGGCGTCGGCTGATGTGTGACCGGCCGCATCGGTCTCGTAGACGGTGACCGTATGCTGGCCGTTGGCGCTGCCGTCGGTGGCCAGGACCGGAGCCGTCGTGGTGACCGCGCCGCTGTCGAGCTTGTAGTGCAGCGTGTCGCCGCTCACGGCCGGCGCATAGGTCACCAGGCCATCGCTGGTCGCGTGAGTCCCACCTGTTCCGGTGTCGTGCGTGAGCGCGACATTCGGGGCAGCCGACGTGGCTGCAGCCGCACCGGCTCCAGAACTTGTACCCGCACTCGTTCCCGGGACGTTGAACTGCAGAGATCCATTGTAGAGCAGGCTCAAAGCACTGTTGGCCACGGCTGCGCCATCGTTGCTGGCGCCATCAACGTACAGGTTGCGATCCGTACTCGCTGAGCCCCCGTAGAAGTCGTTGAGGAAGCTGACGCTGACCGCATGATCGCCCGGACCAAAATCACCCTTCACCGTCACAGTGTCGGACTGACCTGCGGCATGTGAGGCATGAGCGGTCTGGACGCCACCGATTTGCTGGCCATCCACGGAGACCGTGTACTGCGCGTCACCAACGTAGGCATCCTGGCTGATCTTCAGCACCAGGTGGCTCGCCCCCGAGCCGATCGTCGTGTCGGTAGCAGCAGGTGCCGTGCTGCCCGTTCCTACTGCAGTGCTCGTGTCAGATGTGTGAGCGGGTGCGGATGTGGCGACCTCCGTCGGCGCGCTCACCGCGGCGGGCGTGGTGCTCGCGTCAGTGGTGTGGGTGCTGTCTGACGTAGCGGCGGTGGCGATGGTGACGCCGCCGTTTTGCAGGAGGACGGCTGGGTTGGCCTCCGAGGCTCCGAAGCTGTGCCCATCCAGACTGACGGTGCTGACGTAGAGGTTGCGGTCATGGCCCTCGGTGAATTGCCCGCTGCCGTCATACGCGTCGTTGAGGAAGCGCACCTCGACGTTGTGGGCGCTGCTCGGGTTGAAGTCGCCCTTCAGCGTGACGTCCTGCCACTGGCCCTGCGTGTGCACGGCCGTGACGGTTTGCGTGTCGCCCACCGCCTTGCCGTCCACATAGACCTGAAACTGCGGATCGCCCTGGTAGTGGTCACCGGAGACATGAACCACCAGGGTATCACTTCCCGAGCCCACGTCAGTTCCGGGTGCGCTCACCGCGGCGGGCGTGGTGCTCGTGTCAGTGGTGTGGGTGCTGTCTGACGTATCGGAGGTGGGTACTGTTGCTGGCGCGCGCGCTGCGGAGGGCGTGGGTCGCTGGTCAGTGGGGTGGGGGCTGTCTGACGTAGCGGGGGTGGCGAGCGGGACGGGGCCGCTTTTCTGGGGGGGGGCGGGGGTGGCGCTCGCGGCTCCGGAGCCGTGCGGGGCCACACGCAGGGTGCTGGCGTCACGGGTTCGGTGAGGGCCCTCGCTGGATAGTGCGCCGCCGTCATCCTGGTAGGTGTGGAGGTGCATCTCGAAGTAGCGGGGGCGTGCTGTGTGTGGTTAGCCCTTCCGTGCAGCGTCGTGCACATGGCCCCTCTGGTCGGCGG
>NZ_JAKSYD010000272.1 GCF_022829605.1 Methylobacterium sp. E-065 | reverse complement strand
GCGCAGGCCGGGTTCAGGAAGGTCAAGCTGCGGGGACGGGCCAAGGTCGAGGCACTGATTACTTTCGCGGCCGCCGCCTACAATCTCGTACGGCTGCCCAAACTCATCGCCTTGTCAGCGGCCTGACCGGGCGACACCGCCACCGGCGCTGCGGACGGGGCTGAACCGCCGGCTATGGCCGGTCAGCCGAAACCGTCCAACCAACGGAAATCATCTCCGACGCCGCCAAATCAGGACTTCTTCAGCAGCCTGTTAGGCGACTTCGGCGCGGGTTATGCCGGTCTCAATCTGCTGGCGAGCTTCCAGCCCGATTACATCAAGCTCGACATGGAGCTGATCCGAGGGATCGCGACTTCACCGGCACGGCAGACCATCGTGGCCGGCGTGATCTTGATGGCGCGCCAACTGGACGTGGCGGTGATCGCCGAGGGTGTTGAGACAGAAGCGGAGATGAAAGCCCTACGAGCCGCCGGGATCCAGCTATTCCAAGGCTACCTCTTCGCCAAACCCACAGTGGCTAGCCTGCCGGGAGTCCAATTTCTAGCATCCACCCCCTTGGCGGCTAAAGCTTCCGCTCGGTCTGATGCTGCCTGACGATGGTGGTGGGACCTGAGGCTGGAGGGTTACCCCTTCAAGCATAGGGACCGCCGAACAAGTCCCCGAGCGCCTTCCGTCGGAACAGCGTGCGCCATCGTCGCCGCTGATGCTTGGGCCAGTCGTAGATCGTGTGGCAGCGCTGGTAGAAGGCTGCGAGGTTAGCGTCCGCGTTGTCGGCGTTCAATCCGAACGCACTGCCGATAAGGTTAACTGATCTGAAGATCTGCGCACTTCAGATCTTCGTGTTAGATGGACTTCTCGTTTAGACGAGCCCGGTGAAGATCGAGGTCATCCAGCAGGCGTGGCAAGAAAGCTGAAGCTGACTTCAGCTCGATGGTCTTTGTCCTGAGTACCACTAGCGCATCGGCCTGTGCCCTCAATCCCTGTGTCGAACTCAGATAGGCCCAGATCGCCGCATCGGCCTCACCGATGGCCACAGAGTGCTCAGCGTCGAGGAGCGCCCGGAAGATCTGTAGGGTTTGGTCAAGGGTAGCCATCCCTGGCAAACCATCCTTGAGTGGTTGTGTGCGCGAGGTTATCAAAAAATCCAGATCGAGAGCGTCAGGACTGCGGCGATCCCGCCGATGGCGGTGCAGAAGCCGGGGACGATCCAGTTGTTTAATCCCTGAGGTTGGGCCGCCTTCCGAACTCTGGCGGTCGCCGCCTCGGTCTTGCGGGCGAGCGCAATGCGCTCATGCGAAGCCGGGTTGCCGGCAGCCTCATCGTCCGTGCCGAGCTGCGACAGGCCAGGGTCATAGGCCGCGACCTTGTCGCCGGTCGCGCCGCTATCGATGTCGGCCTTCAACATGGCCGTAGTCGGCCGATCGGAGTAGGGCGGCTCGGCCACGTGCAGGTTGCCGGGCGATGGCGGGGTCTCGGATCGGAACAGCATGAGAGTGCCTTTCAGGGCAGTGGCATCCGGCATCGTTGGATGCGATACCGATCGCTCAAGGCTTGGATCTACTGCCTCAAGCATGTTGGCTCACGCCCCGGCAAAGCCGCTGCCGGGACGCTGAGAGTTCGATTCATTTGTTTCCTCGACAGTTTGGCCGATGCGAGCCAGCTTAGCCGACGCCGTTCCCACCCGCGCCGCCGCTGCCTGTCGAACCGACCCGGGACGGCTGGTCTACATTGCCCGCCGAGGCCGAGTCCTCCGAGATGCCGTCGGCAGCACGCCCCGTCGGAGAGTAGGTGGCGGCCCCTTCATCACCGGTCGAGCCGGGCTGGCGCGTGACGACGCCGGGCGCGTCGGGCGGGACGATGACGGTCGTGCTGGTCGGGGTCTCGAAGACCTGAGCGGAGACAGGGGTAGAGAGCGCCACGGCGAAAGCCGCGAAGAGGATGAGCTTGGTCATAGGGCCCTTTCTTGGTGAGGCTGGGGAACACTCGATCGCGCGCGATGTGTCCCAACGGTAATGTCGCAGGGGCGGGCAGTGGGATCTTGACCAGCGCGCGCCACTTTGGGGCCAGCCGCTAGTAGTAGTTTGGCCGGAGTTACTCACCCGGCGCGAGTCCCCGCCTAAAGAGGCACTGATTTTTAGTGAACGTCCTTGAGCCGCTGGATTGCTGCGTCGTGATACCAGCCGCTTCCATATTCAGTCGCAACGATCTGCTCGGGCTTGGGCTTCAGAGCAACGGCCTTGTTCTCGCGGCGAAGCCCGCTGGCGATCGGCACGATTTGCTTGGTGCGCCCAGCTGCCGTCGGCAGCTCGTGAGAAGATTTCATGGCCACTTCCTATCTTTCTTTATAATTCGCGATCGTTTTTAAATCAGGTGACGCGAGATCGTGATTTTGAAATAACTACTGCTATTGAATTTGCTAAGGAGCGTTCGAAATTTTATTTAGATATACACATACATTGCTTTATGGCTCTGGCTTGTATTTTGTAGAACCGGGTTATCGCTGTGCTTATAAATTGACCGGTGAGCGCTTGCAGGACGCGAACGAATTCGAACGGTAGTCCCGACACCCGCCCAGCGCCCGCCATCTTGAGCGCATGCCTGGGCAGTAGGGCCAGACCTACGACCCGCAGGAGGAGCTAGCGATACGCTTTCCCGCGATCAAACCGCTTATTGCAACGTTCAAGATAGCTCTCCGTTGTTCGCCTGATGCCAAAGCGCAGTCCCGTGCACGCGGAAGTTTCTGATGACGTCCTCCCCTCCAGATCGCCCACAGCCGGATCCTGACAGGAAGGGGGGCTCCCTCGCTTGGACCCTGGCTTTGTCTACCGCGCTGCTTGGCATCGTGGCTCTGCCGCGACGTGCGGCTCGCACAAGATCCTCCGGATCTGGAGAGATGCAGGATGGCAAGGGTGAAGGGGCTCGGCGCACTCCGCCCTCACACACCGGCGGCGACGCCCATGAGGTAGCGCGGACGCAGGCCGACCGCGGCCGCCGAGCGTCAAAGCCTACGGAGATCCCGGCCAAGGGCTGGAAAGACATCGCGCTGCGCACCTACCGGGACGTGGGTGAGAACCGGATCATGCTGGTGTCGGCTGGCGTGACCTTCTTCGCGCTGCTGGCGATCTTCCCCGCGATCGCCGCCCTGGTGTCTGTCTACGGTCTCGTCGCCGACGCCTCGACCATCAACAACCAGCTCGCCAGCTTGCAGGGCATCCTGCCCCAGGGTGCGCTCGATATCCTAAGCGATCAGGTCAAGAACCTCGACGAGAAGGGCAATGCCACGCTGGGACTGAGCCTGATCGTGAGCATCGCCCTGTCGGTGTGGAGCGCCAACGGCGGGATGAAGCACATCTTCGACGCGCTCAACCTCGTCTACAACGAGCGTGAGAAGCGCAACTTCATCATGCTCAACCTCGTGTCGCTGGCGTTCACGGCGGGCGCGCTGCTGTTCCTGATCCTGGCGCTCGGCGCCGTTGTCGTGCTGCCGGTGGTGTTCGAGTTCGTCGGCATCGGCAAGGAAGCGTGGTGGCTGGCGCTGCTGCGCTGGCCGGTGCTTCTGCTCGCCGTGCTCGGCGGCTTGGCGGTGCTGTACCGCTACGGTCCGAGCCGGGACGCGCCGCGCTGGCACTGGGTCACCGGGGGGAGCGCCGTGGCGGCGGTCCTCTGGCTCGGCGGCTCGCTGCTGTTCTCGTGGTACGTCGCCAACTTCGGCAGCTACAACAAGACCTACGGCTCGCTGGGCGCGGCGATCGGGTTCATGACCTGGATCTGGATCTCGACGACGATCGTGCTGCTGGGTGCGCAGCTGAACGCTGAGACCGAGCATCAGACCGCCGAGGACACCACTGTCGGTACGCCGCAGCCTTTGGGGACGCGGGGGGCAAAGATGGCCGATAATGTCGGAGCTGCTGCGGAATGAGCGGCTACCGCCTGACACCAGCGCTACGTGGCATCCCGATAAGCAGGCCCTATCAGGAGGCGACAATAGGTAGCGCGGCCGGCAATGTCAGATAAACGATCGCCTTTCCGACATGCGTCCTGCGTCCGTTGGAAAGCGCCAAGGAGGCCCTCCTTCCTGTCGGAAAAGCGCGTCGGCTTTTCAAGCCTCGGTAAAATACTCCTACGAAAGGCAATGTCTGGTTCGAGCCGTCACTCTCCAGAAAGCAGACCGGCGGCTTTCGGCCAGCTCCAGTCACGTCGGTGAGTGCCTCTGGACAGCTGGGTTGGGTGGTTTTCAGCCGGTCTGCTTTGGGCAGCGCAGGCATCGAAGCGGACGTCGATATCCCGCTGGATCACCACGTGGGTGCGGTTCCTGCGATGAGATCCGCCACAGCCCGTACAAGTTCGGCTTCCAAATACGGCTTCGTCAGCCTTGGGCGGTCGCGGTAGTTATCCGCGTCAGACAACTTCACGTCGCCGGTGGCGAATAGGTAAGGCACACCCAGCGCTCCCAGCTCTGCGGCCACGGGATAAACGGTTTTGCCGTCTCCGAGGTTTACATCCAGCACGGCCGCGGTGAGACCACCACCATCGATAAGGTCGAGGGCCTGATCGACGCTTGGAACCGGACCTGTCACCGTCGCTCCGGCAGCTGACAGCCAACGCTTCAGGTCCATGGCGATCAGGTACTCATCCTCGACGACGAGGATGCAGTGGCCAGCGAGCGGTTGAGCAGGATCAGACACCAGCCCTCCAAAGCGCGCAGCGAATGCTCGTCAGAATAAGGTCCCCGAACGGCTGCGCCCTCACACAGGTCAAGATACCGGCATTTCGATCCGGCAGCGCACGCCGTCCGTTCCAAGCTCGTAATCGACCTTGGCCTCCAGCGCGTAGGCCAGGGCTTCCTGGATCAGTTCGGTGCCGTAGCCGCGTCGCGTCGATCTGTTCGATGCAACGGCGACACCGCTTTCGACCCAGCTCAATGCCAAGCGGCGGCGTTCGCGTCGGTCGAACACGATTTCCCACGTTATGAGAAGGCCGCCATTATCGTCACGTAATGCTCCATATTTGACGGCGTTGGTGGCCAGCTCGTGCAAGGCGAGTGCGAAGTTCTGCACCTGCCGGGCGGTGAGATAGACCTCTGGTCCGGACAGCGTTGCACGACTTGACCCTCTCTCAGCATGCGCCGCCAGCTCAGCGCGAACGAGCGTCCCGACCTCGACCTGATCGCTGCCGCTTTGGCTGAGCAGGCCCTGGGCACGGCCGAGCGCCTGCAGGCGCTCCTCGAACGCCTCTACTGATCCACCTCGCCTTACACTTCGGTCGGCGATGGCCCTCACCACCCCAAGGAGGTTGCGTGCTCGGTGCTGCAACTCATTGACCAGAACCTCCTGACGCGCCTGCAGCGTGCGCCGGTCCGTTACATCAATGTTGACACCCGCCCACTTGCGGACCGTCCCGTCGGGCCGCGTGATCGGCACCACGCGGACATTCGACCACCGCCACGTCGCGCTCGGCGCGTGCCACAGGCGATACTCGGCATCGATCGCCAGCCCAGCGGCAACGGCCGCTCGCCATTTGCTCTCGATCGCCGCCCGATCATCGACGTGGATCGCTTGAAGCCAGCCTGACCCCTGCCACTCGTCTAGAGATTGGCCGGTGAAGGCACGCCACCCCGGGCTGTCGGTGACAATGACGCCGTCCGTGCGCGCCTCCCAGCTGAACTGGCCAAACCCTTCGACGAGCCCGCGGAACCGCTCCTCGCTCTCGCGCAGCGCTATCTCGGATTTCTTGCGCTCCGTGATGTCGCGCACTGTCCCCTTCATGCAGTGAATGCGCTTCCCCGCATCGACCTCGACTTGGCCCTGTGCACCGATCCAGCGAATTTCGCCGCCCGCGGCTTGGATGCGGCACTCGAAGCTCCAGCCCCCATCCGTGGCGATGGCGTTCTGGAAATCAGCATCGACCCAACCCCGGTCCTCCGAAACGACGTGACCGAGGAACATGTCGTAGGTCCATTCAGCCGGAGGCGTCTCGTACCCGAAGATCCGGTCATGCTGCGGTGAGCGCCAAGCTCTCCGTGTCGCCAAATTAAGTTCCCATGCGCCGACCTTGCCGGCCTCCAGCGCACGCGTAAGTCGGTCCTCGCTTTCGCGGATGCGATCGTCCGCCAATCGCTGTGCTGTGACGTCGAAGCTTACGCCGTTGACGATCCACGGATGCTCTCGCTCAGCACGGCCAAGCCAGCGCACCCAGCGCCCCGCACTCGGTCCGCTCGCAATCGCGAGCTCACCATCGAGATCCTCACCCGCTGCCAGTGCGCGCGTGATCATTTCGCTCATCTTGACCCGACTTTGCGGGGACATTCGGTCCGAGAAGTCGGAGAGCTGGCGGAGTTTATCTGACGGCGGGAAGCCCCAAAGCTCTAGAAACGTGGCATCGCCCTGGATGAATTCATCACGCAGGTTCCAGCGCCAAGTCCCCATGCGACCGCCTTCGACGGCAAGGCGACGCAGGTCCTCGCTCCGTTGCAGGGCGGCCTCGACGTCGATCTTCTCACGTAGGGCCGCTTCAGTTGCAACAAGCCGACGTTCGAGGTCGGCGATGGTGGCCCGCTCATCCATCTGACGATGGAGCACAATGCAGACATGAGGTGCAACTCAACTTCAGCTTCTCGGCGTATAGGCGCGCCTTCCCACTCTGACCCGAGGTCGCTCAATGGCAAACAAACGACCGCTTTGGAGATACGCAAACGGCGCTCCCAGAGGCTGGGCTGGGTCGTCAGGAGGCCGTCCGCTTTTCTAGAGCGTGTTATGAACCAGTCATAAGTCGTTCGGCCTGTTTCAGCATGAGACAGACGAAGGCGACCATATGAAGTCCTGCCAGCGTGCTGGCATAACGCTCGTAATCCTTGACCAGGCGCCGACAGCGCGTCGCCCAGGCGAAGGACCGCTCCACCACCCAGCGACGCGGCAGCAGGACAAACCCGCGTTTGGCCTCGGGCGCCTTGACCACCTCCAGGGCGATACCGTGCGCCTGGGCCGCGTCCGCCGCCCGCGCGCCGGTGTAGCCCTGATCGACGAAGCCCGTCTCGACGCTTCCGTCCGTCTCCGCTTGCACCGCGCCGGTCAGGCGATCGACCTCGCCGCGATCGTCGGCATCGGCCGGGGTGACATGCAGCGCCACCACGTGGCCTGGCGTATCCACCGCCAGATGCACCTTCGAACCGCGCTTGCGCTTGGCCCCGTCGTAGCCCGCCCGCTCGCCGCTCTCGGGCGAGGACCGCAGCGTCCGGCTGTCCAGGATCACCGCCGACGGCTCCGGCTTGCGATCCCCTGCCATCCGTAGAACCGCCCGTAGATCACCGGCCGCATCCGTGAAGCACTCCGCAGCCAGCCAGCGCTGCGTCTGCTGGTACACCGCCGCCCACGGCGGCAGGTCGTGCGGCATGAACCGCCACGGCGCCCCCGTCTTCACGATGAACCGCAAGCCGTTGAACACCTCGCGCAGGTCGTGGTCACGCTGGCCCGAACTCTCCCGCAGCAGCGCCAGATACGGCGCAACCAGCGCTCATTCCTCATCGGACACGTCAGATGGATAGCCGGCACGACCTGCGCTCATGCCCGAAAACGCAAACCTCACCCATTCAGTTCATAACAGCCTCTAGGCAGCCTCCTCCGAAACGGTCATTCCGCTAACGGCCAGACTACGTCAAGACGGCTCGCCAGCGCGCGCAGTACCGGACATTCGGCTTGGCGCCCATCCCGGTCATTCAGCTGGCTGTGACCGCGCCTCGTAAGCGGACGCTACCGGTCAGATCCTGGGTCGCGCGATGGCCTGTAGGGGCGTTACTGATATGTGCGTAGCAGAGTGGCCACTCCCAGTCGCAACGGCATCAATGTGGGCTACGACGGCGCCAGCGCTTAAGCGCAGCTTTGCAACACCTCCAGGGCGTGCCCTGGAACTGTCCCGATCACGTGCGGTTCCCCA
This sequence comes from Methylobacterium sp. E-065, assembly GCF_022829605.1. Classification (GTDB taxonomy): domain Bacteria; phylum Pseudomonadota; class Alphaproteobacteria; order Rhizobiales; family Beijerinckiaceae; genus Methylobacterium. The sequence goes on along the minus strand of NZ_JAKSYD010000272.1, from coordinate 6,467 downwards.
ATCCTACAGCGACCTAGCGCCCTGAGGTGTATCGTGCGTGACCGCGGGCCAGTCTCACGCCGTCTCCTGCTGCAGTCCGGAAGCCTTGCTGCCACCAGCATCCTGCTCGGGATCAGAGGAGCCACAGGCTTGGAGACGAACCCCGACGGTTCAGCGAACGCTTCGACCGGCCGTCGGCCAACGACCCTCGATACCGACTACTTCAAGGGTATGTACGCTACCGAGTCCGACCCATGGAAATTTGCCACGAGCCCGTACGAGCGTGACAAGTACGCGGCGACGCTGGCGGCCCTACCGCGCGTCCACTACGCGTCCGCCCTGGATGTCGGCTGCTCGATCGGCGTGTTCACGCATCAGCTCTGCCCCCGCTGCGACGCGCTGATTGGCCTCGACGTGGTACCGTCGGTTCTTGAAGCGGCTCGTGCCCGGTGCGCCGATTGTCCGAACGCACGCTTCATGCTGGCTGCCGTTCCTGGCACTTGGCCGGAAGGGCGGTTCGACCTGATCGTAATTTCGGAAGTGGCATACTACCTCGACCGCGCCGATCTCGCGCGCCTGGTCGCGCGTGTCGAGGGTGCGTTGTTACCCGAGGCTGACATCGTGCTGGTCCACTGGCTCGGCGTCACCCACTACCCCCTCTCCGGCGATGACGCAGCCGAAGGCTTCATCGCAGGTGCACGGAACTTTGCGACGGTCCTGAAGCAGTCGAGGACGGCCGAGTATCGGCTCGACGTGCTGCGCGGCATCAAGACCGACGCGCATTAAGTGCGGTGATCGCATCACGGGAGCGCGCCAGTCAGGCTTTGGTCCGTGTCCGAGCCATCGCGACCGCGTACAACACGAGGCCGGCCAGCATCATGAGCAAACCCGCGAGCGACTGGAGCGGCCTGGCTGAAACGAGGTAGACCATCATGAACAGTGTGACCGCGAGGAAAATCAGCGGCGTGAACGGGTAACCCCAGGTTCGATACGGCCGCGGCAGGTCTGGCCGGGTGAGCCGCAGCTTGAACAGACCCAACACGGTCAGGAACGAGCAGGCGATCAGGCCAAACTGGACGAACTCGAGCACCGCCTCGAAGCTCTGGGTCAGGAGCAGGAGGCTGGCGACGCCGCATTGGAGCAGGATCGCTGCGGTCGGCACACCGTTGCGTGAGCGACGCGCGAACATGCGCAGAAGCACCACATCCTCGCCCATCGCCACCGTCACAAGCGGACCGATCCACATCATCGCGCTGATCGTCGGGATCAAGCCGGCGCAGATTAGGGTGCCGACGAGGCGGCCACCCGCCTCGCCGAAGATGTGCCGACCGGCAATGAGGGCGACGTCGACCTGGCCAGCGAGTTCTGTCAGTGGCGTCGTGTAGAGGAACACCGCGTTCAGTGCGACGTAGAGCACCACCACGAAGCCCGTCCCGGCGAGCAGCGCACGCGGCAGGCTGCGCTGCGGATCACCGAGCTCGCCGACAATGTAGGTCGCGGCGTTCCAGCCCGAGTAGGCGTACATTACGAACACGAGGCTCACTGCGAAGCTCGCGCTGACGATCTGCGTGAGGTCGGACGCGTTGGGGACGAAGCTGGTCGACTGGCCACCTCCGCGGGCGAAGCCCACCCCGATGAAGACGACGATTAGTCCGAGTTTCAGCACCGTGAAGGCAAGCTGGAAGGCGCTGCTGTGGCGCAGTCCGCGCAGGTGAACGGCCGAGACGATCCAGATCACCGCCAGGCCGAGCGAGAGTGCCGGCGCGCCGGCCAGAACGGCCTGGGCGTACTGCCCGAACGCCATGGCCGCGAGCGCCACCGGCGCGGCAAACCCGACGGTGGCCGAGAGCCAGCCCGCCATGAAGCCGACGGCAGGACCGTACATGTGCGACAGGAATGTGTACTCGCCGCCGGAGCGGGGAAACATCGTGGCGAGTTCGGCGTAACAGAGCGCCCCGCAGAGCGCGACACCGCCGCCGACGACCCACAGTAGCACCAGGGCGAAGCCGGACGGGACGGCTCGGGCCTGGAACCCCAGACTGGTGAAGACACCGACGCCGATCATGTCGGCTACCACGATGGCCGTCGCCGTCAGGGTGGTGACTGCCGGTAAGCTTCGTGTTCCGATCGGTCGATTGGTCATCTCTGCCACCTGTCGGGATCTGTCGCGCTGACGGGCCAGCTCGCGAGAAGCCGAGCAAGCGCCAGCATGTGCCGCACATCGGGCAAACCACATGACCGGCTGCTGAGCTGCTGATTAAGTCGCACGACGTGACGGCCCGTAAACCGAAGGACTGGAATATCCTCTGACAGTAACCACGCGCTGGCGACTGACGGCGCGAGCGGGGCACTTGTCGCGGCCTGTCGAGAAGACACCATGGATCAGCGCACGCCGCTCGACCTGACGTTCGACGCCGTCGCCGCAGCGCGCGCGGCGTCGCTGTCGTCGGCACAGCGCGCGGCCACGCAGGATCACGACGACGGCTTCCCGACCGAGGACGTCGCCGACCTCGCGCGCCTCGGCCTGCTCGCCGCGCCCGTCCCCCGCAAGATGGGCGGTGCGGGCCTCGGCGAGGAGCCAGGTTCCCGGATGCTATCCGAGGTGTTGCGCCTCGTCGGCTACGGCTGCCTCGCACTCGGACGGCTGTACGAGGGCCACGTCAACGCGCTGCAGCTCATCACCCGGTACGGCGACGCGGGCCAGCACGCGCGCCTGTTCGCAGATGCCCGCGCCGGCCACCTGTTCGGCGTCTGGAACACAGAGCCGGCCGTCGACGGCCTCGTCCTCGAACATGGTGAGGAGGCACTGCTGCTAAGCGGTGTGAAGACCTTCGCGTCGGGGGCGGGGTTCGTGACCCGCGCCCTGGTCACGGCGCGGGCGCCGAGTGGCAACGGGACGCTCATGCTGGTCGTGCCGCTGGAGGCCGGGACCCGCGCCGACCTCTCAGCTTGGCGGGCACACGGCATGCGGGCGTCGGCCACGGGAACCCTCGACTTCGGCGGGATGACCCTCTCGACCGAGGCCGTCCTCGGCGAGGTGGACGACTACTTCCGCCAGCCGGTCTTCTCGGGCGGCGCGTGGCGGTTCCTGGCGGTGCAGCTCGGTGGCATTGAGGCCGTGTTCGACGCGTGGCGCGCACATCTCGTCCGGGTCGGGCGCGGAGCCGACCCGCCCGGCAAGTCAATCCACGCCATCCTCGACAACGTCGCCACCCACAAACATCCGAAGGTGCGCGCCTGGCTCGCCCGGCATCCGCGCTGGACGTTCCACTTCACCCCGACCTCGGCCTCGTGGCTCAACGCGGTCGAGGGCTTCTTCTCCGCACTGACCCGTCGTCGGCTGCGGCGAGGCTCCTTCAACGGCGTCGTCGACCTGCAGGCGGCGATCAAACGCTACATCGCCGAGCACAACCGGCGCGCCAGACCCTTCGTTTGGACAAAACCCGCTACCGACATCCTCGCCGCCGTCAGCCGATCCCCTGAACCATCCGTCTGAGTCAGTGCACTGGACCCTAACGGCTGCGCCCGGTGTCCGGTCGAATTGGGGGCCATTCCAGGACGTCTATAATTTAAGGATCCCCACCCGCCGAAGTTCCGGGATCATGCATGCGTCAGGCTCGCCCAATCCAGGATCGAGTTACCCTTGACCAATCGTGTGGTCAGGAGCGGGCCTAGCCAGTTCGGGGGTTGAAGTCTGTACGACCGCTCCGAAGGAACGCAAACCTTGCCTCAGCATCGCCACACCGAGGCGATTGCCAGACTGCAGACTCTGATCCGCACGCCTGCACCGTCGATCATTTCGGTTAACGGCATCAGAAATCAGTCTGCATCGTGCCGTGCGTTAAAGTCGCATGCACCTCAGTTCGAACCAGGGAACTTGGCTCGAACGCCACGTGTCCCCCGTGTGTGCCGGACCCGCTGGCATCCCTCGAATGCTCTTGACAGGAGACCGGCCGATGAGCCGCAACAAGCCGTTGGCCGAGCAGGTCATCGTCATCACAGGTGCGTCCTCCGGCATCGGCCTGACCACCGCCCGTATGGCTGCCAAGCGCGGCGCGCGCGTGGTCATCGCCGCGCGCAGCGGTGATGTCCTCGCCAAGGTGCAGGCCGAGATCGAGGGCGTCGGCGGCAAGGCGGTCCACATCGTCGCCGATGTCGGCAAGCGCCAGGACGTACGAGCCATCGCCGACAAGGCGATCGCCACGTTCGGCGGCTTCGACACCTGGGTCAACGTCGCCGGGCTGACGATCTACGGCCCGCTCAGCGAGATCTCCGACGAGGACCACGCCCGCCTGCTGCAGACCAATTTCTGGGGTACGGTGTTCGGCTCTCTCATCGCCGTCGAGCATCTGCGCGAGCATGGCGGCACGCTGATCAATATCGGCAGCATCGCTTCCGACCTCGCCTTCCCATTCCAGGGCATGTACGCGGCGAGCAAGCACGCCATCAAAGGCTTCACCGACGCCTTGCGTATGGAGCTCATACAGGAAGGCGCTCCGGTCTCGGTCACGCTGATCAAGCCGACCTCGATCGACACACCGCTACCAGAGCGGGCGCGCAACTACATGGACCGCGAGCCGACGCTTCCGCCACCGATCTATCGCCCCGAGGTCGTCGCCGAGGCCATTCTGCACGCAGCGGTCCATCCGCAGCGTGACATCGTCGTCGGCGGTGCCGGAAAGCTGCTGATCGCGGCCAAGGAGTTCGCGCCCGGAGCCATGGATCTGCTCGCACCGGCGATCGTCGCGCTACAGAAACGGAGCAAGCCGCCAAGCCAGCCGGAGGGGGCTCTCCACGCACCGATGAAGGCTGGCGAGACGATCGGCACGCAGCCGCTCTACGCGATGCGGACGAGCGCCTACACGCGGGCGAGCATGCATCCGCTCGCGACGACCGTCGGGGCAATTGGTCTGGGGCTTGCCGCCACCGCCATAGGGCTCCTCGGATCGGGTAAGCCGCGTCGCAGCCGAAAGCAGCTCTGAACTGGGCCAAGCTGAGCTGCTTGCGGCGCCGCTTACGATACATCGAAGAGATGGAACGAACCGATGCGGTCATCGCGCGTGGTCCTATGGATCGCCGAACCGGAAATGACCGCCGAGGCGTGGAGAGCGCGGCATGTGACGAAGCACTCAGCCTGAGCCTGCTCCATCACCGCCCGTTCCAGAAGAAGATCGGCTCGTCATCCCGAGGATCCAGCGAAGCGGCTCATCCTTCGCTGAGGAGGCGGGCATCAGGGCTGAGTCAATACGCACTCGACAGGCATGCTTCAAACCTGAGGCATCGATAACCGAACGCCATAGCGTGACACCGTTCTTCGGCTTCAGTTCGGCCTCAGTTCCTACCGCCGGGCAAGCTAGTCTCGAACCCGCGATTTTGTCGCTGTCGCGCCTGGTGAACCATCGTCCTGACCGCGTCCTTTCCCTCGCAACGTGAGGCGTCGGCTGCGGTCGATAGCTCGCTTCGCCGAAGGCTTACAGCTTCACGGCAAAGGAGACACCATGCAAGGGCAGTGGGCATCGTTCGGCATCGGCTTCGTCACCGGTCTGCGGAGCATGACCGCTTGCGCCGCGTTGACCTGGGCCGCATCGCAGGAAAAGACGCAGCTCCGATGGTTGCCATCCGGACCGGTGTCACGTGGCCTCGCCGCGACGGCCGCTCTGGGTGAGATGGCGGGAGACAAGATGCCGTTCGCTCCTGACCGCCGCATTGTGCCCTCCGTCGCGGCACGGCTCGCGATCGGCGCAGTTGGCGGCGCGGCGCTTGTTGGACGGAATGCGTCGCCGCTCACCGGTCCCTTGCTTGGTATGGCCGGCGCGGTCGCAGGAACGCTGTTGGGCCGCACCCTGCGCGGAGGGACCACGCGTTCGGGCTCGGACTGGACGCGTGCACTGACCGAGGATGCAGTGGCCGCCGGGCTTGCCGCAACTTTGGTCTACTACGCGGAGCCACGCGGTCGCGCATCCAGACAGTTAGCAGCCAGTCCGGCAAGACGCGGACCGAACCAAGATGTCGCTATCGCCGATCGTCATGACGCTGATGAGCTGCTCACCGCGCTTCCAAAGCATCGAGCAGGCCGCTGATCCGAACGGCGCGCAGCTCTCAGCCTCCGGGTAGGCTTCACAGGTGCTCTCGCGGCGATCGCATCCCCTGCTCGATGCCAGTATAGGCGCCGGTTTCCAGCCCAGCTCCAAAAGCGAGGCGCGGGCGTCCGAGTAGAGAGTGTTCGGCCTGAACTTCGGCAGCTGTTCAGCTGCTGGCGCCCCACTAGTAGCGACGACGAGAGCGATGGCGGCAAAAACTGTGCGCATGGCGACAGGATAGCTGGGAATGACGGTGTCGAGGTAGCCGTTGATCGGCCCCCACAGGGTGGTCCAAGGTTAAAGTTAGTGCGCAGTAGGCCGCTCCACCACGGTTAGCTTGGCCGGCGGAGCTGGTCGGGCGAGCGCAGCCGGCCAAGCGGTGAAGGCTGGCATGAACACCTCTGGTGC
>NZ_JAKSYD010000270.1 GCF_022829605.1 Methylobacterium sp. E-065 | reverse complement strand
CGAGTGTCCACACGCCGATCCAATCACCGGCTGATGGGTAGCCGATGCGGCTCAACTCTGCTCGGCCGCTTCTTGTATGAGAGCTAAGAGGCAGCGCCGCTTCTCAGGATCGCGGACGCGTTGGTAGGCGCGCAGTAGCATCAGGTGCTCGCCATCAACGCTGAAATCGAGAGCGACGGGATTGTTCCCGGATTGAGATGCGGATGCTGGGCCAACCGCATTGGGCGGATTGTACAGCGTGGACGGCGACAGCTGCGGCCGGGGAAATAGCGAACCTTCGAGTAGCTCAGGATCGCGCGATTAAGGCTTGATCACCTACCAGGAGAAAAACGAGTCGAAGCCTGGCAGCATGAAGACCATCATGGCCCCCGCCCCAAAGACGCCCGCAATCATTGATCGGCCCCCACAGGGTGGTCCAAGGTTAAAGTTAGTGCGCAGTAGGCCGCTCCACCACGGTTAGCTTGGCCGGCGGAGCTGGTCGGGCGAGCGCAGCCGGCCAAGCGGTGAAGGCTGGCATGAACACCTCTGGTGCC
>NZ_JAKSYD010000269.1 GCF_022829605.1 Methylobacterium sp. E-065 | reverse complement strand
GGCACCAGAGGTGTTCATGCCAGCCTTCACCGCTTGGCCGGCTGCGCTCGCCCGACCAGCTCCGCCGGCCAAGCTAACCGTGGTGGAGCGGCCTACTGCGCACTAACTTTAACCTTGGACCACCCTGTGGGGGCCGATCATGGCGTCCGGCGGCCCAGGGATCCACGTCCGCCCTTGAATGATGCGCCCCTAATTGATAGCTTGCTATCGATGCGATAGGTCGTCTGATGTGGTCCATCGCAACCGCCCGGGGGCGCGAGATGACGGCCGAAACCCTCCGCCAGCTCCGTCTGGCCTACACCCAAACGCTGCTACTGTCCGGGCGCCAGTGGCGGCGGCTGGCCAATGCGGCGACCGAGGCGCATGGCATCTCGGAAGCCAAGGCCATGCCGCTGGTTCTGATCGCCCGCATGGGCGGCGCGCCGCGTCAGACCACCCTGGCGGACGCGATCGGCATCGAGGGCCCGTCGCTGGTGCGGCTCCTGGACCCACTGGAAAAGGCGGGCCTCGTCGCCCGCCGGGAGGACCCGACTGACCGGCGCGCGAAGGTGCTGACCCTGACGCCGGCGGGGCAGGCGGTCGTGGCGCGGATCGAGGCCGATCTGGAGCGCCTGCGGGATGCGGCCTTCGCCAAGGTGAGCGCCGCCGACTTGGAGGCGGCCTTACGGGTGTTCCAGGCCCTGCAGGACCATATCGGCGGCGCGGTCGCGCTCGACGAGGCGGAGGCCGCGGAATGACCCTTCCGGGCTGGCGCGACTGGGCCTTCGCGCTCAAGACCTTCGGAGCCGGCATGCTGGCCCTGTTCCTGGCGTTCTGGATCGACCTGCCGAACCCCTACTGGGCGCTCGGCACCGTCTACATCACCAGCCAGGTGCTGGCCGGCGCCACCCGCTCCAAGGCGCTCTACCGGGTGCTCGGCACCCTGCTCGGCGCCGTGGTCACGGTCGCCCTCGTGCCGAACCTCGTGAACGCGCCGGAACTCCTGACGCTCGCCATCGCGGCCTGGGTCGCGACGTGCCTGTACGTCTCCCTGCTCGACCGCACCCCGCGCAGTTACCTGATGATGCTCGGCGGCTACACGGCGGCGCTGATCGGTTTCCCGGCCGTGGGCGAGCCCGGGACGATGTTCGATATCGCCGTGGCCCGGGCCGAGGAGATCACCCTCGGCATCCTCTGCGCCAGCCTCGTCAACACGGTCGTGCTGCCGCAATCGGTGGCGCCGGTGATCTCCGGCCGGCTCGACCTCTGGCTGCGCGACGCGCGGGGGTGGGCCATCGACGTCCTCGCCCGCACCCGCGCGTCGCGGGACACGCAGGCCACCCGGCTGAAGCTCGCCTCGGATGCGGTCGCGTTCGATGCCCTGGCGACGCCGCTGCGCTATGACATGACCGGTGCGGAGCGCTCGGCGGAGGCCATGGCGACCCTGCGCCAGCACATGCTGATGTTCCTGCCCATCGCCTCCGCGGTCTCGGACCGCATCGAGACGCTGGAGCGGGCGAACGCGCTGCCGCAGCGCCTGCGCACCCTCCTCGACGCCACGGCGGCCTGGCTGGCGGCCGGAACCACCGAGCAGGCCGCGGCCGACCGCCTGAAGGCCGAGGCGGACGCCCTCGAACCGGGGCTCGGCGCGCGGCCGTCCTGGGACGCCCTCGTGCTGGCGAGCCTCCTGGTGCGGCTGCGCGACTTCATCGACCTGCGCCAGGACGCCCGCATCCTGCAGCGGCACATCGCGGACGGCACGCCGGTCACCGAGGACCTGACCTTCCGGTACACCGCGGCGGCGCGCACGATCCGCCACCGCGACCACGGCATGGCGCTGCTGTCGGCTCTGGGCGTGTTCCTGACTGTCCTAGTCACCTGCGCGATCTGGATCGCGACCGGCTGGCCGCACGGCTCGGCCGCCCCGATGATGGCGGCGGTCGGCTGCAGCCTCTTCGCCGCCCAGGACGACCCCGCGCCGTTCATCGTGAGCTTCGCCAACTCGGCCATCCTCGGCGCCCTCGGGTCGGGCGCCTACCTGTTCGCCGTCCTGCCGCTGGCCACCTCCTTCGAGATGCTCGCGCTCGCGCTGTCCCCGGGCCTGCTGATCTGCGGGGTGTTCATGGCCCAGCCCAAGACCGCACCCCTGGCGATGGGCGCGGCACTCAACGGCTCGGCCATGATCGCCCTCCAGGGCAGCTACACGGGCGACTTCGTGGCCTTCGCCAATTCGTCCGTCGCGGTCATCGTCGGGATGTGGGTCGCCGCCATCGTCACCCGTCTCGTCCGCTCGGTCGGCGCCGGCTGGTCGGCGCGGCGGTTGCGGGCCATCAACCGCCGCAGCCTCGCCCGCGCCGCCGAGCGCCAGGGCGCGCAGAACGGCCTCGAACTCGCGGCCCTGATGCTTGACCGGGTCGGCCTGATCGCGCCGCGGCTGGCCGCCCTACCGTCCGACGACGCGGAATGGACCGCCGACCTCCTGGCCGAGGTCCGGGTCGGCATCAACGTCGTGGAGCTGCGGCGCGACCGACGACAGCTCTCGGAGCCGGCCCGGGCGGCCGTCGAGACGCTCCTGGCCGCGCTGGCGCGCCACTTCGGAACCGAGCCGGGAAATCCCGCCCCAGACCTGCTCGACACAATCGACGCGGCCCTCGATGCGGTCTCCCGCGATGCCCGGCAGGCGCCCAGCCGGGCCGCCTTGATGGGGCTCGTGGGCATCCGGCGCGGCCTGTTCCCGGACGCGCCGGCCTACCGTTCGGCGCTGACCACCACCACGCATCCGGAGCTCGCGGCATGACGGGTGAACTCGATCTCTACGGGGTCTTCGTGCCGAGCCTCGCGGCCTGGATGCTGATCGCCTTCGTGGTCAGCCTGCCCCTGCGCCGGGTGCTGGCCTGGGCCGGGTTCTACCGCATGGTCTGGCACCGGCCCCTGTTCGACCTCGCCCTCTACGTCGTGCTCCTCGGCCTGGTCGTCTCGGTCGCGGTGCCGCTCACCTCCTGATCGGCGGGCACGTCCGGCCGCCCCGCCTCGCCCCCGCACAGATCTTCCGGATCCACCCCATGCCTCGGTTGCTCGCCCTCCTGGTCCGCCTCCTCGTCACCCTCGGGATGGTCGCCGCCGCGATCGTCGTCGGGTTGGCGCTGTGGGACTACTACATGGAGGCGCCCTGGACCCGGGACGGGCGTGTCCGGGCCGACGTGGTGCAGGTGGCCCCCGACGTGTCCGGCCTCGTCACCGAGGTGCTCGTCGCCGACAACCAAGTGGTGAAGCGGGGCGACGTGCTGTTCCGCATCGACCCGGAGCGCTTCGATCTGGCCCTGCGCCAGGCCGAGGCGATGGTCGAGGGCAAGCAGGCGACCGCCGAGCGGGCCGCCGCCGACTACGTCCGCTACCAGAAGCTCAGCGACGCCGCCGCGTCCCAGCAGCGGGTCGAGGCGGCCCGGGCGTCCGACCTGGAAGCCAAGGCGGCCTACGGACAGGCTTTGGCCGACCGCGACCTCGCCAAGCTCAACCTCGAACGCTCCGCGGTGAAGGCCTCGGTCAACGGGCGCATCACCAACATGGAGTTGCGTCCCGGCACCTACGTCACCACCGGGCGCGGGGTGATGGCGCTGATCGACAGCGACACGCTGCGCGTCGAGGGCTACTTCGAGGAGACCAAGCTCCCGCGCATCCACGTGGGCGACCGGGCCAGCGTCCGCCTGATGGGTGAGAATTCCACGCTGAACGGCCGCGTGGAGAGCTTCGCGGGCGGCATCGAGGACCGCGAGCGCACGGCCGGCTCGAATCTGCTGGCCAGCGTCAACCCGACCTTCGCCTGGGTCCGGCTGGCCCAGCGCATCCCGGTGCGGATCAAGCTGGACGACGTTTCCGACGAGACCCGCCTGGTCTCGGGGCGCACCGCGACGGTTGCGGTGGAAGCCGCGGGCGAGAGACCGCATTTCAGCCTGTTCGAGTCCTGGCGCGGGGCGCCGGAGCCCGCAGCCCCGGTGACGAAAAGCCGTTGAGTCCCTGCCGGCTACCCCATCTTTCAGAGGGGCAGACGTATCTGGAGACGGACCATGGCGACACCCGCTTCGAGCCAGACCCCGGTCGGGCCGGACCGCGTCCTGGCCGAGGCGCCCTACCGGATCGGCGCGGTGAGCCTCGTCGTGCGCGACCTCGCTGCGCTCACGCGGTTCTACCGGGACATCCTCGGGCTCCGCATCCTCTTGGAAGCCGATGGCGCTGCGCACCTCGGAACGGGCGATACGCCCCTTCTCGTCCTGCGGCACGACCCGGATGCGCGGCCACGGCAGCCCCGCGAGGCCGGCCTGTTCCACACCGCGTTCCTGCTGCCCGGCCGGGGCGACCTCGGTGCCTGGCTCCCGCACGCCGAGAAGCGCGGTATCGCGCTCACGGGTGGTGCCGACCATCTCGTCAGCGAGGCCGTCTACCTCGACGATCCCGAAGGCAACGGCATCGAGATCTACGTCGACCGGCCCGCCTCCGCATGGCCGCGGGCTCCGGACGGCTCGGTCGAGATGCGCAACGAACGGCTCGATCATGCCGGGCTCGTCGGTGCCGCCGCACGTCCCTGGTCGGAGATGCCGGCGGCTGGGTGCGTCGGGCATGTCCATCTCCAGGTGGGCGATCTGGATGTCGCGGAGCGCTTCTACGCGCACCTGCTCGGCTTCGACGTGATGTGCCGCTATCCCGGCGCCCTGTTCCTGGGGGCGGGCGGCTATCACCACCAGCTGGCCGGCAATGTCTGGAACAGCCGTGGCGCCCCGATGCGCTCGGACGGGACGACGGGCCTCGCGGAGGTCGCGCTGCTTACGGACGAGCAGACGCTCGCATCGGCGCGGGTTCGATGCAGCGAGGCGGGCGTAGCTACCAGCGCGGACGGGGACGCCCTCGTGGTCCGCGATCCGTGGGGAACCCACCTTCGTCTGAAGCCGCAGCCGGGGCGTTGATCCGCTCAGGCCCGCGGGATGGACACCCCGCTCCGTTCGATCTGGCCCAGGACCCGATGCAGATCGAACGGCTTGGGCAGGAAGGTCGCACGGGCCGGAAGGGCCTCGCGGCTGACCGGCGCTTCCCCGGAGACCACGAAGAGGAGCGTTGGCGGGAATCGTTCGCGCACGTAATGCGCGAGCTTCAACCCGTCCATGTCGCCGGGCATCTGCACGTCGGTCAGCACGACGCGGATCTCCCCGTGCCGCGCGAGCAGCGCGATCGCCTCCTCGGCGTTGCCCGCCTCGAACACGCGCCAGCCCCGCTCCGCGAAGAAGTCGACGATGTCGAAGCGCAGGAGCGCCTCGTCCTCGACCACGAGCACCGTCTTGTCACCGATCGGCGTCCTCTGCCCCACCGCTACCCGTTCCCCCCTTCGAGAATCGCATCGCCCAGGCGGGCGTCCAGCGTGAACGTCAGCCCGTCCGGCCGGTACTCGGTCTCCGCCGTCCCTCCGAAATACGAGCGCAGGGAGCGCTCGATCAACGTCGAGCCGAACCCACGCCGGGTGGGCTTCGCGACCGGCGGGCCCCCCTGCTCGCGCCAGGTGAGGCGGAAGCGCGCCTCCGGTCCCGTTCCGTCCACCTGCCAGGCCAAGTGAACGCGTCCGGCCTCGGTCGAGAGGGCACCGTACTTGGCCGCGTTGGTGGCGAGCTCGTGCAGGGCGAGGGCCAGGGCGATGGCCACCTGCGGCTGCAGGGTGACGGCGGGCCCGTCGAGGACGATGCGGGTGCCAAGTTCACCGTGCGGCGCCAGGGCATGCTCGGCGAGGGCGCACAGGTCGGCCGAGCGCCACGACGCCCCGGTCAGCACGTCGGTGGCAGCCCCCAGCGCGACCAGGCGCGCGGACAGGTTCTCGCTGGCGGAGGGCAGGTCCGTGGCGTTGCGCAGGGTCTGCAGGGCGATGGACTGGACCACCGCCAGCACGTTCTTCAACCTGTGGGCCAGTTCGCCGTTCATCATCCGCATGTCTTCCTCGGCTCGCTTGCCGGCGCGGAAGTCGCGGGTGACGGTGCCGTAGCCGAGGGTGTTCCCGTCCGGATCGGTGACGGGGAACATCGCGTAGAGCACGGGGATCGGCTCGCCCGTGACGAAATGGCGGATACGCAGCTCGCCGGCCCAGTGGCCGTCCCGCCCGACCGCCGGCAGGACCTCGTTCGCCACGATCGCCGCCTCCTCGGGCGGGAAGAAATCCGCGATGACGAGTTCGGTGATGTCGGCTGCGCCGAGCCCGACCAGTTCGCGGGCCGCGTCGTTCATGTAGAACATGCGCCCATCGACATGCGCCATGCCGATGAAGTCGGTGCTGTTCTCGGCCAGCCGCACGAAACGGTCGCGCTCCTCCTCGCTCTCGCGCAACGCCGTGATGTCGCGCGACACCGACAGGATGCGCTGCGACGTGCCATCCAGGCCCCGGATTGGACTGACCGCGACGTGCCACCACTTGGGCGTGCCCCGCATGGTGCTGGCGCGTCCCACGAAGCTGGCCGAGCGTCCCTCGCGCGCGCCCTGTACCGCCGCGAGCGCGTCGATGTGGCCGCTGCCGGTCCAGAAGTCCGGCCACGGGCAACCGACGATGGCGTTGAAGTCGCTGACCTCCATCACACGCTGACCGCCCTCGCTCATGAAGGTCAGCTTGCCGTCGAGGTCGAGCACCTTGATGCAGTCGGTCGAGCTGGCCAGGACGCTCGTGAGAAAGGCTTCCCGTTCCGCCGCATCCGCCGCCGCGCGGAGCAAGCCGTCCCGTGCGGCATCCGAGGCGCGCAGCGCCTGCCGCAGGACGACCACGAGCCCGACAAGGCCGGACGTCGTCGCGGCGTAGAGCGCGGATGCGGCCCACCGGATCGACGTGAGGTTGCCGGACGCGGGAGGGTCGAGGAGCACGTAGCCGGCACAGAGGATCGAGAGCAGCGTGGCCCACAGCCCGGCGCCGCCCCCCAGCAGCAGGGTCACCACCACGACGGCGGGCGTGAACAGGAACCACGGGGCGAATTCGGCGAACAACGCGGAGTGCAGCAGGGCGACGGCAAAGACCGCCAGCGCCGCGATGCCGTATCTCAGCAGAAGGGGCGGCGGGCTTGCGACGACGCCAGCGCGGAGTCGAGAGAGGGCGAAGGCCGAAATGGTCGTGGTCTCACTGGCACATGACGGTCAACGTCAGGTCCGTCCCGTTGCCGGGACGATTGTGTCTGGGCCAAGGCTGACCGGGATCGCGCGTCATCGGTCCGCGGTCGGGCTGCAGCCGAACTGGGATCGGTAGCTGCGCGAGAAATGGGCCGCGCTGGCGAAGCCGCAGGACGCCGCGATCTCGCCGATCCGGAGCGGGCTCTGCCGCAGCAGGCGCCGGCCATGGGCGAGGCGGATGGCCCGGTACTGGGCCGTGAAGCTAAAGCCCCGCTTCTCGATGAACAGCCGGTCGAGGTGGCGCTCGCTGATCGACACGAGCCGGGCCATGGCGCGGCGCCCGAGCGGCGCTTCGACCGTCTTCTCCATCGTCTCGATGACGGCGAGCAGGGCCGGGTGATGGACCCGGTACCGCTCCGCCGCGGAGGCGCGCTGGGGGTCGTCGGCCGCGCCCACGGCCGTGTGCAGGAACCAGTCCGACACCCGGCGCGCGAACGCCGCCCCCATGCGTTCGGCAATCAGCCCGTAGGCCATGTCGAGGGGCGCGACCCCGCCGCCGCAGGTCGGCCGGTCGGCATCCGCGACGTAGCGCGCGCGGGTCAGGCGCGCATCCGGAAACGCCTCGACCGTGGCTCCGGCATATTCCCAGTGGATCGTGAACGCGCGATTGCCCAGCAGCCCGGCCGCGGCCATCAGGTAGGGGCCGCCCGAGATCCCGCCGATGCGCACGCCGAACCGGGCCATCCGCCGCAGGGTCGCGTGGATCGCCGGCCTGTCCCAGCCAGCCGGTTCACCGCCCGCGCAGACGAACAGGGTGTGAAGACGGAAGCGCGCGCGGGGCAGCGGCTCGGCGGGAATTGCGGCTCCGGAGGAGGACACGACCGGGCCTCCGCCCTCCCCGAAATAGCGCAGCCGGTATAGGGCCCGCCCGGCGAGGTCGTTGGCGGCCCGGAACGGCTCGCAGGCCGAGGCGAACGACAGCAGCGCGAAGCCGGGGACGAGGAGGAACCCGATCTCCTGCGGTCGCCCCCCGGAGGCCGGATCACCCTCCTCCGATATCAGCGGTCCAGTCTGGCTCATGCGTGCAAGAAATCGTCTCCTGTGGTCAAGCGCAACCAGCCAGGACCGGCATCCTGGGCCGCATCCACCGTTCTCCCGAGATCGCGCCCGCATGCCCGGCTCCGCAGCACCACCCCCCGTCGCCGACCCGCACGACGGCACCCGCATGCCTGGGGAGGTCCGATGACCCGGCGGGTGGATGTCGCGGTGCTGGGATTGGGCGCGATGGGCAGCGCCGCCCTCTACCAGCTGGCCAAGCGCGGGGCCTCGGTCATCGGGATCGACCGCTACGCGCCGCCGCACGCCCTCGGGTCGAGCCACGGCGAGACGCGGATCACCCGCCAGGCCGTCGGCGAAGGGCGCGACTACGTCCCGTTCGTCACCGCCTCGCACCGCATCTGGCGCGAGCTTGAGGCCGCGACCGGCGAGACCCTGCTGAACGCCTGCGGCGCCCTCGTCATGGCGCCCGGCCACGGGGTCTCGTCCCACCACGGCAAGCCGGATTTCGTCGGCCGCTCGATCAGCGCGGCCGAGGGCGCGGGCATTGCCCACGAGGTGCTCGACGGCGCCGAGGTCGCCCGCCGCTTCCCGCAATTCCTGAACCTCGCGGGCGACGAGAAGGCCTATTACGAGCCGGGCGGCGGCTACGTGATCCCGGAGCGCTGCCTCGCGGCGCAGCTCGCCTGCGCGGCCGCGTCGGGCGCCGAGATCCGGACCGGCTGCGCAGTGCGGGCCTTGCGGCAGGACGGGGACGGGATCCGCGTGGAGACCGCCGACGGCGAGATCCGCGCCGACCGTGCGGTGGTCGCCGCCGGCGCCTGGACAACTCCGCTGCTCGGCCAGCCCTTCGACCGGCTGCTCACGATCCGCCGCCAGTTGCTGCACTGGTACGCCCTGGCGGACACGACCGCCTACGGCCCGCAGGCGCCGGTCTTCATCTGGATGTACGGGACGGGCGACACGGACTACCTTTACGGCTTCCCGCCGATGCCGGGGGAGCGCGCCCTCAAGGTCGCCACGGAGCAGTACGACACCAGCACCACCGCCGACGCCGTGGAGCGCCGGGTCGACCCGCTGGAATCGGCCGAGATGTACCGGATGCGGGTCGCGAACCGGCTGGCCGGCGCCACCCCGGAGGTCGTCCGGGCCGCGGCCTGCGTCTACACGGTGACCCCCGACCGCGGCTTCATCATCGATCGGCACCCCGCGATGGACCGGGTGCTCGTGGTCTCGGCCTGCTCGGGGCACGGCTTCAAGCATTCGGCCGGCATCGGCGAGGCGATCGCCGCAGATTTCGCCGGCGAGCCGCAGCCCATCGACCTCGCCCCGTTCGCCCTCGCACGCTTCGGTTGATCCGCCGGGCGTTGGCGCTGCACCTGTCCGAGAAAGGGCTAACCGTTACATCCTACGCCGGCTGGCGCAGCGCCGGCATCGCGCCGAAGCGGATGATCTCGTGGTGCATCCGGTCCAGGGGCAGGACCTTCATGGCCGCGCCGCGCTCGATCGCCTCCTTGGGCATGCCGAACACCACGCAGCTTTCCTCGTCCTGCGCCACCGTGAGCGCCCCGGCCCGGCGCATCTCCAAGAGGCCGTTGGCGCCGTCATCGCCCATGCCGGTCATCAGGATGCCGAGCGCGTTCGCGCCGGCACAGCGCGCGGCCGCGCGGAACAGCACATCCACGGAGGGCCGGTGGCGCGAGACCAGGGGGCCGTCCTTCACCGAGACGGTGTAGCGGTTGCCGGTCCGCTGCAGCAGGAGGTGGCGCCCCCCGGGGCGATCAGGGCCCGGCCGGGCAGCACGGCGTCCCCGTCCTCCGCCTCCTTCACCGCGATGGCGCAGGGGCCGTCGAGCCGCCGGGCGAAGGACGCGGTGAAATGCTCGGGCATGTGCTGGACGATCACCACCCCCGGGCAATCCGGCGGCAGCAGCTCCAGCACGTCGCGCAGCGATTCCGTGCCCCCCGTCGAGGCGCCGATGCAGACGATCCGGTCCGTCTCGGCCACGGCCCGGTTGGGGCTGGGGGCTGGCAGCACGGCGTCGGCCGTCAGCTTCTTCTCGATGCGGCGGGGCTCCGGCCGGCTCGGACGCGGCTTCGCCCGGGCGGCGGCCCGAACCGCGTCGGAGGCTCGCACCGAGGAACCGGTATCCACCGCGTCGGAGGGCGCTCTCAGATCGACTTCGGATCACACGTCGAGCGTGGTCTCCCGCTCCCAGGCGGTGAAATGGGCGCAGTAGCTGTTCCACTCGCCCTGTTTCAGCTTGAGGTAGGCGGACGAGAAGGCGCTCCCCAGATTCGTCCGCAACGCCTCATCGGCCTCGAAGGCGCGCAGGGCGTCCAGCAGGTTGAGCGGCAGGCGCGGGGCGTCGGCGACCATGTGGCCGTCCCGGTACATGTCGATGTCGCTGTGCGGCCCGGGATCGGCGGCGTTCGCCAGCCCGTCGAGGCCCGCCGCCAGGATCGCCGCCTGGAGCAGGTAGGGGTTGGCCGCCCCGTCGGGCAGGCGCAGCTCGAACCGGCCCGGGCCGGGCACCCGGACCATGTGGGTGCGGTTGTTGCCGGTCCAGGTCACGGCGTTCGGCGCCCAGGTCGCCCCCGAGATCGTGCGCGGCGCGTTGATGCGCTTATAGGAATTGACCGTCGGGTTGGTGATCGCGGCCAGCGCGGGCGCGTGCCGCATGATCCCGCCCAGGAAATGCCGGCCCCGGGCCGACAGGCCGAACGGCATCTCGGGATCCGCGAAGGCGTTCTCGGTGCCGGCATTGTTCCACACCGAGACGTGGCAGTGGCAGCCGTTGCCGGTGAGCCCCGGGAACGGCTTCGGCATGAAGGTCGCCCGCAGGCCGTGCCGCTCGGCGACCGACCGGACCATGAACTTGAAGAAGGCGTGCTTGTCGGCGGTGGCCAGCGTGTCGTCGTACTCCCAGTTCATCTCGAACTGGCCGTTCGCGTCCTCATGGTCGTTCTGGTAGGGCTTCCAGCCCAAAGCCAGCATGTGGTCGCAGATCTCGGCGATTACGTCGTAGCGGCGCATCAGCGCCTGCTGGTCGTAGCAGGACTTCTCCGCCCGGTCGTGGTGATCGGAGATCGCCGCCCCGTCCGGGCTCAGCAGGAAGAACTCCGCCTCGACGCCGGTCTTGACCCGCAAGCCCTCGGCGGCGGCCCGCGCCACGAGCTGCTTCAGCACCACCCGGGGTGCCTGATCGACGGGGGCGTCCGCCATGGTGCAGTCGGCCGCCACCCAGGCGACGTCCGGCTTCCAGGGCAGGCGGATCACCGAGGCGGCGTCCGGCATCGCGAACAGGTCGGGATGGGCCGGGGTGAGGTCGAGCCAGGTGGCGAAGCCGGCAAAGCCGGCGCCGTCGCGCTGCATGGCGCCGATCGCCTGCGCGGGCACCAGCTTGGCGCGCTGGCAGCCGAACAGGTCCGTGTAGGAGATCATGAAGTACCGCACGCCGTGCTCGGCGGCGTAGGCGGAAAGGTCGGTCGTCACGGCAGCCCCCTGAGCGCGGATCGGTTGGGGACCGGCCGCGCCCGAACCGGCGCGACCGGCGGGGTTGAAGGGCCTAGAAGCCCGCTTTGCCCGGGTACCAGTCGGTCCCGGCCAGCGGCACGCGAGCCATGGCGGCGGCCTCCAGGGTCAGCGCCACGAGGTCCTCGGGCTCCAGATTGTGCAGGTGGTTGTGGCCGCAGGCGCGCGCGATCGTCTGCGCCTCCAGGGTCATCACCTTCAGGTAGTTGGCGAGCTTCCGGCCGGCGCGCACCGGGTCGAGGCGGGCCGCCAGTTCGGGATCCTGCGTGGTGATGCCCGCGGGGTCGCGGCCCTCGTGCCAGTCGTCGTAGGCGCCCGCGGTGGAGCCGAGCTTGCGGTACTCCTCCTCGTAGGCCGGGTCGTTGTCGCCGATGGCGACGAGCGCCGCGGTACCGATCGAGACCGCGTCGGCCCCCAGCGCGATCGCCTTGGCGACGTCGGCGCCCGAGCGGATGCCGCCGGAGATCACGAGCTGCACGCTCCGGTGCAGGCCGAGATCCTGCAGTGCCTGCACGGCGGGCCGGATGCAGGCCAGCGTCGGCTGGCCGACATGCTCGATGAACACGTCCTGGGTCGCCGCCGTGCCGCCCTGCATGCCGTCGAGCACGACGACGTCGGCGCCGGCCTTCGCGGCGAGCGCGGTATCGTAATAGGGCCGCGCGCCGCCGACCTTCACGTAGATCGGCTTTTCCCAGTCGGTGATCTCGCGCAACTCGCCGATCTTGATCTCGAGGTCGTCCGGTCCGGTCCAGTCCGGGTGGCGGCAGGCGGAGCGCTGGTCGATGCCCTGGGGCAGATCGCGCATGGCGGCGACGCGGTCGGAGATCTTCTGGCCGAGCAGCATGCCGCCGCCGCCGGGCTTGGCGCCCTGGCCGACCACCACCTCGATGGCATCGGCGCGCCGGAGGTCGCGCGGGTTCATGCCGTAGCGGGAGGGCAGGTACTGGTAGACGAGGATCTCGGAATGGCCGCGCTCCTCATCGGTCATGCCGCCGTCGCCGGTGGTGGTGGAGGTGCCGGCTAGGCTCGCGCCGCGGCCCAGCGCCTCCTTGGCGTTGGCGGAGAGGGATCCGAAGCTCATGCCGGCGATGGTGATCGGGATCTTCAACGCGATCGGCTTCTTCGCAAAGCGTGTGCCGAGGGTGACGCCGGTCCCGCAGGTTTCCCGGTAGCCCTCAAGGGGATAGCGCGACATCGAGGCGCCGAGGAACAGCAGGTCGTCGAGATGCGGGAGCTTGCGCTTCGTGCCGCCGCCGCGGATGTCGTAGATGCCGGTGGCCGCGGCCCGGCGGATCTCCGCCAGGGTGTGGTCGTCGAAGGTCGCCGACTTGCGCGGCGGCATCGGCGGGTTCTGGTAGGTCATGCCCGGTCTCCCGCTCAGTAGGCGTCGGCGTTGTCGATGTTGAAGCTGTAGAGCGTGCGGGCCGAGCCGTAGCGCCGGAACGCTTCGGGCCGCACGTCCGTGACCCCGGCCCGGTCGAGCAGGGCCGCGAGGTGCTCCACGTGCTCGGGGCGCATCGGCTTCTCGATGCAGTCGGCGCCGAGGCTCTTCACGCTGCCGCGGACGAACAGCTTCGCTTCGTAGAGCGAGTCCCCCAGAGCCTCGCCGGCATCGCCCAGCACCACCAGGGAGCCGGACTGGCCCATGAAGGCCGACATGTGCCCGATCGAGCCGTGCACGACGATGTCGATCCCCTTCATGGAGATGCCGCAGCGCGAGGCCGCGTTGCCCTTGATGACGAGGAGGCCGCCGCGCCCGGTGGCGCCAGCATATTGCGAGGCGTCGCCCTCGATCACGACGGTGCCGGACATCATGTTCTCGGCGACGCCGGGGCCCGCCGAGCCCTGCACCGTGACGGTGCCGCCGTCGTTCATGCCGGCGCAGTAATAGCCGACCGAGCCGCGCACCGTGACGCTGACGGGCCCGTCGATCCCGACCGCCACCGCGTGCTGGCCCCGGGGGTTCAGCACCTCGAAGGCGGTGTCGTTGGCGCCCGGGGCGACGCCGTGGAGGGCCTGGTTCAGGGCGCGCAGGGGCGTCGCCGCCAGATCGAAGACGGGCATGGGCGAGATCCGTGGACGAGATCTGTGATGGGCGGGAAGCGGGGCGGCTCAGGCGGCCTGCCGCTGGTCCCAGAAGTAGACGGTCGCCGGCTCGGGCTCCCAAACGCGCGCGGATTCGATCCCCGGCAGGCCCACGAGCGCCCGGTATTCCGAGCCGAAGGCGACGTAGCGCTCGGTCTCGGCCATGATCGCCGGCTTGCAGGCGATCGGATCGCGCAGCACCCCGAAGCCGGAGCGTGTGCCGACCACGAAGGTGAAGAACCCGTCGAGATCCTCGAGCGCCCCAGCGAGCGCCGCGCCGAGGTCCCGGCCCTGCGCCATCACGGTGGTGAGATAGGCGGCAGCGACCTCGGAATCGTTCTGGGTCTCGAACACCATGCCGTCGCGGGCGAGGCTCCGGCGCAGGTTGTTGTGGTTCGACAGCGAGCCGTTATGGACGAGGCACTGGTCGGCGCCCGTGGAGAACGGGTGCGCGCCCATCG
Source organism: Methylobacterium sp. E-065 (assembly GCF_022829605.1). GTDB lineage: Bacteria > Pseudomonadota > Alphaproteobacteria > Rhizobiales > Beijerinckiaceae > Methylobacterium. The sequence continues at coordinate 6,462 of NZ_JAKSYD010000269.1, read as the reverse complement.
TGGTCACGGCCGATTCCGTTGCCATCCGGGTGTGGCCGATGCCGTGGGTGCCCGCCATTCCGGCGATGCCGAAGCGTGCGACCACGTCTTTCGGCAGGCCGACCTCCTTGTAGATCTCGACGCTCTCGCCCGCGCCCATCACGCGCAGATCGGGCGAAAGGCCCTTCAGCGCGCTCCGCGTCGCCGCGAGGCGGTCGGTCGCCACGGTGATCACCGCATGCGAGCTCTTCACCGCCACCCGCGCCGAGCCGCCGGACACCTCCGCGAGGCGCTGCTCCAGGGCGGGGAAATCCACCAGGGCCTGAGCCGATTGCACGGTGATCTTCGACTGGCCGGGCGTCGGCGACCCGTAGATCGCCAGGCCCGCCGAATCCGGCCCGCGATCCGTCATGGTCACGAGCATGTCGGCGAGCAGCGCACCGAGCTGCGGCTCCAGGGCCGGGTCCTTCAGGAACAATCCGACGATGCCGCACATGGCACCACCTCCGTTTCGGGTACGCCCAGAGCATAGGCGGCCCTCACCGCTGAAATCAACCAGCAAGAAATAAAATTTCTTCTCAGGAACGCGGTGCAGTCGCTCAGTCGAGACTGGCCGCCTGCGGATAGGCGATGATCGACAGGTAGCGGGCCGGCAGCACGAGCAGTTCCGACGGCCCGTGCGGGGCATCGGCGTCGAAGAACAGGCTGTCGCCCAGCCGCATGTGGAAGTGCCGGTTGCCGTGCCGGTACAGCACCTCGCCCTCCAGCATGTAGAGGAACTCCAGGCCCGCGTGCTGGAAGGTCGGGAACACGTCCGAATCGGTGGTGAGCGTGATGAGGTAGGGCTCGACCGTGACCCCGCTGGTATTCTCGTGGATGTGCCCGAGCAGGTTGTACTGGTGCCCCGCGCGTGTTCCGCGCCGCTCCAGCTCGATCCCCTCGCCGGCCTTGACGAAGACCGCGTTGCGGACCTCCTCGTAGCGCCGGAAGAAACCGGTGATCGGCATGCCGAGCGCCTGCGCGAGCGCCTGCAGCGTCGTCAGCGACGGCGAGATGTTGCCGTTCTCGATCTTCGACAGCATGCCGGGCGACAGGCCGGTGGTGGCGGCGAGGTCGGCGGAGGTAAGGCCCAGCTGCTTCCGGCGCTCCCGCACCGCGTGGCCGATCGCCCGTTCGAGGTTGTTCTCGCGCGGTTCGCGGACGGCGTGCGGATCCTGCGACAGGAGGGGTTCCCCCGCCCGCCCCGCCGCCCGGTTCGAAGAGCCTGACGGCATGGCGGGTCCTCTCCTCAGCCGATCGCGGGCTCCGGCCGCGCGGACTTCGGGGCGCCCTGCCGCGGCGTCCCGTGCCTGTCAACCTTGGGGTCGCGACGCTGGGCTTCTCCATCGATGCCGCGATCTCCAAGCTGCACCTGGAGGTCGCCGTGGTGCTGATCGTCGCCACGGCGCTCCTGACCGCGCTGGTCGATGCCCTGTCCCGGGCCCTGCGCCTCACCGATCTGCCGACACGGCTGTCCAGATCCCTGCCCGGATCCCGGGTTTCCAAAGGGCTTCAGCCCTCTGGCGGGGTTCGGGGGCGGAGCCCCTGAGGTTCGGGCCTTGCCCGACACCGGACAAAGTCCGGCACCAGGGCTCTGCCCTGGACCCGCGAAAGGGCTCGCCCTCTCGAAACCACAACGGGATGCACCGCGCGGGAGGGCGCCCTACGCCTTCGGGAGCGTCGGCGCCGGCGGGCTCACGAGGCTGTCGCGGCGCAGGCCGACGCCGCTGGTCCCCTGCGCCATCATGGCCCGCAGCAGGGCCTCCATCTGGTCGGTGGCCGCCTCGACCGCGAGCCCGTCCTGCCGGATGTTCGAGATGCAGTTGCGCCGGGAATCCGGCAAGCCCGGTTCCGGCGCGAAGGTGATGTAGCAGCCGAGGCTGTCGGAGGCGGACAGGCCCGGCCGCTCGCCGATCAGCACGACGACGCAGCGCGCCTTCAGGCGGGCGCCGATCGGATCGCCGATCGCGACCCGGCCCTGCTGCACCACCGCGACGGGGGCAAGGCTCCAGCCGGCTTGGGCCGCCCGCGCGGCGAGCGCGGCGGCGGTCGGCACCGCGTTGAGCGCGACCGCCGTGGCCGAGAGCCCGTCGGCGATCACCAGGGCGACGTCGAAGCCCTGGCCGAGCCCGTCGAGGGCCCCCTCCGAATCCGGGTGCAGCGTGCGGCCCCGGTCCGGCCGGCGCAGGTATTCCGCCCGGTCGGTGACATTGGCGCGGAGTTCGACCGATTCGAGCCCCTCGGCCCGCAGGGCCTCGCGGATCGCCTCGGCGTCGAGGGGCGTCCAGACCGCCTCGCGGGCCCGGGCATGGTCCAGCCCGAAAGCGAGAGCCGCCCCGGTCGGCAGGCCGGCGCCGTGGGCGCCCAGCGCGATGCGGGCCTGCGTCAGCGCGCGCAGGTCGCGCAGCGATGGGGGTCCGGCGCGTTTGGGCTCCGTGGGCGCGCTCATGCCGCCCGCCCCGGCAGGAGGCGCGACGCCTCGGCCAGAGCCGGTGGCAATTCGCCCGGCGCGTTGGCGAGCCGGCCCTGCACGTCCGTGATGCGGACCTCGCGCAGCCACGCTTCGAATTCCGGGGCCGGCGGGCGGCCCAGGGTCTCGCGGGCGAAGACCGCATCGTGGTGGGAGAGGGACTGGTAGTTCAGCATCACATCGTCCGCCCCCGGCACCGTGATGACGAAGTTGACGCCCGCCGCGCAGAGCAGGGTCAGCAGGGCGTCCATGTCCTCGCCGTCGGCATCGGCGTGGTTGGTGTAGCAGACGTCCACCCCCATCGGCAGGCCGAGCAGCTTGCCGCAGAAATGGTCCTCCAGCCCGGCCCGGATGATCTGCTTGCCGTTGTAGAGATACTCCGGCCCGATGAAGCCCACGACCGTGTTGACGAGGAGCGGATCGAATTCCCGTGCCACCGCGTAGGCGCGGGCCTCCATGGTCTGCTGGTCGACGCCCCAATGGGCATCGGCCGAGAGGGCCGAGCCCTGGCCGGTCTCGAAATACATGACCTGCCCGCCCTCCGGGCAGCGGCCGAGCGCGCGGGCCGCCTCGGAGGCCTCGCGCAGCACGGCGAGATCGACGCCGAAGCCGGCATTGGCCTTCTGCGAGCCCGCCACCGACTGGAACACGAGATCCACCGGCGCGCCCTTCGCCATCGCGTCGATCGCCACCGTGACGTGGCCGAGACAGCAATGCTGGGTCGGCACGTTCAGGCGCAGGCGCAGGGTCTCCAGAAGCTCGACGATGCGGATGTAGTCCGGCAGCGAATCGGTGGCCGGGTTCACCCCGATCACCGCGTCGCCCGAGCCCATCAGCAGGCCGTCCAGGGCCGAGACCAGGATGCCGGCCGAGGAATCGGTCGGGTGGTTCGGCTGGTTGCGGGTCGCGAGGCGGCCGGGCAGACCGATCGTCGAGCGGAAGCGCGTCACCACCGGCCGCTTGGCGGCGATCGCCACGAGATCCTGCAGCCGGCAAACTTTTGAGACGGCCGCCACCATTTCGGGCGTCAAACCGGGGGCGAGGGCCACCAGCGCCGCCGCATCGGCCGCCGGGGAGAGGAGCCATTCCCGAAAAGCGCCCACCGTCAGCGACGCCACCGGCGCGAAGGCTTGTCCGTCGTGCCGGCGGGCGATGAGGTCCGAGACCTCGTCCTTCTCCGAGGGGATCAGCTCCTCGGCCAGGAAGGCCTTCAGCGGCAGGTCGGCCAGGGCGATCTGCGCCGCCAGCCGTTCCACCGGACCCTCGGCGCAGAGCCCGGCGAGCTGGTCGCCGGACCGCTCTGGCGTCGCCTTGGCCAGCAGGCTGCGCAGGTCGGGAAAGGTGAAGCGCGTGCCTTCGATCGTCGTCGCGTATGCCATGGCCGGCGCTCCGGGCGAGCTGTTCGGTGTGAGGTATACCGGTCCGGCCCGATTGCGAGGGCCGTCGCGCGTCATCAGCCTGGTCAAAGTCCCCATACTGACCCTGCCCCAGCGAACGGGTGCACGCTGAGACCCGCAAGGTGGCACGGCGGATGCGGCCGAAGGAACGCGCTGCCGCAGCGCAAGCGTGGTCGGCGTGATCGCCAAGGGCGGCCGGTCTTCGGTGGATCGAACGCGATCCGGGCCACTGATCTCCACCCAAGCGCCTGTTCGGCGGGCGCATACTTGACCAGTGGGCCGACCTGAACGGAGTCGAGATCGACTTGTCGCGACCGGGAAAGCCGACTGATAGCGCCCACAGCAGGTCGTTCGAAGGACGTCCGCGAGCGGATGCCTGAAGACTTTGTGGTTCCTGTCGTCATCCGGCACCCGTGAGCGTATCGCAGATGGCTGTGTCACGACACCGAAGACCCGCCTCATACGGGGCCGGGCGGCCTCATGCCCTGAGCTTTCGCCAAACAAGCGGTCACCGCGCGAGAACTGGCAGCGGCCGTGGATCACATACGGAGTCAACTCCAAGATGCCCATGAACTGACCCTCGGCGTGGAACAGTTTGGTGGGTCAGGGTCACATCGTGCAGGCCGCGACCCGCTCTTGTTTATAAATCGTTAATCATTTGATTGCCAAACTCAGAATGTGCATATCGTTGACAGATCATTACGCTCACGACCGCTGATAGAACACCGATCGACCTTCGCTACGGGTCACTCGCAGGCTGATGGCGCGGTTCGGCATCCAGAACGCGGGTCTGCGTCCCGCGATCGAGGCGGTGATCTGATCGGCCCACATCGTGGTCGCGCGGAACGAAGTCTACGACGGCTGCCGGCCGGCGCTGTCGTATCGATAGAGAGTCTTTCGGGTGGCAGTGAGTCAGGTTGCGTCCTCATCGAGGCCCAGGCACATCGTCAGGTCCGCTTAAGATAAGCGGTCAACAAAGATACTCTAAAACGAACGGCGCCATTGCGCCATGGTCGCGTCACCTCATGCCAATCTGGCATGACCCGATCACCGGATCCGGAAAAGACCAATGACTGCTCAATCCGCGGTGCGCGCTGCTGATATCGTAGGCAAGCTCGGCGTCAACACTCATATCATTTATAACGATGGTCAGTATGCAGATATCGCTCAGGATTTGAGGGATGTTCAATATCTTGGAATAACAAACCTTCGCGACGCGGCGCCGAACGCGGCTACAGCGGGGCAGGACGCGGCTATAGCGGGGCAGAACAATCTTGCCGCTGCTGCGCAGGCCGGAATGAAGTTCGACTTCATCGTGCAGGGCTCGGTCAATCCCGTGGATGCTGTCAAACAGATCCATGCGTTCGTCGTTGCTCACCCCGGTTCGGTCACCGGGATCGAGGGGCCGAATGAGGTCAACAACTTCCCAGTAACGTATCATGGTCTGACCGGGACTGCGGCCGCTCAAGCTTATCAGCAGGACCTCTATACTGCCGTGAAGGCCGATCCAATCCTTAAAGACGTACCCGTACTAAGCTTCACCGATTTCCCGGCCCCGAAAACCGCCTCGGATATGAACAATATCCATCTCTATAACAAAATTGGCGGCCAGCCTCGCGGTGATATCAGTGGCGCCGACGCCTCTGTTTCGTCCATCGACCCTGGCAAGCCGATTGCAATTACAGAGCTCGGGTATCAGACCTCGATCGCGGCGGGGATAGCCAATAAATGGGAAGGAGTCGACGAAAATACTCAGGCCAAGCTGATTCTGAACAGCGTTTTGGACGCTGCACAGCTTGGGCCTTCTAAAATATATCTCTATCAGCTACTTGATGCCTATTCGGATCCACAAAATACAAACATCGAGAACCATTTTGGCCTTTTCCATCTGGACAATACGCCGAAACCTGCCGCGACGGCGTTGCATAATTTGACAACAATCCTCAGCGATCCGGGATCGAACGCATCACAATTCACTCCCGGAGGACTCGCCTATTCGCTGAGCGGGATGCCGAGTTCAGCGAATACTTTCCTCACGCAAAAATCTGACAGCTCCTACCAGATCGTGCTCTGGAATGAGCCTGATATTTGGAATGAGCAGACACATCAGCCAATATCCGCAGCATCAAGCCCAGTCACAGTCCAATTGGACCAAACCTTTTCGACCGTGCAGGTCTTTGATCCGATGGGTGGCACGAGTCCTGTGCAGATTTTGCACGATGTATCCAGCGTTTCTCTGTCCGTCGCAGACCATCCGTTGATCATTCAGGTGTCTGGCGCGACCGGATCCAGCACGAACGCGCCGGGCAACAGTGCTCCAGTGGCGACCACGGTGGGCACCGGCCCGGACAAGCTGGTGCTGAAGCTCAGCGAGGAGGCCTACAAGGGCGACGCGCAGTACACGGTCTCGTTCGACGGCCAGCAGGTCGGCGGCACCCTGACCGCGCACGCCGCCCACGTCGCCGCCTCGACGGCGCTGGACGACACGCCCACCGTGCAGGGCAATTTCGGCGCCGGGCCGCTGACGGTCAGCGGCAACTGCCCCGAAGACGCCTATGATGGCCCCGGAAACGACCG
>NZ_JAKSYD010000255.1 GCF_022829605.1 Methylobacterium sp. E-065 | reverse complement strand
GCACCAGAGGTGTTCATGCCAGCCTTCACCGCTTGGCCGGCTGCGCTCGCCCGACCAGCTCCGCCGGCCAAGCTAACCGTGGTGGAGCGGCCTACTGCGCACTAACTTTAACCTTGGACCACCCTGTGGGGGCCGATCAGTATATATAAGGGTATTTCTCTAGCAGAAAAGCTGGATATCATAACAGAAGCTGACAAGCAGAAAAAGCTACAAATTGATTTTCTAAATTCCGAATATAAATATGTGAACGACCGCATAGCTGGCTACTCAGAAGCAGATCAAAAAATCATTGCGGTTGCGGCAACGATAGTAGTAGGTATTTTGGGTTTCAGCCTTGCAAAAAGTGACGTTTTCACATCTCAATATATGCCATACGTCTTCTTTTTAAGCGCAGGTTTAATTAATTTAGCCGTAATCCAGAGCGCCCTTTACAGTTGTCTTACGCTGTTCGCATTGGAGAGGAAATGTAGGCTAACGCTAAAAATTGAGAAGATTATTGGCATACCCGAGAGCGAAACGACACTGTCGGGCTTTGGTCTAAATTTAACGTACAGAAACTCTTATAAAGCCGCGCTTTTGCCGTATTATTTGTTTAAAAGTTTGGCTGGAGCTATACTATTCTCTTTTATTCTAGTCTATGACATTCCCACATCTAATTTAAAGTTATACAATGTCGCTTATTACGTTTCAATATCATCTTGTGCCGCAAGCTTTGCTGTTGTTTGGTTCAATGCTTATGAACAATACTGCTTTATGAAATATTTCTTGGGCGGGTTTAAAAAGCCGAGCAAATATAAAGATCCATTCTGGATGGTAAATCACACCCATAATAAAAATAAGTTGCTGTAAGAAATATAAATTTTGAATCGTACTCTCTCTTATCATTCGGATGCAATCCGTTAAATTAGGCGGACGCTACTGCGTGCCCGCTTTTTGCCATGTGAAGAACATCTCAACAAAGCGTTTGTACTGGGTAGCAGCGATTGTTTGACTTTCAGGAATGAGTGTTTATTTCCGGACTTGGAACGCAGCAGTTATGGGTCCAAACGAGACGCACCGGCGGATGGAAACGACACGTAGAAGCGCACCATATCTCGCCAATGTGAGACGGACGGGCATTAATCTATCAATTGCCGCGGCTGCACGCGCTGGCGGTTTTTCCGGTTTCACTGCTTGTACCTAGGAGACCAAGCCGCTGAATAAGCTTGAGGCTTCAGACCGTGCAGATCGCCTAGAAGAGTGCTTCCCCGTAAGGACCCTCTCAGTAAATCCTATGACGATCGGCTCAGATGCCCGATGCTGTTTTATCAAGTATTCGGATGTGTACGTTCTCTGCTTTACTAAAGATCGTGAGTGTGCGTGACGTCAGTGTCTGCTACTGATAACTCGACCTTGAGCGGACCTTTACGAAACCACCAGCCCAGTCGTAGGCCCTTATAAAATAGGTAACCCGGACGCGACATTTCGTGCTGCTGACGAAGGATGGAAACGGCGTTCACCGTTGAATCCAAGGGATCAATTTTGGATCGCCAGCTGCTTGCGAATTTTAGGCGAGCATTGACAATAGGAATAAAGTCTGATAGCTAGGCGATGGGCCGTCGCTTCGTGGCCTACATCGAGGGCCGCTATGAGGCACCCACCACCCACGCTGACGCCGAACCGCCAAGCGTCACCGCCCGGCTTGCCGCGCCAGCTTCAACCGTCTGCAGCCATCCCGAGGGGGCCTCATCAGAGGCCCCCTTCGCTTTTCTGGAGCACGCCATGACCGCAGCCACCGCTACCAAAACCAAAGGCGCACTCACTCCCGCTGAAAGCCCGCTCGCCAAGCCGACGCCGGCCCTTGTCGTGTTCGGCGCCGACAAGGGCGGCAAGCCTCACGCAGCTTGGTTTCCTACCCCGGACGTGAGCCTAGCAACGCAGGCTGCCGCGACCATCGGGTTCCGGGCCCTCGTGCTGTGCGACGACGCTCAGCGTTCGGCAGCCACCGACCTGCCACAGGGCCGGGTGTTCAGTTCGGGCCGTGCCTTCGTTCCGTTCGTCGCCAAGGAGGTCTACGAGCGCTTACAGGCCCTCGCCGGAGGACTGGTCGGATCAGACACGACCACCATCAGGTTGGCTGCGCAAAGCCCCGAGAAACCCGCCGACGGCGACGGCGACGGTGGCGGATTTGGCGGGTCAGGCCCGGCTGATCCTCGATACCCCCGTAGCTGGGCGGGCATTGCGATCGGGAGCTTGGTGTTGATCACGGAAGGCGAGGAGGACGGCTGGTACGAGGCCGTGGTCGTCGCCTCGAAGCCCGGCGGCGAGTTCACGCTGCAGTGGCGCGATTGGCCGGATCTGCCGATGCTGATGCGCCGACGGGACGAAATGGCGCTGCTGCACCCGAACGCCGCGGCTGCGGCTGAAGCCTAATCAACCACCATGGAGGGCGGCCGGCGGCTCAATGCGTGTTGCCGGCCGACGAGCTACTGGGCGCGCGAAACGCCATGTCTGAAATGCGCCCAACTCGGACACCTGGATCATGTGCGGCTCTTCTCCGTAAACCGGACGTACGATCGTTGGCAGGAAGCCGAGCGACCGAGCGATGGCCGGGGTCGGCAGGTCCTGCAGCCAGTCCGGCACGGCGTCGAGGTCGCCGGGGCCCTCGAACAGGGGCGCGAGGCGGATCCGCGCCAGCTCGAGAATGGCGGCGCGAGCGCTGATCTTTGTCAACGACACGGTGACGGAGCTCTGGGAGGGCGCCCGCAAGACGGTCACCGTCGGCGGCAACACCACCGTGTTCGAGAAGGACACGGTGATCTTCCCGGACGGGTCGAAGGTCCGGCACGGCAACCGCAACATCGGCAAGGATTATCTTCACGGTGGGGTGAAGGCCGGCGGGGAGAAGACCGCGGCGCTGGAGGCGTGAAGCCCCTCGCCCGGCCGTGGGGTCGCAATCGCCCCGTCGCGCGACGATGCCGCGCTGCAAATCTTCGCACTGCAATGGCGCGAACATTTCAGATCTGAGAATTTACCGGCAAATCAAATCGGTGATATGCTGATTCGCCCCATGAGTTGGTGAAGCATGCAATAATCAGCGGAGGAAATTGCCCGATGAGCGACGAGCACAACGTGATGCCGGCGGCGACCCGCGACGGTGGTCTGGCCGAGAATGGGGGCAGTTCGGGATCGACGGGTGAATCACTGCAGGCGCAGGCCGGCAGTACAGTCACGCTGCATTACGGCACCAACAGGAACATGATCGGAGACCACGACGAATTCGGGCCAGAATTTGGTTGGGCTCCCAACGACCGGAATTACTACGCCGGCATTGCGCAATTCGCCCCAACCCGGTCGCTGGACGATGCGATCGCCGGGCGCCCCGCAGCCGGCGGCGCCGCGATCACGGGGGTCAAGGTCGATCCGCAGAAGATGATCGAGTCGTTCCTTGACGAGGCCAGCCGGGTTCAGGCCGCCTCGACCGATCCAGGCCTCCAGTCCCTCGTGTACATTCACGGCTACGCTTTCGAGTTCAAGGAGGTCGCCCCCATCGCCAGGGTCGTGGCCGCCGGCTACGGATCCAAGGCCAACCTGTTCTTCTCGTGGCCGTCCTACGGCAGCCATTGGCGGTACGGGGACGATTGGGACCACGCCTACGGGTCCGGGACGGCGGCCGCGCAGTTCCTCCTCGACCTACTCGCCGGGGTCGCCAAGATGGCGGTGCCCCCGCGGCTGAGCTTGGTCTGCCACTCGATGGGCAACAGGGTGCTGAGTTCGACCATTCAGGCCCTCGACGTCCAAACCCAGACGAAGCTCACGCGGTTCTTCGACCACATCCTGCTTTTCGCGGCGGACGAGAGCTACACGGCCATCGACGACGCCAGGAAGCTTCAACCCGCCTTGGCGATGTTCAAGAAGTCGATGACGATCTACACCAATCAATTCGATGTTCCGTTGCAGCTTGCGAAGGATCACCCGAAGAACAAGAGCGAGGAGCTGGGACGGAAGGGACCGGCGACGTTCCCGATCCTCGACTCGTCTGGCGCGGTACGGAAGGACGTTTTCTGGGTCGATTGTTCGGAGGTCGCGGACAATCTGAAATCGACGCTCGGGCATCAGTATTATCGCGTCGTCCCGGCGGTGATCCAGGACGCCGCGGCGGTCCTGTCGGGCGCCGCCGGCGCGACGATCCCCGGGCGCAAGCCCGACGCCGCTGTGGCGCAGAAGTTTCTGATCCCGAAGCCCTGACCGGTCGCCGCCCCCGGGCGGCCCGTCCGAACGCAACCCATCGCGACCCTGCCTCCGGGGCGTTCCGTCCCCGGAGGTTGGCCGCCCCGTCCCCCTCCCTTTCACCGGCCTCCGCCCGGAGCGCGCACGCATGTCCATTGTCGGCCTCGACCGGCGGCAAGCAGAAGCTTGGCGCGATCTCGAAGATGGGCGAGCGCACGCTCCGGCGCCTGCTTATCATCGGGGGCAGTTCAGTCGTGCATCAGGCAAGCCGACGCGGGGCGCCGAAGGGTTCGTGGCTGGAACAGATGCTGGCGTGTAAGCCGCGCATGCTGGTGACGGTTGCGGTGGCCAACAAGATGGCCCGCATCGTCTGGGCCCTTCTGGCGAAGGGCGGGAGTTACCAAGCTCCGGTGGCGGCTGCGGCGTAAAGCCGAGGTCGGCACCAGAGGCTGTCGGGACGCGAGGTCGGTCAAAGGAGGGTATGGCACAACAGCCGGCGAGACGGGGCCGGAAGAATTAGGCGAAAACCACGTGCCACCGAGCACGCTTGGGTGAAGTGGTTCCGGTCCGCGAACTCCCATACGGGCCCGCAGCCAACGGCTGCATGAGAGGCCGGACAGATGGCAGCATCCGACATCGTGCCACCCGCCAAAAACCGCTTGCGTCCGAGGGGGCGTCCACAGATGGTTTCCTGCCCGTCGGCATTCAAGCGTCCAACTCAAGAAGCGGACGCTCGACGTTCGGCGGGATCTATTCGACACAAGGCTCAACAAGCCTCAAGTAAGAATTCTGCGTCTAGTTATTTCAGCTGGGCGAGTGAACGTGCCGGCAGCGTCTCCAGCCTCGACTCATCTTTCAAAAATTAATTTAGTACAGTGAGGGACCTCGAAGAGACTGAAGTGTTTGATTGAGCTGAGAGGTGAAATGTGTTTGTGTCGCAACATATGCTGGGCCTGCGATCCCGCTTCCAGGAATTATCTCGCTGGGTCCGAACGTTAGAATCATGTCGTGTGTACGTGTTCTACCGCCCGTTAAAAATGGCGGAGAGCCGCCATTTGTAGAAACACTTGCTAATTTTATGCTCGGATTCAAAGATCCGTTGGAAAGTACTACAAATTTAATTTCGTATGAGTAAACATCCAACTTCAGGTCCTTCTTACCTTTTGGAGGTTCAGAAGAAGGAACGCCAGCTGCTGACCATACCGCTCCGAGTAAGTATCGTTCAATTCCCAAATCGACTTTTAACAGTGGTGAACTTCCATCTAAACTTCTCTGAGATGAGTCATGGCACCATGAGTTTGCCCCGGGAGCCGCAATACGGCCAATATTATAATAAGAATAGAAAGTGTCTGTTCTTGTTGCTGTCGAAGATAAATTCAATCCGGTAGTCAGCCCCAAATTCTGTCCAATACTAACGTCAAATATCCGAGCACTTGGGACTGTTCTTGTAAGGTTTACGGAAGGATTTACGGCGCTGCTTTCATCAATTGTTAGTGAATACTGTAGTTGGACGCCATAATTGTCCGGAATAGCCTTTTGACTTGGTGTTTCCGGGATCTTATATCTGATATTTACAATTCGCACTGCGTCAATTATCTCGCAAAATATTTGTTGTTTTATGCTAAGTTCCATCTCTCTGGATATTGCAACAGGCTCCCATGTTTCTCTGATGTCAGGCACGTAAGTGCCGCAACAAACTAGTGAAAACGATAAACATGCAGATAAGATGCAACAAAAAGCAGAGTTTCTCATGTTATTTTACCGGGGCTAATTATTTTGCGCTGAATGTGTTATGTTATCTAAAATTTTATCGATCTGACTCGGTGTGTAATTTTTGAATATAACTGTGGAAGCGATGCTCGTGTCATCTATCTGCTTTCTATCCACTGGAGGTGTGCAATTATCACCATCGCAGATGCGCGCAAATTTTAGTTGTAGCCGATCCGTTTTAGGCGTGCATTTGCCGGTAGCACCGTCGCATATGGTCAGAACCTCTAATTTTTCAGCTATGTCTTGCGCAAGCGCGGAGCCTGGGAATGACAAGGAGCTCAAAAAAAGGACCACAACCGTAAATTTATGCATGGCTGCCCCCGAATATTTCTCTCGGGAGGTTCGCTCGTGAGTTGCGTCTTTTCAATACAAAATTTGCTGGAAAGACGCCTGCAACGTCAGAAAAAATGAGCGTTGCTTTTTAGCAACTGGCAGCCTGATTGATAGAAGTCTAAAGATTAATTATAAGTAAAGTGGTTAAGTTTATTGCCAAATGCTGCGGAGTCTTTCACTTAATACTTCACGATCAACTGCATCTTATAATATTGAAATGTATTACTATTGGTTGGATGAATGATGAGAATTGCGGCCTCTTCCCACCTGGGGCGAAATGCGAAGGTCAGCAAACCACCCGCAGCTAACGTCGCCGGCCAGCGGGCGGGTGTCCGCTTATGGAGAGCGCCGATGTTCGTCGGTACGGCTGGCATGGGTCGCCAGCGGAGCGACCGCTCGGGGTAGTTTTGAGACGGTCCGCTTCCGGGTCCAGTTTCGAAGAATCGGACGTTGCCGTTCCGTCTGATCGCGGTCCATCACCGACCATCATCGGATCTCCTGCGGGACATTCGGAGCGTCGTTTGGTTTGCCGTCGTCTGCGCTGAGCTTGGACACGCACGCGAATTTGGCAGAGCTTTTTTAGATGTGCTGAATGATCGTGTGCGAATGGTGGAGGACGACAAACCCGATGGAACTGTTCTCATGTGGAATTGGAAATAGGTGGAAAAACTGCGACAGACGCATTATGGCACCTGAAGCGGATTGGGAGGGGTACTGCACTGTTGAAGGCTCAGCAATCCATGAATGCTGAACGTGCGCTTGTACTCAAATAAGAACGAAAATTGTGCTTTATAAGGTCAAGCTATGGCGCTGGAACCAAATTTTAAGAGGCATTCGCGGCAAGAGGAAAACATCGATAAGACGGATCCTTCAGGTACGATAGATGCAACGCCAGATGCAAAACTCGAACCCAACCCAGAAGATGCCAACGGCAAAATTAAAACTAGGTCTGGTCGGTCAGAAATAAATCTATGGATTTTATTTTCGATCGCCCTATTCATTTACTCAATGGCCGACATTACTCAATCTGATCGCTTATACTACCCTCCAGTATATATTGCTGCAGTTCTGAAAGCATCAATTTTATCCTTCGTTTTCTTGATAATCCCGTATTTTTTTAGACAGATATTTGGCGACTACCCGATAACCTACGTTTCTAAATCCGCCAAAAGTGAAGATCGCTCGCCGCAAATTATTGGAAAAACCATAATTGTCTCATCCGCGGGGGATGTTAGTTCGACAGGGCCCATCGGTGTTTCTGAGGCAAATCCAAGGTCACTGCTCGAAGCTCACGCGCGAAATTCTGCCGAGATTGCTCAAAAAATCTATAACCGCGCCGGTGTTTACTTGAGGGCTGGGGCGTTCATCGCGTTTGCCGGGCTAGGTATATTTTACGCCATTCCCTACAATGACGCTAGCACAAACTCCCATGATTTAGTTGATCGTTTCGTTGGAATGCTCCCTAGATTTGGAGTCCTGTTTTTTATTGAATTCGTAGCTATATTTTTTCTTAGACAATATCGTTCGGCTATGGATGATTATCGATACTATGATGCTGTTCGTCGCCATCGCGAAGAAAATCTCGCGGTATTGCACATGTTTGGAGAAAGTAAGATCGGACCGATTCCAACTAAGGAGGTACTAGAATCAATGTCAATTTATTCAGGTGTTGATTTGATCGGCAAAGATCAAACATCCACTGCAATTGAACTTCGGAAATTAGATCGGGACGAACTTATCTTTTTCGAAAAAATGGTGGAGGGATTAAGTGCTATCCGGAAAGAGAGGGATGAGAAGGACAAAAAGACAAAAAGAGATGACAAGGATGATAAATAAACACCCCTAAAGCTGAGTTCAGTGCGAGGCAAATTTTTTCAGATTTGATGATAACGAATTACTTGCGGCCCGAGCGAGCCAGTCAGTCCGCGTACTCCCGAGATTTCTCGGCAGCCACCAGTCAGCAAATGGCACTGAGAACCTCGGATAGCCGAGGTTTTCGCACAACCGACGAACGGCCGCTTAGAGGAAACGCCGTTTAGGTCCCAGGCGACAAGGTTGGGTCGAACGCAACTGCGAATGCGATTGCCGATCAACCACCAGGATCGTGATCGGCGGCTCGCGCGATGGTCGAAGAGCTTGGCTATTAGCCTGCACGATCGTTTTGGCGTCGACCATATTGCTTCCGAATCGAAGCAAAGGCTCGCCGGTGTGATCTGGGGGCCGTTTGGAAGCTTCGAACCAGTGCTTGGGAGCATGAAATCGGGGTTGGGCAACTGCACCCCGGGGGCCGCAGCTGGCGCCTCACCCACCCCCGAAATCTCCCCGCACATCGCGTGCACCCCGTGCGGGGCGGTTGAAATTCGACGCCTTCGCCGTGGTTGGCAGCTCACCCTCCACGCTCGCGCCCCGGCCACGAGCTTGATTTTATGTTTATATTCCTATATATTTGAGTTGTCACCCTTGATCACCAGGCTCGCGACGCCGCCGCCCGAACAAAACTCGCTTGCCCCGCGATGTGGGGCCCGCCGCGCAAGACGCCAAATCCATCCCGCCGCCATCACGCAGGGGTCCCTCACGGGGCCCCTTCTTCATTTCAGGAGCCGCCCGTGACCGACGCAACTTCAAGCCTCGCAGGCGACCGAAACCTGCCCCCGAGCAGCATCGACGATCCAAGAGGCGACCCGGTCGCCCGCGTGCGCGCCCTGAACGATGCCTTCCGGCGCAGCTTCGCCGGGGGGCAGGTGGTCGAGACGCCCGGCGTGGTCGAACTGGCCGAGGCCGACCGCATCGCCCTACTGCTGGCCGTACGCCGCTTCAGCAGCTTTGATCCCAACAACGATCCCTACGGCGAGCACGACTTCGGCGCGGTCGAGGTCGGCGGCGAGCGCTTCTTCTGGAAAATCGACGCCTACGATCGCGCGCTGCTCGGCGGCTCGCCAAACCCAGCCGACCCCGCGGTCACGACCCGCGTGCTCACGATCATGCGCGCCGACGAGTACTGACGTGGCGCCCCATCGCGCAGCGCCAAGAGTGCCCCGGATCGATCCGCCTTACCCCGGTGAGGTCATGCGACCCCAGCCGCGCGGTAAGGCCGAGCTCGATGCCAACACCGAATGGGACGAGGACTGGCCGGCTGATGACGACGGCGATCGAGACGAAGGCTGACGATGGGCCACCCTCCCACTCTCCCGATCCTTGGCTTCGGCGTGAATGCTGTTGCTACCGATAGCCAGCTCGTCGCGGCGTGTATGATGCGGAATCAAGCAACCAGCATCACGGCTCGACCGTCATGGCCCGTCAGCCGAAGCGATGATGCCCTGCACGGGACGCACACGATGCACGGGCTTTTTCCAGGGTGGGTAGCGGGTTCAAGGCGTCGGC
The DNA here is from genome assembly GCF_022829605.1 of Methylobacterium sp. E-065. Taxonomy (GTDB): domain Bacteria; phylum Pseudomonadota; class Alphaproteobacteria; order Rhizobiales; family Beijerinckiaceae; genus Methylobacterium. Next base: position 8,436 of record NZ_JAKSYD010000255.1, on the reverse strand, counting down.
GCCCAGGTGCAGTTGCCCAAAACCTTCAACCAGCCCGTCGAAGCCCCTAAACCCGCCTCCGAACGGCTCAACCGGGTCGAAGAAGCCACCGACCGGGTTTTGGTGTTTGCCCACGTTCAAGTCTCATCATGATCGAAGTGACGCCTATGGCCAAGCTCGGCTGGGGTGACGCGGCAAGGCAGGTGCTCGGCCTAGCTGAACCGCAGCCCGAACCCCTATCGATCAGTTCCTCGACGGCTTCAAACCTCTCCCTTATGCCGTTGCCCACTAGGATGGTACGGAGCTGGGACGTGCGGTTCAACCATGTCGCCAACCGGGTGAACCCGGCTCATTTCCAAACCGTCGTAGACATGTTCGTCGGGCAGCTGAGGTTCGTCGAGTTGCGACGGACTGAGCGCGCCGTGTGGTTGCGTCAGCCCGGGGCCGACGTGGATCTTCAGTTCAGTTGCAGTGACACCGGGCACCGGGATCACGACCGGGAGCGCTCGCAGATCTCGTTTCTTAGCGAAACCCCAAAAGCCGACCTCGAGCGACTGGCCTCTTGGTTCGATGCGAGGGGGCTGCCCGCTCACGTCGGTGCCTACTCTGATCGCGAGTTCTACCTGGACGTACCCACGGCGTTCGTCGATTTCGTCGTTGAGGCGATGCTGCCCGAATTGGCGGACTACGACGTCGTGGTATGACCCTTTGCGGAAGCTCAGAACGTCCGCTTCCACGCAGTCCAATGGACCGAGTTCGGCAACTTCTGGCCAGAAGCCGTCCATGTATTTCCCTCACCGGAACCGCAGGGCCAGCTATCTAGCGCGGCCTGGCGTAGCGCGTGAGGAGCAGCGTGATCGCGGAGCTTAACCAGCACCGTAGCCGCCAGACCATCGTGCCCCGCATCGAACTCTAGGGGCAACCTATGCGACCAGCGGCGGAGGTCGGCCTCAAAGCCAGCCCGTCGCTTTCACGCAAACATGTCAGCTTGTGTCTCGGCGATGTGGCTGTACAGCGTCTGGAAGTGCAGCCAGCCGATGTAGTCGCTGCCCACATGCTCGCGGCTGTAGCAGGCAGTCTTCTCAGATAGGAGCTGCGGCTTGATCCCGCTCGCCTCGACCAGGAGCTGTTGCTGGCAGGCCCGCTCCAGGGCGATGAACCAGAAGGCCGCGTCGTCGATACTGTGGCGGCTGCAGGTGAGCAGGCCGTGGTTCTGGTGCAGCACGCCGCGGTTGCGGCCGATCTGCTGGGCCACAGATAGGCCGCTCTCCTTCTCCACTGCCACGGCACCCGCCGAGGCGCCGATTACCGCGTGGCTGTTGTAGAAGGCTGCCGCATCCTGGCTGATCATGTCCAACGGCCGCCCGGTGGCGCACCACGCGGTGCCGTATGTCGTGTGTGCGTGGCACATCGCCATGACCTCAGGATACTCGTCGTGCACGGCGGCGTGGAGGACGAAGCCCGCCCGGTTGATCGCATAATGCCCCTCGACGACCCGGCCCGTGTGATCGGCCAGGATCAGGTTCGACATCCGCACCTGCGAGAAGTGCACGCACATCGGGTTGGTCCAGTACAGCTCCGGACGCTCGGGATCCCGGATCGTCAGGTGCCCAGCGAAGCCGTAGTCGAAGCCGTGCATCGCGAAGGCGCGGCAGGCGGCCACGAGGTGCTTCTTGCGGTACTCGCGCTCTTCGGCGCAGTTGGCGAATTCCGGCATCTCCGGGAAGATCAGGCCGGCCTGCTCGGGCTGGTAGATCGACGTCCGCTTGCGGCCGGTATCGTCGTTAGGCAGGCCGAGGTTGACCGAGGCGTCGTGGGCGTGATCGTCGAGCATGGTGCGACTTCCATTAGAGTAGGGCTAAGGGAACTGAAGCGATCCGGCCGCACGGCAGCTGCTAACACACGAAGTCAGTAGTAGCCGGTCAAGGTCCGTCGCCGCTCAGCCTTACCGGCGGGGTAGGGCCGAGCGAGCTTAGACGGTGGGCTATCGGTCACTCAGCGAGGCTGGAATGATCCGGATCAGCGCTGCTCCCACCACCATGCAAGCGGCCACCGCGTAGAGGCCGATCGCCGGATTGCCGGTGAGCACGTTCAGGCCGCCTACCATGTAGGGTGAGACGAACCCGGCGAGGTTGCCGATGCAGTTGATCGTGGCGATGCCGGCCGCCGCCGAGGTGCCCGCCAGGAACGCGCAGGGCACGCCCCAGAACAGTGACAGCGCCGAGAGCATGCCGGCCGTGCCAACGCACAGCCAAGCCACTGCCGCAACTGGGCTTTGACCGACATAGCCGGCAAGCGCCAAGCCGACGGCACCGATCGCCAGCGCCACCGAGAAGTGCGCCCGACGCCGTCGGGTGCGGTCGGCACTGATGCCAGTGAGGATGATGGTTGGGATCGCGACGAGATAGGGGATAGCCGAGAGCCAGCCGATCGTCGCGACGTCCTTAACGCCTGAATCCTTCACAATCGACGGCAGCCAGAAGCTGATCCCATAGAGACCGATGATCGTCATGAAGTATACGCCACTGAGCTTCCAGATCCGCGCGTCCCGGAGGAAGGCCACAGATGATGCGTGCACGACCTTGTCACCGTCCTCCCGGCGCAGCTCGGCACTCACCTCTGCCTTCTCGGCCTCGGTGAGCCAGGGGGCCTGCTCGGGCTTGTCGACCATCAGGAAGAGCACGGCGATACCGGCCAGCAGAGAGGGGGCTGCCTCCAGCAGGAACAGCCACTGCCACGCCTTCATCACGCCAGAGCCGGTGAAGTGCTCCAGGATCAGCCCCGAGACAGGGCCGCCGATGACGCCAGCGAGCGGGATCGCGATGTAGTAGAAGCCTAAAGCGAAGCCGCGCTTCTTCGCCGGAAACCAGTACGTCAGGTAGAGCATGATGCCGGGCGAGAACCCGGCCTCGGCGAGCCCCAGGAAGAAACGCGCAACGTAGAACTGAACCGGCGTTGTGACGAACAGCGTCAGGGCCGAGATGATCGCCCAGCTGATCATAATCCGGGCGATCCAGACCCGGGCACCGAGCCTGTGCAGAGCGAGGTTGCTAGGGACCTCAAACAGGAAGTAGCCGATAAAGAAGACTCCGGCCCCGAAGCCGTAGACGGCATCGCTGAAGCCGAGGTCGGCCATCATCTGGAGCTTTGCGAAGCCGACGTTCACCCGGTCGAGATACGCGCACAGGTAGCAGACGACGATGAACGGCATGATCCGCCACGTGATCTTGCGGTAGACATTGGTCTCCGCCACGCGTGCGTTAAGGCCGATACTGGCTGCGTGATCCATCGTTTCCTCCGATCGGCCCATTGGCGGGCTCGGTCGCGATGTTGCGAAACCTTGGCCGGCCTCGCCGCTACGGGCGGGGCCGGCGCGCGATCAGGGGCGCGGCGCTCGGTCAGGCGACCTTGCGCGCGGCGTCGGCTAGGCCGAGCTCCTGCCGGAACAGCGTCTCCATCTCACGCCGAACGCAGATCGCCTCCTGGTCGGCGTCGAAGGCGACGTCACTCCAGCGCACGGCTCGGCCGGCGGGCACATCGTTCTTGAGCACCATGTTGTGGGCCAGTCCAATCGGCAGGGCGTCCTGCGCTAGGGAATCGGCTGTCGGCATCAGTTTGCCGTAGACGGTGAAGCCGCCCTCGCCGTCGAGCCGCTCGCCGGCCTTAAGGGCACGCTTGGCGGTCGCTGCCACGTCGCCGCGCCATTCTCCTGTTGCGCCTGTGGCCTCGCCGCGTACCGCGATGGAGGCCACGGAGATCCCGAGTTCCAGGCCAATCAAGTGGTAGGGCTTGTAGGTGGCGGCGAAGCGGCCGCTGTCGTCGGTCTTGAGGCCGTACTGGGCAAAACAGTCGCGCACGTAGGCGCTCGGCGCCTCGAACACCGCGTAGACGCCCCAGCGCAGGTCCCGGAACACCGGCCGCCCGTCCCGCTCCAGCGATGAGACCACCTCGACCGTGCCGCGATCGGCCAGGATGCCCCCGTCTGCGACGGGACGCAGGACGCTCGGTAAGTCGTCGACGCCGCAGGGCGGGAAGGCGAGGCCGTCACGCGGTGGCGTCAGGCCACAGGCGTTGGCCACCGCGGCCATCTCCAGCGCCGACTTGGTGCCGTCGAGGAAGGAGTTGAACATCTGCGGGTTGAAGTCGCCCCCCGCGACTTGCTCGGCGCTGAAGCCGTAATGGCCCCAGACCGTCTCGGGCGTGGAGGCGTGGTAGGCCGGCAGGTACTTGGTGCCCTTGCCGGCGCAGATCACCTCCAGCCCGATCGTGCGCGCCCAGTCGACCAGCTCAGCGATCAGCGCCGGTTGGTCGCCCGAGGCCATGGAGTAGATCACCCCCGCCTCCGCAGCCCGGCGGGCGAGCAGCGGCCCGGCGAGCACGTCGGCCTCGACGTTGACCATCACAATGTGCTTGCCGTGCGCGAAGGCCCTCAGCGCGTGGCGGATACCAGCAGCCGGGCTGCCCGTGGCATCGATTACGATATCCACGAACGGGCTCGCGATCATCGCGTCGGCATCCTCGGTGACGAAGGTGGTTCCGCCCTGCGCGGCCTCCTCCATCCCGCGCGCCACGAAGCGGGCTTCGTCCCAGCCGACGCGCCGCAACGACTGCCGCGCCCGGTCGGGTGACAGGTCGGCCACCGCGATCAGGTGGATCCCGGGCGTGCGGGGCGCCTGCGAGAGGTACATGGAGCCGAACTTGCCGGCGCCGATCAGGCCCACCCGGACCGGTCGGCCCTCCTGTACGCGCCGCTGCAGCTTGGAAAACAAGGACATGTCGCGATCTCCCTTGGCGATCCACGGTCGGTCCGGATCCGGGCCCGGTTCCCGCCGCGTTTGCACTTTGTCGCGAGATCGGAATTATCATTCGGATTTGCGCACGCCTATGCGAAGCATTGCAAAGGCGTTGTGCGCGAACCCCAATCCTCGCGCCCCGGCAGCCCGCGATGTCCGACTTTGACTGGAACGACCTGCGCGCCTTTCTCGCTGTGGTGCGAGCGGGGCGATTGACGGTTGCCGCGCAGCGGATGGGCATCGACCACTCGACCCTGAGCCGCCGTCTGTCCGCCCTGGAGGGCGCCCTCGGCACGCGCCTGTTCGACCGCCGCCCGTCGGGCTTCGCCCTTACTAGCGACGGAGAGCGGCTTCTGGTGGATGCGGAGCGCATGGAGAGCGTGGCGATCACGTTGCGCTCGCGCCTGGATGAGACCGCACAGCAGGTGAGCGGCACCGTGCGGCTCGGCACGCCCGAGGGCTTCGGGACCTATTTTCTTGCGCCGCGCCTCGCCGAGCTCTCCGCATCCCAACCGGCGCTGGAAGTCGAACTGGTGGCCAACCCGCGCAGCTTCAGCCTGTCGAAGCGCGAAGCCGACCTCGCCGTCGGCATGACCCGCCCCGAAGCGGGCCGGCTCTTCGCTCGCAAGCTCGTGGATTACGCGCTGGGCCTCTACGCCGCGCAAAGCTACGCGGAGGCCGCGGATGCGATCCAGACCGTGGACGACCTGCCGCGCCACCGCTGGGTCGGCTATGTCGAGGACCTGCTTTGGACGAGCGAGCTCAACTACCTCCCGCAGGTCTCGCAGGCGATCCATCCGCAGGTGCGGATCTCCAACGTCATCACACAGCTTGAGGCCGTGCGCGGCGGCGTTGGTCTCGGCGTCCTGCCGCATTTCTTGGCCCGCGGTTGCCCAGACCTCGTCGCCATCCTGCCTGAGGCGGTGCACATCGTCCGGGCTTACTGGCTCATCGCCCACGCGGATACGCGTGATCTGCCTCGGGTCCGGCTGGTCTCGGAATTCCTGATCCGGCAAGCCGAGGCGGCCGGCAATGCCTTCTGGCTGGCGGCGCCGTAAGGCTCGGGACCCGACCATGTGAGAATTGCCGGATCAGTTCAGCCTGGACGAGCTGTCCGCCTTTGTGGCGGTCTCGCTGAGGCCGGCAGCTTCGCCAAGGCCGCTGAGGCGCTGGGGAGGGAGGCTTCCGTGCTGTCGCGGCGCTTGAGCCAGGTCGAGCAGCGCCTTGGCGTCCGCCTGCGGTCGCGTACCACGCCGCGCGCCTCTGACGCAGGTCGGCGCGACCTACTGCCGGCGTGTCCAGTCGCTGCCGGAGGAGCTGACGTCCGGTTTTGGCCGAAAGCGGAATGACTGCTTCGGAGAAAGTCGGTTGGAAAAGCGGACAGGCTCCAACCGACCCGTGCCAGTCGTGCAGACAGCCATCGGCGCTTCCTGAAAGCGGTCATCCGTGGCCCGCTAGGCAACTTCGGCTTGGGGTGGGGAGCGGACCCTGACCTTTCGCCCCGAAGCGGACATTCCGCATCCGACCGAGGCTGTGTCAAAACCCAAGGGAATTGCGAGCTCGTAGAAGAAACATCTCCGCGTTATTCATAAGCGATGCCCGAAGCGGCTGTCTGAGGGGCGCCACAAGGTTCGCTATGCCGGTGTCACGCTTCGTCGGGGAAGAATTTGCCACAGCGGGCGATGACATCCGAGTTCTGACACAGCCTCGGTCGTGATCAGGCGGGGTAGAACCGTCCGCCTCTAAGCCTTTTCGCTCGTAAGCGGACGGGCAGAAATCCACCCCGGGCAGCCATTCCGACAGCGACCCAACTCGGCCACATGAATAGCAGTCGTCGCTTCTCAAAACCGGTCATGGTCCAAGCATGCGCCGATGCAGACATCGTCCGCGCCCGCTCGTGACGACAGAATTTAATCCTTTGATATATCAAATAATACTAATGAAAATACACCTGAACACAAAATAATTATGCAAAACCTAGTTGGCTCCAATTCGTAAAAATCGCGATATTCATCGCAGAGGCGCGTCATGGCCCAGGTGACACGTCGGGATTTGTGTCACCAATATCGAATTATTTCCGAACTAGCCATGAACCATTCCGATCGAGGCTCACTTCAGACAAGTATATTGAACATTCTCGGGACGGAAAACTTAGCACATATCAGGAGATGATCCATGAGGGCGCTGGTTTGGCACGGCACTGCAGACATTCGCTGCGATACGGTTCCGGACCCCCAGATCGAGCATGACCGCGACGCGATCATCAAGGTCACCGCCTGCGCGATCTGCGGCTCGGACCTGCACCTCTACGACCACTTCATGCCCGGCATGGAGAAGGGCGACGTCATGGGCCACGAGTTCATGGGCGAAGTCGTCGAGACCGGCAAAGGCGTCAAGGGCGCTCTCAGGAAAGGGGAACGTATCGTCGTCCCGTTCACGATCATCTGCGGCGAGTGCGACCAGTGCAAGCGCGGCTACTTCTCGGTCTGCGAACGCTCGAACCGCAACAAGGACATCGCCGACAAAGCCTTCGGGCACACCACCGCGGGGCTGTTCGGGTACACCCACCTCACCGGCGGGTACCAGGGCGGGCAGGCCGAGTACGTGCGCGTGCCATTTGCCGACAAGACGCACATCAAGGTGCCGGAGAACCTAAGCGACGAGCAGGTGCTGTTCCTCGGCGACATCTTCCCCACCGGCTGGCAGGCGGCCGTGCAGGCCGATATCCAGCCGACCGATACGGTCGCGGTCTGGGGCGCCGGCCCGGTCGGGCAGATGACGATCCGATCGGCGCTCCTGCTCGGGGCCAAGCAGGTGGTCTGCATCGACAGCGTACCCGAGCGCCTGGAGATGGCGCGCGCCGGCGGTGCCATCACCATCGACAACAGCCAGGAAAGCGTGGTCGAGCGGCTGAACGATCTGACGGGCGGCAAGGGCCCGGAAAAGTGCATCGATGCCGTCGGCATGGAGGCGCATTCGCCACGCGCGCTCGAACACGCCTACGACCGCGTCAAGCAGGCTGTGATGCTGGAGAGCGACCGCGCTTCGGTGCTGCGCGAGATGATCTATGTCTGCCGTCCCGCCGGCATCCTCTCGATCCCGGGCGTCTATGGCGGGTTCATCGACAAGGTGCCGATGGGTGCCCTCATGAACAAGGGACTGACCGTCCGCACGGGGCAGACCCACGTGAACCGATGGACCGACGACCTCGTCAAGCGCATCGACGAAGGGCAGATCGACCCTTCCTTCGTCATCACCCATCGGGCCGGGCTCGAAGAAGGGCCCGAGATGTACAAGACGTTCCGCGACAAGAAGGACAACTGCATCAAGGTGGTGCTCAGACCCTGAGCGATCCCGCGGCCCGTCGCGCTGCGGCGGGCCTGCCCACTTCGCCCTCCCTGCTGCAGCGAGGAAGTCAGCATGTCCGAGGCAACGTCTCGACGCCGCCGGAGCGGCGCCCATGATCGCTCCGAGTTGCCGAGCTATCTCGTTTCCGATCCGCGCCGCAGGCCGGACCCAGCAACTAGAGCTGTTCCCGGTCAGGTAGCGACGGCCAAGTCGTCCTCGTAGCCGGCTGCGGCGAGGTAGTTGCGACACTCCTGCGGAGTGAAGCGCGTGAATGCCTGACGGATCTCCGCCCAGAGATCCGGGATCGTGCGGGCTG
>NZ_JAKSYD010000252.1 GCF_022829605.1 Methylobacterium sp. E-065 | reverse complement strand
TCGTCGATCAGCGTCAGGATGCGCAGAGAGCGCCCATCGTGCGTCTGGGCTTGCACGAAGTCGAAGCTCCAGACGTGATTGCGGTGAAGCGGTCGTAGCCGCACGCAGGAGCCGTCGTTCAGCCACAGGCGGCTGCGGGGTCCATGTCGGCCGGGGACCTTCAGCCCCTCGCGACGCCAGATGCGCTGAACCCGGTCTTTGCCGACCTGCCAGCCGGCTGCCTGTAGCAGCGCGGTGACTCGGCGGTAGCCGTAGCGTCCGTACTCGGACGCCAGGGCGATCATGGCCTGGGTCGGTGCATCCTCGTCGGCCGGCACGGTAGGCACGTAGCGTTGCGTGCCGCGGTGCCGACCGACGATCCGGCAGGCGTGACGTTCCGCGAGGCCGTACTTCTCACGGATGCCGTCCACCGCCTGCCTGCGTCGCTCGGGGGCTACAAGTTTCCCGAGGCGACGTCCGCCAGCACCTGACCCACCAAAGAAAGGTCGGCGACGAGCCGGCGCAGACGAGCGTTCTCGCGCT
>NZ_JAKSYD010000248.1 GCF_022829605.1 Methylobacterium sp. E-065 | reverse complement strand
TTTGCGACCGTCTCCACGACCAACATCCCGCGCAAGCCTCCCGTTCGAGCCGGAAGGCATTGTGGATGACTTGTCCTGGGGGTCCCGTTTGGACGCCGATCACCCCGAGAACGGGGTCCTTATTCCACGCCTAATCACAATCATAAGACGGGATTTTGTATAATCACCAACATAGATGATGCGTCGGCGTCCTGCCGTCACGGCGTTTCCTAAGCCGCGATTACCCCTTCAGGTACTGCCGCACCCACCGCGTGGCGTCCTCCAAGGTATCGAACACGAGGGCGCGCATGCCCGCCAGCCGCCCCAGCCCCGCCTCCATGTGCCAAGCCCCGGGCCGCTCGTGCCACGGCGCGTCGAGGCGGACCAAAACCGCCACGAGCAGCCCGCTGACCAGTACCAGCATGCCGGCCTGATCCGGGCTGCGCGTGTCGACAGAAATGGATTGGAGGACGACCAGGGGCTCGACGTTGTCCTGGCCCACTAGCTTACCCGCCCTGGACGCTGCTCAGCCACGGCACCTGCCGGCGGCTACTCCAACGCGCGTTCCTGAGGTGGAGGTAATTGGGATCGAACCCACAGTACGCCTTGAGCCCTTCGACGTCT
>NZ_JAKSYD010000246.1 GCF_022829605.1 Methylobacterium sp. E-065 | reverse complement strand
CACCAGAGGTGTTCATGCCAGCCTTCACCGCTTGGCCGGCTGCGCTCGCCCGACCAGCTCCGCCGGCCAAGCTAACCGTGGTGGAGCGGCCTACTGCGCACTAACTTTAACCTTGGACCACCCTGTGGGGGCCGATCAGTTGCCGTCAAGCTCAAAATGGTTATGATAGCAAAATCATTTGTTGCTGGGTCAAACAATGCTCACTACGGGGAACCAGCTTAAGGCTGCGCGCGCTCTTGCCGGCGTGGAGCAACTGGCCCTAGCCGAAGCGTCAGGGGTGAGCATCGGGACCATCCGCAACATGGAAGCATGCGGCGCTGACACGCTGAAAAGCGGCCTGAAAACCATCTCGGGCGTGCAACGAGCCCTTGAGGCCGAAGGCGTCGAGTTCCTGAACCACGGTGAGCCGGGCGTGAAGCTGCGTCGGAAGGATCCGGCGTGACAATCGAGGCCGCATCTCCGGAGCGCCTCTCCGAGGTCCGCCGCCTTACGGAAGCGCTGATCGATCAGGTGCTTGAAGCGCAGATCGTGGGCCGCCCGGTTCCGCAAAAGCAGAGTGAGGCGCTAATCAAGGCCGCCTTCTTCCTGCGCGAGTGCAACCTGCCGTGGTGGCCGATGCTCGCCCAAGCGCTGCATGGCTTGGGCCGGCAAGCTGACGAGACGTTGCCCGAGACTCCTGCCGTTGATGCTACGCTGGACGACATCGACCCGCAGGGCCTGCCCCGCTTCCTCACTGCGTTCTGGAAAGAGAAGGGGCAGCAGTGACCTACACCGTCGAGCAACTGGCACCCGGGAGCTACGACGTGCTGCTTGACGGCGTGGTGATCGCAGCCCTGGTTCGAGTCGTCTCCCGTACCGGGCCAAGCAATACGTGGCAGGTCGAGTTGCTGAACGAGTTGCCAGCGACCGAGCGGCCGGTGCCGTTCACATCCCAATGGCGGACCTTCGAGTCGCGTCCAGCCGCCCTCGAATGGCTCAGTGTCGAAGAGGCAGACACTGAAGCCGAGCCGAATGGATGAACGCGATTAAGGGCCGTGTCTTGGCGATCGCTGTGGCTCTCGTGCTCGTGAGTGTCGAACGTGCTCTTGAGACTGCGGGCCTGGAGTACGCCTTAGAGGACTGCGCCATTGCGGCGGTTACAGCAGCCGTGATCGTAACGGTAGTGGACTGCACGCTATGACCGCCGGCCTGGAATTCATCCTCAAGAACGGCAGCGTGGCCGGGATCCGCTCCCGGGAGCGTAGGGCCGAGGGGTGATCTCGAAGCGCCTCGTGACGATTGGCGTAGCCATCGTCTTCGTCGGCGCATTGCGAGCGTTGGAGGCTGCTGGCGTAGGGGATGCCTTCAAGGATTGTGTGGTCGCAGCCGTCGTCGCGACTCTTCTGACTTGGGCTGCCGCGCCATGATCGCCAGCGTGGATTTCACTCCGGAGAACGGCTGCAGGGCTGGGACCGGGTTCCGCAAACCGGAGGCGTAGCCATGGCGACGCAGGTCTATCGCCTCACCTTCGTCCTCCGCTTGACCGGCTCGGACGCGGGCACGACACAGCAGGCCGTAACGATTGCGGCCCCATCAATGGACGAAGCTCTGGAGCTGGCGCAGTTCTACCGGGCCGGCCTGCCGAGCGACGCTATCGCTTCCGCCAGGCTCATCGATATGGCCGGCGAGGTGATCTGGTCGGAGCAGGACAGCAACGCGTCGGACGGAGTGACGCTCCGGAAGGACCAGCCGTGACCTACGCCGTCCAGCAGCTCGCCTCAGCGCTCCACCCCGTTCAGCTCAGGATGGCGCGGGTCGCGCTTGGCCTCACCGCCCGGCAAGCGGCTGACGTCACTGGGGTCTCACGCAACACCATCTCGAGGATTGAGGCGGGAGAGGTGCTGAAACCGTCCACGATCCAGAAGGTTCGCGCCGCCCTCGAAGCCGCGGGCCTGGAGTTCATCCCCGAGAACGGCGGCGGGGCCGGGATCCGGTTCCGGGAGCGGAAGAGTCCATAGCGTCAGGACGACATGCCCCCGGTATTCTTGAGACGGCCTGATCGACGCTGCCCTAGTTAGAGATCTCACCGATTGAGATCTCAGCCATGTGGTACCTCTACGGCTTCGTGCTGCTCGCTGGCGTCGCCAACGCCGTCCAGGCAGGGCAGAACGGGGCCCTCTCCAAGGGCTTGGACGGGTCGCTGACTGCGGGTCTAGTCGTGGTCACCGGCACCGCCACCTGCATCCTCGTGGTCGGCCTGCTCTCCGGCAAACTCGCATGGCCGACTGCGGCTCAAGCCCTGGAGATGCCCTGGTGGGCATGGCTCGGCGGGATCCTCGGCGGCTGCATCATCCTGGCGCAGTTTCTGGTCGCCCGTCAGATTGGCGCTGCACCATTCCTCGGCCTTCTCGTCACCGCGGGCGTGGTCACCTCGATCGTGCTGGACAATTTCGGCTGGGTCGGTTTCGAGCGGCACCCGGCCAGCGTCTGGCGGATCCTCGGAGGCTTCCTGATGGTGGCCGGGGTGGCACTCGTCGCGCTGCTCTGATCGCTGCTGCCCTCCAAGCCGCCCAGCGTCATCTCCGTCGAGATGAACGGCTAGGGGCCCTAGAACCAGTTCGCTGCGGCAGGAGAAAACCCATGCTAAGTCCGTTGGAGGCCTTGCGAAAGCTGCGCGAGAAAATGGCGCTGGACCGCCGCAAATTGGTGGATCAGCAGGAGAGTATCCAGAACGTACAGGCCGAGATCGAGGCGATTGATAAAGCTATCGTGGACGAGGAAGCTATGCAGAGCCGCGTTGATCCCGACTGAAGAAGCTTCAGCGCAACAAGAAGCCCGCGCCGGCGAACCGGGCGGGCTGATATGGGCCTACAAACGAAGGCTACTTACCGCTGGGAGCCGCGCCGCTACCTGTCGCGCCGTTACCGGTGCTGCTGTCACCTGCAGGTGCGCCTGAAGTCGTGGTGTTGCTGGTGCCCGACTGGGCTGCAGCCATCCCGGCGCTGCCAGCGACAAGCGCGAGGGCAAGAAGGGCAGACTGAACGCTTCGGCTGGTCATGGTACTCTCAGGTCACGATAAGCCGGTCCACGCCGGCATGGCCTGACCAACGGGGCCTTCATGCCGACGTTCCTATTTTAAGCCTGGTGATAGAGTCACGCCCCACCCTCCGCCTTCGCCATCTGCCGCCCGTGGTTGTGCACGATGCCACGAAAGAGATTGCCACCGGTGGGATCGCCGACGTCCCCCGCCAGCCCGTGATCAGATCGGGCGGCGGGGCTAATGCTGTTGGCCGGAGGGGCGTAACCACCATGCCGACACCGTCCGAGGCGCATTTTCGGGGCCTGCTCGCCCAGACGGAACAGGATCTCGCCGAGGCCGGCCAGCGTCGTGAGCATCAAGCCAGCATCGTCGCTGGCCTTCACGAGGGCACGGAGACCCGAGCCGCCGCAGTGAGGGTTCTGGGCGAACTCGACCAGACCATCGCGTTCGTTAGCGCGAACCGAGATCTGATCCAGCACATCCTGGACTAGCTGGCCTCAACCGGTCGGGCTGCTACGCCGACGCCTCGATCATGCGCGTGCGCGCCTCGATCACACGCTCCTCGTCCGTCCGCATCAGCATGTCGGCGACGACCTTCTCGACGATCCCCCGCGCGGCCGCTTCGTCCAGCCCGACGCCGCGTGCGAACCCGTCGAGGCGGCGCATCATGTGCTGGACTGCGGCACGCTCGTGTGTGGCTTCGGGATCGTCGCTCATCAGCTTGCCCGCTTGGCACTCCAGCTGCCGCTGCACTCCACGAGGCCGCCTGATGTGCGCCAGGTACCGCTGCCGCTGCCCTTCGCGGTCAAGCTGCCGGCGATCGGCACCTTGTTCGAGCCCTGGGTGATCGTAGCCTGCACGGCGCCACCGGCGGAGACGCCGCCATCGATGTCGATTTCCTCACCGGGGATCGAGGCGTCGCTGTCTTTGATCTGCACGTGATAGCTCGTGCTGGCCGAGCACGGGCCCGCAGCCGTGGTGGCGACGATGGTCCACGAGCCGTCGTACTGGTTCGGCACGCGCACCTTCTTCGTCGCGGCATTTGCTGGGCTGAGAGCGCCTACCGTTAGGGCAGCCGCAAGGATCAAGAGAGGGGTACGTGCCACAACAAGCCCCGGCGATAGCGCCGCCGAGATTGACCACGCCCCCGAAGAACGGAGGTATCGGCTCAATAGTTTCAGCGACCGCCCAACTCGCAATCCGGTCGGTACGCGGTTTGAAATTAGGGTCTGGAAGGGTACGAGGCATCCTGAGCAGCCGCGCATAGAAGCTGAGTGCTGGAATTGGCCGACGACGATGCACTGCGGGGGCTACTCGCTGAGGTCGGCCGCGGCGATGCCGCAGCGCTCGCCCGGCTCTACGACCTAACCAGCCCGAAACTCTTCGGCGTCATCCTGCGTATCCAAAAGGACCGTGGCTTGGCCGAGGACGTTCTGCAGGACGTGTACTTGCGGGTTTGGCAGGCGGCCGGAAGCTATGATCCTGCAACCGGGCGTCCGCTGACTTGGCTATGCATCATCGCTCGCAACCGGGCGATCGACGTTCTGCGCCGGAAAGACACGGCCGAGGTACAGGGTCCTTCGGAGGACTACGGCGAGGATTGGGTAGCGCGACTGATGGACCCGCACGACGACGCGACGGCGTTCATGTACCGGGACGCGCTTAGCACCTGCCTAAGCCAGCTCGAGCCGATGCACCGTGATTGCGTGGTGCTAGCCTACTGCGAGGGGCATTCCAGGGAGGAACTCGCCCTGCGCCACAACAGACCCGTCAACACGATCAAGACGTGGTTACACCGGGCGCTCGCGTCCCTGCGGACTTGCTTGGAGACGGTAGCGTGAGCGGCCCAGGCAATCCTGATCCTGGACCGGATCCTGACCTGCGCGCCGCCGAGTACGCGCTTGGCACGCTCGACACGCTGGAGCGGGCGGAGATGGAACGGGAAATCGCCGTCGATCTCGGCACGGCGATCCGGGTGCGGGACTGGGAGCGGCGGCTGGCACCGCTGCTCGATGCTGTCCCGCCCGTCGCGCCGTCGCCGCGAGTACGCGCGGCATTGCTTCAATCCTTACCCGGCCCTCTCCCCGGACCATCGGATCAGCTTGCCGCCTTGCGCAGGCAGGTGCGGCGCTGGCGGATTACGGCGGCCGGAGCCGGGCTGCTGGCGGCTGGGCTCGCGCTGTTCGTGGCGGTAGGATTGCGTCAGGAGCCGGAGCGCGGCCGCTACCTCGCGGTGGTGCAGGGCGGCGGGGCGCTACCGGCGCTGATCGTGCGCGTTGATACCCACACCGGCACAGCGCAGGTGCGGCCGGTCGGTGCCGAAGCTCCTGCTGGCCGGAACTTGCAGCTTTGGTATGTCGGCGCTGCGGGACCGAAGCCACTCGGCCTTGTAGGCGCCACTCCGAGCCGGGTGAAGCTGCCGCCAGGGGCATCGCCGGACGGCGCGATCGCTGTCTCGGTCGAGCCGCCTGGCGGCTCCCCAACCGGGCAGCCGACCGGGCCGGTGGTCTACACGGGCAAACTCATCCCCGAGTAGAGGCGAGAGGCGCGGTTGATGCCGTGCCACCGGCGTGTGGTGCCTTCAGGCGCCTCCGGCCAAGAAAGGCGCAGCAGCAGCCAGCACCGCCGCTTTGGTAAGCGGCGCGTCGAAGGCTCCATCCCAACCGACGAAGCCGCGCACCCGCCGCACCTCGGCGGCGTGTCGCGCCTCGACGGAATGGATCTGCAGCGCTGTCGTCAGCACCGGCGTTCCCTGCAGGTTGCCGGCCTGCCCCTTGTACGCCGCCACGCCGAGATCCTCGAACGTGCTCGACAGCGTCGTGAACGTGTCGAAGTTCGCGAACACGTCCGGGTACTTGCCCTTGGCCGTGAAGTCGAAAGCCGGCGGCGGGATGGCGGCACCGCCGAGCGCGCCCTGCAGCAGCCGCACGTGCTCGGCCTCGTGCCGGGCGAGCTGCGTGAACACGGCTCGATAGCGTGCCGGGATTAGGCGAGGCGTGGCCAGCGCGGTGCGGTAGAACTCCGCTTCCAGGTACTCCAGGGTGAGGGCGAAACGGAGCACGTCGACGACTTGCCCCGGCAGGCCCTGGGCGAAGACCTCGGTGGAAGCAACCGCCAGCAACGTTGGTGCGCTGGCGAGCGCCCCGAGCGTACCGGCGGCGCGGCTGAATAGGTCCCGGCGTGACGTCATCCGGGCGGCGAGATCGGGGTCGAGGGTCCCGATCAGCGTGGGAGCTGCGGACATGGATACAGTCATGGCGGCGTCCTCTGTGGCGGCGGCGAGTGTCGGCTGGGCGATCACGGCAGCTGGCTCGCACTGACGGGGGTGAGGACGAACGGCACCACCTTGGGCAGCACCTGCGAGGGCACGAGCGCGCGATCGAGGCCGTTGCCGTCGACGATGTCGTTGCCGGCGAACGATGCGCTGTAGGGGTTGAGCATGTCACGGATCGTGGCAGCATGGCGTGCCTCGACCGAGACGATTGAGCCGGCTTTGGCCAAGAAGTCGGGGTTGCGCAGGAGCTGACCGGCGCCGTTATAGGCGGCCACCCCGAGATCCTCGAAGGTGCGGGCAGTGCCGAGCACACTCTGGCGGCTGGCGAAGTTGACCCGTCCGAAGTCGACCTGCAGGTCCGGGATTGCATTGCCGCCGAGCGCGGAGCGGAAGAACTCGCGGTGGGCGACCTCGTGGCTCTGGATGCCAGTAAGGCTCTGCTCGTCAGAGGGGTTGAAGCCCCGGTAGGGCTGCTGCAGCACCTGGGTGTAGAAGGCAGCCTCCAGCTGCTCCAGGGCATAGGCGTAGTTCAACACGGCGAAGTCGCCCTGGCCGAGGTCAACCGTACCGCCAGCGAGCGTGGCGCCGCGCTGGGCGAACGCCTGGCTGAGGTTCAGTTCCAGAAAGGCGGTCGATGCGACGAGGATGCCGGCTGACTTGAGGAACCGGCGGCGCGCGCGCACCGCAGATCCACACTCGGTCTCGTGATTCGAACTGGCTGGTCTGGTCACAGGGCCCCTCCCAAATTGCATCCACACCGTGGCGTGGGACGGAAGCTGCAACGTGGCGGTAAAGCTTGAATATAATGTAGATTATAAAATTACGGCAAAACCTACATCCGTCGAAATATTTCTTTCATCAGCACAAATTTCACCTGTTGCCTGAAACTTTCTCTAGATCGAGGCCGTAGAAGAAAGTTTTGGCTTATTCCGGACTGTCGCCCAACAGCGAAAAACCCTGCTCTTTTAGGAACTTGCGAAAGATTTCCAGGCTTGCCCGAGCAGTGCGGACGGGAAGTCCGTTCTTTGAAGGGGATCTCGCATGAAGAAGATGATGCTGACTCTAGCGGCTGCTACCTTGCTCGGCGGCTTAGCCCTCGGCGCCGGTTCCGCCGTGGCAGCTCCGATGTCCGTCAACAGCCTACAGGTCGACCAATCGGGCATCACGCAGGTGCAGATGATGCGTGGCGACCGCATGATGATGAAGAAGCGCATGATGCATAAGCGGATGATGCGCCGTCACATGATGAAGAAGCGGATGATGCATCGCATGTAAGGCACTCACCGCCAGCGTTGGGAGGGCTCCTGTTGTGAGCCCTTCCACCATCTACCGCTCTGCCTGATCAATGAGGCCGACGCCTTGTCCCGCAGCTACAGGCTCGCGGCGGTGCCCTGTCCTTCTTACCCTGGGTGCTTCCGCTGGATCGTGTCGTCCTCAGATGGCCTTTTCTCCGAGCAATCGGCCTATCCTTACGCAACCAAGGCAGCGGCCATGATCGTAGGTCGGATCCGAATGGCCGATCTGAGCGCCGGCCGACCAGGGCCGGAACCGCGCTTCCGGCGGCAAGATTGACTATAATCCCCTGCGGTGACGGAGATGCCGAATGATGGCTAGCCCTGGCGTTCCCGATCCGGGCGGACCCGACCTACCCCCTCCCGGTGAGCCACCGCCGGCCGAACCCATGCCCGGCGACCCGCCGATGCCACAACCGCCCAACGATCCAGTACCCGGCGACCCGGTCGGACCAGACTTGGTGCCGGGGGATCCGATCGGTCCTGGCACCCTGATCTGACGGATCGGGAGCTAGCGACTTCCTGCGTGTCACCGTGAGAAGCACCGAGGGTGCGACATGCCCAATGAGGGCCATGCGCAGGAGAAGAAGGATCGCTGGGCTTGGAGAACTGCCAGCCTCATCATGGCTGGTGGCTTAGCCCTCCTGGGAGGGCTGGCCCTCTCCATCTTTGAGCATGCACCGAACTGGGTGCCGCTGACCGGAGCGACGCTCTTGGTCTGCTGCTACGCGGTGGCGGCGGCTCTCGCCGTTCGCCGCACGTGGTCCGTCTGGGCGGCCGTCCTGCGCGGCCCCTGATCAAAGCGGTCGATAAGGTCACGCTGAACCTCTGAAGTAGGCTGAGCGTTGTGGCGACAGGCAATACGCTAGGGACGTCCACTATGGACATTGAGCGCCTAGCTAAGACTGAGAACGCTCTAGCCGTCGCGGACCGCCTTTGGCGCGCCGAGATGCAACAGGCCTTCGGGCCGGACGCCGTGCTGCTCTACGGCTTCGGAGTCGACCATCAAGGCAACCCGGGAACGCAGTTACGCACGACCTTCGAGGCGAGGAAAAGCGCGATCGCGACGTGGCGGCACGCGCGACGTCTGGCAGATTGAGGAGCCCTCATGGACACGCGCCTGCCGGTAGGGCTCGAACCGATTGCTGAGGGCGCTCATGCGCGTGCGATCGGTCAACCAAAGGATGCGTGCCCCTATCCTACAGGCTCGGCTGAGCGAAATGCGTGGTTGGAGGGCTATGATGGAACACCATCCGAGGATGGACCTAACATCCCCATGCCGGAGGCCTAGTTTCGGGTCGATCGCTCAGCTTCGCAATCGCCCAGGAGTT
Source organism: Methylobacterium sp. E-065 (assembly GCF_022829605.1). GTDB lineage: Bacteria > Pseudomonadota > Alphaproteobacteria > Rhizobiales > Beijerinckiaceae > Methylobacterium. The sequence goes on along the minus strand of NZ_JAKSYD010000246.1, from coordinate 1,403 downwards.
TACCACGCTGCGAACTCGCGTCTCGCCTCACGCCTTTGCTGCGTGTCTGACACGGTCGGCACTCCGAACACAGATCTGTGATCCATGTTGAGGCGATGCATTTGCGCCGCTGCTATCACCGGTTGTGGGGGGCAGGAGATCAACATGCCCCGCTTCTTCTTCGACATCACAAATGGTGTCTCAACGATCGACGACACGGGAACGGAATTTCTCAACGCGCACGCTGCACGTGATGCGGCGATCAGAACCCTGCCGGACATCGCCCGCGATGAGATAGGTACACGCGGGAGCCACATGGTTTCGGTGCAGATGCGGGACGATTTCGGCCGCTACCTGTTCACGGCCTCCCTGAACCTCTCAGCGCGATGGCTGGTCGAAACGACTTGACCCGTATGACAATCCCGCTTCTGGCCACATGGCCCCTTTCTGCGCCCCGTAGCTGTTTCTCGCAGCGCTGAGCGCACACCTGTTGCTAGGTCCATGATCAGATCTGACGGTAGGGCCGAGCGGCTTCAGGAGATCGCCAGCGGATGCAGCGATGGCATGCCGGAGTAGGTATCAGGCTTGAGCGGGCAGCCACCGTGGGCTCTCCGGTGCGTCATCGACTTGCCGAAGCCGGGACCGCTGTAGGAGCCGTTGATCGACACGCGACCGTGGCAGGCCGGACAGCGCTTCACGGCCGTCGCATAGCGGCTCACCGCCTCGTCGAGGCTGACTGGTCGCCATCCGCTCTCGATCCTCACTTCGCAAGTTCGAGAGCACGACGCATCGGTGAGAGGCAGGCTCGTCACGTCGAAACAGCTTCATCCTCGGCGTTGCTGTCCTCCACATCCGGAACTGTGTCGCTGAACGGCACGGTGAGCACTGAGTGTCCCGCCGTGTCCACGATCTCGAAGGTGCAGGTGAACCAGTCCCGCACGCTGTACGAGCGTGTACGCGCGATCAGATCCCGCGCCGCCTCCAGCGCTCGTGACCGCGCCGCGTCCAGATGGGGTAGCTCCTCGCCCTCCGGATCGATCGCCAGCTTGTCCCGGCCGTAGTGCAGGTTGAGGAAGTAGCGCGGCATCAGGCACCCTCGATCAACCGCGCGTACTCGGCCTCGGGCGGGCCGTAGCTGCCATCGGCCACCGTCTCCAGAAGCTCGCGGTCGAGCACCGTGATGCGCCCGCGCCGAGCCTGGATGCAGCGGCCGCCTTCCAGGTTCTGCAACGCCAGCGTCACGCCAGAGCGCTGAACGCCGAGCATCATCGATAGGAACTCGTGCTTGACCCGCAGTTCGTCGCCGTCCACCCGGTCGTGGCACATCAGTAGCCAGCGCGCGAGGCGGGTCTCGATCGTGTAGGTGGCGTTGACGTAGGCGGTCTGGCGCACCTGCACGAACTCCACCTGCACGTACCGCAGCA
>NZ_JAKSYD010000237.1 GCF_022829605.1 Methylobacterium sp. E-065 | reverse complement strand
GAGGTTCAGTGCAGGCGGATCAACGACGACCTTTCGGGCTTTGGCCCGCGGGGCGGTTCACGCACGGATGGGCAGGCGCATGCCGCCAGGGGGGGGGGCCGGCGGGTTTCTGCGGGGGGGCTTGGGGGCGCCGGTCTTCGTGAGCCCCGCCAATTCGGGGGTAATCGGGGGCACCACCCCGTCGGATTCCAACCCGGTGCCCGTAGGCATCTCGCCGACCGCCTCGGGGGCGGCCCGGCGCTGGCCGCGTCCTGGCCTGCGGGGCCGGGCCTCGACGGGTCGGGATTGCGCGCGGCTCAGG
>NZ_JAKSYD010000233.1 GCF_022829605.1 Methylobacterium sp. E-065 | reverse complement strand
TCTGAGCGACGGCACTCGATCCGAGCACGGTCGCGAGGACAAGGGCGAGAGGGATACGCATGATGGACTCCGTTGTGGTTTCGGAACCATCAATCCTTCAGTGGAGCACGACGTTCCGAAATCGGATGATTTAGCGAGATTATTTGATAGATCGGCTGAAACTTGCAGATTCCTACAAATGTTCTACTTGCATTCCAGCCGGATTGTTCCGGGACATCGTTGCGGCGGACGCGCCGGGATGGCTCAGCCGGCGCCGTGGCCGCCCTTGCGGTTGTCCGGCATGGGCAGGGGCGGCCGGGTGTCGTAGCCGCCGGTCTCGGGCACCGCCTGGGCGTCCGGAACGGCGGCGCCCGGGGCGTGGGGTCCGCTGCCGCCCGCCGTCGGATCGGTCTCTCCCGCGGGTCGCGCGGGCCGCGCCGGGGGCACAGACCCGAAGGCTTCGCGTGCCGCGTCGACATCCTGTCCCATGCGCCCCTCCTGACGACCCACCGAGCAACCGGTGACGGTTCAAGGCCTCAGCGCAACGCATGTTCCCGGAAGGCCAACAGTGCGTCCGGCCGCGGACCGGATTACGCCGCCGGTCAGGCTTCACGCCCGCCGACGCCGAGCCTCATTTCCGCTGACCGGTCGGATTGGGCGTGGATGAGGTGTCGGGCGCCACGGCCGGGTTGATGGGCGTGACCTTCGACCACGTGGCCGCGATGAGGACGATGGCGATCAGCAAAGCAGAGAAAGTGCCGACGAGGACGAAGCGCTTCATGGAGGACGTGGAACTTCCTACGGGGTCGTGGAAGCGAGGAACAACCGGGACGGCCGAACGATCCATACGGCCGGGGGCGGTCGACACGCCTGGCGGCGGCCTTGGTCGTCAGGAACCGGAGGGTTTAGCCCAGGGCCAGGCCCCGATCGCCTCGGACAGAAGCCGTACCCGCTCAAGGGCGGCCGCGGCCCGATGAGCCAGGGCCTCCAGCCGGTAGACGGTCGCGTAGTCCGGGATGACGGACGCGCACCAGTAGGCACCCAGCGCGGCCACCGGCTCGGGAACGCCGATCGGGACGATGACGAGGCTGCGCATCGAGGTGGTGCGATAGACCGCCACCGGAACGCGTGGATCGAACTCGATGTCCGGCACGATCACGGTCTGACCGTTCAGGATGGACCAGCCCGAGATGCAGTGGGTCAGCGGAAACCGGCGCCCGCGCCAAAGCGGCTCGATCGCGTCCTCCGCCACATAGAAGACGGTGTCGCCTGGCGCAGGACCACCGCGATCCCGTCGGAGCCGACGATCTCCCGCGCGGTCCGCCGAAGAATGGACACGACCTCCTCCAGCGAGGCAGCGATCTCCAGCGAGCCGATGGCCAACGCCAGTCCCGTTTCCGGGCGGAAATGCGCCTCAGCGATGCCGGACAGGTCCGGGTTGGTGCCCGGCTTCGATCTCTGACGACACCTCAGGACTTTCGCGAAAGGCGTGTCATCAACATCGCAAAGCACAACTTTTAATAGGATTCGATGGGCGCACAGGCCTAGGGACCGGACATTGAAACCGTATGGGCAGAAGATCCACCGATCCAAGATACTAACAGGGTATAAAGCGTCCCGACGGCGACAGAGATCCCTCAATATCTCCGCCTCGTTCAATCCAGCCTACGCCATGATGTGCTCCAGCGCACCTTTCGGCGGCGCGTTTCCGGGCCTGCGCCGGGGCTGTTGCATCCCTGCACTATCGCCCGAACGCGTCCTGACGTTCTTGTCGCCCCGCACACATCCCGTCCAACGGGAGACAGAGGACCAGATGATCAAGAAGTTTCTTCTCGCCAGCGCCGCCACGGCTCTCCTGACCGGCGCCGCCTCGGCCGCCGACCTGCCGCGTCGCGCCGCCCCGCCGCCCGTGTTCACCCCCGTGCCGGTGTTCACCTGGTCGGGCGCCTACTTCGGTATCAACGCCGGCTACGCCTTCGACGC